>NZ_VWWO01000001.1:700613-1401226 GCF_011752935.1 Chitinophaga sp. Cy-1792
TGGAGAACAACACGGCTGCGGAGTTTATTTTTTACGAGTGTCTGGTGAGATTCAGCCAGGCCGAGTTCCCAAGGCAGACCCGCATGTTTGATAGAACTGATAGGAGATGCACCGGTACCACCATCGAAGCCTGAAACCAGTACTACATCGGCATGTGCTTTGGCTACGCCGGCAGCGATAGTTCCTACACCGGCTTTAGATACCAGTTTCACACTGATACGTGCAGCGCGGTTAGCATTTTTCAGGTCAAAGATCAGCTGTGCCAGATCCTCGATAGAATAGATATCGTGGTGTGGAGGCGGAGAAATCAGACCTACACCAGGTGTAGAGTGTCTTACTTTCGCGATCCATTCATCTACTTTATGACCAGGTAACTGGCCACCTTCGCCTGGTTTCGCACCTTGTGCCATCTTAATCTGCAGTTCATCTGCATTGGTAAGATATTCACTGGTTACACCAAAACGTGCGCTGGCTACCTGTTTGATGGAAGAACGCATAGAGTCGCCGTTTGGCAGCTGCTCGTAGCGGATTTCATCTTCTCCCCCTTCACCGGTATTGCTTTTAGCACCTATGCGGTTCATGGCAATAGCCAGTGTGGAGTGTGCCTCATGTGAGATGGAACCGAAGCTCATCGCACCTGTTGCAAAACGTTTCAGGATCACGTTTGCCGGCTCTACTTCATCAATAGAAATAGAAGGACGGGTACGCTTGAAAGAGAACATGCTACGCAGGGTACATGCTTTCTCCGCCTGATCGTTGACAGCTTTAGAGTATTTTTTAAACACGCTGTAATCTCCCATACGAGTGGAATATTGCAGCAGGTGTATCGTATTAGGATTGAAAAGATGGAATTCACCTTTACGTTTCCACTGGTATACACCACCTTCTGTGAGGCGTTGTACCGGTGTTTCCTTACGGCCATAACCTACCCAGTGTTTTGCCAGTGTTTCACGGGCAATATCATCTGTAGTTAAGCCCTGGATGCGGGAAACAGCACCAGTGAAATATTTATCAACCACGGATTGGTTGATACCGAGGATCTCAAATATTTGTGCACCCTGGTAAGATTGCAGGGTAGAGATACCCATTTTGGAGAATACTTTCAGCAAGCCTTCACATACGGCTTTGATGTAGTTTTTCTTCAGTTTGTCTGCATCCTGATCGGTATCCAGCTTGCCATTCAGCTTCATATCGCGGATGGTGCTGAGTGCCAGGTAAGGGTTGATAGCGGTAACGCCGAAGCCCAGGAGACAAGCAAAGTGATGTACTTCCCAGATATCACCGGCTTCTACGATCAGTCCTACCTGACCACGATAACCTTTTCTGATCAGATGGTGGTGAACGGCAGATGCAGCCAGGATAGAAGGAATAGCCGCATGCTCTGAGTCGATCGCACGGTCAGACAGAATGATTACCTCAAAGCCATCTTCCACCGCATCTACCGCATAGCGGCATAATCTCGCCAGACCTTTCTCAATAGAACCAGGTTTACCATCCGCCTTGAAATAGGTATGCAGGGTTTTAGCCTGGAACAGACCGGTATCAATACTGCGGATTTTCTCCAGTTCGTAGTTATTAAGAATCGGGTGATTCAGTGCTAAGCCGTGGCAGTGCAGTGGATCTTCATCCAGCAGGTTACCATTGTTACCAACGAAAGTGGCCAGGGACATCACCAGTTTCTCTCTGATAGGGTCGATTGGCGGGTTGGTAACCTGGGCAAACAACTGCTTGAAGTAGTTACAGAGATGTTGCGGCTGGTTGCTTAATACAGCCAGTGGCGCATCTGTACCCATAGAACCGATAGGTTCCTTACCATCGATGGCCATTGGCGCAATGATAGTGTTCAGGTCTTCTGTAGTATATCCGAAAGCACGTTGGTATTTAAAGATCTGCTCATGTTCCAGGTGAGTAAAAGTTACACGAGGTTCAGGCAGTTCTTCCAGGCGGATTTTATATTTATTCAGCCACTCGCCATATGGTTGCTGAGAGCAGATCTGTTGTTTCAGCTCTTCATCACCAATGATACGGCCCTGCTCCATGTCTACGATAAACATTTTACCAGGTTGCAGGCGGCCTTTTTCTTTAACATTTTTAGGATCGATCGGTAATACACCTGCTTCAGAAGCCATGATTACGCGGTCGTCTTTGGTAACTACGAAGCGGCTTGGGCGAAGACCGTTACGGTCCAGCGTAGCACCGATGATCTTACCATCTGTGAAAGAGATAGAAGCAGGACCATCCCATGGCTCCATCAGGGAAGCATGGTATTCGTAGAATGCCTTTTTAACCGGGTCCATATCCTCATTGCCGTCCCATGCTTCCGGAACCAGCATCATCATTACATGAGGGAGGGAACGGCCGGATAAAGTCAGCAGTTCAATTACGTTGTCGAGGCTGGCAGAGTCGGACTGGCCTTCTTCCACGATAGGAAGCAGCATTTCCATTTCTTCAGCACTGAAATATTTGGAAACGAAATCTCTTTCGCCGGCACGGAGCCAGTTGAGGTTACCTTTTAAAGTATTGATTTCACCGTTGTGTGCGATATACCTGTAAGGGTGCGCCAGGCGCCAGCTAGGGAAGGTATTGGTTGCAAAACGGCTATGGATCAGCGCAAATGCTGACACCATTTTCTCGTCGGAAAGGTCCGGGTAATAATGACGTACCTGGTAGGTAGTCAGCTGACCTTTATAAACGATGGTTTTAGTAGAGAGTGAAGCAACGTAGAACAGCGCCTTTTCTTTAGGAACGGTGTTACGTACTGTTTTAGATACGTAGTTGCGGAGTACGTAGAGCTTACGTTCGAATGTCTCTACATCACTAATATTAAAAGGACAGGCGATAAATACCTGTTCGATTTCAGGTTCTACAGAGAGGGCGCTTTCACCGATACCATCGGGGCGCACAGGCACCTTGCGGTAGCCAAGAATTTCCAGGCCCAGCTTTTCCGCGCTGCGTTCCAGGATTTCACGGCACTCTTCGCGCCAACGAGGTTCTTTAGGGAAGAAAATCATCCCTACACCGTATTTACCAAATTCCGGTAAACGAATGCCCAGCTTCAGACACTCGTCATACAAAAACTCATGTGGCAGCTGAAACAGGATTCCTGCACCATCACCAGTGTTTTGCTCACAGCCGCAGGCTCCGCGGTGTTCCATGTTCTCTAACATGGTAAGCGCATCACTAATAATATGGTGGGATTTACGCCCCTTAATATGGGCGGTAAAACCTGTTCCGCAGGCATCATGTTCAAATTCAGGACGGTATAAACCTTGCGTTTGCTTCACTTCATCCATTGATTTAGATTTTATTCTTAGGCACACTTTCCCCATGTGACTTGCGCCGTTGGGTGATGGTGTACGATATGTTTCGGGAACGGTTTAAAGATACTAAAGGAATGCGACTTTTTTTATACAAACTTTTGTTATAGTCCTAAAATTTAGAAAAATTGAAAAATTCTTTGAAATGATTTGAATTTTTTGAAAAAAGATGGGTGCGAGGGTATCCCCCGGACATTGCGCTGACAGTGACTTCCCGCAAATAGAAAATTACCCGGTACCCGTTAATGGGAAAATTGTACCTGAATCTATTAAAATATCATACAGTGGCGGCTTTCCACCGTTAAAATTATCTAGTTATGTTAAAAAATATAATAATGAGAGGATAATAATATATGTATGTTACTTGCTCCCTGTGTCTACCGGAAAATCTTCCCAAAATGTTTTGCAATGACTTCGGAACCTATACCTTTGAACCGAAGCCAACAGTAATTAGTAACCTATATCTACATGCTATGTCAATCAAATTCCTTTCTGTCACGCTCCTGTTATCAACCATGGCAATAGCCGCTGCAGCACAGGACGCAACCTATGCACAGGATACCGCCGCCGTTAAAGAAGTAAAAACGGTCAGGATCAGCCTAAGTGAAAGCAAAAGAAATTTACAGTCTGTTTCCGGTCAGCCATTGGGGAAAATACAAGTGGTGCAGTACCTGTGGGATAGCACCCACATCGGTTATGCGCAGAAAGGAATGATGAACAGTATGGTAGTGGCCATTCCTGAATTGGATGCTACCAGCTGGATGCAGACACATGTGAATAACGCCTACGGTCACTTATACCAGCCCGGCGGCATACAGGTACTGATGGTGGTAGAAGCATTGCGCATCGCGGAAAAAACAGGTGCCATGAGTGAAAAGGCTTATATCCACTTTAAAGGCACTACCTACGGTTCCGCTGATGGAGAAAATTATAAGGAACTGGCCACTGTGAATATCGTTAAATCAAACGGTGGCATGGATGTTACGCATAAGCATAAGTCCAATATTGCCAATGCAATACAAGAACTGGTAGATGCATCTGTAGCCGGACTCGGCAACCTGGCATCCTCTTCGTCTCCTGCCCTTTCCCGTCAGGGTATCCTCGCTATTTATGAGGCCAAACGCAATGTACCGGCACTGAAAGACTCCCTCAAAGAAGGTGTATATCTCACCTTTGCTGATTTTAAAAATAACCAGCCAACAGCAACAGATTTTGAATTTAAAAAAGAAAAACGCAAAGTTTTTGTAGCTGATAAAAGCGGTAACCATATTGAATGCTGGGGTGCAGTAAAAGCTGGGGTCGTATTCAAAAATGTGGGCTACACCGTAATGCCGCTCTCTAAAAACCAGGATGGTTACATTCTTACCAAATACCTGGACAATGCGAAGAAAAGAAATTCGGCAATCATATGGTCTGCTTTCGGCGGAGGTGCAGCGAGCGCTGTAGTGGCCGGGACGGTGCAACTGATAGTTGCTGACGCATTTCCGGATCTGAATCCGCAGCCAGCCGGCACAGCTATCGATATGGAAACCGGTGCATTAATTTTTTAACACAAAACTACTTTTACACGTTTTAATACGATCGATTTAGCTATCTATGCCCGGAAAGAAGAATTTTAAAACCTTAATGGTTATTGCACTGGTATTAGTTGCAAAAGTTGCAATGGCGCAAACAGTGGATACCGTTTTATCGCGAAAAATCACGCTGAGTGACACTAAAAAAGACATTAAACTAAATCCAAAATACCCTGTTGCCGGGATAGAAGTAACGCAGTTTTTATGGGATAGCCTTCATCTTGGCTTTGCTCAGGTAGGCCTTCTGAACGATCGCGCTGTTGCGGTGCCGGATAAACCTGTCACCAGCTATCTACAGGACTATACCCAATCAGCATTTGGTCATCTGTTTAAAAACGAAGGCCTGCGTATGTTATGGGTAATTGAAGCACTCCGCGTGGGTGAAAAGACTAACCCTATGAACGAAGACGGCTTCTTCAGGTTCAAAGGCACCTCGTTTGTAACAAAAGATGGAATCAGCTATCTGCCTGTATTTACCTACGATATTGTTACCAGAAGCGCAGGTATGGATGTTACGCATAAGCATAAAAATCATATTGCGTCTGCAATGGATAAACTGATGCAATTAAGCATGGATAAACTGGACTCTGCTTTTGCAAGTAATGGAGGCATGTTTACGCACGAGCAAATTATGGGGCAATACCAGCAAAAGCGAGCCTTGCCTATTCTCACCGAAAAAATGAAAGACGGTGTATATCTACAGTACAATGATCTGAAAAATAATACACCTGCTATCACCAGTTTTACTGTTGAAAAAGTAAAACGGAAAACGCTGGTGAAAGACTCCACAGGCAAGACAATCGACTACTGGGCTGTGGTAAAAGGTGGGGTGGTGTATAAATACGACGTGAGAGGATTGATTGCGCTGGAAAAATATCAATACGGCTATATAATTTCTTCCTACATCGGTAATGCGCAGCGACTAAATACGGCTGTTGCGTTTGGGGGCGGAATCCTGGGGGCGTTGGCCGCTGGAAAAGGGTCAACATTGATTCTTCCGGCAGATGCCTATCCCTCTTTGTTTATACAGCCAGAGGCAACGGCTATCGATATGGAAACCGGTGCATACATCTTTTAGTATGCACCGGTTGTCCGGTTATTGTTCAAAGAAGATGTCCACCTTATTTCCGTTCAGGCGTATACGTAGTGGCTCACTGGCCAGACTCTCATTCTGTAATCTGTCGAGCGCCGTAAGCACATAAGTGTAATCCTTCCCTTTTACATAGCTGCGGTCTTTATACTCCGGATCGGAGGTCTGTGGCAGTATGGCTAAGATCTTGGTCGGATCAGTCAGGTTGATGCTCTCGTTCTGTTCAAATCTATATAATACATATTGTTTGGTATGGCCGGTGGTATCACCGTCAGACCAATGGATTTCCAGGTAGCCGGGACGCTCGAAGGCGTCATCGAAATAAGGCGACTCAGGAGCCATATTAGGCAACCAGTCCATCGTTGGACGTAAGGCCGGGTATTTATAAAGATGATAGCGTAATGTGTCTTCCAGGCCCAGCGGATTGCCGGCAAAAGATTTCGCACTATAGAAGAAGCTGCCTTGTACAGTATTGAGGGTACGCGCTTCTTCAATCTGGGAAGGGATCTCATTCGGATTCTTCCAGATGGCATTGCTGTTGATTTTGTATACGCCATGCCCAATATACACCTGGCGGCCATAACCATGCTGACTCCACCAGTTCAGCAAAATCTCGTAGTCAACCAGCCTGTGCCCTCTCTCCCAATACAGTTGCGGCGTTACATAATCTATCCATCCCTTCTTCAGCCATTTCACCACGTCTGCATACAGGTCGTCGTAGTTCGACATGCCTCCACGGGTATACGAACCTTCGGGATCGCGGTCGCGATTGCGCCATACACCAAAAGGACTGATACCAAACTTTACGTAAGGCTTTTCTGCTTTGATGGCTTTGCTCAGCTTTTCGATGATAGCGTCCACATTGGCCCTGCGCCAGTCGTCTTTCATCATGTTGCCGCCATAAAGGCGATAGGAAGTGTTGTCAGGGAACTCTTTTCCCGGAACACGATATGGATAGAAGTAATCGTCGAAGTGAATGGCATCCACATCATAGCGTTTTACCACGTCTTTGATGATAGAAGTAACATAGTCGCGCACTTCCGGTACGCCAGGGTCAAAATATTTCTTGCCATCGTAGGTTACGAACCATTGTGGCTTCAGACGTGTGATATGATCCGCGGCAATGGTGCTGCGACTAACGCTAAAGACTGCACGATAAGGATTGAACCAGGCATGAAATTCCATCCCGCGCTTATGCGTTTCCTCTATCATGAACTGTAGCGGATCATAATACGGAAAAGGCGGTTTGCCCTGCTGTCCGGTGAGGTATTCGGACCATGGTTCATACTGCGAAGGGTAGAATGCGTCAGCGGCAGGTCTTATCTGAACAACCACTGCATTCATACCGTTTCGCTGCATCTGGTCCAGCAGCGTAATAAATTCCTGCTTCTGCTGGTCCGAACTCAGGCCTCTCCTGGACGGCCAGTCGATGTTTTCGACCGTGGCTACCCAAACGGCTCTCATTTCCCTTTTGGGCGGTAATTGCGCCCAGGCCTGCTGCATAATGCCCATCAGTAAGATCGCACCAGCTAATAATTGCTTCAACATCTGCCTTGTTTAAATACGTATACTGCGAAAATAGGAAAACCCATTGTGAGAGACCCTAATTATTTGATTACTAGTCTACACGTATAACGGAGATGTTGTTCTGTTTACTATATACTGTTTACAATTTTATGTTGAACTTTAATTCTTTTTTCATGGTGAGCAGTGCTTCCGCATTCCCGATAGCGTCATCAACGGGGTGATGGGTATGCTTGCGTACGCGGAGGTGTTTGAAGTTTTTGGATGCATCATTGACCAGTCCTTTGTACAAACTGCCGAGGTTCTGGCTGCTGTGGCCAAATGGATTGGCGCCGGTAAAATGATGCAGGTACCAGCAAATGAACATCCAGTCGAAACCGTTATTATCGCTGATAAACCTTGGCTGGCCTTTGTGGGCTTGTTTTTTCAGCCATGTGCTGAAATTTTGCATTACCCTGGCAGGGTCTTCGAATGTTAAAGTTTCTTCCCTGGAAAAGCCGGAAACGGCGAGTGCTTCGGGAATAAATTGGGAAGAAATAGGTTTCAGTTGTCCGTAAAAAGTTTCGCTGAGAGATTCTTCTACAACAACAGCTCCAAAGCTAATCATGGAATAATCGCCGGGAATCGGGCCATCGGCCTCGATATCGACCATAATGTAAGGCATAAAAATAAATATTTGGGTTTAACAAATCAGCCGCAAAGATATAACTATTCTCCTTTTTCTACAGACACCTTAAAGGTATCATCTGGTTTTTGCTTGTTTTGATATTCGGCTGGAATCGTGGAGGAGGCGCCGTTTCGGTGTGCAAAATAGTTGGGCGACATGATCTCCACGCCTGCTTCGTTAAATTTATCCTGAATGTTTTGGTGAAGCTCAGAATATATTTCAGGCATGAGTTTGACCTGATCTGTGTAGGCGTTGATTTCGTAGGTAACGGCAAAATCGCCCAGCGCTGTCTGTAAAACAAATGGGGGCTTGTCTTTAGAGATATGTTCAGTGGCGAGGGCTGCGTTGATCAGCAGTTCATGTACGGTTTTCCAGGGGGCGTCATAACCAATAGTCACGCTGGTGTGCAGTATCAGACCAAGATCTTTGCTGGCAGAGGAATAATTGATCGTATGTCCATTGAGTATACTGGCGTTTGGAACGGTGATCTCTTCATTTGTAATCGTCCTGAGTCTTGTTACCAATAACGATTTTTCTATGACCACGCCGGTTATCTCCCCTATTTTGATCTTATCTCCTATCTTAAACGGACGCATATACGTAATTACAAAACCCGCAATGATATTGGATATGGCAGAAGATGATCCAAGAGAAAACAGGATACCCAGGAATACAGAAACCCCCTGAAATATTTTAGAATCTGCTCCTGGCAGATAGGGAAAGATGATCACAAACATGAATGCGTACAGCAGAAATTTTATGCCACTGGCGGTAGGTCTTGCCCAGTCGGCATAAAACCCTTTGATCACAAAATTGCCGATAGCTATTTCTTTGGCGAGGTAGTCCACCCCTTTTACTATATACCTTGTTACTATGTATATTACAATTATAGTCAATAATTTAGGCAGATAATGAAGCACGCTGTTCAAAATAGATCTGACGGGCGCGAGTGTCCATTGTATGAGGCTATTGGCGATACCTTTTGTCCAGGGGAAGATGCTGAAGATAATGGGAAGCGTGAGATAGAACATCAGCAGCACGATAACGATGCGGACTATACGAAGTGCGCTGTAGGCGACGTTCAGCTGTTTCTCTGGGTTCAGGATGGCGTAGCCCTGTACTTTCAGCCCTTTGAAGTAGCGTTCTTTTTTTTCGTTTATGCGTTTCCGTATGCGACGAAATACGCGGTTAATAAGATATACCAGTCCGGCGAAAACCAGCAGTATAGCGATGAGTAGTCCGATTCTTATGAGCAGGCTTTTCCAGCTGTTTTCTTCCTGGTACTTTTCTATGGAGGCGGCAATGGCTTGTATACGGGCTTGTGCCAGTGCCGGTTTGTCTTTGTCCATCCACAGTGCATCATCATTGGTGATGGTGGAAAGGATAATCTCTCCATAAACAATATCTATATTATTTTCATTATTGATAGCCAGAATAGAATCTTTACTGAACATGGGATCATCGGCCAGTTGCCGGATTTTACGTTCGGTATTGGCGGCTCTTTCGCTGGGTAATAAGGGGCCGAGTTTATTGTAGACGTAGTAGAGCGTATCTTGGAACGGGACAACCGGAATACCTTTTTGCGTGGCGCGCAGGCGCTGTATGCGCTGTAGCTGCTGTTGCTTTTTCAGGGAATCGGCCTGCTGAAAGACGGCCAGTTTTTCCTGTAATTCTTTTTGTTTTTTGAGATCATTGGAGGATTTGAGCGACTCAAGCTGGTTGAGCATGGTCTGTTTCTCCGTGGAATCAGCTTTGATAATGGAGTCGGTTTCCCGCAGCCAGGCCGTTGTGATGACCAGTTGGGTGTCGGCTGCAGCCTGATTTCTGGCTTTTACACTGTCTGCCTGTGCCTGGGCGTTTTGTCTGAAAGAGCACAGTATACACGTTATAATAACGGCGCATAAGATTCTCATTCCCGAAGCTTTATCTTAAAATACGGAAAATTCTTCAGGGAGAAATGGCTTCGTAATAAAAATCAGTGAGTTGTGAGGAAGAATATATTATTAAATTCACGATTTATGAATCATGAATTGTGAATTGAAAATCAAAACCTCCGGCACACACTTCTCCCCTTCCCGCAATATTTTTTTTGCAGAAATTTCCTGTAAACTCCCTGGTTTCAGGCAGCATTGATAAGAATCAGAAAAAGGGAACTATTATACTTTCCTGCCCAGGTACTGTGCGTAGTCTGGTAAAATCACTTCATAATCCTCGTGCATCAATGGTGATGTCAGCAGGAAATCTGCGGTGGATCTGTTGTTGGCGATTGGAATATTCCAAACAACGCCGAGTCGCAGGAGTGCTTTAATATCGGGGTCGTGGGGCAAAGCTTCCATTGGGTCCCAGAAGAAGATGATCACATCCAGGGCGCCTTCTGCTACCAGCGCTCCTATCTGCTGGTCGCCACCAAGTGGTCCGCTAAGCAGCTTACGTACGGATACATCCAGTGCCTGCTCTATCAGCTTACCGGTGGTGCCGGTAGCATATAACTCATGGCGACTCAGAACAACCTTGTTGTAAGTTGCCCATTCAATCAATTCGGCTTTCTTATGATCGTGCGCAATTAATGCGATGCGTTTGCGTGCTTTAAGCGTTTTTACCTGTTGCATATCTATTACAAAAGTAGCACAGTAAAACAAATAAATAAATGTCGTTTTTTGTTAATATAATGTGAAATAGCTGCCTGTATCTTCTCTCCGGAAAAAATAACTGACCGCCGCATTTAATCCATTCGGGAATTCATACCCGCCTTTTTTGCGCGAAACGGAATTTCTGCCAGAACATTTTCATATTGCGGAATAAGCGAATGTAACAGGAAGTCTGGTTCCACAGCGACATTGGCCGGATTCCGTCGTAAAATCGCCGTCTCCGATCAGTTTTACCTATAATGATATTGTAAAATTCGATGGCATAGATAGCCATTTTAGACCTGAATCTGCACTAAAAATGTTACCTTTGCCCGGTAAATATGGATACAATGATTAAAACAGGAAATCCCATTATCAGCATATACACGGAAATGACACCTAACCCGGAAACAATGAAGTTTGTAGCCAACAAACTCCTGTATCCAGGTAAAAGCATTGATTTTCCGGATGAAGCCAGCGCAAAACCATCTCCTTTAGCAGTGGAACTCTTCAGTTTCCCTTTCATCAGAGGTGTGTTTATCATGGCTAATTTTATCACGCTTACCAAAACCAGTGAAACAGACTGGAGTGATGTTATCCCTACCATCAAAGCCTTCCTGAAGGAATACCTGGAGGATAACCGTCCTGTTGTGAACGAGGAAGAAGTGGTTGTTACCAAGGCTACGGCCAGCAACACTGTGAGCGCGGATGACAGCGATGTGGTAAAACGTATTAAGGAACTGTTGGAAAACTACGTGAAACCAGCCGTAGAAATGGATGGCGGTGCTATCCAGTTCAAAGATTATCACGACGGTACGGTGAAACTGATGTTACAAGGTTCCTGCTCAGGCTGCCCATCTTCAATGATTACGCTGAAAGCCGGTATCGAAGGCATGATGAAGCGTATGATCCCTGAAGTGAAGGAAGTAGTGGCAGAAGCAGAATAAGCCATAGTTGAGTGAATGATAGTGTTAAATTGAAGCACAGTCGCAAGGACTGTGCTTTTTTAATTAATATTGTTATTTGGAGTCCTAAACACACAAGTAACAATGAAAGGAATTTTAGCTGGTGTTATGCTGGCCGCGGCCCTGCCAACTGCCGCCCAGAAAAAGAAAACAGACAGTACTGTAGCCGTCATTACCTATGGATATGTCAATAACGGTAAACCTTCCGCTGGCGAAGGTCTTAAACTCGTTATCGACCATGGCAAAGCCCACCTCCTGCCCGGTGGCAAAACACAAAAAGAACAGCAATACCTCGATTACAGCGATAACAGCACCCTGCAGGTACTTTCCCTGTCCAACGGTGATGTATACACGCTGAAGAAACCATTTAAGGATCATCCGCAGCCGGAACTGCTCCCGGATACTGCCACCATACTGGGTCTGCCTTGTAAAAAAGCCAAACTCTTCGTACGTTCCAATACCATCGAAGTATGGTATACCAACGCGGTACAGCTGAAAGGCACGCCCTTCCTCAGCTATGGCCCTGATCTCGGCCTGGTGCTCCGCATCGTTCGTAATGGCAACAGCGAAACCATCGCACGCAAAATTGAATACCGCAAAGTGACGCCGCAGGAGCTGTCGTGGCCTGCTAACCTGGGCCAGCAGGTAGATGATGCCGCCTATACCCGCGCTGTGATCGACAGCAGGTATACTACGCTCCCCATCTTCCAAAACGAACAGATCTCCTGGGGAAATAATACACCTAATCCCGCCATCACGGAGCTGGACAAAACCTTCCACTTTGCCGGCGGCACCGTGATCGTAAAACGCGTTAAACTGCCAGCACCAAAGAAAGGACAGTCCCTCTTCGCTGAACTGGTACAATATTCCAATGGCGACGCCTACGACCGCACCGGTTCTGTATTTATGATCCCTGTTACCGGCGATACCACTTTCCTCGACGGTCTTACCAAAGGCGCTGCTGTGCTGCCGATATTCCAGGACAGGAACGGCAAAAAATACCAGGGAATGGTGGCCACGCCGCATTATACGCCTACCCTTGAAATCATGCGCTTTTTCACGCCTTTCGGCGTACGCCAGTTCAACGACCAGGTGAAAATCAAAGGCTACCACTGGGCCGACTCCGTGATCTATAAACAGGATGTCACCGAACTGCAGGACGCCCTGCAAGGGGAAGCGCTGATCGGTGTTTACATCGGTAACTACGATAAAGGCGGGCATAAAGTAAGTCTCAGCTTTAAATACTACCCTGCTGACGCAGATGCCGATACCACCGGCAAAGGCAAGTGGGTAATGCCAATATTCAACACCACCAACGTCATGGAAATGGCCGGACAGGAATACGCTACCCTGTTTGATAAAGATAGCCTGACCGTTACGGTGAACATCCCTGAAGGCCTGAAAAGCCTGCAGCTGCGTTACCTCACCACCGGCCACGGTGGCTGGGGCGGCGGTGATGAGTTCAATCCTAAGCAGAATGAAATTTTTGTGGATAACCAACGTGTATACCACTTTATTCCATGGCGTACGGATTGTGCTACCTACCGTTTCTCTAATCCGGCTTCGGGCAACTTCGGAGATGGCTTGTCTTCTTCTGACCTGAGTCGCAGTAACTGGTGCCCGGGCACTTTAACAACACCGGTGTTTATCAATCTACCAGATGTAAAACCTGGCCTGCATACCTTCCGCGTGGCTATTCCGCAAGGAAAACCTGCCGGTACCAGCCAGAGCTTCTGGAATGTTTCCGGAATACTGATTGGAGAGAAATAAACAAACAGTTTAAAAATAATTGGGATGCGGAAGCGGTATTTACCACTGCTTCCGCATTTTCGTTTTAATTTTAACCCCATGAATGAGATTTACCAGGGCCTGATGAATGGTTTTCATGCGATGACCACCTTAGAGATAATAGCTGTTTTTTTCGCGGTCTTATCGGTCATCTTCCAGAAACAGAATAATATACTCGTATATCCTACAGGCCTTATCAGCACTGGTATTTACGTTTACCTGCTTTCCAGGGAGCATTTTAAATTATATGCAGATGCGACGCTCAATGCGTATTATTTCATCATGAGCGTATACGGCTGGATTTATTGGGCCCGAAGAAAAGGTGCAACACATGAACATGTGAAAGTGAGCCGCAGCAATCGTAAAGAGCTGCTTACTGCCACATTGATCGCCCTGATTGGCTGGGGTGTTTTCTATGTCTTGCTGCGTAATTTCTCCGATTCCAATGTGCCGGTAATGGACGGGTTCATTTCTGCGACAGCCTGTGCCGGAATGTGGTTACTGGCAAAACGTAAGCTGGAAAACTGGATCTTCCTGAATATTTCCAATCTGGTCGCTATCCCGCTACTGGTCTACAAACATTTATATCTTACTGCCGCATTAACGGTGTTTTTATTTATCATTGCCGTATTTGGCTATTTCAGCTGGAAAAAGGAAGTTGAAGCAAACGAAAGCGCACATTCATGAAGAAAGTAGTTGTAATCGGGCCTGAATCTACAGGCAAAAGCACGTTAAGCGAATACCTCGCCCGTTATTTTCATACGGCCTGGACGCCTGAATTTGCGCGTGAATATATCGACCAGCTCAACAGACCCTATACCCAGGAAGACCTGCTACATATTGCCGAAGGACAACTGCAACTGGAAAAGGAACAGGCGGCAAAAGCGAATGAAGTGCTTATCTGTGATACAGACCTTTATGTGGTAAAGGTTTGGAGCGAGCATAAATATGGAGATTGTGACGCCCGTATTCTGAAGATGATTGCAGAACAGGATTGCGATTTATACCTGCTGATGGCGACTGATCTGCCTTGGGAAGAAGATCCGCAACGCGAGTACCCTGCCCAGGAGATGCGCGATTATTTTTATAATATTTACAGAGATATCGTGATGCAGTCCGGTGTTCCTTTTGTGGATATCCGCGGGAGTTATACCGACCGGGAAAACACCGCAGTAGCCGCTGTAAAGCAACTACTGCATGGTTAGTTCTTTTTATCTGCGGGCGCAGGAATACCGGTCACCAGCTCGTTAATATCCGGATCAGGCGCGATATTACGCATCTGTACCATGATCTTGCGCTGACGGTAAACCGTAAATTTTGCAGGTGGATTAACCGTGTATTTTACCGGGTTTGGCAGACTCGCGGCTATCATGGCTGCTTCCTCCCGGGTAAGGCTGGCCGCATCTTTATTGTAATAGGCCTGTGCGGCAGACTCAAAACCGAAAATTCCATCGCCGGTTTGCGCTACATTGAGGTATACTTCCAGGATCCTCTTTTTACCCCAGATTTTTTCGATCATAAAGGTGAAATATGCTTCCAGTCCTTTTCTGACCCAGCTTCTGCCCTGCCACAAAAACACATTTTTTGCTACCTGCTGGCTGATGGTACTGGCACCCCTGATCTTTTTGCTGGTAGCATTATGCTTCATGGCTTTTTCTATCGATTTAAAATCGAAACCATCATGATCCGTAAAGAGCTGGTCTTCGCTGGCAATTACCGCTAACTTGGCATGTTGGGAAATCTCGTCGTAACTGGCCCAGCTCTTATGTAATTTTTTATCGGTACCCCAGAGGCTGAACCAACTGGAAATCTCTGTGATAGTAATAGGCGGGTTCACCCATTTCAGCAAAATGATATAGGCAAATTGTGCAATAATCAATACCAGTAGTACTCTCTTTAATCTCCTCCACAGTCTCGGAACAATTCCTTTAAGCTTCATCCAAGTAGGTTTAGAAAAATCGGCCGAAAGTTAGTAAGATAATTTGACATGCATTTTTGTTAAATTTGGGTATGCTCTTACAAGTACATCCGGATAACCCGAATCCGCGCAATATGAAGATGATCATTGAGTGTCTGAAAGACGGCGGAGTCATCATCTACCCTACGGATACTGTGTATGCGCTGGGCTGTGATATCACACAGCATAAGGCGATCGAACGGGTAGCACGTATCAAACAGGTAGATCCTAAAAAAGCCCAGTTTTCTTTTATCTGCTACGACTTAAGCCATCTCTCCGACTATGCAAAAAGTGTAGACACACCCATTTTCAGGATGCTGAAGAAGGCGTTGCCCGGGCCGTTTACTTTTATTCTCAATGCCAGTAAACAGGTGCCCAAATTGCTAAAAACAAAAAAAGATACCGTAGGTATCAGGGTGCCGGATAATAATATCTGCAGAAGTATTGTACACGAGCTGGGTAATCCGCTCATGAGTACTACGCTTCCGATAGATGTTTATGTAGAAGAATATACCGACCCGGAGGTTATTTATGAGAAATTTGGTAGTCAGGTAGATATTGTTGTAGATGGTGGCCCGGGTGGGATGTCATTTTCTACCGTAATAGATTGCACAGGAGAGGCACCTGAGTTAATCCGTGAAGGGATCGGCGATTTTGATGCAATTACCTGATTTTAAGTAAACTGGACGTTGTCAAATATTTATTGTTGACTTCGTCAAATAAAAGAAAAGTTCAATAAAAAAGCCTTGTCTATGCATAGACAAGGCTTTTTTGATGCGTTAAAGCAATGATTTATTTGATGCCGAGTTTCTTAGCGATATCAGCAGGCAGAGCTTTTTTGTTCACCATGTAGCTGGTGGTTTTGTACTGGAAGTAAGGTTCAGAAGCGTAGAAATAACCTTTACCGAAGTTTTCGGTACCCCATGAGTTTTTCACACGGAAGTATTTTTTACCATTCTGATCTTTTACCAGACCTACGATGTGCATACCGTGATCGTCCTGTGTTTCGAAGTTATCGAACGCTTTCTGACGTACTTCAGCGGTGATGTTTTTTTCCTGGATAGGCTCGAGGAAAGCATTTTTCTTTTCATCTGCAGACATATCATTCCAGTCTTTTTCAGGAACAACAGCCAGGCCTTCTTTGAAGTTGAAACCTTTTTCGCTTACGTCAGCAGCCCATGCGATCGTGTAACCGTTGGTCAGTGCATTTTCAGCGATGTTGGTGAAATCGTTCATATCCACGTTGTATACTTTTTCCCAGTTCCAGTTGTCTGGTACTTCCAGTACGAACTGAGAATTGTATGGATGGTGGGTAAAGCTGGTGATTAATACATAGTCATCAGCATTCAGGCCCAGTTCTTTAGCGAAAGACTGCGGTGTATATGATTTACCGTTATAGTCAAATTTAGCAGGAGCATCGCCCATGTAGGCATTCAGAACGCCGTCGAAAGCGTTTTTCCAGGTTGGGTTGATAACACCATTGGAGTTACCCAGTTCTTTCACCATGCTTTCCAGGAGCGTCTCCATTTCAGCGTGGTTGTATGTTTTCTGGCGGTTGCCATCATAAACCGTTTGAGGAACCAGACCATACTCACGTAAGCAGAGGATATCATCAGGGAAGCCACCACCTTCACCGAAGTTGGCTTTACCATGCATACGTACGTAGTTAACAGCCTTTAAAGGGTACATTTTACGCACTACGTACATTTCACTGAGGTTCAGGTCTTTACCTTTACCGTTGCGGAGCAGTTCTGATTCAAGGAAGGACATTCCGGAGAAAGACCAACAGGTACCGGTACGGCCCTGGTTCTGTACATCGTAAGCATCCATATTTTTAATAGTGGTAAACTGAAGCTTACTTCCCTCTACGTTGGTGGCGGTTTGTGCGAAGGCTGCTGTGCTGCAAAGCATAATAGCCCCCATCATCCAATTCTTCATGATGTATGTGAGTCTAGATTTTGTTATTAAAGGATCAAATATAAGGTATAGCACCTTTCCTGGCGGGTAAAAGTTTGATGAGCGGAGCATCGCCCTGACAGATATATGCTACTGTAATGTGTTAATACTGTTGCTGATATTGCTGGTGAGACTCAAAAACATCTCTCGTAATGCGCCATTCCCATAGCTCTTCGTTCTCTTTGTTGGTGAAAGCCCCCACGAAAGACATACCGACTTTCTGTAATGTTTTCACCGAAGAGTTATATTCTTCTTCGGTATGGGCGATAACACTTGTGACATAATTGTGTCCAAAGGCAAAATTGATGAGTGCTTTGGCGGTTTCGGTGCCATAGCCCTGTTCGCGGTAATCGGGGCTGATATCATAGGCAATTTCCACGACCCCGTTGCTGTCCGGGCGGCCTTTGAAGCCTCCGGCGCCTATCAGTTCCCTGTTTTCACGGTGAATGACCATATAGAAGAACCATCCCAGCAGAGATGGATCGTTGCGTAATTTATCGTAGGTAACGAGTATCACTTCAGGATATTCGATCCAGTTTTCGGAAATAGTTATACCTAACTGATTAGCCAGTGCATCACCCCCTTGTAAGAACAACTCGAAATGTTGAAGGGTGCACGGCATTAATTGCAGGCGCTTTGTCAAAATCATGTTCGTAACGAGTAACAGTTTGGAATTAAACTTTCAGGTTTTTGGGATTCAATAAGTCAGGTAATACGATCAGATGGGTATAGTGATATACCATGTCAACATCTGATCGTATTACAAATATGCTATTACTACAGTAGGTCTACTACTAGTGTGCCTCCAGCCAGTTGTTGCCGATGCCCATTTCGGCTTCTACCGGAACGTCGAGCGGTAAGGCATTTTTCATGCATTCAATGATGATAGGCTTGATGATTTCCAGTTCAGAACGATGGGCATCAAATACCAATTCGTCATGTACCTGGAGGATCATTCTGGATTTCAGGTTACGTTCCTTAAAGGCTTTGTGAACTGAAATCATGGCCAGTTTGATCATGTCTGCAGCGGTGCCCTGTATAGGCATGTTAATCGCGTTTCGTTCTGCGAAACCTCTCACAACAGCGTTGGAAGAATTGATATCTTTCAGCCAGCGTTTACGGCCCAGTTTCGTTTCCACATAGCCTTTTTTCTGTGCTGATTTTACCTGGTCTTCCATATACTGCTTGATGGCAGGATATTGCGTAAAATAGTTGTCGATAAGTGTTTTGGCTTCACTACGTGCAATGCCCAGATTTTCAGATAATCCGAAGGCGCTGACACCGTAGATAATGCCAAAGTTCACACTTTTCGCATTACGTCGCATGTCAGCAGTTACTTCTTCTAAAGGAACGTTATAAACCTTTGCTGCTGTGGCGGCGTGGATGTCGGTTCCGCTTCTGAAGGCCGCGATCATCTGTTCATCGCCACTGATGGCAGCAATGATACGCAGTTCTATCTGGGAATAGTCGGCAGAAAGCAATACATACTCCTCATTCCGCGGGATAAAGGCTTTGCGGATTTCGCGGCCTCTGTCTGTACGGATAGGAATGTTCTGCAGATTGGGATTATTGGAACTCAGTCGGCCGGTCACTGCCACGGCCTGGTTATAAGAAGTATGAATTCTGTTTGTGCGTTTGTTGAGCAATAACGGTAATGCATCTACGTAGGTAGATTTTAATTTGCTCAGTTCGCGGAAGATGAGAATATCTTCCACGATTTTATGTTTGGAAGAGAGCTTCTGGAGCACGTCTTCGCCGGTAGCGTACTGGCCGGTGCGGGTCTTTTTCGCTTTAGGGTCCAGTTGTAGTTTTTCAAACAGCACCTCTCCCAGTTGTTTAGGGGAAGCCAGTTTGAAACGTACGCCAGCTTGTTCGTATACGCTTTCTTCCGCTCTTCTGATTTCTGTTTCCAGTTCCTTGGAGTAATCTGCTAATGCTTTGGTGTCGATGGCAATGCCTTCAAACTCCATATCAGTAAGTACTTTGGTCAGTGGGTTTTCCACTTCATAAAATACTTTATCTACTTTTTTCTCGGGCACCATCGGCTGAAATACTTCTTTCAGCTGGAGGGTTACGTCCGCATCTTCAGCGGCATAATCTGCTACTCTTTCTACTGCTACATCGCGCATGCTGAGCTGGTTTTTTCCTTTGCCGATGAGGGTTTCAATGGAAACCGGCTCATAGCCAAGGTATTGCGCACTCAGGTAGTCCATGCTACGGCGGCCTTCCGGCTCCACCAGGTAATGTGCCAGCATGGTATCAAATACCGGCCCTTTAATTTCGAAGCCAAGCCATTTCAGTATGATCATATCATACTTCAGGTTCTGGCCAATGAAGGTGATATTTTCATTGTCAAAAACCGGCTTGAATTCGTTCATAATAGCGATGGCTGCGTCTTTGGCGGCAGGCATCGGTACATAGAATGCTTCGCCTTTTTTCCAGGAGAAGCTCATACCTACGATATCTGCTTCATTAGGGTCTTTGCCGGTAGTTTCGGTATCAAAGGCGATTTCCTTTTGTTGCAGGAGTGCAGCGATCAGTGCAGCACGTTTTTCGGGTGTGTCTGTCAGTTCGTAGTTATGCGGTGTATTGTTGATATTTTTTTCCGGTGCGAGGAAGTTGATGGCGCCACCTTCGCTGATTTCTTCAGCGGGGGCAGCACTTTCGGTTGTATTTCCGAAAAGATCGGCTTGTACCACGCCTGGTCTGGCAGGTGCTTCCACAGCAGCAGCGCCGCTGCTGGCAAAGGTGTCGCCGAGGATACGTTTGCCTAAAGTCTTGAATTCCAGTTCAGTAAAGATGTCCACCAGGACGTCTTTGTTATAGTCTTTGAGGCAGAAATCTTCTTCATGGAAGCTCACCGGTACATCGAGGATGATGGTGGCCAATTGTTTGGAGAGTAAGGCATTTTCTTTGCCTGCCTTGATTTTCTCGCCCATTTTACCGCCGATTTTGTCGGCATTTTCCAGCACATTTTCGAGGGTATCGTATTGTGCCAGCAGTTTCATGGCGGTTTTTTCTCCTACACCTGCGATACCGGGGATATTATCCACTGCATCGCCCATCAGGCCGAGGATATCGATTACCTGGGATACGTCTTTTATCTGCCATTTTTCACATACTTCCTTAGGGCCCATGATTTCCTCTTTGCTGCCCATGTATGGAGGTTTGTAGATAAATACGTTGTCACGGACCAGCTGTCCGTAGTCTTTGTCCGGCGTCACCATGTATACGGTGTAACCCGCGTCAGCGGCTTGTCCGGCCAGTGTCCCGATCACATCATCCGCCTCATACCCGTCTACTTCGAGCAGGGGAATATTGAATCCCTGCAGGATACGGCGGATATCGGGAAGTGCGTCCAGGAGGTCTTCCGGGGCGTCTTCGCGATTGGCTTTGTAGTCAGTGAAAGTGGTATGACGTTCGGTAGGCGCGTGCGTATCAAACGCTACGGCCATATGAGTTGGTTTTTCTTTATTTATGAGATCAAGTAATGTAGTTGTGAATCCGAACTGCGCATTGGTATTGCGCCCGGTGCTGGTCATGCGCGGATTTCTGATCAGGGCGTAATAGGCCCTGTAGATCAATGCCATAGCATCCAGTAAAAATAGTTTCTTTTGCATCGCTAAACCTACGTGAATTAATTTGAATGTACAAAATTAAGGGATGCCTCTCAGTATTCCTTTTATGGTTTTTTCCGGGAAAAATTACATTTGTTATCTGAAATCAATTGATATGAAAAAGATATATCATCTTTCTACCTGCGGTACCTGCAAGAAGATTCTGGAAGAAACACAGGCAGTACAGCGTGGATTTACATTACAAGATATTAAAAAAGAGAAAATAACCGAAGCACAGTTAAAAGAAATGAAAGAACTGGCCGGCAGTTATGAAGCCCTGTTCAGCAGGCGTTCTCAGAAATATCGCCCAATGGGGTTACATGAAAAGCAGCTGAGCGAGCAGGACTATCATGACCTGATTCTGGAAGAATATTCTTTCCTGAAACGTCCGGTAGCGATTGAAAATGGGAAGATTTTTATTGGGGCAGATGTTAAGAATATCTAAATAACATTTGAATAGCTTTTGGTCTTCCCCCCGCCAGTGGCGGGGGGAAGACCAAAAAATAAGGCGAGACCGAAGGTCTCGCCTTATTTTTTGGCCGGCAGCTTAGGGGGGCCGCCGATGAGTATATTTTGTTTGGTTAAAGCGATTTAACGAAATCCTGTACTACCGCTTTGTAGCGGTTCATATCCTGCTCATGCTGGAAGGATTTGAACTGGAACTTAGCTGCATTTTCCAGCGCCGTTTTCAGGTGAAAACTTTCCTGTGGAAGAGAGTAGAAATACCCTTTTTCCATGAGATATTCTCCCAGGTATACCTGCTCAGACTGCCCTGGGGTAGGCACCAGGATGGCTTTTTTGTTCAGCTTTACAAGATCCATCAGGGTAGTATAGCCACTGCGGGTAAGCACCATATCTGAAGCCAGTATCGCCTGATTGAGCTCAGCGGCATTCATATGGTTTACCTGTGTAACGCCGGGTGCTATTTGGTCCTGTTGTGGCGTGCCTGGTTTGCCACTCACAATTAATGCAGTGATATTCAGGTCTTTGATCTGTGTGGTGATCATTTTTTCCAGGTTGGAACGTTGTGGTTCCGGACCTGAAATCAATACCAGCAGATCGTATTTTTTCTGAACATTTTCCTTTGGCTCAAATCGGCTCAGGCAGCCCAGGTAGGTGGTATGAGGCGGTAATGTTGCAGGATGTGCCAGTTCTCCGGAAAGGTTATTGTCTCCGGCAAAATCAGGTATCCAGCAGGCGCCATATTTTTTTATAAAAGAATAGTTAATTTTTTGGAGCGTGCGTTCTATCCATCCACCAAAAGGAGTTTTAATAAGTAACTGGTGGGTGATGAAAACAGTAGGTATGGATTTATGATATAATCCAAATCTGTTGTCAGATATAACTGCATCAATACCATGCTCTTCGACGATTTTTTTCAGCCAGCGCTGCTCATATTTTACCCTATTGTAAATTTTGGGAATTTGCTGAATAATTTTTAATCCGAAGAATTTGCCCTTTTGTGCATACTGGATGCGATATCCGGGAAGCGGAAAGATGGTGATATCCGGGAATTCCTGCTGTAGTAGTGCGGCATGTTTACCCTCCGCTGCAATAAAAACTTTGCATCCGGCGTTTAGCATTTCATGGATCAGAGGGATGTCCCTGGTGGCATGTCCAAGGCCCCAATCCAACGGTACTACAAGAATTTTTTTAGGTGAGAGGATTGTGGACAAATATTTAAATTTTTTTTGCGAATTTAGCTTAAATTACAAAAGAGCATTGTTAAGAAAAGGTAAACTCTGAGACAGGATTTTTTAAACAAGATTAAGTATATAACCGTCAGTATGAATAAGATAAAATGGGTAGTAATTGTTCTTCTTTGTGGAAGTTTGGCGATGGAAGGTTGCAAGGTATTTAAGAAAAATGATTGCGGATGTCCCACTATGAACAAAAAAAGAATGCACTAACCCACAATTTCACGACTTCAGTAAAGATTTAACCTTATCTTTCTTTGGGTTATCCGATGAACACCTGAGCAAACAATATTTTCGGGGAAATTCAATTTTTTTTCATGAAACCGGCAGATAGAGATTTATTGATCCTGTTACACGAAGACAGGTATACAGAACAGCAGATTCAGTTTGCCGTCAGACAGATCAGCGAAATGCTGTCACTGATCGAGACGATGGATTATCTGTGTTCTGTGATCGAAGTAGCCAACTGCAACAGGAGTAAAGTTACCAGTAAAAGAACTGTGCTGGAAAAAGCAATTTCACGCAAGGCGCACAAGCCGTTTGAATTTATTATTCATAAGAACTAGTTGTCAGCTCATATTTATGCTGTCTGCAGCATAATTGCCAGTACTTTAGTGTTTTGCATTGATTCCAATTTAAAATTCTTGTTGTACGTTTGCCATCATTAAAATCCTATTAACTGATGGCTGATTTTTCGCACCTGCAGGATTTTCTGAATCCTATTTCAAAAGCATTTCTTCATGACGACCAGGAATACGACGAATTCCAGGTTGGTGGCGGGATAGACGCTTATGAGTCTAATCATATCCCCGACCTCGACGCCGCAGATATCATTCTGCTGGGTGTTGGCGAAGAAAGAGGCAGCGAAACAAACCGTACCGGCACCACGGGGCCGGATATAATCCGACGCGAATTCTACCGCCTTTACCACTGGCACAGAGATATCCGCCTCGCTGACGTAGGCAACCTCCGCAGCGGCGCCTTTCTGGCTGATGCCTATGCTGCCATGAAAACAGTTATTGGTGAGCTGATAGCAGCCAATAAAACCGTTATCATCCTCGGTGGCTCACATGACCTCACCTACGCACAATATAAGGCATATGCGTCCCAGCAAATGATTATTGAAGCAACCGTTGCCGATGCGCTCATCGACCTCCAGGAAAACTCCAATATACGCAGCGAACGCTTCCTCATGGACCTGCTCACCGAACAGCCAAATTACCTCCGACACTATAACCATCTTGGATTTCAAAGCTATTTCGTACATCCACGTATGTTAGAAACGCTGGACAAACTCCGCTTCGATTGCTTCCGCCTGGGCCGTATCCGCGAAAATATGGACGAGGCTGAGCCTGTTTTGAGGCACTCCGATATGTTTAGTATCGATATCAATATCATCCGCCATACAGATGCTCCTTCCAACCACCTCTCCCCTAACGGATTCAGCGGTGAAGAAGGCTGCCTCCTTACCCGCTACGCAGGCATGAGTAGCAGACTCAGCACGATGGGCATTTACGGCTATCGCGCAGAAAAAGATAAAGACCACATCACCGCCCGCCAGATCGCGCAAATGATCTGGTATTTCCTCGATGGCCGCGCTATAAAAAATAAAGAAGCCCACCTCGAAAACAGGGACGCTTTCTGGGAGTTTCATATCGCCTTCTCCGATATAGATACCGTATTCCTGAAAAGTAAAAAAACAGGCCGCTGGTGGATGCAACTGCCTGACAAAGAATTCATTCCGTGCGCCTATAACGACTACCTACTGGCATCCAACAATGAGATACCGGAACGTTGGTTGCGCCATCAGGAGCGATTCTAAAAAATTTTTTAAAAGCTGCCACAGGCAGCTTTTAAATTTTATCGCAGCTCTTAACTGTTGTATTGCCTGTACAATTCAGTTACCCGCAACTTTAAAAAAGCTGCTTTGTTATCTGTTGAAATCATATCGTCATCAAGTCCCTGCATGGTGCTTTTGTGCAGCTTTTCCACGCGCTCGTCCATCTTCTTGAAATACACATCTTTTTTGGCTTCCCACAGGGATTGGTCCTGTTGCAGACTAATCAGTGCGGCGCCGTTTAATTGATTCAAAAGAGACTGAAGGGTAACAGTTAAAGTACTGTCTACGGATTGATAATAAGCGTTTGCGCAGCCGTTCATATTGCTGCCTTTGGCAAGGCATTCCTGGTAGCGGTGTTCAATTGCTTCCAGCGGGTCTTCATGCTTCTGGGCATACACAGATACGCAGCCAAATATGGCCAGGATAGGTAAAAGTTTTCGCATAGGGATATGTTAGTATGTCTGCCGTAAAGATAAAAAAATAAGAGAGTCGTACTCATAAATACGACTCTCTTAACGAATTTTTTATATAGACGGTAATCCTTACTGCTTCGCTCCTATTGATCCTGTGCAGGTTTCGCCGGGGGCAAGTCCGTTTATCCATGGCCGTAGTGCCTCCAATCGTTGTGTGGTCAGCTCAGCGAGATAGTTGGCTTTGCAAACAGGAAACATGCTGCCATAGCTCTTTGCAGGCTCAGGAAACATCATCTGCACCTGTGCATCCCTGAATTCAATCCACAGCCTTTGTGCGGCCTTCAGGTTTTCGATGAACTTCTTGTTGGCGGAATAATCTTTCTGAATCAGCTGGTATACTTCATTCAGTTTCTTATCTGCTTCTTTGTAAGCTTCATTGGCTTTACGGTTCATTTCTGCCTGCGTTTGTGCAAAACCCTTGCTGGCGGCAGTAATCAGCAGCAGAGCGATCAGGATATATTTCATATGTCGGCCAGGTTATATCACCACCAGTTCGTAGAAATCTGCAGGATTATAATATTGTTTGGCAAGATGTTGCAGTTCTTCTGCTGAAATGGTTTTGATGGTATTGATATTGTTATAGAAATAGTTTTCGTCGAGATCATTGAGTATCAGGTTTTTCCAGCGTTGAATAATCTGGAATGCACCATCCAGATCGCCGAGAATGGAACCGATCATATAGTTTTTCACCAGGTCCAGTTCTTCCTGCGGAACAATCTCCTGCTGCAATTTCTCCATCTCTTTATAAATCTCTGTGATGGTGGCTTCGCATACATCTCTTCCCGCTTCTGTCTGGATATTGATGGCACTTACCTGTCTGAAATTGTATAACTGGGAGTGAATGCCATAGGTGTATCCTTTTTCTTCACGGATATTGCTCATCAGCCTGGAGCCGAAGTAGCCACCATAGATGGTATTCAGTACCAGCATCTTTGGAAAATCCGGATGGTAGCGGTTAGGGAACTGACGTGCTACACGAACTGCGCCCTGAACACCGTTTTCATCATTGAAGATGCGGAATTTCTTTTCTTCTGCCGGTTGGATAGGCAGATCTAATTTGAGTAACTGAGATTCGCCGTTCCATTTGGTGCTGCCAAAATATTTATTCAGCAGATCAATCATATTGGCAGGTAAATGTCCGGCTACAAAGATGCGGCAGTTGTTATACGTGTAATGCTTTTTATAGAAGCCTTCCAGTACTTCGGTTTGCAGTGCATCATAGCCCATCATGGTGCTCACACGGCCATAAGGGTGGAACTCACCAAAGAGGTACTGGTCGATATACCTGTTTGCTACAAAATCGCATTTCTGGAGATTTACAGCCAGTCTTTGCTTCTGATTCTGTTTATAGATGTTCAGCTCTTCTTCCGGAAAAACAGGGTCTAAAATGACTTCCTGCATCGTGGGAAGCAGCTCTTCCACGTGCTTGGTTAAGCAATGCAGGGTATAGGTTGCATTTTCGTGGAAAGTATTTCTGTTGAGATAAGCACCATAGTATTCGATGCTCTCATTTATTTCAAGTGCAGAATGCTTGCTGGTACCATTTTTCATCAGGAAGTTGGTAGCCAGTGCCAGCATGCTCTGATTTTCGTACCAGGTACCGGCAGGAAATACCATTTCCAGTTGCAGGGTTTCCTGCTCATCAGATTTTACAACGTATACCGGAATGCCGTTGTCTAACGTGAATTTCTCATAAGGTTTTAAACTCAGATCAAACTCAACAGCATCTTTAATAGCAGGAGGAATACTTCTGTTCATCATCAAATATTTTTAGCCATTTACTAATAAAAGCGAATGCTGTATTAGTTTTCAGCGTAATAGTAAATAGTGTTGGAGTTATTTTCGTTGAAGATAATCTGTGCTTCGCGGTGAATATCTTCTGTGGTTACAGCTTCGTAATTGGCAAACTCTCTGTTCATCATGGAAGCATCTCCCAGTAATTCATAGAAAGCAAGATTATTGGCCCTGTTGAGCAAGCTCATATCTTCAAATGCCAGCATGCTCTCGATGCGGTTTTTAACCTTTTGCAGTTCTCTTTCAGGAATGATCTCTGATTGGATTTTATCGAGTTCTATCTGTACTGCCTTTTCCGCGTCTTTCATCTTCACACCTTTTACCAGCTTACCTTCTATGCTTAACAGGCCGGCATCCAGACTACCAAAATGATAGCACTCGATATTGCTGAACAGTTTTTTCTCTTTCACCAGTACCTGGTTCAGGCGGGAAGAACCGCCACCACCAAGGATATCGCTGATAAGATCTGCTGTGTAATAGCGCTTGTCTGCACGTGGTTGGATATGGTAGGTTTTGTACAATGCATCCAGCGGCACATTCGCTTTTATTTCCAGCTTATGTGGTTCCGCCTGCGGAGGTTCTACCGGCAGAATTCTTACATACTTTTCACCGGAAGGAATATCGCCAAACCATTTCTCGGCAAGGGTTTTCACCTGTTCTGTGGTAATATTTCCACCAACGGAAAGGATCGCATTTACCGGACAATAATGCTTAAAGAAGAAGGCTTTCACATCCCCGAGTGTAGCATTCTCAATATGAGAAAGCTCTTTACCGATGGTCATCCAGCGATAAGGGTGTGTGGAATAGGCCAGTTCACGCATTTTATGCCATACGTCGCCATAGGGCTTGTTGATGTAGTGTTCCTTGAATTCCTCGGAAACCACTTTGCGTTGAACGTCCAGGCTTTTCTCGCTGAAGGCGAGCGACAGCATACGGTCGCTTTCCAGCCAGAAAGCAGTTTCAATATTTTCAGCGGGTAAAGTGATATAGTAGTTGGTCAGATCGCTGGTGGTATAGGCGTTGTTCTCACCGCCCGCCATCTGTAATGGTTCATCATATTCTGGAATATTGACAGATCCACCAAACATCAGGTGTTCAAATAGATGGGCGAAACCTGTCTGTGCCGGGTTTTCATCCCTTGCCCCCACATCATACAGCACATTCAGAACAGCCATGGGAGTGGTATGGTCCTCATGCACAATGACACGCAGTCCATTCGATAAAGTAAATTTATTATAATGAATCATAAGCCAATTGATAGTTGTGTATACAAAGTAAAGATATTTCCTGATAGGTGAGCGTACTATACTACTCAATAAATAGTTCCTGCTTGGCGTAGTTGAGCGTAAGTGTGTAATGTTTCCATACATCATAGCCAAAAGCGCCGGCGATTTCTATGAATGCGCCAATATCGTCCACATCTTTACAATAGCTGACAGGAACATTGTTCATCACCTTTCCTGCCATCTGGAGTTGTGGAATTTTACTGTTGATATAATACAGTACTTTCAGCATGTCCTGTATTTTATCGGTGTTAATAGTGGGCAGCAGCGTGTTTAGCTTGTATTTTTCCACGTATGGCCAGTTGAAAAGCACGCCATACTCGCCGCCGGTAATCACATGATAATGTCCCAGTAGTGTGTTGCCATTGGGCAACTTGATAGTAGCATCCACTACGGGGGTTGTATAATTTAGTTGAAAATGCAGCAACTGGCCGGCGGTGTTGACCGGTGTATTGCCATTCTGGTAGAATGTCAGTTGCCTGTTTTTATAATCTACCTTGATAATATAGGCTTTCATCAGACTTACGCCAATAATACCATCTATCGCTGTGCCCTCATTTCCCATGTCAGTCAGGTCTTCCAGGTAAGCCGTCAGAAAGGGCATTCTTATTTCCCTTATATATAGTGCATTGATTGTTACTACTGGTACACGGGTCATGGCATTATTCATGCCACTCATAAAATCCTGTCTGTTACTGTTTAATTTCAGTTTTTCAGCAGTACGTATATTCATCACCGTTACTTCTGCCCCGCTGTCGAAGATAAAGTGCAGGGTATCGTTGCCGCCCGACACAGTAACAGGAATGACCACCTGGTTGTTGACCAGGGTAAAAGGAATTGTTGCTAATATTTTATCGCTTTTGGTTTCCGCTGTGTGTTTTCGCTGTGCGCTAACAGTCTGACAGGCAGCGGCTAATACTAATATCCGGATAAGTCGCCACATGCCACAAATAACGTTAAAGAATACTTTTTATTGGCAATTTTTTTATGGCCAGGTCATTATCCCTTTTGATGATGATAACAGCCCTGGAGCCGATGCTTTTAAGTAATTCCCTGAACAGTGGAAGGTTTGCACCCATATTGTTATTTACAGAGATGATAATATCGCCTTTTTTAAAACCTGCTTTTTCGGCCGGAGAATCCTTGATGACATCCGTTACTTCCACCTGTCCGTCTATAAGGTACATGATCAGTCCAGTATAGGAGTAATCAAAAATATCCCTGTAGTGGGTATTGGGGAGCAGATAAATCTCTTTGGTGCCATAATTGAGCGTGAGATTGAACCGGCGCAGCAGATCATTGCCGATCATGCCTCCCAGGTAAGGATAGGCGGTAACGTTATAAATGTCATCGAAGAGATAGGTAGGAACGTTACGGAAAGCGAAGTTCCCTACTTTGAACTCAGAGATGGTGGTAAGGTTCATCGTCATTCTGCCACCGAGGCCCTGGGCCTCGGTCTGGATCATTTTCTTTTTTTTCTTTTTCTCTTTAAAGAGACAGCTGTCATTAACGAACTGGTTAGACAGCAGCAGGCACATTCCGGCGCCGGTATCAAAGTAAAAACGATTGCTGGTATTGCATTTGCCGTTTTTCACGGGAGAAGCCACCAGTGGTATCTGTGTCAGAGAAGGCTTCAGGAGCTGGCCGCCCCGTGGATAGGCAAATTTACCTTGTGAATAGATGCCGATTTCTTCAGTATCATAATCCACCGTAACGATATAGCGGCTAAGTAGTCCATACCCGATGATACCATCAATCTGAAGGCCATATACCTGGCTGATCAGTTCATAGTCGTTCACATGGAAATTAAGACTGTCTACCTCCAGGTTCGGGAGCAGCAGTGATTTGTTCATCACGAACGACACTAGTTTGGTGCCAGCCAGTCCTTTTACTGTTTTATCAGTGGGTACAGGCTTGAGGCCGAGATGTACACAGGTGGCGGTATCCAATGAAATGCCGGCGCTGCCGGTATCAAGGATAAACTGTAATGTATCCGGGTATCCTTTCAGTTGTGCCTGGATAACCACTACTCCACCATAATACTGCTTGAATTTAAATCGGGTTATCAGCTGGGCATTGCGGGAGCTGCTGTCGCTTCGTGGCAATAGGAGGCGTAGATCGTCAGCATTTAACGTGGTTGCGGATATATGCTGGCAAGTAAAGGCTGTTCCTAATAACAGCAAAATACGTAACAGAAACGGTCTTAACATGTTGGGGATAAATAACGGTGTCGTATATCTATAAATTTAACATTTAAAACGGTTCGTATAAAATATTTTTATTAAGAAAGACAGATATCGTAGAATTAACTTATTCATCTCATAATATATCCAATTACACTACCTTTGTTTCAGTTAAGCCGTCAACTTTTAAGGAAAGCACAATGGAACTACAGGAATTATACAAAAAGGCGCAACAATTTGAATTTCTGACTGCAGAAGAAGGAGTATTCTTATTTGAAAATGCACCGCTGGCAGAGCTGATGCAGATTGCCAATGAGCTGCGTAAGCAGCAGGTGCCACATGGCAAGGTTACCTGGCAGATAGACAGGAATGTGAACACGACCAACGTGTGTACTGCCAATTGTAAGTTTTGTAACTTCTACCGCATACCAGGACATGCGGAAGCTTATATTACCGGCATCGATGAGTATAAACGCAAAATCGAGGAAACGCTGAAATATGGCGGAGATCAGCTGTTACTGCAAGGTGGCCACCACCCTGAACTGGGCCTCAGCTTTTATGTAGACCTGTTCAAACAACTGAAACAACTCTACCCTACCCTGCGTTTACATACCCTCGGGCCCCCTGAGGTTGCTCATATCACCAAACTGGAGAAAAGTACCCATATTGAAGTGCTGAAAGCCCTGCAGGAAGCAGGTATGGACAGTCTTCCGGGTGCCGGCGCAGAAATCCTCAACGATCGCGTACGCCGCCTTATCTCCAAAGGTAAATGTGGTGCACAGGAATGGTTGGATGTGATGCGCGCAGCTCATAAGCTGAATATCGCTTCTTCCGCAACCATGATGTTCGGTCACGTAGAAACCGTGCTGGAACGCTTCGAACACCTGGTAGATATCCGTCAGGTACAGAGCGAAAAACCAGAAGGACACTATGGCTTCACCGCCTTCATTCCATGGACATTCCAGGATGTAGATACCCTGCTGGCACGTATCCGCGGTGTACACAACATGACATCCAGCGAAGAATATATCCGTATGATCGCCATGAGTCGTATCATGCTGCCGAATATCAAAAATATCCAGGCTTCCTGGCTGACCGTTGGTAAACAGGTTGCGCAGATATGCCTCCACGCAGGTGCTAATGACTTCGGTTCTATCATGATCGAAGAAAACGTAGTAAGCGCTGCAGGTGCTCCTCACCGATTTACTTACCGCTCTATGCAGGAAGCTATCCGTGAAGCAGGATTTGAACCACAGCTGCGCACACAGCTGTACCAGTTCAGAGAACTGCCGGAATCAATTGAAGAGCAGGTTATCAACTACTAACAAACATATTTTTTACAGATATAAAAAAGCAGGCTTTCCATAACGGAAAGCCTGCTTTTTTATTTTAATTAATCTTAATCTAATCTGTTCATTTACAGTTCATTAACAAGTCTGAAAAAAATGTTAAAACGGCCCCTCAGATGTTACAATTTGCCTCTTTCTACGTCTAATAATTAACGAACTAAAATAAAGGAGGGAATATGAAAAAGCTGGGTTTAATAGTAGCCGCACTGGCAATTCTTGCAACGACGGCATGTACAAGCACAAAGGTTACTTCTTCATGGAGAGCAAACAGTGCTCCTCAACTGCAAAAAGACCAGAAGGTAATGGTAATTGCACTAGTCCCTCAAAAAGACCGCACATTACGCAGCCAGATGGAAAACTATACTGTTGCTGAGTTCAGAAAGAAAGGATATAATGCTGTTTCTGCATTGCAGGAATATGGCCCGAACGGATTTGCCAATATGGGTGAAAAACAGGTAGTAAATATGCTGAGAAGCAGTGGCGCTAACCAGGTATTAACAATAGTAATGGTAGATAAAGGCAGAGAAAGGGAATATGTTCCGGGTACCGTATATGGTGGCCCATATCCTTACGGCTATTATGGATTCTGGCCATATTACTCCATGTGGTATGGAAGAATGTACCAGCCAGGATACTTTACTATCAATACCAAATACCAATGGGAAGGAAACCTCTATGACCTGCAGAGTGGTCAGCTGACCTACTCCGTTCAGTCAAAATCTTTCGATCCTCCTACTACCGAAAGAATGGCGGTGCTTTATGCACAACAGGTAGTAAAGGACATGGCCAGACAACAGCTGCTGGCCAACAGATAAGCAATCATTTAAATGAAAAAAGCGGGAACATTTCAATGTGTTCCCGCTTTTTTTGTATGTTTAATCCTTTTTATTCCTGCTATGATAGAGATTCCGGTTAATGAAAAATTGTTCCTTAGACAGCTGCAGCCACAGGATGCACCTTTGATATATCATCAGCTGGATATCTCCCGGAAATATCTTCGCAAATTTCTCCCCTGGGTCGATTATAACACCAACGAAGAACATTCGCTCCGCTTCATCGAAATGATGACACGCAAAACAGAAGAACAGGAAGCCCTTGCTTTAGGTATCTGGTATGAAAATGATTGCTGTGGCGTTATCGATCTCCACAACTGGGAACACCAGATACAGAAGGCCGAAATCGGCTACTGGTTAGGTGCCGCCTTCCAGGGAAAAGGCATAGCTACTGCGGCTGCCAAAGCCCTCATCAGCTTCGCTTTCACAAAACTTAAACTAAATAAAATCGAGATACGATTTGTCATGCAGAATGAAAAAAGCGGCAGAATCCCTATCAGACTAGGCTTTTCCAAAGAAGGAATTCTGCGCGACAGCGCTAAATTGCACGGCCAGTTTGTAGATATGGTCGTAATGGGCATTCTTCGTGAAGACTGGCACCACTAAGGCTGTTGGTGCTTTCCAGCTGTAACAGCCCTGACACGGCTGTTCTTCTTACCATAACCGTAGTAAATAACCATCCCGATCGCCATCCATATGATCAGTCGCAACCAGGTGTCCAGCGGCAACGATACCATCATGGCCAGGCAGGAAATGATACCCAGAATTGGTACTACCGGTACCCATGGCGTGCGGAATGCACGAGGGGCATCAGGCATGGTATATCGCATAATCCATACGCCGGCACAAACGATTACAAACGCCAGCAGGGTGCCTATGCTGGTCATCTCTCCTACTACTCTTAATGGTACGAGGGCCGCAAAAAGACCTATGAATACACAAAACAGTATATTGGATTTCCACGGCGTGCGGAAGCGCGGGTGGATATCTGAAAAAATCTTTGGTAACAAACCGTCTTTCGACATCGCATAGAATACGCGTGATTGTCCCAGCAGATCCACCAGGATTACAGATGTATAGCCGACAATGATAGCCAGCAGGATCGCCTGTCCGAGCCAGTGATACGGTGTATTGGCAATGGCTATCGCCACTGGCGCACCACTGTCTTTAAACGCGGTATAAGGCGCCAGGCCTGTCATTACGTGTGCAAACAGAATAAATAATACCGTACAGATGGCCAGTGAGCCGAGAATGCCTATAGGCATGTTTTTGCGCGGATTTTTTGTTTCCTGGGCCGCTGTACTGATAATGTCGAAGCCAAGAAAAACAAAGAATACAATACCGGCGCCACGGAAGATCCCGGAGATGCCAAATTCCCCGAATTTGCCTGTATTTGGCGGTATATAAGGCGTAAAATTGGCGGGCTGGATATACTTCCATCCCAGCGCGATGAACACCAATACCACGCCTACTTTCAGGGAAACCACCACTGAATTCCAGATAGCAGAGCCTTTGGTACCTCTTATTAAAATCATGGACATCATCACCACTACCAGCGCTGCCGGCAGGTTAATAATTCCACTGATCTGTGCGCCATTCTGAGCGGTGAAGGTTTCGAAAGGAGAATGCAGCCAGCGTTCCGGCAGGTATATATTGTAGTTGGCCAGAAATTTAACGAGGTAGTTAGACCAGCTGATGGCCACAGTAGCCGCGCCTACAGAGAACTCCAGCACCAGGTCCCATCCGATGATCCAGGCAAACAGCTCTCCCATGGTGGTATACGCATAGGTATAGGCACTGCCGGCAACAGGAATCATGGAAGCAAATTCAGCATAGCAGAGGCCTGCAAAGGCACAACCTACCGCCGCTACCACGAATGATAATGTTACCGCAGGTCCGGCATGATTAGCCGCTGCAAGTCCTGTAAGCGAAAATAGCCCGGCGCCGATAATGATTCCCAGGCCCAGCATTACCAGCTGAAACCCGTTGAGCGTGCGCTTTAAGGAATGTGTTCCTTCATCTGTTGACTCCTGGAGCAGCCAGGCCAGCGGCTTTTTATAATATTGTTTCATCTATTTATATTATCCTACTGTTTTTGTGGACTAATAGGCGGCAAAGGTAAGGTGGAGGTATTTAGTATCAAAATAAAACATCCGTTCGTACAGTAAGTTCGAACGGATGTAATTGATATTTAGTTAGATGATGATCAGGAGATATCGCAGATATGTACGGCAGTATTCAGGGAGGCCAGTTTATCCGTGTGTTTAGGGATAAATTCCTGTGCTACATAACCTTTGAATCCGGTTTCGTAGATGGCCTTCATGATAGCAGGATAAAAGAGTTCCTGTGTTTCATCGATTTCATTTCTGCCAGGAACGCCGCCGGTATGGTAATGCGCGATGTACTGATGATTATCTCTGAGGGTGCGGATTACGTCCCCTTCCATTATTTGCATGTGGTAGATATCGTAGAGCAGTTTGAAATTTTCAGAACCTACTGATTTACAAAGCTCTACGCCCCAGTTTGTGTGGTCGCACTGGTAATCGTGGTGATCCACTTTACTGTTCAGCAGTTCCATTACCAGGGTAACATTTTTCTTCTCTGCGTAGCTGAGAATACGTTTCAGGCCTTTGGTGCAGTTTTCAATACCTTGCTGGTCGTCCATACCGTTGCGGTTTCCGGAGAAGCAGATCAGGTTTTTGAAGCCAGCTTTGGCGGTAGCGTCGATATATTGTTTGAAATATGCCTCCAGTTTCTCGTGGTGGGCGGGGTTATTGAACCCTTTGGTAATACCCCATTCAGGGCCATTACTTGCCACCATGGCGCAATACAGGTTATTTTTCTTCAGGATATCGAAATCCTTCGGATCAACCAGGTCGATAGAGGTAATCCCTATTTTATTAGCGGCTTTGCAGAGATCATCCAATGGAATTGGATAGCACCAGGCGCAAACGGAGTGGTTGATTTTACCTTTCAGTTTTTCTTCCATAACGTTTTCGTGGGCAGATACTCTTTGAGCCAGTGAAGATATGGCGCTAGAAGCCACTGCCATAGTAGCAACTTTCTTTATCATATCGCGGCGTGAGTTTTTCTGAGGCATAATAAGCGTTTAAAATACGGTTCAAGTTAAAAGAAATAGATTTGAATTGCAATAGCATTGCAATTGCAGTGGCAGAAAAATATTGCTGAGTGGTAGATTTTGTGGTTTGAAGTACCTTTGCAAAGAACCTTTTTCCTTTTTGGTAGGTTATTTGTTTAAGTAAGAGAAAGATTAAAAGCGGAGGTTGAAATGGACAAAAAATATACTCCCAACTTATGGATCTGCATTGTAATGGATCTCCTGGGCTGTGCCAGCTATGCAATCCCGGTTTTAGGTGAGGTCAGCGACATTGTTTGGGCACCCATATCTGCTATTATTTTTTACCGCCTTTTTGGTGGTCCCCTTGGTTCTTTTGGTAGTGTTTTTAATCTGATGGAAGAGCTGTTTCCAGGTACAGACTTCATTCCTTCATTTACCATCGCCTGGGCGATACGCAGAATTACGGCGCCTCAATCCAAACGCATGGTTTCGCCAGTACGAAATAGCTAAAATACCAACGGCCAACTAAGGATCTTAGCTGGCCGTTGGTATTTTTAGGAAAAAGTTATTATTCCCTTAACATTCTGAAATTTCCAGAGATAGGTACTGCTTTACTTGGTATTCCTGCTGTACTATCTGCGGGTTGGGTAACCGTACCAGATATGGTACCCATGATATATTCTCCCTTGTTACCTGTTTGGGTAACAGTTATCTGAACATTTGGAGATGCCCCATAATAGGTATTGCCTATGTATATGTATAAGTCAGTTGGCGTACGGGTACCAATGCTCAAATCATCCAGGTACCAGGCGATCGTTCTGCCTCCACTAGTTCTTAAACCACCATAAAAAGAATATTCCGTAGCATTATATTGGCGCATCACTAAAGTGTCTGTAATGCTATTAAGACTATACGCGTTTCCATCTATGGTTATAGAAATCTGTCCAAAAGCGGGCTTATCACATGCCTGAAGATCCTGGGTGATCGCTCCTGTTGTAACTTGTATTGTTTGTGAGGCTGATTTGTCTGCATCTAAATCAGCTGCAGTGATGGTTGCATCTGCCAGGTTACTATTGCAACGGATAGCAGTTACCTGATAAGTTCCATTTTTTACCGTTGCCAGATAAGTAAGTCCTTGAAGTTGCATACTAACCGCACCATTTTTTACGGGTGTATTATCGCAGGTGGTGAGTTGTCCTTTAATGGTGATGGTGCCAGGATCGGATAAAGTAATGGAGACAATACCGAGATCCGCATCTTTGGCATATGGCCCTACCTTAGTCGAGTATATGACGGTATTACATTTATCTAACAGCTTTAACGTCATGGATTCATTAAGGGGAACACCACCATTTACCACTCCCCCTGCATCTGTATATGCATAGCTGGTGTTACCATCGGCACGTGTTAAAGTTACCGTCATATTGCCTAAAGGAGCACCTTTAGCATCCTGGAAAGTGGCTTTGAAATTTACTAATGGAAAATAGGCATCACAATTCCAGAAAGAAAAATGCTTTACTGTTCCAACATAGCTATCACCTGATTTTTTGGCTTCTCCTTCTTCTTTCCACAAACCATCTGCTTCATCAAAATGCCATAATGGAATGGTGGCTGGTGCGCTGGCTTGCAAACCTGCCGGGATAGTCATTTTGAAGTTTACATCCTGTTTGCCGTCGAGGTGAAGTTTTTCACCGTTTTCTCCCTGTAATTCCAGGGCCATCATACCATAGGATTTCAAACCTACTTCATCATTATTGGAGTTGATGGCACGCAGATCACCAGGTAGCTGGCTGGCAAAGCTGGCATCTTCCGGATTGATAGGTGCATATAGCAGACTGGCTTTACCCGTATAAGGTTTGTTATTTGCATCTAAAACCTGTCCGGATACGAAATTAAACTGTGCATTGGAAGCATTGATAGTACCGCCTTTGGAAGCATCGAATGTGCCGGCAATTTTTTTAGGTAGCAGCTGTACCTGTACAAACTGAATTTTTCCAGTACCGGTAACCCTGAAGGTTCTGATACCATTGAAATATCCGTCTTTCTTAACGGTAGCTACAGCCGCTGCTTCATTCATATCGGCTTTAGGAATAAGGAAAGCGCCATATTGATCAGTGGTGGCGGTTCCATTGCCACAGCTTACTGTAGCACCGGATACAGGCTGATTTTTTTCATCCAGCACTATGCCCTGAACGCCTGCGCTGATCTGTTTGGAGGAAATGGCTGTTCCAGATGGAGTCGGTTTATAATCTGCCGGGATAGCTTCTTTATTACATGCTGCAATTGCGAACAGACAACAAGACAAAGCAATCTTTAAATATTTGCTCATAGGTAGAGGGGACATTATTTGGTCTCAAAATTATAGACTTCTCATTAAATTTCTATTTTAATAAATAATTATATATTGATAATCAATCTGTTAAAAACAAAACAGGCTGCCTCAACTTCTCGAGACAGCCTGTTCGCCTATAGGTGATATTATAATCAGAAACCTCCTGGTCTGAACCCTCCTCCACCGCCACGGCCACCGCCGTTTTGGTACATACGCATGTTCCTGTCCATATCCCTTTGCATTTTATCGCGGTTAGAGTTCTGACTCTGACCACCGAAACGGTTCAGGAAGTAGGTAAAGCTGAGCATAAAATACTGCTGCAGCACATTGGAACGGGAGTCTTTGATGTAGTTATCTGTTACGGTTCTGGACACCGCCGCATACTGGTGCAACAGGTCAAAAGCCTGGAATTTAATCAACCCCGTACGTTTAGGGAATACGTATTTGGCAACATTGGCATTCCATAAAGTGGATGTCAGGTTATTACCATTCGACAGTCCGGAGTTCATGGTATAATTGATATCTGACCCGATCATGAAACCTTTTGGCAGCGTGACGTTCACATCACCGGTAGCACCGTAGTTCAGGTAGTTGCCATTCGAAGATTTAGTGATGGTATAACGGGTAATGTTATACGAAATATTACCGCCGGCAGATAAATCCAGCCAGTCTTTCACCATAAAGCTGACATTGGCAGCCTGGCCGAGCACGATGTTGGTGCTGAAATTTTTCAACGCATTGTTGATAGAAACATCACGGCCATACGAAATATTGGTAGCGGTATTCAGGTTCTGTCCGGGTGTTTTGGACAGCGGTATTGAATTGTGCATCATACCACTGAAACTATAGTAGCCATTTACGTTTACCGGCATGGTGATGGTTTTACCGGTGGTAGAATCGTAGTTGATGGCATTGATAATTTTGTTACTACCAAAGTTAGACGTAAACATGATAAACGCACCTCTGAAGGTATTCATGTTAAACGTATTATAGTTCACCTGGATAGTGTTGTTGAATGCGGGTTTCAGGTTAGGGTTCCCTTGCTGAATATACAACGCATCGCTATTGTCCGGCACGGGTTGCAGCTGTTGGATGGTAGGCTGTGTGGTGTTACCGTTATAGTTGATACGCAGTCTTTTGTTTTTAGAGAACATGTAGTTGAAATTCGCATTAGGCGAGAAGTTCACCGTATTTTGTGTGATCAGGCTGTCTTTCAGCGTTCTGTAGGCGAAAGTGTTGTTGTCCAGGTTATTGAACAATACATTCAGCCCGAAAGCATAGTCGTATTTCAGTTTCACCGTTCTGATGGCGATACCTGCCTGCTGATTGACGGTATTATTGGTGAATATATTACTCAGTGAGTCGTTCCTTTTGGTATAGCCTAATTTGGCGCTGTCGTAATCATAGGTATAGCGTTCGCTATAGCTGTGATATTTGGTGATGCCGTAGTTTACTTCCAGGTACCTGTCTTTGGAGAGCGGTTCTGAATAGGTAAGGTTGGCGCCGAGGTTTTTGCTGTAGCTGTCAGTTGTATTTTCCTGGTTATAGGAAGAATCTTTTCTGACATTATCATTCAGAAACATGGTATTTGATATCACCGTTCCTACCTGGTTATTGGTGCTGTTATTATAAGAGAGGTTTAAGCTGAGTGAGCGACCTTTCTTATTGAAGCGTTTGCGGAACAGGAGGTTTCCACCATAGTTGGCAGAATTACCATGACCGTCGTTATAGGTAACACCGCGGTTAATAGTATCCTTGTTGTTGTTGCCTAGCGTCGTATAGGCGTTAACGGAGTTACTGTTAGCGTTGGTGAGACTATAAGTAGGTGTAAATATGAATGAGTGGAGAGAATCCAGCTGGTATTCGAAACGCATATTCACGCGATGGTTCAGGTTATCAGTACTAGATGCTGAATTAGTATACTGATAGTTAGAATAGTTTGCCTGAATATTTTGTTGAGTAGTATTTTGTAAAATATTGACTTTGTTGTCGTTAAATAAATAACTACCACTGAAGTCCAGCTTTTTGTTAAAAGTTTGCATGTAGTTAAAACCTGCCATGGAGCTGGTAGTGATACCAGGGTTTACAGTAGTGGCGCCGCCACTCGCGAAACCACGACGGCTACCGCCGCCACCTCCACCTCCTCCGCCACGGCCAAAACTCATCTGGTTCTGGGCGGAGAAGCCGAGGTTATTAACGTTATTGGCGTTACCAACCAGGGAAATTTTCTGGTCATCGTTAAATCTGTTAAGATTAAAGCTGACGCCATATCTGTCGTCGGTACCATAGCCGGCAGTACCGCGTCCGAAGAGGCCTTTATTTTTATCTTTTTTGATAACGATATTGATGGCTTTTTCTGTTTGTCCATCATCTATCTGTGTAAATTCGGCCTGATCAGATTTTTTATCTATCAGCTGAACCTTATCAATAATATTAGCAGGAAGGTTTCTGGTGGCCATTTTAGGGTCGCTGCCAAAAAATGGTTTACCATTAACGAGTACTTTATTTACGGTTTGTCCCTGTGCGGTGATGCCACCGTCTTTGTCTACAACGACGCCAGGCAATTTTTTAAGAAGGTCTTCAACAACACTGTTTTCACGGGTTTTAAATGCATCTGCATTAAACTCCAGCGTATCTTTTTTTACAACGATAGGAGGTTTTTCCTGAACAATTTCCACGCCGGCGAGATCTACGCCTTTGTGTTCCATAGCGAGGTTTCCGAGGTTGATCGTTCTGTTGTCTGCGTTGATGGTTACAGGTTTGTATACGGCTTTATACCCCATAAAGCTGAGGTATATTCTATAAGAGCCATCAGCGATGCCGCTGATTTCAAAATTTCCTTTGTTGTCACTGATAGCAGTATTGGCAACAGAGGAATCTTTGGAGTGTAGTAATACTACAGTTGCAGCGGGGAGTGCTTCTTTGGTTGTCTGGTCGGTCAGTTGTCCTTTGATCTTGCCCTGTGAAGACTGGGCCTGGGCTTGAAATATGCCAAGGCTCAGTATCAACAGGATTTGCATAATTATCTTCATAGTTCGGATGTAGTAGCAGAAAGAAGTAAGTTATGTAGGTTTTTTACATTTGCGGTTGCCGCTTACGTAATTTTTCCATTTCTGTTCTTCTGATCTCCCTGAACTGGTCCTGGCTTACTTTCTGTGCATCTGCCGGGATGGCTAAATCTGTATCTGTTACAGGTTTGAGGCTCACTTTCTGTGCTGTAAAAGAGCGGTTGCTGCTCTCAGCGGCGAGTACTACACCTTTGCCTTCAGGCAGTAATCCATTGATGGGTGAATAGCTGAAAGGCAGATCGGTAGTGAACCATACGGTATAAGTATCGTCTTTTACCTTAACGGTGGCCTTTTTACAGGTGAAACCTGCGATTTTCTTAGTCTTGTCGCTGGTTTGAGCGCCTGTAGCGGCTACATAATCTTCTTCTGTGTAATAGGTTTTTTTATCATCTCCCTGGGTGGTAAAGATCTGCTGGTATTTCTTGTGTTCGAGATCTACGAACTGTCCACCGCCGTTCATTCCACCTCTGAATCCGCCACCAGTGCCACCCTGGCCGCGTCCCTGCCGGGAAGTGTCGCCACTGTTCTGTCCGCCTCTTCTGCCGCCAAACCCGCCACCATTGGCGAAATCAGGACGATCGGTTGTTAATTTACCTACGCCGTTGTTGAAGGTGAAATGTTGTTCAAGGGTAATGACGTCCGGAATATCAGGGGCATTGTCGCCACCGGCGAAACGCGCCATACGCTCTTTGTCTACTCGTTGTGTTACTTCGTAATCTATCACCCCGGATTGTGCAAAAAGGGTGGAAGAAACTGGCAGTAATGCTGCTGCCAACATCAGCCGGGAAATCAGATTCATAAAATGGTTGTTTTATATGCAAAAAACGCTATTCGTGGTGTGACTTTGCGTTAAAAACCTTTATTTACTGTTAATTATTGTTAAGGATTTCACCGCTTTTTCAGCGGATTAGATAGTTTTGTTGAAGATCAATCTTAATTATGCGTCAACGTATCAGAAATATTCTTACCCTGATGAGTATCTGTATTCTTGGAATTTTCCTTTTCCAGGCATACTGGCTCTATAACTCCTACCGTATCAGGGAGGAACAATTCAATAAAGAAATTAATGATGCTTTGCGCAATGCCGTTTTTAACCAGCAGTATTCTGATGTACGCAGATATATACGATATTATAGCAAAGACCGTGACTCGATAAAGCTGAATATGAAAGGTTATGCCATCCAGCTGGAAGAAATCGGAATGCCCAGAGACGGAAAACATGGCCCCACCTTCAGAACCCCGCCACCACACCACCATGATGGCGACAGAGACAGGCCGCCATTCCCGCCGGAACCCTTCCCGACAGACTCACCTGCACGTATATACGCAGATACACTGGCCCGGCAGATTTCTGAATACCTGATTACCAATAAATATAACGACAGCGCTGCCCTGGTAAAACTCGATTCTACCTTTAAATCAGAGCTTAACAGCCGTCAGATCATAACAAAATATAAACTGGATACTTTTCATATGAGCTTCAATGGCTTTGAACGGGAAAGTTTCCGTGATAGTATCCGTAAAAGGGAACCTAACCAAACCAGGAAAATTCCTTTTAATCCGGGTACCAATCTCTTTGTACAGGCGGTATTTGAATCGCCACTCCAGTTTATTATCCAGAAGATGCTGTGGACGCTCGTCAGCTCCCTGCTGCTGCTCGTACTCACTACCATGTGCTTTATTTACATGCTGCGTACCATCCTCAAACAAAAGAAACTGTCGGAAGTGAAGAATGACTTTATCAACAACATGACACATGAGCTGAAAACGCCCATTGCTACTGTGTCTGCCGCTGTTGAAGCCCTTCAGAACTTCAATGCACTGAACGATCAGCGCAAGACACAAACCTATCTGGATATCTCCAAGAAAGAATTGCAACGCCTATCCGACCTGGTGGAAAAAGTATTGCACATCGCTGCAGAAGAGAAAGAAGAAATTGAATTATTCAGAGAAGAAACCGACCTTACAGAAGTGGTGGACAACATACTTTCCACCCATCAGCTGAAAGCGACCAAACCATTACAGATTCGCTTCGATAACAATTTGAAAAACGAAACTGTTCTGGTAGATAAATCGCATATCGCCAATGCCATCAACAACCTGATAGATAATGCCATCAAATATTCAGGAGAAACGGTAAATATCTATATTCAGATATCGGCAGACAACGACATGCTGATCATTAAAGTAAAAGATAATGGCATTGGTATCCCACGTAGTTACCAGTACGATATCTTTGATAAATTCTTCCGGGTACCTACCGGTAATCTGCATAACGTAAAAGGGTTCGGACTGGGCCTCAGCTATGTGAAGCGGATCGTGGAAATGCACGGTGGTACTATCTCTGTTCATAGTGAACAGGATAAAGGCAGTGAGTTTACCATTATTATCCCGGGAGCAATATCTTCCAAAAAATAACCTATTCTCGATTATGGCTAAAGTATTACTGATAGAAGACGAATGGCAGCTGGGGCAGATTGTTAAAGACAGTCTGGAAATGCGCGGATTTACCATGTTGTATGCCGCAGACGGAAAAGAAGGATTACATCTTTTCCAGACGGAGCATCCGGATGTGGTGGTGCTGGATATCATGATGCCGAATATGGACGGTTTTACGGTTACTGCTGAGATTCGTAAGCAGGACAAATACACGCCGATCATCTTCCTGACAGCAAAATCACAGACAGCAGATGTTGTACGCGGGTTTGAACTGGGAGGAAATGATTACCTGAAAAAGCCGTTTTCCATGGACGAGCTGATCGTGCGAATCAAAGCATTGCTCAAGCGCTTCGATGATCAGCCGGTACGTAACCTGGAAGAAGGAGCGGTGGCCATCGGTCAGTATATGTTTAACTATGCCAAACAAACCCTTACCCGTAATAGCTCTACCGAGTTTTTATCGCACCGGGAAGCGGAGATTCTACGCCGCCTGTACGATAACAAAAATGAAGTAATGGAGCGGAAAACAGTTTTGCTGGACTTGTGGGGAGATGATAACTTTTTTAATGCCCGCAGCATGGATGTATTCATCACAAAGTTGCGCCGGTACCTGAAAGATGACACCAGAGTACAGATCGTCAACATCCGCGGTGTTGGGTATAAGCTGATTTTCTAGTTTTATGCAGCAGGAATGGCTGCTTCCATTTCGGGGTTTACTTCAAAAATTATTTTCACCCTTGTGCCTACGGGTGCCTTGTTTTCATTGAGCAGGTCTTCGATGTCTATGAAGCACCTGGAATTGAAGGTGGAGCGATAAAGTTCTATTCTTTCGAGGCAAATTTCCATGCCTTTCGACTGGTGAGAAGCCCCTGATTTCAAGTCGATATTGCAGCGCAGGGAAGCCAGGTCGCGGCCGATGCCATTGTCTTCCACCTCACATAATATTGTATTTTCCTGCAACTGTTTCCAGCGGATACACAACTGCTTAGCACCTTCTTTGGCCATTAATCCATGCCAGATGGCATTTTCGAGAAAGGGCTGTATCAGCATTCCCGGCAGGCGGATGGCAGCAGGGCTGATATCGGGATCTATTTCCACTGAATAATTAAAAGCCTCGCTGGTTCTGAGTCTTTCCAACCTGAGATAATAATCCAGCATATCCATTTCTTCCCTGAGGGAGAGCAGATTGGTGCCGGCGTGAAGCAGTACCATGCGCAGCAGTCTGGCGAAGCCGGAAACATATTCCTTTGCGCGGTCGTTTTCGCCGGTAAGGATGGCGCTATGGATGCCATTGAGGCAATTAAAGACGAAGTGTGGATTTATCTGTGATTTGAGGGTAGTCAGTTTCATATTTGCCAGCTGCTTGCGAAGCAGGCTGGTTTCTGCTTCCAGGAAGGCGTTGCGGCGTTCGGCGGCAGTAAGCCGGGCCTTGGCGGCCTGCAGGGAATTTTGTGTCCGCAGGAGCAAAACCAGTAACACCAGCGCGATGAGCGCAGTAATCAGGAATAAAATAGACATATACAGATTTGCGGTTGAAAATATACAACTTTTGCCCTGTTTTTATCACTTTGCGGAAGATGTCCTAAACACTTATCTTTGTTGTTTATGGAACAGTTAGTACAGCAAATAGCAGCCTACAAAGAGGAAATTCTGGCCTACGTGCCCGAAACAGCAGCGGATCTGGAACAATACCGCATCAAATTCCTGGGTACCAAAGGTATCGTGAAAGCCCTTTTTGGGGAAATGAAGCAGGTGCCTAACGACCGTAAGAAAGAATTCGGTCAGATCCTGAACGAATTTAAACAGCTGGCTGAATCACACTATGAGCAGTTTAGCAACCTGAAAGAAGCCGATGGCGGCCCTCAGGAAGATACAGACTTCACATTACCTGCAGCACCACACAGACTGGGTACACGTCACCCTATCAGCCTGGTGCGCAATAAAATCATACATATCTTCGAAAGATTAGGATTTACCATTGCGGAAGGTCCTGAAATCGAAGATGACTGGCATAACTTCACCGCGCTGAACCTGCCGGAAAATCACCCTGCCCGCGATATGCAGGATACTTTCTTCATCAATCAGAACCCGGACTGGCTGTTAAGGACACAAACATCCTCCTCCCAGGTACGTGTAATGGAAGAAGGCAAGCTGCCTATCCGTATCATCAGCCCGGGTCGTGTATACAGAAACGAAACTATTTCTGCACGTGCACATTGCTTCTTCCACCAGGTAGAAGGACTGTACATCGACGAAAACGTATCTTTCGCTGACCTCAAACAAACCCTTTACCATTTCGTGAAGGAAATGTTTGGTGAAAACACTGGTATCCGCTTCCGTCCATCCTACTTCCCATTCACAGAGCCTAGCGCAGAAATGGATATTTCCTGCTTCATCTGTGGAGGTACCGGCTGTTCTGTATGTAAACATACCGGATGGGTAGAGATCCTGGGTTGCGGTATGGTTCATCCGAAAGTACTGGCCAACTGTGGTATCGATCCGGAGAAATATACCGGCTTTGCCTTCGGTATGGGTGTTGAACGTATTACCATGCTCAAATATCAGATCAAAGACCTTCGTCTGTTCTCTGAAAACGATACCCGTTTCCTGGAGCAGTTTGAGGGTACTGTATAAAGCAGTTCCAATATGACTAAAACCATCGCTGTATGTGGCGCCGGTACAATGGGTGCCGGCATAGCACAGGTTGCAGCCACAGGCGGATTTACTACTATCTTATTTGACATCGCACCGGCGATGCTGGACAGGGCCAAAGCTCAGATTGAAAAGAGCCTGGCCCTGGCTGTTGAAAAGAACAGGATGACACCCGAAAAAAGGGATGAAATACTGCAACGTTTGACGTTTACCAGCACTATAGAAGACTGCGTAGCAGATGTAATCATTGAAGCCATCATTGAAAAGCCGGAAGCAAAAACGACGCTTTTCAACCAGCTGGCGGTATTTAATGCACCTGATACCATCTTCGCTACCAACACTTCTTCCCTTTCTGTTTCCCGTATCGCTGCTGCCATTGAAGTGAACCCTGCCCGTGTAGTGGGTATGCATTTCTTTAATCCTGCACATGCGATGAAACTGGTAGAGGTAATTTCAGGTAAGCAAACCGCTCCTGAGGTTGCGGAATCTATCTATATTCTGGCCGAACAAATGGGTAAAACACCGGTACGCGTTAAAGACTCTCCGGGTTTTATCGTGAACAGGGTGGCCCGCCACTATTACCTGGAAGCTATGAAGATTGCCGAACAGGGCATTGCAGACTTCAGCGCGATCGATCAGCTGATGGAAGGTGCAGGCTTCAGAATGGGGCCTTTTGCCCTGATGGACCTGATCGGGAATGATATTAACCTGGCTGTATCACAATCGTTATACGATGCCTTTAATCACGCACCCAGGTTCAAACCGAATCATCTGCAGGAACAGCGGGTGAAAGACGGAAAACTGGGTCGTAAAACCGGGTTGGGTTTCTACCGGTACGAAAAATAATCTCCTATATCGTAGCAGGCCGTAACGCACAGTGCTCAAATACAAAAGAACTAACTACTTTTGGGCCTGCTAAAGTAAAACAGCATTCTTCTCATGATTTTAGTAACCGGTGGTACTGGACTTTTAGGTGGTCATCTGATTCGTTCACTTGTGGAAGCAGGAAAACCTGTGCGGGCTTTGTACCGTTCAGCGCCCGCTGCGCGGTTACGGGATATTCAGCATAAGATAGAATGGGTAAAGGCCGACATCCTGGATGTATGTGCCCTGGAAGATGTCATGGAAGGCATCGAACAGGTGTATCACTGCGCGGGTGTTGTTTCCTTTGTGCCAGGTAATAACGATTTGCGTAAGGTAAATGTGGAAGGCACTGCCAACGTGGTGAACCTCGCATTGGATGCAGGTGTGAAAAAGTTGGTGCATGTGAGTTCTGTGGCAGCGCTGGGAAGAGCCAAAGTAGGGGAAACAGTTATCAACGAATCATCTGAATGGCAGTCCAGCAAGAATAATTCAAAATACAGTGTTAGTAAATTCGACGGGGAAATGGAGGTTTGGAGAGGTATCGCGGAAGGTTTGCCGGCGGTTATCGTAAATCCTTCTATTATCCTCGGTACAGGCCAATGGGATGAAGGTTCCAGTGCGCTTTTCAAGAATGTTTATAAAGAATTCCCATATTATACCAGTGGTGTGAATGGTTTTGTAGATGTCAGGGATGTGGTAAAGGCCATGATGATGTTAATGGACAGTCCGATAACAGAGGAGCGATTTGTCCTGAATGCTGAAAACTGGTCTTACAAGCAACTCTTTACCACCATGGCGGAAGCTATGGGGCGTAAACCGCCGGTAAAGGAAGCTACACCGTTCATGACGGGTATGGTATGGCGAGTAGAAAAGATAAAGCACCTGTTTGGAGGTAAGTCGCCGCTTATTACCAAAGAGACGGCGCATACGGCACAGCTGAAAGTGTATTATGCCAATGATAAGATCCTGGAGTCGCTGCCAGGTTTTTCCTTCCGGCCACTGGCCACCACTATTGCTGAAACCAGCAAGGCGTATGTGGAATATCTCTCAACGAAGCAATAAGGCGGCCATAGCAGCAGCTATGACGTTGGATGTTCTTTCGTCCACGTCGGGCTTCATCCAGATACGCGGGTGTTTGCCAGGTACAATGGCTGCAATGGTCTTTTTCCCATCTCTGAATACATAACAGATATTTTCGTAGGAATTGGCGATGCCGAAACGGTTATTCGCGGATATGCGGAGGCTCTCTCCTTCTGTCCGGAGGATGCCACATGGCTTGTCGTCGTTCAGGTCGAGGTAGGTAGGAGATTTCAATATCAATTCCCAGCGTTTTAAGGGGTCATTTTTGGAGTCATTCAGCAGGGCATAGAAGAATGTAGCCTTGTCGGATGCCTTGTCCAGAAAGTCGGGTAAATCCCTATTCAGGAAGGCGATATGGGTAACTTCCATGGTCTGGACAGGTATTCTGGCTCCTTTTCCGGTAAGGGTAAAACTGAAGGGTTTAGCGGGGCTGGTGATGGCGCCGCCGGTGATACTTTCGTCGACCCCATTTTTGCGGGAGGAGGTGGAATAGTCGCCGAAGGTGATGGTTTTTGCAGTAAACCAGCCGTCGTCGATGTTGGTATGCCACTGGTTAACAGAATCGTACAGGTTGTCTTTAGGAAAACGCTGTGCAATTGCAAATTGGGTTGTTAACAGCAGCAGTGCTGCGAGGAAGTATCTCATAAAAATATAGCAGCGGTTAAACAAGAGAGGAGCAGACATCTGAATAGATGATTGCTCCTCTGCGAAAATAATGTATTGTTAATGATCTTAGGAAAGATGTTTAATCTTTTCCCACATCTCAGGAATACGTTTGATCCATGCCAGTTCTTTTTTCTTGGTGCGGGCTTCTTCTGCAGGGTAGCCGAAGTATACCTTACCGCCTTCGAGTGAACTGGGGACGCCGCTCTGTGCAAGCACTACTGCGTTTTTACCGATCACCAGGTCTTTGGATACACCTACCTGACCCCAGAGGATAACGTTGTCTTCGATAAGGGCTTTACCACCGATACCTACCTGCGCTGCGAAGAGGCAGTTTTTACCAACAACGGTACCATGACCGATGTGGATCATATTATCGAATTTGGTGCCTTTACCGATGATGGTATCTCCACTTACGCCTTTGTCGATGGTGCAGCCTGCGCCGATTTCAACATCATCTTCGATGATGACGCGGCCACAACTTTCCAGTTTGTCGTACATCACTTCTCTGTCAGCTCTTTTCTTGAAGTAAAAAGCGTCAGCACCGATAATGGTACCTGCCTGGATGATCACGTTGTCTCCAATAACGCTATGATCGTAGATGGTAACGTTAGGGTGAATAAGGCAGTTACGACCAATGCGCACATGATTGCCAATGAATACGTTAGGTTGGATGATGGTACCTTCACCAATCAGTGCGGTATCACTGATTGCCTTTGTTGCCGGTTCAAATGGGCGGAAGTTTTTTACCAGTTTTACGTAAGCGCTGAATGGATCGTCGGTAACCAATAAGGCTTTACCATCCGGGCAATCAACTTTCTTGTTGATGATGATAATGGTTGCTGCAGAATTCAGGCTGGCGGAGTAGTATTTTTCAAAGTCTACGAAGGAGATATCTCCTGGTGTTACTTTATGTATTTCGTTAATGCCGGTGGCCATCAACTGGCTGTTGCCAACCAGCTCTGCGCCTATCATTGATGCGATTTCCGTTACGGCAACTGGTGCTTCGAACTTCATATGAACTGTATTAGAGAGTAATGTTTAAAGTGGAACAAAGGTAGTAAATCAACAAGTGCGATGATGATTTTCTGAAAGGAAGTTCATATACGTTTAGAAAGATTCATTCTGTTGTTATCCACAATTATTTTAGTGGTGTGAATAAAATTTTTTGTAAAATTTTTCTTTTGTCATGAAATTCTTTTTAATATTGTGTAGGGAATTTTGTTTCCCTGTACTTACTAACCCATTCACATAATAGAAAAGTCTGATTGTTTACACGGTCAGACTTTTTTTATTGCCTTCGAAATACGCGTCAATAGAGCGTTTCAGCCGATGCATTTTTTTCTCTCTTCATGTTTCACCTTTTGCTTCACTGAAAATTTACCAGTTGATCATCTACGGGAGCCAACTCCTCTCCTCCTCCATTTTTTCAAAAATCGGGAATATCGGACACCAGTTAGCCCGATTTTAACAAAAAAAATCGGGCTTATCCGGTAGCAATTATTGTCAGGATTAAATTGCCTGGCTAAAAAGTTGGGAAGAAGGAAGTTTTCGCCACAATCTTGCATCAAAAGCCATGCAGATATTCCTGATAAATGTTCTTCCTGTAGCGGTTACTTTTACCCGGTCAGGCATCACATTTACAAGGCCATCGCGCTCCAGTTCCTGCAGCCTGTCGATCCCCGCAATCACAGCGTCACACTGCGTATCGGCCTTGTGCCAGCGGGTTTCAAAATGGCACATCAGGTCGTGGATATGTCCTCTGATAAGCAGGTCTTCTTCGTTGAGAATATGTCCGCGTACGATCGGAAATTCTCCCCTGTTTACTTTTTCCTGGTAGGTGGCGGTATGTTTCTCGTTTTGAACGTAGGCATACCAGTTATCACCAATGGAAGAGGCGCCTAAACCAACTAATAATGAAGTATGCAAAACAGTATAACCCATGAAGTTACGATGCAGTGTGCCATCATGAAATGCAGCGTGCAATTCATCTCCAGGTAATGCAAAATGGTCCATCCCTATTTCGGTATAGCCGGCTGCTTCGAAGTGCTGCTTGCCGGTTTCGTAAAGTTTGCGTTTCTCTTCATCTTTAGGCAGGTCTGATTCATCATACTTACGCTGGCCATTTCCTTTCATCCACGGAACATGTGCATAACTGTAAAAAGAGATCCTGTCCGGGCGAAGCTCCATTACTTTTTGTATGGTATCCTTTATGCTTTGATGTGTTTGTAACGGGAGGCCGTATATCAGGTCAAAGTTGACGGAATCGAAGCCGGTTTCTCTTGCCTGCTGCATCACAGTTGCCACTGTTTCAAATGGTTGTATACGATTGATAATCTCCTGGACCTTAGGATCGAAGTCCTGAATACCTAAACTTATCCTTCTGAACCCGAGCTGATATAATACCTCCAGGTGTGCCTTTGTGGTATTTCCCGGATGACCTTCAAAGCTGAGTGCCGCATCAGGAAGTAAGGTGGCGGTAGCCAGTAATCCACTCAGCAATGTACGGAGGTTATCTGCGCTGAAAAAGGTAGGAGTACCTCCGCCGAGATGTATCTCCCGGATACGGGGCTTTTCTCCGAAAACGGTGGTATACAGCTGCCACTCTTTGAGCAGCGTGGCGATATATGGTTCTTCCACACTGTGATTGACGGTGATATGCTTATTGCAGCCGCAATAGGTGCAGAGCTTTTCGCAGAATGGGAGGTGAAGGTACAGGCTGATGCCTTCCGTATTGTTTGATTCCAGGAAAGATTTTCTCAGCAGACTTTTCCATCTCTCCAGATCAAAAGAAGATTCATCCCAATAAGGTACGGTGGGATAACTGGTATATCGTGGCGCTGCCACATTGTATTTCTGTAGTAGGCTCATGTGATTTACGGTTTAAAGCAGTGCTCCATTATTTTTTCGGGATGCTGGCTGATTACAGGGCTAACATAAGGTATGCCCAGGTTCATGCCACGCATGATGAGTAAAATGGCCATTACAGCGATCATTACCGGCACCAGACTGCGCATCTTATTGCGGATACCGGCGCTGAGGAGATGACCGAACCATGCGGCTCCTGCCATGGCAGGAAGGGTACCGGCGCCGAATGCTGCCATGAATAGCATTCCTTTCTCTACTGTGCCCGTAGCTGCAGCGCCGGTAATGCCCATGTATACTAACCCGCAGGGTAACAAACCATTCAAAACTCCAATCGTGTATAACGTACTGAATCGTTGTTGTACCAATAATTTACCCAAAGCGGCTTTTACCTGCGTAGTCATTATGCCGGGTGTGGTGAGCCGGAATTTCCTGGTACTCAGCACATAGTTTACCAGCACGGAAAACAGTAAAATAAGACCGGCGGTAACAGACAGCCATTGCTGGAATCCACCCAGAAACAGCTGCTGTCCCAGCCATCCAAACAACAATCCGAATACGCTGTATACACTGATCCTGCCGGCATTGTACAGGAAGATGCCTGCCAGTTTCTTCGCACCTTGCAGGTGCTGCACAGGCAAGGCGAGGGCTATAGGCCCGCACATTCCTACGCAGTGAAAACTGCCGGCAAATCCAAGTAAAAAGGCGGTCAGTGTAAACATGATAGCTTAGTTAATGTGTATAATCTCTTCCTGGTAATATGGCTTGTTATCCATTTCCCACTGAATTTTTACGCGATAGTTTCCACGGATAAACTTATCCCGGCCAAATGTCTGTGTACCGGTATTGTCGGGCTGCATCGGTACCGTAAAATCCTTGTTGGAATCTGAAGGACGATAAAAGGAAATGTTTCCTTTGAATGACCTGCCAATAAGCTCCTCAGGAAAGCTAACCGCAACCGCTTCTCCCGGCTGGGTTACTTTAACGGGGGCAGATAAACGCCCTGCATTATTTCTCCCTTCAATGATATCCTGGTACTTCAGCTCTTCGCTGTAGTAGTCGTTTGTAACCATATCAATTTTTGTTCGCATGCTCTTGGTGACCAGCGTCAGCATGCCGGCAGCAAACAGTGTGAAAACGATGATGATTTTATATCCCCAGTTCATGATAATATGTTGATGTTGTGTACGATAACTAAAATGAAATTGGTCCGGAAAAGGTGGTGGTGATACTACTGATCAGCACATTGTTCTCATATAGTCCGATCTTTACCTTCGACTTCCTTCCCTGTAAGGCTGTTTTAGGCAGTACAATAAAGAAAGTGCCTTCACCTTGTCCTTCGGCTTTAACAGTAATGGATGATTTGCCGATCATTTCAATGGCGCCCGGTGTATCTTCCAGCTTTAGCTCCAATGGAATGCCTGCGGTTGTTTTGTTAATTAATTTTATCCGGTAGAGGTTGGAAATACTGTCTGTCCCTCTTTCCTGGTATAACATTCCTGCGGTGCGGATAATGGTGCCGGTTACAGGTTTGCGGCTGGACAACATCCCTACGATTGCACCCAGGATAACTAACAGGATGGTGCTGTATATTTTAAGTCTTGGCGTGAACCTGAGTTTCTCTTTTTTAGCGATGTTATTTTCGGAGGCGTAACGGATAAGCCCACGGGGACGGCCGACTTTCTCCATCATAAAGTCACAGGCGTCTATACAGGCGGTGCAGTTCACACATTCCAGTTGTGTTCCGTTCCGTATATCTATCCCCGTAGGACAAACCCTTACACATTGCAGGCAATCGATGCAGTCTCCCGCTGCACGATCTTCATCTTTACGGTATTTTCCGCGAGGTTCTCCCCGATTATAGTCATAGGCAACCAGTACGCTGTTTTTGTCCAGCAACACGCCCTGAAGGCGGCCGTAAGGGCAGATAATGGTGCAGATCTGTTCTCTCATAAAGGCATACACGCCGTAGAAAACACCGGAGAATACAATTATGGCAATAAAGCCACCCATATGGGCGCTATACGGCTCCATGATGATCTTTTCCAGTGCTTTGGCGCCGATGATATAAGCGAGAAATATGTTGGCAATAATGAAAGAGATCAGGTAAAAAATGAGGTGTTTAGCCGTTTTACGGATGATTTTATCTGTATCCCAGGACCTGCGGTCGAGCAGTTGTTGCTGCGCGGCGTCACCTTCGATCCAGTATTCTATCCGCCGGAATAACATCTCCATAAAAATGGTTTGCGGACAGGCCCATCCGCAGAACAAACGGCCGAAGGCCATCGTGAAGAGTACAATAAACAGAATAAAAGCCAGCATGGCCAGCCCGAAGATGAAGAAGTCCTGTGGCCAGAAAATAGCGCCAAAGAGAATGAACTTTCCTTCTACCACATTGAGCATAAACAAGGGCCTGCCATTTATTGAAATAAACGGCAGGCTGAAAAATGCAAAAAAGTAGAAAATGCTGAGAACTGTACGGATATTATAAAAACGACCGGCAGGTTGTTTCGCAAATATCCATTTGCGTTTTCCTTGCTTATCAACTGTGGCTATGCTGTCTCTGAATGTTGTACTGTCGGACATGATTTATTCTTTATCGCCCTGTGGTGCTTTCGGATTTGGAGGATTGGTACCATGGATCGACTTGATATAACTTGCAAGCAAGGCGATCTGTCGTGGAGAGAAGTCTTCCTGCCATGATTTCATTCCTTTTTCCGGTACACCGTATTTAATAGTTTTGAAGACGTCATTGATTTTTCCGCCATGCAGCCAGAAGTCATCTGTCAGGTTGGGACCTACAACGCCTTGTCCCTGCGGGCCGTGGCATGGGGCGCAGTTGCTGATAAACAGTTTCTGCCCTGCTTCCAGCTCATCTGTAGCGGTGAGTTGTTTTACGGAATTCTCATCTACATTATTGGCAGCGTTTTTCATGTATTCTGCTTTAGCGGCGGCAGCTTTTTCTTCTGCCATGGCGAGTTCCTGCAGTTGCGTAGGAGCAGTTTCAGAAACATAACCACGCCACAGGTACACGACGCCAAAGAAAATACTGAAGTAGAAGCCCCATTTCCACCATGGTGGGGTGGGGTTATTCAGCTCACGTATACCATCATACTCGTGTCCCATATCTTCTTCCGCCTCAGATGCTTCATCCACTGTCCTGGTTTTATTAATTTTTTCCATCCAGGATATACGTGGCTTACCAGGTACGGCAACTTTCTTTGGTTTACGCTTCCGCTGAATACCCACCAGGTGTTTCAGTGTAAAAAGCAGACTTATGATTACCAGGATTTCCAAGAGTATAACAGTAACCAATACCCAGAGTGATGTTTTAGATAAGATGCCGTTAGTGGCAGTTTCTACCAGCGCATCTGAAGCAGATGCATTGCTTGCGCTCAGCACCCCCAGCAAGATGATTCCAGTGGTAATAACTGCCTTCCCGGCATCTTTCTTCATCCTCTCTCTAAATATATCCATGGCTCCCATTACTGCGTTGCCCAGTATGGCAATGGCGATCAGCAGGCCACCGCATACTGTCAGCAATACCAGCGCCACAGGGTCTGATAGCTCCGTAGGCTGTGGCTTCCCTTCGGCGAAGGCAGGTACGCTGAGTAACGTACCTGCTGTTAATATGATTAGTTGTCTGAGATTCATAAGTATTTTAATTTTCTTCTTTATCGAGTGGCATACGACTTACATGCTCCATCATCCGTTTGTCGGCACTGAATGCGAGATATGCAGCCCCGATAAAGAACAGAACAAACAGTACCAGCGTGATCATTGGATATATGCTGATACCAGCGATTGATTGCAGATAATTGATGAACTTCATGATAATTGGATTTAGTAGTCTGTACTGGCTGTTGCTTCAGCTGGTACTGGTTTAGGCTCCGCTTTGATATCTTTTCCGAGTCGTTGCAGATAAGCGATCAGCGCTACAATCTCACGGTCTTTACCAACAGGGAGTTTGTCCTTATGAAGATTCTCCACAATTGCTGTTGCCTGTTTTTCCAGCTCATCATTTGCCCTGGTTTCATAACCCGCAGGGTATGGAACCCCCAGCTTGCGCATCACATTGATCATGGCTGGTGTTCTGCTTTTATCAATCCTGTCTTCAAATAACCATGGATACTGTGGCATGATAGAACCCGGTGACATAGAAGTAGGGTCCAGCATGTGATTGAAGTGCCATGAATCCGGGTATTTACCACCTATGCGCGCCAGATCAGGACCAGTACGTTTACTACCCCACTGGAATGGATGATCGTAAACAAATTCGCCGGCTTTGGAGTATTCGCCATAACGGGCTACTTCATCACGGAACGGACGTATCATTTGTGAGTGACAGGTATAACATCCTTCTCTCAGATAAATATCTCTACCATGTAACTCCAATGGTGTATATGGTTTTACACTGCTGATAGTTGGAATATTACTTTTTACAAGGAAGGTTGGCACCATTTCCAGCAAGCCACCTACACCTACCACCACCAGACTGAATACCACCAGCTGAATAGGACGACGCTCGATCCAGTTGTGCCAGTGAGATTTACCATGCGTAGTAATTACTTTCGGCAATGGTGCTGCTTCAGCAGCTTCATTGGCCACAAAAGAGCCACGGCGTATGGTTTTGGTCAGGTTCACGATCATCAGCACCAGGCCGGAAACATACAGTAATCCACCTACAGCACGCAGTGCATACATTGGTAAGATAGCGGTAACTGTTTCCAGGAACTGATATTTGAGGGTGCCTTCTTCTGTAAACTGTTTCCACATCATGCTTTGTGTGAAGGCAGCCCAGTACAGCGGAATAACATAAAATATGATACCCAGCGTACCGATCCAGAAATGGGTATTAGCCCATTTGCGGCTATATAATTGTGTAGAGAAAATCCTTGGAATGAGCCAGTAGAGTATACCGAAGGTCAGGAATCCGTTCCATCCCAGTGCACCAACGTGTACGTGTGCAATGGTCCAGTCGGTATAGTGGCTGATAGCATTCACATTTTTGAGCGACAGCATCGGGCCTTCGAAAGTAGCCATACCATAGCAGGTAAGCGCTACCACAAAGAATTTCAGGATGGCATCTTCTCTTACTTTATCCCAGGCGCCGCGCAGTGTCAGCAAGCCATTCAGCATACCACCCCAGGATGGAGCGATCAGCATAATGGAGAACACGGTACCGAGTGATTGTGCCCACTCAGGTAATGCGGTGTACAGCAGATGGTGAGGACCGGCCCAGATATAAATGAATATAAGTGACCAGAAGTGAATGATAGACCAACGGTAAGAATAGACAGGTCTGTTGGCTGCTTTTGGTACGAAGTAGTACATCAGGCCGAGGTATGGGGTTGTCAGGAAGAATGCAACCGCATTATGACCATACCACCACTGTACCAGTGCATCCTGTACCCCTGCATACCAGGAATAGCTTTTAAAGAATGCCAGCGGATATTCGAAAGAGTTAATAATATGAAGCATGGCAATGGCCACCCATGTTCCGATATAGAACCAGATGGCTACGTACAGGTGTGCCTCTCTCCGCTTCAGGATCGTACCCAGCATATTGGCACCAAATACAAGCCAGATAAGGGTAATGGCGATATCGAAAGGCCATTCCAGCTCGGCATATTCTTTACCGGTAGTATAACCGAGGAACAGCGTCAGGGCACCACCTGCAATGATGGCCTGCCAGCCCCAGAAGTGGATTTTGCTCAGTACGTCGCTGAACATCCTGGCCTTACAGAGGCGTTGTAATGAATAATAAACACCCATGAAGATACCGTTACCAACAAATGCGAAGATGACAGCATTGGTGTGCACTGGTCTCATACGGCCAAAAGTAGTAGGCGCAAATCCCAGGTTAAGATCCGGGATAACCAGCGAAGTGGCGGCCCATAAACCGGCCAACATTCCTATCAGCCCCCAGAACACACAGGCGTAGGCAAACAGTTTAACCGTTCGGTTGTCGTAGTAGAATTTTTCGAGTGACATAAGTATTGATGGATTGAAATGCGGAATTACGTTTAATCATTACCGTTATACTTCTTCTCGTCGAAAAGAATACGGTGTGCGGGAGAAAAATCATCTTCAAATTGTCCGTGTTTCACAGACCAGATAAACGCGGCAAGAAATCCGAGTGCAACGGCCAAACTCGCTCCCAGTAATAGTATGATGACGCCCATAGCTACAATTAATTAGTTTTCAGGTACGATCGCAGCGGCAAGAGTTACCCGTTGCCCCGCAAACGGTCAATTTGCGGGGCCCATTTCAACTACGGGCATTAATACTAGCGCTTTGAGGTTTTGACTATGTAATTTTTCGTGTCGGTATCAAAGGTAGATCCAATACAATCGGGGTACTATGATAATGCTCAATCTCAAACATGATTTTTGTCAGTAATGCCTGAAAAGGCTTTGGCAGCAAGTCTTCTGCCATACAGTTCACTCATGCTGAAAGTGAGGATAATGATGCTGATAGAACTTGCCGGCATCAGAATAGCGGCCACCAGCGGAGAAAGAATTCCCTGCACAGCAAAATACAGTCCTGTTATATTATATAGTAAGGAGATGATAAAACTGAAAATAACGATCTTCCTGTTGGCACGGCATAGCTGAATAAAATGAGGGAGCAGATGCAGTTGTTGAGCTTCTATTATGCCATCGCTGGCGGGTGTGAAGTTATTGGTGCTTTCTGCCACGGAAATGCCCGTATCACTTTGTTTCAGCGCACCTGCATCATTGAGGCCGTCTCCTATCATTAATACTTTTGCGCCTTTCTTTTGAAGGCCGATGATGTATTCTAATTTATCTGCCGGCTGCTGCTCAAATTTAAGCGTAGCAGAGGCGCCCATCAGCAATCTCAGACTGGCGGCCTCTCTCGTATTATCTCCCGATAAAACAGATAAATCAAAATAATTCCTGATCTTTTCCAACATATTACGAATGCCTGGCCTGTAGCTGTTCCTGATGGTAAATAACCCCACCGGCTTTTCATTGATGGCTACAAATACAACGCTTCCATCCTGCTCCTCTTTATTGTGAATGCCGGTAAACTCCGCGCTACCCATACGTATAAAGGTATCGTTGGCCCAACCGCAAATACCTCTTCCTGTAAATTCCTGAAAATCGCGGATAGTATAGGCGCTGGTGGTACTGCAATAATTTCTGATAGCCTTGCTCAGCGGGTGTGTAGACTGCGCCGCCATGCTACTGATCATCATTTCCTGCAGCGGCGTCAGCTGGGTACCGAAATATCTTACCTCCGCACCTGATTTACTGGTAAGGGTGCCTGTTTTATCAAATACAATATGAGTGGTGTTGGCCAGATTTTCGATGGCCTGTGCATTCCGGAGGTATAGTTTATGCCGGCTGAGGATACGTAATATATGCCCGTTGGTAAAGGAAGATGCCAGCAATAATGCACATGGACAGGCGATAATCAGTATGGCGGTAACCGCAGGCCATATTTTAGCCGGATCTGTGGCCGCCCAGTAAGCGGATGTAGAAACAGCAATCAATAATACCACCCATGTGAAGTATCGACTGAGCAGGTGTACAAAGGAGACATGTTTTTCGTCCGGCTCCTTAAAGGTATCCCTGTTCCAGAGGCTGGTCAGATAACTCTGTGCCACCTCTTTAATGGTCAGTATTTCGATGTTTCCTTCCAGCTGGCGTCCGCCGGCATACACGATTTCTCCTACAGTTTTTTGAACCGGGGCAGATTCCCCGGTTACAAAACTGTAGTCTATCAGCGCCTTTCCGCGTGATATGATGCCATCAGCCGGAATGAGCTCCTGATGATGAATCAACAGGGTATCGTTTACTTTGATTTCCGGCAGGGAGGTAGGCACCTCTTTGCCGTCCTTTATAACGTGGACGGCTATGGGAAAATAGGACGTATAGTCTCGGTCGAAGGAAAGTCCCTGGTAAGTTTTTTCCTGTAATACTCTGCCAATAAGCATAAAGAACACAATGCCGGTCATAGAGTCGAAATAACCGGAATGCCCTGCTGCTACCTCTGCCAGACTTCTGATAAATGTTACGAAGATAGCCAGCACAATAGGAACGTCGATGTTGAGAAAGCCGTGTTTAAGCCCGCCCCAGGCAGATTTATAAAAAGCTTGTGCACTATAAAAGAATACCGGCAGCGCCAGTACCAGGTTCATGTACTGGAACATGGTATTCATGGCAGAGGTGTTATGAGCCGAACCGGAAAAATATTCCGGGAAGCTGAGCAGCATAATATTACCGAAGCAAAATCCTGCTACACCCAATTGATAAATCAACTGACGGTTGACACGGGGTTTTTGTTCTTTTTGAATATCATTCAGACTGATATATGGCTCATATCCTATGCCGGTAAGCGTTTCGGCTATACTCCTCAGCGTAGTAATTTTATGCAGGTAGATGATATGTGCGGTTTTCCGACTAAAGTTAACGGTTACACGAAGTACACCTTCATTCAGTTTGTGCAGGTTTTCCAGTAGCCAGAGGCAGGAACTGCAGTGTATCTGAGGTAGATAGAAAGAGACATGTGTTTGTGATTCATCTTTATATTGAACCAGGTGTTGCTGTATACCATCATCTTCCAGAAATGCAAACTTATCTTTCCTTACCTGCATGCGCTGATTGATGCCTGGCTTATTATTCAGGTCATAATATTCACAGAGATTGTTCTGGTTAAGGATTTCATAAACAAGTTTGCAGCCTTCACAGCAGAAAGGTTTACCTGCCAGGGTAATATTGGTTTCCTGGCAGTCTTCCCCGCAGTGGTAGCAGGTTGTCTGGGTGTTGGTATGAATCTGGGCCATTAGTCGATACTTGTTGCGTTATTAAAATCGTTCTGATCAATGACGATGGTGCCGGGTTTGGTAACAGATGGGTACAGGATGTTCTGTGCTACATATATCCATTGCATTACTAACTGTTCCGTGATATAGAGGTCATTGATGCAGAGCTTATAGGCACTGCTCCAGTTGGTTTGTATCTGGTAGTTGCCGGATACCTGTCTGATTTTTTGCAATAACAGGGTAATCTTCTGGAAAGAGTTACGGATGGTGGTGTAGGTGCCGTGCTGTATGCATTTAATGGGGGGCGACTGTGGCTCCTGGCTCTTTATCACCGGATAGAGGATGGTGTCCTCTTTGCGGATGGTTTGGATAATTTCGGCGTGTAAACGGGCAAATAGCAGGTGTTGTATATCGGCAACAGCAGGAACGGTGGTATCGTCCTGGAGCTCCAGGGTGAAGTAGCTGACCACCTGGTCAGCCGTATGTTCAATGGCGTGATGGAATTTATGTTTCATCACCTCACACAAGGCAGAAGGGGTAAGTTCATGAAAATTTATAATAGCAAATGCATGCATCAGTTCCGGTGAATTTTTGATCATAGCAAAAATACCCGGGATGCGTGGGGTGCACAATGACAAGTGTCAAGGCAGAAAATGATAAATATCAGGATTAGTCGTGCAGGTTAGCTGTTCTGATGATCTGCGGAACGTCGAGGAGGCGGATTTTCTTGCCGTCGAGTTCAATCATACCGTCTTTTTTGAATTCAGACAGTAATCTGATAGCAGATTCAGTGGCAGTACCTACCAGGTTGGCGATTTCTTCTCTGGAGAGGCGGACATTCAGGGTCTGGCCATCAGGTTCGAGGCCGTAGGTTTCCCTGATGAAGAGCAGCGTTTCTGCAAGGCGTTCTCTCACCGGCTTCTGGGCCAGGTGGGTGATCTTTAATTCGGCTTTGCGTAATTCACTGGATAAGATGCGCATCATTTCGAAAGACATAGAAGCATCTTTCTGGAGAATGCCAAGGAACAGGTCTTTCGGAATAAAGCAGATGGAAGAATCTTCCAGTGCGGTAGCGGTGGCGGTATAGCGCTCATTGCTGAGGAGGGCTTTATACCCCATGATATCGCCTGCTTTAACGAGGCGAACGATTTGTTCACGACCGTCGTCGCCGCTGTGGGAGAGTTTTATTTTTCCATCGTTGATACAGAATACACCGAATGGATAGGCACCTTCATGGAAGATGACCTGCCCCTTCTTGTAGGAAGAGCAAACTTTGGCCGCATCAATCTGTTCAAGATTGGTTTGGTCAGCTTTGCAAAAGATCGACGAAAAGCGATCTTTACATTTCTCGCACGAAGGATTATTAGGTATACTCATATCGAATCATGCAAATGTACTAATTTACGGCTCCTTAACCAAAGCAAAGGTCTTGTGGCGTTTAATTATTATGTAATTTATAAACCATATGAGGTATTAACAAGATTTACACCGGAAGGAAATAAAGCTTGTCTGGCTGATTTTTTCAAAGTACCTTCTGACGTATATCCTGTGGGACGCCTTGATTATGATAGTGAAGGCCTGCTCATACTGACAAATGATAAAGCATTGAATCACCGGCTGTTATCTCCCCGTCATGCACATGAAAGGGAGTATTGGGTGCAGGTAGATGGTGCTGTTACTGAGGCGGCTGTTAATAAATTGCAACAGGGAGTGCAGATAAATGTGGATGGAAAAATGTACCAGACCCATCGGTGCAAGGCGCAATTATTTACTGAAGAGCCTGCTTTGCCGCCGAGGAACCCTCCTATCCGTTTCAGGAAGAGTATTCCTGCGCCCTGGATCAGCCTGACATTACGGGAAGGCAAGAACAGGCAGGTACGTAAAATGACTGCTGCTGTGGGCTTCCCTACGTTGAGGCTTGTCCGTTACCGCATCGAAGAAATCAATATAGCCGGAATGGCTTCCGGTGATATGATCACCCTCAGTAAAGAGGAGATATATAAAAAACTCAGACTGCCGGCATTATGATTTTATGCTTTTGGCTTTCTGCGCTTATTTAACTAGGTTTGTTGCCTACAAATTTCTATTATGCTGAAATCAATGACTGGCTTCGGAAGGGCGGAGAGCACGAGAGGCGAAACAACAATTGTGGTGGAGATCAAGTCGCTCAACGGAAAGCAGTTTGAGGTGAATCTGAAGTTTTCTCCTTTGCTGAAACCCTACGAATTTGAGATCCGTTCTCAAATGCAACAGGTACTGCAACGCGGTACCCTCGATGCTACCATCAATATTCGTCAGAATGGTGCTACCCGCCCGGTTGTTATCAACACCGACCTGGCTAAGTACTACTATGAGTCCATCACCATGCTGGCTAATCAGCTAGAACTGCCACAGGGTGATATGCTCAACATCCTGATGAAATTGCCGGAAGTAGTATCCCCTGCCACCGAACAGATCGCTGAACAGGAATGGAAAGATGTGGAAGAAGCATTACAGGCTGCACTTCAGGACCTCGATGCACACAGACAGGATGAAGGTAAAATGCTGGAATCTGACCTGATGACCCGCATTGAAAACATTGAAACCTACATGGTGAAGGTAAAAGAACTGGACCCGCTCCGTAAAGACCGTATCCGTCAGCGCCTGGAAGGCTTACTCGCCGAACATGTAGGCAAAGAAAATGTAGACAGCAACCGCCTGGAACAGGAACTGATCTTCTATCTGGAAAAACTGGATATCTCTGAAGAACTTTCCCGCCTGGAAAATCACTGCCGCTATTTCAAGGAAATCATTAAAGAAGGTGACCCGGCTAAAGGTAAAAAACTGGGCTTCGTATTGCAGGAAGTTGGCCGCGAAATCAATACAACCGGCTCCAAAGCAAACGACGCAGGTATCCAGCAGTGGGTGGTTTTAATGAAGGATGAACTGGAGAAAGCAAAAGAACAAGTATTAAACGTTTTATAGTAAGGCGAACACCTTATGAAGAGATTACTCCTGGTAACCGCAGGCCTTTTTTTACTGGCTGCCGCCTGCAAGCCTCCTAAAATGGATGCCTACGAGAAAAACCTGGAAATTCCAGGGCACGACTGGGCCTATGATTACAAGCCTTCTTTTGAAGTAAAATTCGAACCGGAAGATACAGCCTGGCTGTATAATATATACGTCAACGTCCGGCATACTGCCGCCTATCCCTATAGTAACCTCTGGTTGCTGGTAGGTACGCAATATCCCGGCGATAGTATCCCGCAAAGTCAACGCGTCGAACTCCCGCTGGCAGAAGCCTCCGGAAAATGGTTAGGCAGCGGTATAGACGATATCTATGAACATCGTGTTCCTATTCAACGGAATGCCATCTTCGACAAACCGGGTACTTACAAAATATCTTTTGAACAAAATATGCGGCAAAATCCGCTCCCCAATGTGATGAATGTCGGTCTGCGGATTGAGAAAGCCGGCAAGCGGCCGTGATGAAAAGATTCTTTAACTACATGCAGGGAGGCAAATCTGTCTCCTTCCTTTATTTGCTCGTTCTGGCATATACAGTGGCAGCACTGGTATGGTGGGGAATCCTGTTGCTCCGCCAGAGTCATCAGATCACCACTTTCGAACTGCAAAACCTGAAACTTCGTACCGATAGTCTTACGCAACCCGTTGAATATCAAATAGAATTTCAGCGTATTCAGAAGGACGAAAGAATGCGCTCCTTCAAATACCTGGGCGAAGGACTTACCTTCCTGGGTATCATACTCATGGGCGCAGGCTTCGTATTCAGGGCAGTACTGAAGTACATGAAACTTAGCCGGCAACAGCAAAACTTTATGATGGCAGTCACCCATGAACTGAAATCGCCCATCGCCGCCGCCAAGCTAAACCTGGAAACTATACGCAAACATAAGCTGGATGAAGAAAAGCAAACCAGACTTATAGACAATACCATCCGCGAAACCAACCGCCTCGATCAACTCTGTAATAATATCCTGCTGGCAGCCCAGCTGGAAACCCATAAATACCAGCTGTTTAAGGAGCCATTGAATATTTCCGCCATCTTTGAGGCAGGAATTAAGGAATTAGGCGGACGAATTGGCACACATGACATTCAGGCAAGCATTTTGCCGGGGGTATGGATGGAAGGTGACAAGCTGATGTTACACATCGTACTCAGTAACCTTGTGGAAAATGCTGCCAAATATGCACCGCGTAACAGTACCATCTATGTAAAGCTGTTTGAAGAAAACAAACAACTCAGATTACAGGTCATTGACGAAGGTCCTGGTATCCCTGATGAAGAAAAAGAAAGAATCTTCCTGAAGTTTTACCGCGTAGGCAACGAAAATACAAGGAAAGCAAAAGGTTCCGGGCTGGGCCTGTTCCTGACCGCTAAAATTGTAGAGCAACACAACGGAACTATAGAAGTACTGGACAATAAACCTTCCGGCGCCTGCTTTGATATAACATGGACGAATTATTCCATTCAAACGGCGTAAATTTAATCAACGGATTAATTGGCAGCCCTTTAATCCCATCATTTGACTTACAATCAAATATATACTCATGAAGGAAGCTACAAAGGCATCAATACTACTGGTTGAAGACGAAGAGAACCTCCAGGAAGCGCTGAAGCTGAACCTGGAGCTGGAAGGATATGAAGTAACCGCTGTGGATAATGGTACTGCTGCCCTCAAGGCAGTAAAAAACGAATATTTCGACCTCATCATACTGGATATCATGCTCCCGGAAATGGACGGCATCGCCGTTTGCGAAAATATCCGGATCCAGAATAATGAAGTACCTATTCTCTTCCTTAGCGCTAAAAATAGCAGCGCCGACAGAGTACTCGGCCTCAAAAAAGGCGGCGACGACTACATGACCAAACCCTTCAACCTGGAAGAATTACTCCTCCGCGTTGAAAAGCTGATCGTTAAAAACAAAAAAATACAGGATAAAGACAGCGTTCCTAACGTATATAAATTCGGTAACAACACCATCGACTTCGCCGCACAGGAATGTATCGGCAAAGACGGTAAACACTATGAGCTGAGTAAAAAAGAAGCCATGCTCCTCAAACTCCTCATAGAAAACAAAGGCGAAGTAGTTACCCGTGAAAAAATCCTGCAGGTAGTATGGGGATATAACGTCTACCCTACTACGAGAACGATCGATAACTTTATTCTGAACTTCAGGAAATACTTCGAAGAAGATAGCCGCAACTCCAAATACTTCCACTCTGTACGTGGCGTCGGCTATAAATTCACAGAAGCCTGATCCTTCATAAAAACATTGTAAAAGGCTGACCAGCAAGCATTTGGGCCCTAACAGCGGCATCTGCTTCCGGTCAGCTTTTTTATATAACCAGTTTTCCGCTGATTGTAACCGCTTTCTGCCTATTTTCTGCCTAGTATAAATTGCTACTTCACTTTAGTGCCGTTTTGCCCGATATTTAAATTCGGGACACGCATTCTCCCTCTATAACTCTGAAGGTGGCACATATTTTAACAGATGTATTTCTGGGAGTTGCCTGGCCATACTGGGCTTTTTTCCTCGCCAGTACCCTTACGCTCCTGATTCTTTTCTTTTTAAGAGAAAGAAAGATACGCCGCGCCTCCGCCAAAGAAATTACCCAGCAGCAAGCCATGATCAACCTGGAAATTCATGCCTTCCAGGCCCAGCTGGACCCACACTTCATCTTCAATAGCCTCAATGCTATCCACCATTATATTCTTACCACCAGCACCGACCTGGCATCGCTCTACCTCACCCGCTTCTCCCGACTGATGCGAATGGTGATGTCTAACTTCAATAAAGAATGGGTGACACTCCACGAAGACCTGGAAGCGCTGGAACTCTACCTGCAGCTGGAACAGCTACGATTTGATCAGCAGTTTCAATACCAGCTGCAAATAGCCCCTGATATAGCGCCACATAACAGCCTCATTCCACCCCTGATCATTCAGCCCTATGTTCAGTATGCCATCTGGCAACGCCTGCTCCTCCGCCCGGAAAAAGGCGGCGGCGAGCTGAACATCTGTATCGACAGAGATGATGACAGGATTTTTATTACGGTAGAAGATAACGGAGAGCCGGAAATGAAACTGCTGGATGATACCAGCGAACGGCTCGTTCACTGTATAGATATTGCGTCCGAGCGGCTTTACATGATGAGCGAACGCTATCAGATGAAGGCCAGCATCTCCACACAACAACTGGTAGATACTACCTCCGCCCCCTGCGGCAACCGCATTGTTATCAGTATGCGCCACACCTCCTGCCGGCAGGCGCTGGTTAGCTGAACCAGTTTGGATAACTAGAAAAAAAGACGTAATTTTTCCATCCGGAAATGCCTGATAATACAAGCGTTTCCAACTATTTATCAGCTATATCAACCTTTTTCAATTCTCCCATGCGAGCCATCATTGTGGACGACGAGAAACATAGTCGGGATGTACTTCGTATACTACTGGAAAATAACTGTCCGAATATCTCGGTAATGGCTACCTGTAGTAATGGAACGGCCGCACTCGAAGCCATCGTTAAATACGAACCGCAACTGTTATTCCTGGATGTCGAAATGCCGGGTCTGGACGGTTTCCAGGTGCTGGAAGCCAGTAAAAAAGGCACTTTTGCTGTGATCTTCACCACCGCATACGACCACTATGCCGTACAGGCTATCCGCCACAGCGCACTGGATTATCTGCTCAAACCCATCGACGCGAATGAATTACAGGAAGCTGTGGAAAAAGCAATTGAACACATAGGACAACCAGTTGCCAAAAAGGTAGATCACCTCGTCGAAATACTTCATCAGCATATCAAACAGGCAGAAAGACTCGCCCTGCCCACTGCCGAAGGACTGCGCATGGTTATCGTCAACGATATCCTGTACTGCGAATCTGATGGCGCCAATACCAACGTATTTCTCCGCTCACAGGACAACTCCTTCTCTGCTTCCCGCACCCTGAAAGAAATGGAAGAAATGCTGGAAGATAAAGCCTTCTTCAGGGTACATAACTGCTACATCGTTAACCTCTCCTTCATGGATAAATACATCAAAGGCGATGGCGGCGAAATCATTATGTGCGACGGACAGAGTGTACCGGTATCCCGCCAGAAAAAGCAGGACTTCCTGCTGCGGATAGAGCGCATGTAATCATCTGCCTATATCTGCCCGAAGGGCAAAAAGCAGCAATTTTTATTGTGAGTCTGGCTTTTTTTGGGGAACTTCATTACAGCAGTTAATTCACTCATCCATGCTTCAAAGTATTTCAAAGATAAATGAGCTTGTTGAAAAATTGTGGTCATTACAGCCCATCAAAGCTGAATTTCAGGAACGCATTAATAGAAAAGTGCGCCTGGAATTTAACTACAACTCCAATCATATTGAGGGTAATACACTCACCTATGGAGAAACAAAGTTGTTGTTTATGTTTGATAAGACGACAGGAAACCATGATTTAAGAGAATATGAAGAAATGAAGGCACATGATGTCGCTTTTGAATTGGTGAAGGAAATGGCTGCTGATAAAGAACGACCACTATCTGAATCCTCGATCAGGCATTTGCATGAAGTCCTCCTCGTCAGACCATATTGGAGAGATGCTGTAACAGGCTCTGGGGAGCCGTCCAGAAAACAAATACAAATCGGTGTATATAAAACTGCGCCTAATCATGTGAAATTGCTGGATGGAACAATATTTCATTATGCCTCACCGGAAGACACTCCGGCAATGATGGCAGAAATGATTAATTGGTACCGGATGGAAGAGGAAGCCGGAGAACTTCATCCGCTTCAACTTGCAGCACTTTTACATTACAGGTTTGTGAGAATTCATCCGTTTGATGATGGAAATGGCCGTCTTTCGCGTCTGTTAATGAATTATGTTTTGCTGAGAGCAAATTACCCACCTGCAATTATTAAATCAGCGGATAAAAAGAACTATTTATTTGCGCTTAATCAGGCAGATGTGGGAGACCTTGATACCTTTGTACAATATGTCGGTGAGCAACTAATCTGGAGCCTGGAATTGTACATAGATGGGGCAAATGGCGGAATGCTGGATGAACTGGAAGAACTGAAGGAAGTGATTAACCGTTGGAGAAGACAGCGTTTTGATTCGCCATCGGATATAGCCCACTTATATAATTTAACTATATATCACGCATGCAAAAACAGTAAAATTGAAGATCTTATTAAATTAATAACTGAGAATATTACAGTTTTTTACCCCCTATTTCGTCGCCATAGTCTAGATGTCCTTTTAAACGGAGTGAAGATAGCTGAGCCTGATGGGCTTAATCTGGAAATGGAGCACAAATTAAAAGATTACAATAACTCCCACCATGAAGATGTTTTGACAGAGTTAGTAAAAGAAATATGCATTGAAATAAAATTAGTTGATTACCTACATGGAGAAGTAACACCTTTTTCCGTTCAGACTAAGATCACCATTAACTTTCAACCACATTCCTATGAAGTGGGAATTGACAATGAGAAGGTAAATGAATGGAAATATAATGAGTATTTAACATCGGACGACAGAACGGCAATTGTTAGTACAACCATTAGGCGAATTTTCGAAAGAGTCAAACAACTAGCTGCAAGCTACCCCGAAGGGTAAAAATAAAGGCCGACCCAACAGGTCAGCCTTACAATATTATTTTATGTAGATGATTAAATCGTCGGGATACGCTGTCAGAGCCGTTTAACACCATTACAGATTACCCATCCGTTCTTACCGTCATTCATTTCTATTTTGCAAAATTCTTTCGTAGCGTCCAGGACTTTCACCTTCATGCCTTCATGCAGTTCAAACAAATCCTTGCTATTATCATCAGGAGCGGCTTTCACCTTAACGGTGCTTGTCATGACGATACCGTTGTCGTGGTTATTGGCAATATTGTAGGTATCTACCGCCATCAGCAAATGAAGGATGAATAAGATGCCAAAGAGGTAATTGCCCCAGGTGAGGTATTTATTTTTCAGGCCGGGGATGAAGAGGTTGACGATCATGCCGGCTATCAGTAACCAGAAGAATGCCAGTGAGAAACCTGCCCATGCGTTGCTGCTATGGATATGTTGCAGCTTCAGCCACCATTGCTGAAAGAATACTAACGGTAACTCCCCTACGAAACCGTTCACTTTCTGGTTGGCAATGGCCAGATTGTGTTTGATGACTGCATCTTCCGGGGAAAGCTGCAATGCCTTTTCGTAAGCATATACCGAAGCGCCTATTTTGCCGGCCTTATACCAGGCGTTACCTGCGTTGAAATACAGGGAACGTTCGGCATAGCCTTCATCAATCAGTTGTTGATAGGCGTTGGCAGATTCTGTGAATTTACTCTGTCGATAAAGATTATTGGCTTCGTCAAAACGTTGTTGCGGATTTGCCTGCTGTGCCATCACTTGCGAAAAGCAAGTGGCGAAAAGCAAGCCCATAGCCAGTAATAACGATCTGATCATTCTTGTATAGAACATTTGCCTGGTTGTTATTATATTAATTCTTCAATGCGTTTTCCAGGTTGGTAATAATGCCAACAGCTTTTTCGTAGGTGCCTTGCATGCGGGTATTATCTTGTCCTGGTGCGTATAAGGCTACTTCACAATTATCGATCAGTGCAAAAAGATCGCTGGTATTGCTACCGTTGATACTTCTTGCTGCCAGTTTATCCTGCACCAGCTGCTTGCTGAGATCTGCAAACGGAATCTTCAGTTTATGGCTAAGATAGCCCCATACAGCACGGGAAGTCTCTTCGTAAAAGGCTTTGTCTTTTCCTTCCTTGAGATAACGGGCTGCCAGCTCCAGTCTTTTCAGCGCTACTTTATTGGCGTAACGATGCTTCAGGAGGGCCGCATTGGTGGTATTATAATCCTTGCGGCGCTTGAGATAAGCCACGCCAAGGAATATCAATACCGGAATTAATAACAGTATATAGAACCAGATACTGGTAATAAACCAGGTATGTTGTTTTATCCAGGGCAGTATTTCTGTTTGAATGCCTACCAGCTCATTTCTGTTCAGGCCATAATCCTGTTTATCAGCTTTGGCTTTTTTACCCTGGGAGATGTTAATTGTGAAAGGTGCCGACTTAACGGTTTTATATTCATTAGCTGCCGGGTCGAAATAGGAGAATTCTACCGGCGGAATGATATGTTGTCCCGCTTCTGTAGGCATCAGTACGAATTCGAACGTACGGCTACCCGTCAACGGGTTGCTGTTTTTCTCGATATTATCGGTCACTTTAGGATCGTATTTCTCGAATCCTGAAGGGATATCTATTTTAGGTGTATTCAGCAGGTTGACGTTGCCCTGGCCACTGATCGTTACTTTCAGTGTTAATGCATCGTCGGTGCTGAGCTGTGTTTTATCGGTTGCCGCTTGCATGGTGAATTTACCGACAGCGCCATTGAAGCTCGCCGGGCGGCCATCTGCAGGCAGCGGTTTCACATTGATCTGTACCGGATTACATTTGGTTTTGTAGGGGACGTCTACTGTTTCCACATCCGGGCGATTGAAGAAATCGTCAAAGAACGGATCTTTAAATGACGGGTCATTGAAGAAGTCTTCGAACGGATCTTTTGCTTTGGGGCGCTTGTTAGGCACCAGTTTCACCAGCCTTACCGTGTTGTCTACCTCTACAGGGTCGAGTTCCAGGGTGCCGGATTGCAGTGGGAACAATAATGTTTTGCGAATGGTGAATACTTTATAGGGAACACCATTCACCGTTTCTTCCGTTGCCTGTGGCGGGTTCGGAAGTTCAATATCTTTAGCGGAAAATCCTTTGAAGGCAGGAACTTTTGTTACGCTGGAACTTGTTGGCAGGCGTGTATAGAGTTTATACGTTGCCGTTAGCTGGTCTCCTTCGTAGAGATTGGTTTTATCCACATCTACTTTTACGAAGATGTTCTTGCGTAATTTTTCATTGACATCCTCTCCTTTCTTCAATACGGGGTCCATGGCTTCATCGCCGCGGCCTCTCTGGGCGTAGCCGCCCAGGTTTTGTTGCTGCTGCTGTTGTTGTTGCTGCTGGAGCTGTTGCTGTTGCATCTGCCCTGCAGTAGACGTACCTTTTTTAACCTCTATTAATACAGGATTGGATTTTACCAGGTTACCATTTACTCTTGCTACCGCCCCGGGGATAGTAAAACTTCCCACATGTTTGGCCTGCAAAACATAAATGAATGCAAAATAATCGGAGCGGCGTCCGTTCATAATTGACTGTCCCTGCATCTGGCTGGGACCTTGCAGAATGTCGAAATCCTTGAAGTTAGGAGCTTGTAAACTGGTGACGTTCACTCCGTTTTCCAGCATAAACTGAATCTGGAATGGCTCGTCCAGCCCAACTGTATTCTGGCTCACAGTGGTCGTAAAACGGAAATCCTGCGCGAATGCGCAGTTTACCAATCCTACTAAAAACAATAAGGAGAATAAACATTTTCTCATATCAGACCTGACCATCATATTATGTCAACAAATTTAACCAAACCCGCCATGGATGCGGTACGGACGCCGTTAAAAGTTAGTTAAAAAATTATGATATATGATGTTAAATATCTCCTAAAACGGGACGTAGTACGATATCCTCTACTACTGTCTGTTTGGCGAGCGTGTAGGCGGTCCACACGATGGTGGCAATATCTTCCGGAGGCATCATTCTGTCTGGTGGCGCCTCAAAGCCATCCCAGGAGGCGGTGAGGGTAGCACCCGGACTGATACTGGTTACCCTGACCCCATAAGGTTTCATTTCTTCCCGCAGGTTGCGGCTGAAACCCAGCAAAGCATGCTTGGTAATACTGTAAGATCCGCCATTGGCGTAGGCTTTATGGCTGGCAACAGAGCACAGATTAAAAATATGTCCGTTGCGTTTAGTCATCATGTCAGGTAATAATGCCCTGGTGAGATGATACGCACTGTATACATTTACTGCCATTAATTGCTCCAGCAAGCCGTCAGCCTCTTCAAAAAGGGCACCTGGCGTGAATATGCCGGCATTATTGACCAATATATCTATGGTAGAAAATTGTGATCTGACTTTTTCGGCAAATGCCAGCACCTCTGCTTTATTGCCCATATCTACCTGTTCCGCCAGTACGGTAACAGCCGGATTCTGCTGACTGATGCTGCTCCGGGCAGCTTGAAGCGCTGCTTCATGCCGGGCACAGATAGCCACATTAAATCCTTCTTTTGCCAGCCTTTCTGCAATGGCCTTCCCTATTCCTTTACTTGCGCCGGTGATAACTGCATTCATAGTCTTTATTCGTTAAAGACAGTAAAATACTGAATTTCGTAACTTTGCGCATCATGAGATACAAACATCTTTTCTTTGACCTGGATCATACGCTCTGGGATTTTGAGACAAATGAACAGGAAACCTTGCTGGAGTTGTACGATGAACATGGATTACAACAAAAGGGAGTGCCAACATTTCAGGAATTTTCGAAATCATATGTAGGTCACAACGAACGCCTCTGGGATAGATTCAGAAAAGGATATATCACCCGCAACGATCTTCGCTTCAAACGTTTCAGACTTACCCTCCTCGACTTTAAAATCGGCGACGAAAAGCTGAATGAAGCCATTGCCAACCAGTTTCTGGATATTCTGCCAACTAAAAACAGGCTGTTTCCGCATGCGATCGAAACACTGGACTACCTGGCTGCCAAAAACTACCCTATGCATATGATTACCAATGGGTTCGAGTCTACGCAGTTGCTGAAAATGAAGAATTCAGGGATAGATAAATATTTTACACATATTATCACCTCTGAGCTGGCCGGTAGCCTCAAACCTTACCGTGAAATTTTCGATTATGCGATGGCAAAAGCGGATACTTCCGCTGCGGATAGTATTATGATCGGAGACGCGATGGAACTGGATATCAAGGGAGCACACGGTGTTGGGATGGATCAGATCTATTTCAATCCGGCGAAGCCACCGGTTGAATTTACCCCTACATATACCATTAATAGTCTGAAAGAGATCCAGGGTATTTTATAAATATTGCTGGTTGGGCAGATGATCAGCATCTGCCCGCCAGGGCGGGATAAAATAAAAAATGCCATCCGAAGATGGCATTTTAAATAATATGCAGACTGAGTTATTTGGTCGTCTTCTTATTGGCAGCAGAAACGCGCATTGCGGCTGTTTTGGAAGGCTGTTTGCAACAGCTTTTCTTAGCGCCTGATTGTTGGCAGGATGCCGGACAATCAGCTTTCTTTTCAGTTTTAGCGGTACTTTTAGCAGGTTGCGTTTTAGCTTTTTCCTGTGCAAATACAGTTCCTGCAACAAAAAGAGTGGCAACTGCCAGTGTAGCGATTTTTTTCATAGCTCAGTATTTTCCGGTAAGAAAATCGATTAGAGTTTTGCGATAACTGTTTGCTGGCCTTTAACGATTTGTTCCAGTTGCACAGTTACCTCTGTTCCTAAAGGTAAGTAAAGATCTACACGGGAACCAAATTTAATGAAGCCCATTTCTTCGTTTTGCTTTACTTCCATACCTGGTTTCAGGTAGTTCACGATTCTGCGTGCCAGTGCACCGGCGATCTGACGTACGAGGATGGCGGTTTTACCGTTATCGATTACCACAGAATGTCTTTCATTTTCTGTAGAAGATTTAGGGTGCCATGCCACCAGGTATTTACCAGGATGGTATTGGGAGAGCTTTACCTGACCACTGATCGGGTTCCTGTTCACATGCACGTTAGCAGGGCTCATGAATATAGATACCTGGAGTCTTTTATCTTTAAAGTATTCAGGTTCATACACTTCTTCAATTACTACTACTTTACCATCGCAGGGAGAAATTACGAGGTTATCGCCTGAGGTATTTTGTCTGGAAGGTATCCGGAAAAAGGACACGATGAACAGGAAAAATACTACAGAAACGGCCAGGAGGCTCCAGGTCAGTACCGGAGAATCGAACCAGTAGGATACTGCTCCGTTAATTACCAGCAAAACCAGGAATACGAGAGAAATGGTAGCAAATCCTTCACGATGGATCTTCATTGTTTTTTTATTTGTTTGTCTGTTTATTGGTTTAATCGCAGTGCGAAGTTACTTCAATTCAAAAATTTCAGCATACGAATTTATCAATGGAGCATAAATGTCTGTACATAGAGCCATGCAAATGGTGCTGCCAGCAGCATAGAATCAAACCTGTCAAGGAATCCGCCGTGGCCGGGCATGATATTGCCGGAATCCTTTACGCCTGCCATTCTTTTGAGCTTAGACTCGATGAGGTCGCCAATGGTGCCAAATACAGCGGCGATACCGGCCAGTGCCATCCAGTGTTGTAATGCCAGATAGTCAGCACCCCAGAAATGACCATAGATGCCGGCAGCGGCTACCGCCAGGATCATCCCGCCCAATGTACCTTCAATGGTCTTTTTGGGCGAAATTGCTGGTGCAAATGGCGTACGGCCTATCAGAGAGCCGGTGATATAAGCCATGGTGTCGTTAATCCATATGAAGATGATCAACAGCAATGGTATTAACCAGCCTGGCGCTGTACCCACCTGATCCGCTGTATAGTGGATGTTTTCGGCATTCAGACGGATATTTACCAGCAAACTGAATGGTATGGTCACATACAGCAGGCCCATCGCTGAATAACCGATGTTTTTCAGGGAGAAGTCCTTGCTAAAAAGTATTTCTCCCAATGGCAGTACCATCAGGAAAAGGATAGCGACCCACCAGCCCAGAAAGCCGGTAGAAATGCCGCTGAACATGAAATAATTATTGGTAAAAGCTGTAATTACAGCACAGCTCGCTATTGTGATCCCATAATGGTGCAGGGAACTTTTTTGTTTATAGTCAGGGTCAATTTCACCGATGAGCTTGAAATATTCCTGCAGGGCAAAGACATTTACCAGGAAAAAAAGCAGGAAAAAGGTAAACGGGCTCCATAGGATACCTCCCAGCATTACTGCCACAAAAACCAGTGCTGATGCAGTGCGGGTAAAAAATGTCTTCATTTGGTCTCAGATAAATTTAATGGCCGCAAAAATCTGCAAAAAATCGGGTAATGCCAGCCGGGTAATACTATTCGTGATCTGTTTCGTCTTTTTTGTCCTCTCCTTCTTCGTCAATCTCATATGGATCGCCGGTAGGTTTGTTGTTATGGGAAGCTACGAGTGCTTTTGCTGCTTCGGCCTGAGCCTCAGGCACATATAACTCTACCTGACCAGGGATAGTGAAGGTAAAGGAAGATGATTGTTTAGGCACAATCACCGCTTCTATATCATTTTCTGTTAACATACCTTTTACGATTTCAGTTTCGTAAGGGCGGTCGCTGGCAAATACTTTAACCCATCCTTTTTCCATAGTTGATCATTTTAGATTGTCAAGTTACTACTTTTAGTTTTCTTGGTCTTCCTCATCATCTGTAACGGTTTCCACCTGAATCTGGTTCGGCGAGCGCCTGGAAAGCGCCGCGAATAATCCAACGGTAACGACTAAACTGGCAAGGCCCAGGTACCATGGCATATGGCTGTCTTTCATCGGGTCAGTGGTGGATTTTCCATGTTGGTACAGATAAGAGTAGACTACCATAGAGCCATTGTTGACGGCATGTATCAGGATCGCTAACCAGAGATTATTTGTGAGAACGTATACGGCTCCCAAAACCATGCCCAGCAAGGCAATCATGAGGAAATCCAGCATTTCGCCATGAACGGCACTAAAGATAATGCCGGTGAATACCACACTCAGCCAGCGTTGGCGGGTCATGTTGATCATCACCCGTTGTATAACTCCTCTGAACAATAATTCTTCTGCAATAGCGGGCACCACAGCCATGCACAATAAATTCAGCACCAGGTCATTGATTTTAGGCATGTACAGCATTGCCTTGATCAGCTCCTCATTTCTCCGTTGTATGTCAAAAGCAGAAGCAGGCAGGTTCCAGGTATGGTTCCATTCTCCCAGCACATTGGCAAACGGCATTACACAGAAGTATAACACGATTACCAGTAGAATTTGCATAAAAGAGTTTCTGGTCTTCAAACCCAGGTAGGTAGCGGGTTCGGGCTGCCAGAGGTAGCAGAATATTGCCGATGGTACAAAGAAGGCCGTGCAGGTATATATTGTTTGTATTAATCGCTGTGAGCCTATCAGACTGTGATCTGTAAGGACTTTCGTCTGCACCTCCAGCGCCGTATAGCCGGTAAGGTAAGGAGACAAAAGAGTTATTAACAGCAGGGATAATGCCAGGAAGCCTACGAAGAAGCCTATAATTGTAACGAACTGTAATATTGCTGGATACTGCTTTAGGTAGCCGTTCATAATTAAATACTCTATTAAAATGCGTAAATTTACAGCGTGAAATTAAGCATGCGGCAACAGTAAACCCAATATCTCTGCTGCATTTGCTAAAAATATATAAGTAATTACAATAATAACTACTGCCAGATAGGCCAGGGTTCACAATTTTATGGTGAAGATAGGTAATATTGAACTAGGGGAATTCCCACTTTTACTTGCGCCGATGGAAGACGTGAGTGATCCCCCATTCCGCGCGGTCTGTAAAGATAACGGGGCGGATCTCATGTATACGGAGTTTATCTCTTCGGAGGGACTTATCCGTGATGCAATTAAAAGTCGTCAGAAACTGGACATCTTCGATTACGAACGCCCGGTTGGTATTCAGATCTTTGGTGGCGATGAAGAACCACTGGCAATGGCCGCCCAGATCGTGGAGGCTACCAATCCCGACCTGCTGGACATCAACTTTGGATGCCCTGTAAAGAAGGTGGTTTGTAAAGGCGCCGGCGCCGGTATCCTCAAGGATATCCCTAAAATGGTAAGTCTTACCGCTGCCGTAGTGAAAGCTACCAAACTCCCTGTAACGGTGAAAACCCGCCTCGGATGGGATGATAATACCAAAAACATCGAAGAGGTAGCAGAAAGATTACAGGACGTAGGCATCAAAGCCCTCTCCATTCACGGCCGTACCCGTACCCAAATGTATAAGGGCAGCGCCGACTGGACACTCATCGGAAAAGTTAAAAATAACCCAAGAATTCATATACCCATCTTCGGCAACGGAGATATCAGCACACCGGAACAGGCCGTGGCAGCCCGCGCCAAATACGGTGTGGACGGTATCATGATCGGTCGTGCCGCTATCGGATATCCGTGGATTTTCCGTGAGATAAAGCATTTTATGAAAACCGGCGAACATTTGCCTCTGCCAACTGTTTTGGAAAGAGTACAGGTGTGTAAAAAACATTTACTCCAATCTGTAGCGTGGAAAGGTGATGTCGTTGGTATCCTCGAAATGCGCCGCCACTACACTAATTATCTGAAAGGGTTACCTCACATAAAGGAATTCAGACAACAATTAGTAACTTTAAAAACATTAGCTGAAATAGAGGAAGTCTTAGACGCAGTAGTGATTCAATATAAAGATCATATTTTTGATAGAACAACAACTCCCCAAGTGGCCGTGAATGACTTTCTGCCGGCCGATGATAAAATGGCCGGTTGTAACGTTTATGGTTAAACGCTAACCCCGGAAATCCAATAAATAAAAAATTACTTTCACATGACCACAATTAAAAATCTGAGAAACGAAGTCTGGAAAGACTTACAGATTAAAAACAAATCTGCCCTGCGTAAAAAATACGCTGTTTCAAACATGGGCCGAGTGATCAGTTATCATGAAAGTACGGAAGATGGTAAGCTTCTCACGGGTTCCACCGTTGAAGGCTATACGGTTTTGAATGTTAAACCCGCCGACAGCTACCAGTCACTCTACCTGCACAGAGAAGTTGCAAAGCTTTTTGTGAAAAGACCCGGCCGTGCACATAGGTATGTGATCCACCTCGATTACGACAAGAAAAACAACAAAGCAGGTAACCTGAAATGGGCCACCAAAGAAGAAATGGAAGCCCACCAGCAGAACAGCCCTGCCAAAAAAGCTTATAAAGAAAAACAACGTAACAGACTGAAAGGCCTGAAACTGAATGTTACCAAAGTGAAGAATATCAAACGCCTGCTCAACAAGCCCGGTAAGAAAACCATGAAACAGATAGCAGAACAGTTTGATATCAGCGAAATGCAGTTATATCGCATCAAAAGCGGTGAAAACTGGTCGCACGTAACACTGGATTAACGCCTGGTTTGCCAGGAATGATCTATATGATGTTGTCTGACAAAGGCCATACCACTGTGTGTGGCCTTTGTTACCTTTAGTTGATACTCCCCCGCTCCATCTCTGCCAGCATCTTCCGGTAATGGGCGCTTTCCATTAATACCGGCTCATATCCCATTATAATAACCTGTTTTCGTGCACGCGACAACGTTACCAACAGCTTTCTGTCTACCTCTATATCCGACTGCTCCCACCTGAACTGTCCTATACACTCCAGCGTCTGTACCTGCGCCGCATGGTACACCGCCAGCGAGACTATAATAATATCATTCTCAGAACCCTGAAAACGCTCCACGGTATCTATATTGATATGGACAGATTGTAAATCCGGCTCATTGGAAATCATCTCCCTGATCAAACTTATTTGTGTACGCCATGGTGTTACCACCCCTACTGTATCTTTATTAAATGCAGCACCATAAAGGTTTTTAAGATGCTTCAACAGTTCCGTTACACGCGCGGCTTCCGTCCTGTTCATCTTGGAGGTAGGCTCATACGGACTGGGAATAAACACCTTTCTACCTAAAGACAACACTTTATCCCAACTTCCGGCGACAGCTGTGTTATGTTCGAAAACCTCCTGCTGCTCCCGCTTTCCGGAAGAAAGCTGCCCTGCATAATAGTGATTGACCAATGCTGCGATACTGTCGTGCATACGGAAATGCGTATTCAGCATACCCCAGGAACGCCGCCACTGCTGGCTTTTACATTGCTGCATCAGCCGTTCAAAAATAGAAGAGCGTAAATCGTGAATGCCCAGCGTTTTGAGGGCCTCTCCTTTGGTACTACAGAAAAAGCTTTCCTGTGCCACCACCGGCGGAAGCTGGTTCTGATCACCGATCAGGATGAACTTGCGGAAAGGCATCAGTAAACCAAGCAACTGAGGCTCTGTCAGCTGAGAAGCCTCGTCGGCAATAAGTACATCAGCAGGAATCCCCATCATCAGCAACAACTCCAGTCGTGTAGCCATGGTGGCCACTGTGCCTACAAATACCCGGTGGCTGGTAATGAATTGCTTCGCTGCTTCGAGGGAGCCATTCAGGCAATGATCGCGGAGTTGCAGTGCGGAGTCGGTATTGCGGCCGCCCATCCGCAAATAAGGTATCTGACAGGCATCTAACTTAATAGAAATCTCCTCCACTGCCTTATTAGTAAAAGCAACTATAATAACGTGATTGCCTCTTTTTACCAGCTCATCTGCTATCGTAGTCAGCATGGCAGAGGTTTTGCCGGTACCCGGCGGACCTTGTAATAAATAGTAATCTTCCGCTTCGATAGCATCCCTAACTATCTGTTCCTGATTGTCGTTAAACATTTTTGGCAACGGAACAGGAAGCGCTTTAACAGCGGGAGACCTGAGGCCCAGCAGTTTTTCCGCCTTATAGCTGTACTGCGGTGCCAGCATATAAAAGAGCGATGCGGCAGCTGTCCAGTAGTTGGATTCGTATATATCGTGTTCGATGATCCATTCGTCGTACTGACGGAAGAAGTCCAGCGTCATCTGCCGGTTATTCAGAGAGAATACCAGGAAGTCTTTACCCAGCTCATCTATCCGTCCTTTCAGCAGCTGTTGCTGTAAGGGTGCCAGTTCCAGGCCGGTGCGCGGATAAATAATTGCCGTGTCCCCTACCCTGAAATTATGGCTCACAGCACCTACTATATCAAAAGTTACGGCGCTGCTGCTGGTATCGAATTCGCGGAATTGCAGGCCGGAAATAATATTGAAGCGGCCAGCCTTCTCTTTTTCGTCCTGTAGCCAGAGTGCCGCAAATCCATCGGCATCATCTTCCCGGTTTACTTCGGAAAACATCCCGCATTTTGCCTGTAGAAACTCGCGTAGGGTAAACGACAGATATTCTTTATAATAAGATTTACATACTTCAGATGCTTCCAGCCAGGCTTTTTCAAAGCCCATAAAAGGTTCCGCACTGAAAGAAGGCAGTCCTGCCGCGCTGGTGCTGTTGATAGTTGAAAGCACATCATATTCGCCGGCAGCCAGTCGGAGTAGCATGGACACCACCTCATTACGGAGTTGCAGCAGGGCATTTTCGCCGGCATGTGTACTGCTGACGTTGCGCAGTGGCTGCGAATCGGCTGCTGAATAAAGAATGGCCGAACTGCCTTTTCGCTGTGGGCCGAAGGCAGAACGTAGTAACAGGTTATAGCCGATAACCTGCATTTCGTGGTTTTTCCAGGTGTTGAAGTCTGGCGAACGACCACTTTTTAACTCAAAAATTTCTTTACGGTGAGGATCGGTATCATCTTCGGCCATGAGATCGAGTCGGCCCTGCAGTCCGTACATAGCGGAAAAGAAGGTCGGCTCTATCCTGATGGGTTTATCCTGCAGGTCTTTGACTGTCTGGTGGAGATTTCCCCAGTGCGACTCCCGGATTTCCCGGAACATCTCATTTATTTTATCGCGACCATATGCGGCAGCGTGCAGGACGTTATCCGCAACGGTTTCCTTAAAGGAGGTTTTGAAGTCAATTTCCTTGTTACGCAGCATTTCATCCAGCAGTGCGTTGACAAGGTTACCGCGGAAAGCTGCAGGACTGGAGCTTTGCGGCACCAGTTTGCGGACCAGGTATTGCAGTCTGTTCACGCCTTTATGGTTGAAGCATTCTGCCAGGTCACTGATGTCTATGAGTAAGTCGGGCTCCAGTACGAGCTGACTTTCTGCTGTGGTGGTGTAAAAATCGGGCAGGGAGTCATCTGGCGTATCCTGGTCTTCCTGGGCGCAGTGTAGCACATGAATAGAATCATAGGGCCGCAGCTGGCCATGTAGCGACATGACTGAAACTGAATCCAGTCCATCGAGGGAGAGCTGGAAGTTTCCCTGTTCATCATTTCTGACCTCCAGGACACAGGAGTATTTTCCCTGGGGATTGGTGACCAGTGGCCCTACTGCGGTAATCATGCACCGCAGCGATGGTATGGTGGCGGGTCTTTGCCGGAGGCTCCGGGAAAGGGTACGGTCGCCGGTATCGTAATAAAGTTCGGAGAGCTTTAGTGGTACTACTTCTTCATAAAACCAGGCTACAGATTCTGCCAGTGCTTTGATACAGAGCAGATGTTCTTCCGGTTGCAGCGGGAAGAGGGATTTTGTAGCGCGATTGGTGAGAATACGAAGGGTGGTTAATTGTTGTTGTATATCGGGAGATACTATTTCTTTATCGAAATAGAACTGCATGCGTGCGAACAGGTTACCGAAAGAACGGTGTTCTTCGCGGGTAAGGTCCCTGAAAAGGTGTTCCAGTATCAGTTTATAGAGCCTTACTTTTTCTTCCGGCTGCTGCTGGCCGGCGGCTTCGGTAATTCTGGCGTAAAACGCTGCTGCTTTGGTTGGTGCGCGCATTTATGCAAGATAATGCAATGCTGTACTTTTTGCATCAATCAGGCTTTTGTTTTACCTTTCTTAGGATTTATAGTGTAAACCTTTTTTTATGTCAGGCAAAAAGATAGCCATTATAGGTGGTGGAAATCTGGGATCGGCCATTGCCCAGGGATTGCTGAAGAGCGGTTTTTCAAAGGCGGGTGATATTACTATCACCAAAAGAAACACGGATACACTCGGGGAGCTGAAGGCTGCCGGTGTACAGGTGGAAAAAGATAATGCGGTGGCGATTCGCCAGTCGGAAGTGATTATAGTGGCGCTGAAGCCCTATAATGTGCGGGAAGTATTGCAGGAGTTCAGCGGTTTATTTGACCCTTCCAGGCAGATTCTTATCAGCGTGGTTACAGGTGTTAGTATAGATGATCTGGAGAGAATTGTGCCGGGTATGGCCGTGGTAAGGGCGATGCCGAATACAGCGATTGCCATTCAGGAATCGATGACCTGTTTGTGTTTCAAGCATGCAACACAAGAGCAGACAGATTATGTTACCAGCATGTTCAACCATATGGGAGCAGCCGTGAGCATTGATGAAAAGCTGATGGATGCCGCTACTGTATTGGGTGCATGTGGTATTGCCTATGCGTTGCGTTTTATCCGTGCCAATATCCAGGGAGGTATTGAGATTGGTTTTGATGCCCGTACCGCCAGTCTGATTGCTGCGCAAACCGTTAAGGGAGCAGCGGAACTGTTGATTCGTGAGAACCGTCACCCCGAGGAAGAAATAGATAAGGTAACTACTCCTAAAGGCTGTACTATAGCCGGTTTGAATGAAATGGAGCACCAGGGCTTCAGTTCATCGCTGATCAAAGGAATAACCGCATCTTACAATAAGATAGTGAAGGGATAATTATCTCCCCTGATTTCATTAATTATAGTGGATAACTGAAAATTTTTCCGAAGAGATATCGGAAGAGGATTGTATTGTCCGGGTTAATCTTTCCTGGGGTAATCGAAAAAGAGGAAAGTTTTTTTAGCGCGGTCGAAATCCTTCCAGTTATCGGTATCGGCCTGGATAGCGAATACGCCGGCAGTGGGGACATTGTCTATCCTGATTTCTTCGGTCAGGTAATTGGCAAAGTCTGTGATACCGGGATTGTGTGCAAAGATGGCCACGATGTTTAAGTCATCATCTATTTTGGTGATTACTTTGAGGAACGTGGATGCATAGCACAAATACAATTCTTCTTCCAGGAGGATCGCCTGTTTGGGGTAATGCCATACATCAGCCATTAATTTGGCGGTGGTGCGGGCTCTTTTAGCCGGGCTGGAGATCACCAGTTCGGGAACTACTCCTTTATCTCTCAGACGTTCTGCCATCTCAGGAGCATTCTGTTTTCCCCGTTTGTTAAGTGGCCGGTCGAAATCGTCCGTATCGGGATCGTTCCAGCTGGATTTAGCATGTCGGATTAGTAGCAATGTTTTCATGGGCTGAAAACCTGTTGTTTACAATAACGAAAATACAGAATAGGAATCGTTGTGATGTCATTTAAAATAAAATTAACATCGGAAAAGACAATAAAGTTGTTACACCCCGGAGATTGCCAATATTGTTTTCACGAAGAAGGGCAGCCCCGTCGGGGCTGCCCTTCTTCGTGTTTACCGGACGCCTTCGGCGTCCGGTAAACACGAAACCAGCAAAAAAAAGAGAGCACCGGATGGTGCCCTCTCTCAAAATTTATCAAGACTTCTCGTATAACGTATACCGTTAGTAACCTCTTTCGTTTTTACCTTCCATGAAGTTCATGAAAGCTTTGTTTACAACGCGGTTACCGCCCGGAGTTGGGTAGTCGCCGGTGAAGTACCAGTCGCCCAGGTTGTTAGGGCAGGCTTCGTGCAAGCTTTCGATGGATTGGTAAATAACTTCGATTTTAGCATTGATACCTTGTGGAGTAAGGATCTGTGCGATTTTATCAGAGATTTGTTGTGGTGTGAATGGTTTATAGACATTTTTCACCACGTTTTGTGCGTGCAGGGTGTTGGTACGTTCCAGCTCTTTACAGAGGCCGTAAGCTTCCTGCAGGATGTAATCCTTGCCTTGCTCTTTCAGGAGTGCGATAGCCGCCTGGAAGGCAACGAAGTCACCCATTTTACTCATATCGATACCATAGCAGTCAGGGTACCTGATCTGCGGAGCAGAAGAAACGATGATGATACGTTTAGGGCCGAGGCGGTCGAGCATTTTCACGATGCTTTCTTTCAGGGTGGTACCACGAACGATAGAATCGTCGATAACTACCAGTGAGTCTACGCCAGGTCTTACGGTACCGTAGGTGATATCGTACACGTGCTGTACCATTTCATTACGGCTGGAATCTTCTGTGATGAAGGTTCTCATTTTCACATCCTTGATCGCGATTTTGTCGATACGGATGCGACGGTTCACCATTTCGTTCAGTTTCTCTTCGTCGAAATCTTTACCCCAGGAAAGGATTCTTTCCACTTTAATTTTGTTGAGGTAGTCTTCCAGGCCTTTGAGGAGTCCGTAGAAGGCAACTTCAGCGGTATTAGGGATAAATGAGAAGATGGTATTACGAAGGTCGTTGTCGATAGCTTTGAGAACGGTGCCGGAGAGATTGCGTCCGAGGGCGGTACGTTCTTTATAGATTTTTTCATCATTACCTCTGGAGAAGTAGATCCTTTCGAAGCTGCAGGCTTTACGTTCTTTAGGTTCGAGGATTTGCTCAATAGCGTATTCGCCATTAGGTTTAACGATGAGGGCATTACCTGGCATCAGTTCCAGCACTTCATTTTCACCAACGTTGAAAGTGGTACGGATTGCGGCTCTTTCGGAGGCAGCTACGATCACATCGTCGTTGATATAGTAGTAGGAAGGACGGATACCGTGTGGATCGCGGATAACGAATGCGTCGCCGGTGCCGATGAGGCCGGCAGCATGGTAACCGCCATCGAATAAGGAGAATGCCTGTTGAAGGATGTGTTTGATGTCGAGGCCATTGCGGCGTACTTCATCTTCTTTGCTGATGAAGTGGTGTACCACTTCGAGCATGGCAGCGAGGTCGCTGTTTTTGTGTACTTCACCAGGGTTTGCGTTTACGAATTTGAAGAGTTCGTCAGCGTTTACGAGGTTGAAGTTGCCTGCCATAGCGAGGTTGCGGGCAGGGATGGTGTTATATCTTACGAAAGGATGGCAAAGTTCTACGTTGTTTTTACCCTGGGTAGCATAGCGAAGATGTCCCATGAGGAGTTCACCGAGAAATTTGAGGTGTCCTTTCATCAAACCCGGATATTTGGTGATTTCGGGTTGATACTTTTCGATTTCCTGAATCTCGTCCCTGATTTTGCTGAATACGTCGCCAATTGCCTGTGGGGCTGCGCTACGTACGCGGTGCATAAAGGGAACACCTGGTTCAGTGTCTAATTTTACAGCTGCAACACCAGCGCCATCCTGGCCTCTGTTGTGCTGCTTTTCCATGAGCAGATATAATTTATTCAGCCCATAAAAAACGGTCCCATATTTCTGTTGATAATAAGAGAACGGTTTTCTCAATCTAATAAATGCCAGTCCGCATTCATGCTTGATCGCATCACTCATGCCTGAAAATTGAAGATGCAAAGCTACGGCAAATAAAGTTAAAATCCGTCACGGGAGCGTAAGGCAGTTGTATAAACGGCAAGAGGGCCGCTGTGATACTACACTGCGGCCCTCTTGCAAAAAAGTTAAATATCTGCCTATTGCTTGGCTAGCTGCCCCATCCATTGACTGATATGGGTACAGTTTTTATATTCTGGATCTACGTGTACGTAGAATGTAGGAATCTTTTCCTTCAGCCATTTGTTGATAGCCTCCGCCTGTTTGATTTGGAGAGTACGTGCCTGAATACGGGAATAGTCGTCGTTCAGGTTTTCTCTGTGAGGCTGGCTGCGTGACTTCAGATAAACGATACGAACGGAAGTGCGGCCGTTTTCATCTGTAAACTGTGTTGGTTTGGAGATCTGGCCTGGCTTCAGGGTATCCAGCATCATTACGATGGCTTTGTCTGCCTCATCGTCCAGCTGGTCGATGGTGAGCAGGGTACCTTCACCGGTTTTGGACTGCAGCATACCACCGGTGAATTTGGCGGATTGCTCATCACTGAATTCGTTTACCGCTTCAGAGAAGGTCAATTTATTGTTCAGGATCAGGTTGCGGATAGAGTCCAGCTTGGTAGTAGCGGAGCTAAGGTCTGATTTTGTTACGGCAGCTCTTACGAGGATGTGTTGAACGGTAACGTTATCGCCCTGACGTTTGATCATCTGGATGATATGGTAGCCGTGCTGGGATTTAACCGGGCTGGAGATCTCTCCTTCTTTCAGACGGAAAGCTGCTGCCAGGAAGTCTGGGTCCCAGGTATTTTTATCATTACGGTTCAGGTTGTAGATACCTCTGTTTTCTTTTACGCCCGGATCTTCGGAGTAAAGGATGGCGAGGGAGCTAAAATCAGATTCTTTATTCAGCACGCGTTTTTTGAAATCGAGCAGGCGGTCGATGGCGTATTGGTCCATTTCGCGGGTAGCTTTAGGGCTGATAACGATCTGACCGATTTCCAGCTCAGATTCATAGAATTTGAGGCTGTCTTTAGGAATTGCGTCGAAATATCTTTTTACTTCAGAAGGGGTTACTTTCACCTGGTCGATGATTTTACCACGCATTGCCTGGGCGAGCAGACCTTCTTTAATAGGTGTGCGGAACCTTTCACGCAGCTGGTATACGGAGTAGCCGGTGATTTCCTTCATTTTATCTTTGGATCCGTAGAGCTGTTCGAAATAGCGGATACGGTTTTCCATCTGACCTTCGATATCGGCATCTGAAACGGGTAAGGAGTCGCGTTCGGCCTGAAGCACCATTACCTTTTGGGAAATCAGCATTTCCAGGGTATTGCAGGGTGCATCATGGGGCAATACGCCATCCACGGTATTACGCTGTTGATCAGCGAGGGCACCGTCCATGTCGGATTTGAGGATAATCTTATCCCCTACTATGCCTACAATCTTGTCTGCTATCAGTTTTTGCTGTGCCGAAGCGGCATGACCGAGCATTAAGGTGATAGCGGATAAAGCCAGAATTTTCTTCATACTAGTATCGTAAAGTTCAAAAATAACCAAATAACATTCAGTCCTGCACTAAAATTCTACGGATTTAACAAAAGTTTAGATCAGTACGGAAAAATACCGGATATCTCTATAAGAAAAAAAAAGCAGCGAAGGGATACTTCGCTGCTTTTAAGGATATAAAAGCCAGAGGCTTATAATGTTCTTTTAACTTCCACTTCTTCGAAACCTTCGACGATATCGCCTGGGCGGATATCGCTATAGTTACGCAGACTCAGACCGCATTCCATATTGGCGGCAACTTCTTTCACGTCTTCTTTATAACGTTTCAGGGAGCCGAGGTCTCCGGTATGAACTACGATACCGTCGCGAACGAGGTTTACGCGTGTGTTTCTCGCTAACTTGCCATCGAGTACGAAGCAACCAGCCACTGTAACCTTGTCGAATTTGTAGGTTTCGCGTACTTCGACGTTGCACACCACTTTCTTTTCGATTTTTGGTTCCAGCATACCTTCCATGGCGCTCTTAATTTCTTCGATAGCGTCATAGATGATGGAGTAGTTGCGGATCTCGATGTTTTCTTTCTCGGCGAGTTTAGCAGCCTGAGAAGAAGGACGCACCTGGAATCCGAGGATGATCGCGTCGGAGGCGGTAGCAAGGAGTACGTCGGATTCGGTGATCTGACCCACGGCCTTGTGAACGATACTAACCACGATCTCTTCAGTAGAGAGTTTCTGCAGGGAGTCGGACAGCGCTTCCACGGATCCGTCAAAGTCAGCTTTGAGGATGAGGTTGAGCTGTTTAAAGTTACCGAGTGCCAGACGGCGACCGATTTCGTCGAGGGTGATATGTTTCTTGGTACGGATACCTTGTTCGCGAACGATCTGGGCGCGGCGGTTAGCCACTTCTTTTGCTTCAGATTCGTTTTCGTACATTTTGAATTTCTCACCTGCCTGCGGCGCACCGTTCAGGCCGAGCACCTGTACTGGCATGGAAGGACCTGCTTCATCCATTTTCTGACCACGTTCGTTGAACATGGCTTTGATTTTACCGTAGAAGGAACCGGATACGATGGTATCGCCCTGACGGAGGGTACCATTTTGTACCAGGAGGGAGGCAACGTAACCGCGGCCTTTATCCAGGGATGCTTCCACGATAGAACCGGAACCTTCGCGATTTGGATTTGCTTTCAGTTCGAGGAGTTCAGCTTCCAGCAGTAATTTTTCCAGGAGGAGGTCGATGTTCAGACCGCTCTTGGCAGATATTTCCTGGCTTTGATATTTACCACCCCAGTCTTCAACGAGGAGGTTCATACCAGCGAGTTGTTCTTTAATTTTCTCAGGGTTGGATCCTTCTTTATCCACTTTGTTGATAGCGAATACCATTGGGAGTCCGGCAGCCTGAGAGTGGGATATTGCTTCACGAGTTTGCGGCATGATGGCATCATCAGCAGCGATTACGATTACAGCGATATCAGCAGCTTTCGCACCACGGGCACGCATCGCGGTAAACGCTTCGTGACCAGGGGTATCGAGGAAGGTGATTTTTTTACCACCGCTGGTAGTTACCTGGTAAGCACCGATGTGCTGGGTAATACCGCCGGCTTCACCTGCTACTACGTTAGCATTACGGATATAGTCGAGCAGGGACGTTTTACCGTGGTCTACGTGACCCATGATCGTAACGATTGGTGCACGTGGTTCCAGGTCTTCCGGAGCATCTACTTCTTCTACTTCTTCTGCATCTTCAACGGCGTCGAGACCGATAAATTCAACTTCATATCCAAATTCGCCGGATACGAGTTCGATTACTTCGGCGTCGAGGCGTTGGTTGATGGACACCATGATACCGAGGCCCATACATTTGGAGATAACTTCGGCGAAGCTAACATCCATCAGGTTAGCGAGTTCGCTAACGGAGATGAATTCAGTTACCTGGAGTTTATTATCCTGGCCGTGCTGGTTAGCTCTTTCGTTGGCTCTCTCTTCGCGTTTTTCGCGACGGTGTTTGGCTTTTACGCCTTTACCGCGGGTATTGCCGGAGAGTTTGGCCATTGTCTCCTTGATCTTATTCTGGATCTCGTTTTTGTCGATTTCTTTTTCTTCAGGGGTGCGTTTATCATCGCGGTTATTGGCACCGTGTCTGTTATAGCCACCACCCTGACCTGGGCGATTAAAGTTGCCACCTTGTCTGTTCTGACCGTAGCCACCGCCGCCCTGGCGATTGAATCCGCCGCCTTGCTGGCCACCAGGTCTGTTCTGACCGTGTTGTCCGCCGCCGGGACGATTACCACCACCTTGACCGCCGCCTTGCTGGTTACGGTTTTGGTTGCGATTATCGCCGTGTTGTCCGCCACCAGGTCTGTTCTGACCACCGTGTTGTCCACCACCTTGTCTGTTTTGACCGTGCTGACCGCCACCATGCTGACCCTGACCTTGTCCGCCGCGGTTATCGCGGTTTCCGTGTTGGTTATCGCGGTTGCCATGGTTGCCGTGTCCACCACCTTGATTATCATGACGTGGGCGGTCGCCTTCTTTGCGTTCGCCGTCTTTGAAGTCACGTGGCTGGATTGGTTCAGGTTTTTTCTCGACGATGATACGTTTACGTTTACGTTTTTCGTCGCGGTCCTTATTGAAGTTAGATTTATTATTATCTCTTCTGTCGGATTGTACCGGCAGTTCGATTTTGCCGATAACTTTAGGACCGGTCAATTTTTCAGCCTGAATATTTTCGATAACGTTTCCGGCCTGTTCGGTGTTAGCCGCAGGAGCCTGGGTATTGTTATCGTTGTTTTTCGTTTCTTCCTTAACAGGAAGTTTAACTGGAATCGCCGGTTCTTTGATTGCTGCAGCCGGTTTAGCCTCTTGTAATACTTCTTCCACTTTATTAACTACAGGTTTATCTTCAACCGGTGCGGCTTTTTCCGTTTTAACTGTCGTATCGGTTTTGTCTGTTTTCGCTACATTCTCAACAGGAGCCGGGGCAGGTTTGGCTGCAGGTGCTTTTTCAGCAGCAGGTGCTTTTTCTGTTTTAGGCTCAGTAACGGCTGCAGGAGCAGGTGCTGGTGCCGGTGTTTTTTCAGGACTGGCAGGAGCTGGCGGTGGAGTTACCGGTGCAGCAGGTGCTGGTTCTGGTTTTTTCTCGGCAACAGGTGCTGGAGTAGGCGCTGGCGTTGGCTGTGGAGCAGGAGTTTCTGCTTTAGGCTGAGGTGCCGGCGTTTCTGCAGGTTTTGCTGTTGGTTCCTGTTTAGGCTGTTCTTTTTGAGCAGCTGGTGCAGGAGCAGGTTTTTTGGCAGCACCTTTATTAATGGCATCGAGATCGATGGTCGTGATGACGCGAGGCCCGTTAATTTTAGGTGCTTCAGTTTTCACTACATCCGGTTCGGCAGGCGGTGCCTGTGGTTTAGGAGATTCCGCCACCGGGGGAGGTGGTGTAACGGGAGCTGCTGGTTCCTTTACCGGAGGAGTAGATGGAGCTTGTGCCTGAGGTTCCTGTTTAGGGGTTTCCTTAACAGGTTCAGGTTTAGGTTCCGTTTTAGGAGCTTCCTGAGCTGGAGCTGCCTCTTCTTTGTCTTTGCTAGTGTTCTTTTTCGCCGCAGCCTCCGCTTCCTCTTTTTCTTTCTTCTTCGTATCTAACACGCTTCCTTTGGGCAGGGCTATCTGGTCGCTTTTGCGCTTATTAGCCTTGTCCTGTTGGAACTCCGACTGCAGCGCTTGGTACATGACAGCCGTGAGGCGGGCATTTGGCGAACCAAAGCCACCCATGTCGAAGCCTTTATTGGAAAGATAGTCTATAAGCGTTTCTTTACCAATATTAAACTCTTTGGCTGCGGCCAGCAATCGTGGTGTGTTGTTTGTTGTTTCAGGCATATCGTAGTTCGGGCCTCCCCTGTTTCCCGTTTCTTCCAAACGGGTTGTTTTTTTACGTTTAAACAATAACTCGAAAAATCCAATTCCCCTTCTAATAAGCCCTTTACCTGGGAAGGGTTCTGGCTGGGCTTTATTCTTTGTCAAACTCTTCTTGCAATATTCTTCTAATATCCTGCACTGTCTCTTCTTCCAGATCAGAACGGCGTACCAGTTCTTCTGTAGTCAGCTCTAATACGCTGCGGGCAGTGTCACAACCTATTCGCTTCAATTCATCTATGATCCATTCTTCGATTTCGTCAGAGAATTCTTCGAGATCGATATCAAACTCGGATTGTTCCTGTTGTTCGTCGCGGAATACGTCGATTTCGTATCCGGTCAGTTCGCAGGCGAGTTTAATATTTACGCCTTTTTTACCGATGGCCAGGGAAACCTGGTCAGGGTTGAGGTAAACGGAGGCGTATTTATTTTCGTTATCCACTTCCATCCGGCTGATTCTTGCAGGTGTTAACGAGCGTTGTATCAGGAGCTGGATGTTGGCGGTAAAGTTAATGATATCAATATTTTCGTTTCTGAGTTCGCGAACGATACCGTGGATACGGCTACCTTTCATACCCACGCAGGCACCTACAGGGTCGATACGGTCGTCATAGGATTCAACAGCCACTTTGGCTCTTTCTCCTGGTTCACGAACGATTTTCTTGATAACGATCAGGCCGTCAAAGATCTCAGGAACTTCAATTTCCAATAATTTAGCCAGGAAGGATGGGTGTGTACGGGAAAGAATGATGAGTGGGGCATTATTCTTCATTTCCACCTTTTTCACCACCGCTCTAACGTTTTCCCCTTTTTTGAAATAATCAGTGGGGATTTGTTCGGCTTTTGGCAAAATTAATTCATTCCCTTCATCATCAAGCAATAAAACTTCTTTTTTCCAAACCTGGTAAACTTCACCGGTTACAATTTCACCGGCTTTATCAGCATATTTCTTTACGAGAATGTTCTTTTTGAGGTCTCCGATGCGTGCAGACAGCGTTTGTTTTGCTGCGAGGATTGCGCGGCGTCCGAAGTCCATGATATCTACTTCTTCGTAGAGGTCTTCTCCGATTTCCAGATCTTTTTCGATGCTAATAGCCTCAGAATAAGCGATTTGTGCATTGTCGTCTTCCACTTCACCATCTTCAACTACCAGACGACGACGTAATATTTCAAGGTCTCCTTTTTCTGTATTTACAATGACGTCAAAGTTCTCATCAGAGCCATACTTTTTTCTCAGCAGCGTTTTGAACACATCTTCCAGAACCTTCATCAACGTAGGACGGTCAATGTTTTCCGCCTCCTTGAACTCAGAGAATGACTCAATCAGGTTAATACTAGCCATGTTTATCTATTATATTTTAAAACACAATGCACACTTTCGTATGCTTGATTTCATCGAAATTTATTTCAGTAGTTTTTTTCTCTTTTTTCTTGCCGATCTGCTCTTCAATGGTAAAGTTGCTGTCGGATACCGCCATCAGGGTGCCTTCTTTAGCACTTCCATCCGGGAAGGTAACCTCCACTTTACGACCAATATTTTTGAGATACTGTCTGTGCAGTTTCAATGGCTCATCCAGTCCGGGAGAAGAAACCTCCAGCGAGAAGTCATTGTCAGGAAACAGGGCTGCTTCCTCCAGCAGGGCATATAACGCACGGTTGAAAGATACTAATTTTTCAACAGGTACGCCTTTATCTCCGTCTAAAAAGAGCTTAATATTGTTTGTGGGCTTTATTCTGATATCTACCAGAAAATTATCGGGATCATTGGCCAGCAGACCCTCTGCCAGTTCCCGGATTGCTGTTATCACGTGTTCGTTTGCCATACAAAAAGCGCGAAGGGGCCGATATCTCGTCCCCTTCGTTTGAATCATTTTTCCTACGCAAAATTAGGATTTTATTTCGATTCTAAAAGTTTTTCTCTCTTAAAACCAATAATTTTCTCCATTTTATTATCGTATATTCGATTTGTATAATGTTTGCCCCGCTGCCAGGATCTTCGAAACAAATTTAATCATCTCATGCAACGTAATACTACCTATTGGTGTCTTTTTATATAGGAGATATAGAACGTGCAGTTGTTGCCATTATCGATTTATAATTATTTTTTATATGAATAACTTTTCATACAATATGTTACCCGGTATTGAGCCGGAGGAGAAAATCTGGTTAGATCAGTTAACCAGCGCATATACCCAGGAAAAAAAAGATAAGTTTTTAATGTTATATCAAAGCAAAAGAAGGGATCCGCAGTCGATATTGATATTCACTTTGTTAGGTTTGGTCGGGTTTGCGGGGGTGCACAGATTTGTAACTGACAGGATTGGTTTAGGGATTATATATTTTTTTACCTGCGGTATTTTCTTTTTAGGTACGCTGATAGATGCGATTAATTATAAAAGAATCGCCTGGGACTTTAATAAACGCGAAGCAGTTAAGTGTTCGCAAATGATTGACTTATAGTTAAAGAAAACTTAAATACCCCATCTTTTTCCGGCTGGAAACTGATATTCCGCTACCTTTGGTGTATGGTGTTAAAGTATTTATTTCTATTTTTTGTACTCTATCTGCTGTATAAGATTGTATTCGGATTTGTAATACCCGTATACAAAGCGACCAGGCAGTTACGCCAGCAGATGAATGGAATGCAGGACGCAATGCGCCAGCAGTACGAGAGCCAGCAGGCTTACCAGGAGCATCCTGAACAAACGACGCAAGCTAAAGGAACACAGCCGCCGAAATCTACGGATCGGGGTGAATATATTGATTTTGAAGAAATTAAATAGTAAAGAAAAAGTCTCTACCTTGTAGAGACTTTTTTTATGCAGATAAAGGTTTGAATATTTCAAGTATTGTTTTGGGCGCCTGCAGATGAATGGTTTGCAGTCCGATTGCTTTAGCGCCATCAATGTTTGGCAGGGTATCATCAATAAAAACTGTCTCCCCTGCTATGAGTCCGTTTTCCTCCAGGACCATCTCATAACTTTCTCTGTCAGGTTTACGGCAACCCATTAAATGAGAATAATAAGTTTTATCAAAGAATGCTCCCAGCGAAGGAATGCCCCTTGATTCCATCAGAATTTTATTGAATGCATCCAGGTGGATAGCATTGGTATTACTTAACAGGAAAAGATTATACTGCTGGCGTAGCTGTTGTAGTAATTGGAGTCTTGCTACCGGGAAATCGAGTAACATGGCATTCCAGGCATCAATAATCTGTGCGTCCGTGATATTTTCGGGAAGGTATTTATGCATGGTAGCCAGAAATTCCGCTGTGCTGACGTGCCCCGTTTCGAGTCCGTTGAAAAGGTCGGAGCCCTTGAACTGGCCGTATAGCTCATGAAAATTCTCTACACCAAGGGCTGTAAAAGCGTCGTTCGTCTTTTTGTAATCCAGGTTCAGGATCACTCCTCCCAGATCAAAAATGATATTTTTAATTCCCTGCATATAGTCTTTATTTGACCACAAAATAACAGGCTTTTTTCTAGAGTATATACGTGGCAGTTATATAGAAAAAATATTTTTTAGGTTAATTGAAGAAAATAATTAATTTTGCCGTCCCTCGAAAGAGGGGAAACCTTCGTTCTCAGGAACAGCTCCTATAGCTCAGTTGGTTAGAGCACCTGACTCATAATCAGGGGGTCACAGGATCATGCCCTGTTGGGAGCACATAATGGTAAAGGCTTTTAGCGTATTGGCGCTGAAAGCCTTTTTTCGTTTGATACATGTTTTGATACATGTTTTGGAGAATGGAGGCTGATATTGGTTTTACGAAAAAATGACACTTGTCAAGATCATTTTCATTCTTACCCTTCTGTCTATGTGGAGCAATTTTGAAAACCCATCTTTGATTAATCAAGCCGAAAATATTTAAGTCGCATTGATTTTTTAAGTTATATTTTTATGCTAGCACTGACAGAAGTGTGCCACCCACCGCTGCGAAGCTCTTTTGAGTGCTGTACCCAAAAGCATACATAGATTTTTTCTCATTACAGAAGAATGGTTGGTGGGCGACGGTTTTCTTTGAGAAAAATTATTTAGTTATGAGCAAACAAAAAATATCACTCCGCTATATTAAGAATCAAGAAAAGAAATTAAGTAAAGCTCAAGGTATTACCCATACCGAGTTCCTTTAGTATTTAAAACTAAGAAAACTAACTTAAGGAATATTAATATTAACATCCCTTTCGGACTAAAATTAGCCTTCATATAAGGTATTGTTTACTTAAAACCATAAAATGAATACTGCGTTATTAGGGATATTAGGAACTCTTGCTGGAGTTTCATTAGGGTTTGTCTTACCAACGATTAAGGAATTACTCAGTAAGAAAGAGAAATTATATGTAGATGCGTCTAATAAATTAGGATTTGTTGATACTCAAAATCCAGATTTTATAGATAATTTGACTGGTATTCTCGATTTGTATATTTTCAACGGATCTAATATTCCAAAAACTTTTCTAATTGACCGTGTAATTGAGGTAAATGGAAGCCGCTCTCTACGAATCGAGAGAATTAATGACGAAGTAGTTAAAACCAAACCCGTTCATTTGATTCTGCCTAATAGTGCGATAAATCTAAAAATTTTAATTAGCGTTATTGATTATGATGGAGAAAAGCCTACCGATATGAATAACAATAAAGCAAGAGTAAAATACAGGGTAGGAAAGAAAATACGCTCACTTGATATTGATACATTTGTTTGGATACTACCTTCATATTTATAAGTACTCCCTTTAGGGGAGGTATTAAGATTTTAATAGCATTGGGAGGTAAATAGTATTTCATTCATTTCAGAAAAACTAAAAGTATGATGAATCGAGTTGAAGTAAGTTTTCCAACAAAGTTATTGTCCAATCATTATTACCTCAACGAAGTTCCTGTAGAGGGGAAAACATCAAATAAGTTTCACTTCCTGATAGGCTGGTATGACCTTTACGCAAATCAGATTATCCGCACCGGTAACTGTATAACCTTATTAAGCACACACTACACAATAACTACCGATAATTTCTGGAACACGAACCACCTGGAGGATATCAGCAAATACGTGTTCTGGACTTTTAACGACAGTTTCAGGGAGAACTTAATTCGGCTGTTGCCACTGATACCAGATGCGTTAATACCCCAATGCAATGAGCTACTAACCCGATTCCCGATTCCGTACAGTGAGGCCAGCCATATTAACCCGGATGAGGAACTGCAATGGTGCTTTGTGAAAAATGCCTCTCTGAAGAATTCTGGAAAGTTTGAACTGATGTATTGCCGGGATCAGGAGAATAGGGCAGCCATAAGATCAGCTCTTGCTGCCTTTATGAACCGCTCGCCGGTTGAACAGGCAGTCATGGCGGTGCCTGTTGAAACCACGCCTACTTTTTTGAGTATGTTAGTTCCTATTAATGGCAGCCATCTTGAAACCCTCAATTATATCGATGAAAAGGTAAAAGCATCTGGCTGTAAGTTTGAAATCTTTCGATCAATACGTAAGTCGAGGGATAACCGTAATCCATATGGCTTCAATGGCTGTGTCGCCGCTGTTATAGATCATTTCTACCAGCTCAATTATTTTGACCCTGCTTACTCTTTAGAGGAAATCTTCCTGGCATATTTTAAACATACTGGAAATAACATAGCAAAATTCAGCACTTTCATGTCAGAATTCAGGCAAGACAATAGTTATTTAAAGCATATTGAAATGCTTAAACAATTGAAAATTAATAAATTGTAATGCCGATTTTCATCTTTCCCCAATTGCCCAAATCCCTCCCCCAATCCGCCTGATATCGCCTCCATTTCTCAAGAAATTGCACGCATTTGATAACAAATAAATCAAATGCACTATGACAATTATTAATCCATTCGATCTAATTATTTCTAAGATCGACGTATTGCAAGCATGCGTAAATGGCTTGCGGGAAAACAACAAGAAACCTATTGTGATTCAGCCGGAAGATCCTGACAGGTTGTTGAACCTGGCTGAAGCTGCAAACGTACTGCGTAAGCCGGTAGGTACCGTCCGTTATTACATTCATCAAAAGTCATTGCCGGCAATTAAGGTTGGTAAAGGCTATGTGGTGAAGCATTCTGCTTTGATGGCATGGGTGGATGAATTCAAGGTTAGTACAGATGAGAATCCGGTGATCAATATGAGACGCCGATTTGCAAAACGCTAAATCCTACGAAGATGCAACGTGTAAAAGATTTGAAGCAATGGGATTTAGTTGACCTTTTATCCAGATTGGGTTATGAACCCAGTAAGGTAATTCGGGATGACTACTGGTACTTATCTCCGCTCAGAGTAGAGAAAACGCCATCCTTTAAAGTAAATAGGCGTTTGAATGTCTGGTATGATCACGGTATTGGTCAGGGTGGTGATCTGATCGATTTTGGTTGCCTGTATAACAGCTGTTCAGTTAGTGATCTGCTCAAAAAATGGGAAAACCTTCCCTCCCCTACTTTTTCTTTTCAACCGCGAATTGCTGGTGAAAAGAAAAATCCCGATGAGGGCGCAGTTTCTATTCTTGCAGTAAGACCCATCACTGACCAGCATTTGTTAGCATATCTGAACACCAGGGCGATACCACATTCAATAGCCGAATCGTATTGTAAGGAAGTAGACTTTTCCCTACATAACCGCCAATATAGAGCCCTTGGTTTCAAGAATGAGGCTGGCGGCTATGAGCTGAGAAACGCGGATTTTAAAGGCTGTTGTGCGCCTAAGGACGTGACTTTAATAGCCGGCACAGGACAACGGCTAAATATCTTTGAAGGATTTTTCAGCTTTCTCTCCTACCTGGCGTGTCAGAAAGTTCTGGGAGTAACCGGTGATGATTTCCTGATCCTGAACTCTCTTGCTCTGCTGGGAAAAGCGATGGACCTCACAGAGAAGTACCCCAAAATCGCCTTGTATCTGGATAATGACACAGCAGGAAAGCGAGCAACCAACACGTTCAAAACGAGCGATAGATTCTCAGATTGCTCCTCTCTCTATCAAGGGCACAAAGACATTAATGACTGGTGGATTAACAGGAATAAGCCTATTCAGAAGGTAATGAATAGCGTCCGGCGTGGGCTGCGACGTTAGGAGCAAGCCATGTTTCCGCTACGCTTCAACGGCTTGGAAAATTGGTAGTCACTTCGTTCTAATATCTGAAATTATGGCAAGACCGAGGAAAAATGAAAGTGAAAAACGAGTCGTCCAGGTGAATATACGACTGACTTCATGTGAGAATCAGCGTGTCAACGAGCTGGCGAAATCGGTAGGGATTACGCCTGCCAACCTTATCCGGCAGAAATTATTTGCCGGTAGATTCCCACCTGTAAAACACTCTCCTATCGAAATTGACCTATACAGAGAACTGCATAGGATCGGTGTAAATCTGAATCAGGCCACCCACCGGATTAATAGAAATGAGTTACCTGGTGAATATCTATCTATTCTTATTCAGGTATCAAAGACAGTTAACCAAGCAATAAAACTATTAGTAAATGACAGGCGATCAGGTTAAAGGGAAAGGATTTAGAGGGGCATTACGCTATAATCTTGCTAAAGTAGAAAAAGGAGTTGCTGAGGTATTGGATACCAACTTCTCCAGCAGGCAGGAAAATACAATCATGAAGGAAGTCGCTATGATAAAGGCTTTGCGTCCAAATCTTCAGAAATACTTTTATCATACTTCTCTAAATTTTCCACCTAATGAGAATTTATCAAATGAGCAGATGAGGGTTATCGCTAAAGAGTATTTATCAGAGATGGGCTTTAATCAGCATCAATTCATGGTTTTCCGGCATCGTGATGCAGATCATCCACATATTCATATCTTGGTAAATAGAATCGGATTCGATGGTGAAGTAGTTACAGATAGTCAGGATTATGCCAGGAGCGAAAAAGTGATCAGGGCCATTGAAAAGAAATATAACCTTACTCCTGTTGTATCCAGTAAGCAGGCCGTGGAACGTGCTTTGACAAAGAATGAAATGGAGATGATGAAACGTACCGACGAACTGTCGGTAAAAATCAAACTTCAGACAATCGTAAATAATGCTCAAAAGCAGAGTCGTTCAGTTGCTGAATTTATACAGTCGCTAGAGGTTAGAGGTGTGAATGTCCTTTTTAATCAGGCGCAGACAGGTTTTGTAAGTGGTATCAGCTACGGTTTTGAAGGATTGATTTTTAAGGGATCGGCGCTGGGAAATGGTTTTAAGTGGACACAGCTAAAAGGATCATTAAACTATGAACAAGAAAGAGATCATACAACAATATGCGAAGCAAACCTTAGGACAAGATCCATCCTATCAGATATTGGATTACAACAAACTGTTAGAGATGGTGCAGTCAATCAAACAATGGCATCAAACGAGCTTAAACGAGCAACAGCGATTACACAGAGCGCATCTGGAAAGGACTTCACAGGAGTTTCGAACAATACAGGCCGACTGCGTCCGTCTGCAAAGAGAGTTGAACGAACTAACGCAATTAGTGAAGAGCCTTCACGACGGAACACTGAAATATTTGAAAATACAAAGGAGACGGGAGTTCTGGTTGGCGGTATTATCCGGGAGTTGCTCAGCCCTGTTGATAGTTATACTCATGAAAATCTGGCTGCATTAAATGAGTTTAAAAAGAAAAAGAAAAAACGGAAAATCCGGCGGTGACAAAGAAACGGCAATTGCATTGAGCAATTGCCGTTTTCCATTTATGAGTGCTACTTAGGAATTTTGTTGTGTGTTCGGGTGACTGTTTCCTTTATCACTCTTATGATGCCCTCCCTTTCTGCATTGCTGATAATGGGTGCTGTGCTACCATCGGGATGAACAACTGGCCGGAGCCGCATTTTCCGATAGAATGTGGGAACACTCCAGCCGCATTCTGCACAAACCTTTTCCCGAAAATCGAGCGGCATATTTGTAAAGTGTTTGTGAAATTCTGATAGTACATTCTGTGCTTTGTCCATGAGTAAGATGATTTAATAGTTAGCGGATTTTGAGGGTTAATGTCCATATGGCAAAAGAATTTCCAGTACGGCATCCTTTGCCGTTCAATTCCTGACTATAAGTAACTTGGGAGCGTGTTGGGTGGGCATAAAAATAGCGCAGGGCCCAACAAAGTGTTCTGGAGGTACTGGTATACCTGGCGACGACTAAGTGAGCCCATGCGCCATAGCATGGGCTACTCACCTTGTATCCCTCGTCGCCTTTCAAATTACCAGTTTTCCAGGACGAGATCTAAAGCAAGAAGCTTGAAATATCTTTAGATCACTAAAATAAGAATTTGCGTTTGTCTAACCTGATAGCAGTTTCATAACAATGCTGTTTGTTAGCAAATTAAGCAAAATTTCAATTAAAGCTACTTATTAGTAGTAAAATAAAAGTAGTTTCTTTTTAGTAGTAACATATAAAGGGTTACTCATTTGTAAACTATTCATTTATTTTAGTATATGGATAGCAAAAAAGAAAACTCCAAGAAAGTCCAGCTTGACCCTGATGAGCAGCTAGTAAAGTTGGGAGCCCGGATCAAAGATCTCCGCATCAAAGCAGGATACAAAAACTATGAAGTTTTCGCGTATGAAAATAATATCCCCAGAGCGCAGTATGGCCGCTATGAGCAAGGAAAAGACTTGCGGTTTAGTAGCCTGGTGAAGGTGGTGAGTGCGTTTGGAATGACGATGGAGGAGTTTTTTGGGGAAGGGTTTGATTAAAGATGAGATAAATAAGAAACATTTAATTATCAGATATTTTGAATATATTTAGTTGTCCAAATTTCGACCCTATACCCTGATCGGAACCTCAGCAAAGAGTCGTATCTTTGCAAACCTTTTAACTTTTATAACTCGGTTGATGAAACTTCCAGTTGAAATTACGCCTAATCCCTTATTGTCATCAAGAGTTGAAATTCGATACGTATTAAATATTCAACCTGATGAAGTCGTTGGAGCCTTCTATTCTCAGTTTAAAGATGTTTTTCCAATATTAAGAGAAACGAAGGTGTCAAAGGATCCAGGGATTGCAGATGAGTTGATGAAGTTTGCTCCAGATTTTTTGATGAGCAATGATAAATATGCTATAGCGTTTAATGGAAATGCAATCTCTTTTGAGAACATGGGAGACTACCAGTTATGGGGGAATTATTTTCCATTTATTCGCACACAACTTTCTACGTTAATTGAAATGAAAATTGTACGTTCTATTCAACGAATAAGTGTGAGATATGTGAGTCTGTTTGAAAAGCAATTAACTAAAGAGAGTACATTTATTAAAATACCTCAATTCAACCTTGAAGGATATAAAGAGAATCTAAATTTATATAGAACATCTTTTAATCCTAGTAATGATCCCAATGTGCTATTGAAAGTTCAAATAGTTAAGAATGCAAGAGCATCAACCGCGAATGAATTTAGAATAGGAACTTTGATTGATATTGATGCATGCAGAGAATTTAGTGATATTGATCTTGATGATAACATTTTTGAAATCGTCGATAATTTACATGCCGAAGAAAAAAGGTTATTTTTTTCCATGTTAGATAATGCGTTTTTGCAAACTCTTAACCCTAAATACGACAGAATATGAGTGCTGCAATAGATGTTACTAATGGCGAATTAAAACTCTTAAATAATCCAATAAATATCTGCATTCTTGTGGAGGATGTTTCCGTTCCGTCAGCAATTTGGGGGGTAGAGAATAATGAAAATAGACTAAGATTGGCACATGAAAATCTCAAAGCAAGGAGCGGCAGGATCAGACATCTTGATATTTTAAATAATAATGGTTGGGAAATTTCACAAGCCAGAGAGTTCTTTGACCAAGTTCGTGTCTATGATACAAATCTCCCTCAGTATTTAGATACAAATATGGAGAGGTATACACGTAAGTTTGAACTGGCATTAGGAAAATCGGAGACTAGGAACTTAGATCGAAAATTATTTCAGAATCATTTTTATAAAACGGCCTTTAAAATTTCGGAGCTTGAATGCTCAGACGCAACTGTTGAGATTGCCAAGAATAATTCATTAAAATATACTCTATTATTTCCTGAGAATAAAATGTTAATGATTTCTTCTAGCGTCAATAATGAAACTGATGAGATAGTATTTAGTTATTTTATTAATCGTGAACTGATTTCGACCAATGCGATGGAACTTACAGGATTCATTGAAGGATTTAAAAAGTTTCTTAAAAGCTAAAAAAGATACTGCTATAGTATTTTTTACTTATCCCAAAAATATATTACCTCGTGGTAACTATATAAATCCTATAGATATAAACATTTTAAATGGACAAGATAAATATGTGATCTTAAGACGATCAGATAAATGTATTGGAGATACTTTTAATGAGTTTGAAAACTTAGTGGATAACATTATTCTTGATCAAAGAATACCGGGTTTATCAATGAATTTGCTAGGTGGGAATTATGAAATTAAGCACTTAAAATTTAATCAGACAGGCGGAGCTGGGAAATATTGGGATTCAATTAGAGAAATAAAACTCAACGAATATTTAAAAGATATTAAATTACTTGAGGTGTATTGCCCTATTTACTTTTTTGTTGAAGATCTACAAAACATTGAATTTCCGTATTCTAGACCTAATGACGCAACCGCTAAAAAATTGTTAACAGAATTAGGTATACCTCAGCAAGTTGGTCAAACAGCGAATGTTATAGCCAAAGTCGAAATTGTCCATAAGCCGAGTAATGCGAATTATTGGCATGTTGAATTCACTATTAGGGAATCTCTGCATGAAAATGCGAAAGCTATAAAGGACGCCAACTCTAGATGGAAGGAAAACTTGACGCAAAGTATTTATCATCTTATTTCAGCCAAAGCTCTCAAAAAATGTCCTGTAGTACCCAAAGTTAGGACAACAGCATATACAAAATAACTGCGGCATAAATTTCTTCAATTTCATACTGGGTTCGAATGTATGGCTAGAGAGTGGCGAAGTATTCGGCAAAAATATTTATAGCCTTATCTATCCCTTTAAGAGAATCGACATTAATAAACTTCGAATCGCCATTATTCTCAGGCGATTTTTCAACTTCAATTTTTCGTTTTATTTCCAATGGAAGAGAATTTATTGAATTAAAATAAGTCTTCGACCATCCCTTGGCTATTGTTTTTACCTCAGCTAGTTCTCTTGGAGGTTCAATTTCCATACGCAGATATTCCCATTTGACTAGTTCTCGACAAAAGTTAAGAATTCTATCTACAGATTTCTTTATATTAGAAATACGATCCCCTTCGTCAGAAATAACCACGGAATTGTTTAAATCATCTATCAATTCTGGGATTAGAGTTGTGAATCTTTTCATGTCTTCAATGGCTTCTTGAAACCAAATGAAATATTCTTCTGCATTATATATTTTTGCCTTCTGAAAAATATGTCCTTTTTCAAGATCGATGTAGCCTTGATGGATCTCCATTAGCTTGTTTGAAAGGAGTTCCGCAGCCAAAAGATAATTCCAACAATTAGGTTTTTCAATAGCTAGCCTTTTACATTCTGTGCTCTCCTCTCTTAAGACACTTAGATTACTATAAACGAAATTCTTTAAGCGTGCTCTTATTTGGTTACAAAATGGGCCTAAAGCCGCCTTAATGTTATTATCTTCTCGTTTAACGTCAAAAGTTCCAGCGGTTATACCTAATAAATCTGTTGGAATATGAAAGGGAGGGCTATTTCTTGGTGTTAAATAGAACACCTTGTCTTTACCTAATCTACCTATAAATAATCCCAATTCAAAAATTACATTATCTCGAATTGTATTCTTTTTCTCGCTTCTAATATAGGTAACATCGTCGGGCTTGAAGACAAAAATGCCGAAATCAAAATTATCTAAGGCTGATATCAAATCATCCAACGCCGTATTGGAAAGGTTAAAGACGCCTTGGTTCCATACCGTTACTGTGGCGTCGAATTCTAAATTTTCTTGAATTGTATATGCAATATCTAATGCTTCAACAGATGATCCGACAAAAATTCTTGGTTTCATTTTGGTGCCTTCAAAGGGGATTATGGTTCAAACAGTTTTAGGGAAAATTCCAATGAAACCTAAATATAAACTTATTTTTTCGTTCTAAAACTCCACCAACTTCCTCGCATACTCTGCCTGAACCCCCATCTCAAACCCGGCAAAATACCTTTCCGTGGTCATCAGGCTCTGATGACCCAGGTTGGTGCTGGCAAGTTTAAGCGGCGCTCCACTCTGAACAAGAATCGTAGCATATGAATGTCGGGCTACGTAGGTAGTCACCGGCATCTCGAAGCCCAGCTCCTCTCCCATCTTTTTCATCCACTTATTAGTGTTCTTGGTGAATTGCTTCACCTTTTTGCGAATGGTTACTGAATCATCACCGATTTCGGCAATGTTGAAAATATAGCCTTCAGGGTGAGTATATGCCTGGCCCCATTTGGCGATGATCCCATCAATATAGGTGTTCCGGGTGGCGACGATGTTAACCGGACTCCCTTTGGTGGTGCGTTTCGTCTTTTCCCGTAGGAAGGTAATGTAGGATGGATGCGCGTTTTTATGCTTCAGTAAAGCAATGTCCATCACGTTGATGCCATTACACAGGTAGCTGAATATCCAGAAGTCTTTGGCCTTTTCCATGCCGGAACCCGGATCAGTAGGATACTCGAAGATTTGCTTCAGCTGTGCTTTAGTCAGGGCCTTTTTGATGTTCTTCCCGGTAGGAATGATGTACTTACGTTTCCCAAAAGGATAGGTCTCCGGCTTTATGAGCCCATTTTCGCGGGCAATGTTCATAATGGTACGCAGTGGCCGCAGGTAAATACCTACCGTAGTAATGGAGCGGCCACGGGAAATCATCCACGACTCAAACCCTTCCAGGTACTCTTTCGTGATATGCCCCAGTTGCGGGCTGCGACGGTACTTTTTCAGGCAGTTGATGGAGGTCGTGTAAGAGTCAGCGGTGCCGTGCTGGTCTTTTGATTGGAGTTCGGATATATAGTTATTATATAATGTTTCTACCGACTCCGTATAGATCCTTTCCTCAAAAAAGCTGGACTCAAACTGGGAAAAAGAGAAAGGCACAATCCCCTCGCAGCATCGTGCTGCATCTTTTTCGATAATGCCTAGTTCCTGGCGGATGCGCCGGAGGTTGCCTTTGGCTTCGGTGCTGTTGAGCTGCTCCCACTCTTCCGGGGTAGCATCAAAGCCGGTAGCGTAGTATTTGCGTATACCCTTATAGGTGATACGGAGTTTCAACGGGAAACGCTCCCCGGTTTTGGACCTTCGAGTATCTGGAACTACCTTTACGTTTACCTTATCTTGTTTCATGATAACTTTAGAGCGTATTTTTGATACATATTTTGATACATGTTTCTAAAAAACATTCCGAAATGACATGACGCAAGTCTAAGTATAAAAACAATTGAAAGCGCAGCTGGTAAGGTCTTTTGACGTGTTCAGCAGTAACTGCAGGTAACTAAAAGCATGAATTTTAGAGACTCATAATCAGGGGGTCACAGGATCATGCCCTGTTGGGAGCACACACTGGTAAAGGCTTTTAGCGATATAGCGCTGAAAGCCTTTTTTCGTTTGCAAACAGTTTGCATACCTCCTGCTTCGACGTGTATTTTTTCATCTACCTAACAAAGTCCCTAACAGACGCCTTCCTAAGCCTTTCTCATTTTCTCATTTGGGACCTCCGCATCATTTTTTGAGGATGATCAAATCACCGTCATCAAAACCGGTTGCAATGACTTCTGCCCTGCGCAGGAATGATTGCTGGAAAGTGTCTGATTGGCAAAATTCAGTAACCGTTCCTACGACCAAAGCCAGCATTGCCTCCCAGGATAAATGATCGTATCCGTTTGCTGGCAATTCCAGGTAGCTGTCCTTAAGATAGAATTCTTCCAGGTTTGATGCCCAATCATCATCATCCAGGTCATAGGTACTTGTGCCTGTCAGGTAAAGGGTGTAAGACGACGGCGATTGAAATATCCCGAAATAATAGGCTACTATATGCTTATCGGGTGAATAATTGCTGGTTATGCCCTCCACCCATTGCCTGAATAGCTGATCGAACGTCATAGCATTAATTAGTTGGACAGAACAATATACACCTCCAAACGGAGCTTTATATTTGCTTTTCTTGCTTCACGATAACTTCAATTGTAATTTTGATATATATTTCTAAAATAACAGCCTGAAATGAATTGATGCAGAACTAAAACATATTGATAAAAAACGCGACAGAAAAACCTTTTGACTTGTTCCGAAGTTATCGGACAGGTCTTATATGTATTTTTTATATATTTAACACCTTTTACAACACGCTACAACAAACCTACAATGACACACGCACCGCTGGTTTCAATTATCCTGGCTGTCTATAATGGCGTTAGATTCCTCCCGGCCCAACTGGATAGCCTGTTAAGCCAGACATATCCTAATATTGAAATTATTGCTATTGATGATTGTTCCACAGATGGATCTTATGATTTACTGATGAGCTATAAAGAACGGTATGCCAATTTCAGGGTGTATGAAAATGAAACAAACCTGGGTTATATCAAAAACTTCGAGAAGGGTTCCAGGCTGGCTCAGGGCGATTATTTCGCATTTTGTGATCAGGATGATATCTGGCTGACGGAGAAGATAGCGGTGATGATGGAGGAAATGTCGAAAGGCTATCCTATGGCATTTTGTGATTCAGAATTTGTAGACTTCGACGGAAAGTCTTTAGGGTACCGTCTTTCTGACAAAAGAAATCAGCAGAATTTCAATACGCCACTAAATTTCGCCATAGGTAACAGCATCGCCGGACATGCAATGATTTCCAAAAAAGAAGTTATTGAAAGATCCCTGCCCTTTCCTGATACGATGATTCATGACCGCTGGATTGGCTTCGTTGCCACATTTTTCGGCCCGATCCTCTTTGTGGATCAGCCACTGGTAAAATACCGGCAGCACGACTGCAATGTAAATACCGGGAATAAAGATGCACATAAAGCAAGAAAAAAGGCAGACAAGAAGAACCGGGAAATCGTAGAAGCCAGAAAAAATATGCAGCTATTTGCTGAAAAATGCCCTGAAGGCAAAGAAAAAGAAGTATTTGAAGTGTTGAACCGTACCTACCAACATCCCTCATTGGTAAACCGTTTTGTACGTATGTCTACTTTTTTCAAATATCGCGAAGAAGTGCTGGCATTGAAGAAATATTCGGGCTTCCGCAAATTTTTGTTCTGTATAAAAACATTCTTTAAAGTAGTTTAATAAAAAATTGAACTACCAGCGGTAAGGATAACATACTGTTAATATCTTTTTCTTAACGTTGACCCATCAGTATAAGCTATGAAACATCCGGATGTAATTATCATAGGTGCGGGCGCCGCTGGCCTCATGGCCGCTTATTCGCTCATGAAGGCAGGAAAAAGTGTCACGTTGTTGGAGGCACGTGATCGTACCGGGGGAAGAATCAATACCGTACATCATCACGACAACCTTGCCCAGGCTGAATTAGGAGCCGAATTTGTTCACGGTAACCTGCCCGTTACCCTGGACCTGCTGAAAGAAGCAGGTATCCCCTATTCCAACACACAATTTAAAATGTTACGCTCCCGGAATGGCGTATTTCAGGAAGGAAACGAAACAGTTACCGGCTGGGATGCGCTGCTGGAGAAAATGTACCAACAAGAAGAAGATGTTCCGCTAAGGGCATTTCTGAAGGAACATTTCTCCACAGAAGAATATACAGATATGCGTACCCAGATCGAAGGTTTTGTAAATGGCTATGATACCGGTGACGTGAATGATATCAGTACTTTCGCCGTTAGGAATGAATGGAGCCATGAGGATGATGATGCACAATATCGCGTAGATGAAGGTTATGGAAAGATGATACAATTTCTTGCAGATGCCATTACTGCCGCCGGAAATGAAATACTACTGCATAAAACAGCCACTGAAATACACTGGCAAAAAGATATGGTGCGCATCTGCACAACTGATGGTAATGAATATAATGCTTCAAAAGTGATAGTAGCACTTCCGCTGGGAATGTTACAGGCAACAACTGAATCAGCTGGAGCTGTGAGGTTTGATCCTGTAATTCCCGCACAGGATAGGGCTTTAAAGAATATTGGTTACGGCGCTATAATAAAAGTATTACTCGAGTTCAAAACGCCCTTCTGGACTGAAAATAAAGTATTTAATGCGCCTGAAAACGGCCCATCCACCACGCTGCTGGTTACTTCCGGGGAAGAGGTGCCCACCTTCTGGACACAGACTTCTGTAAATAACCCACTGCTTACTGGCTGGCTGGGAGGTCCTCCGGCCATGGCGAAGAAGGATTTGCCGGCAGAAGAAATTCTTAAGCTGACATTACAATCTCTGGGTAATATTTTCAGTCTGGCCCCTGAGACACTCCAAAGTAATCTCCAGGGCTGGCACGTAGCCAATTGGACAGTTGCTCCCTACACCCGCGGCTCCTATGCCTATGATAAAGTTGGAAGTGCCGACGCCAGAAAGGTTTTATCGCAGGCAGTGGAGCAAACAATATACTTCGCTGGTGAATACCTCTATGATGGTCCCGCAATGGGAACTGTTGAAGCTGCATTGAGTAGCGGGAAAAATGCTGCGGCTTTAATTTTAAACATGTAGTGAGATTGCAGCGGATTTTTGTATCTTCTTCATCATTCCATTTTATGAAAAAGCTACCACTCCTATTGCTACTGCTAGCATGCAATACTAACCAACAACGGATAGATCATCTAAAAGCTGAACTAAACAGTATTTATGATGATGATCAACGATATAGGGAACAATTAAGCAAATCCGTTACTGCCCACGAAAATATCGCATTATGGAAAATGCAGGATAGTCTGGATGCAATTAACCTGAAACGTGTAAGAGTAATACTGGACTCCATGGGAAATCCGGGAAAACAGGTCTTTGGAGAGAAGGCAGCCTCTGCATGTTTCTATGTAATTCAGCATGCGGAATTAGCCGATCAGGAAAAATATTTGCCGGAGTTTACACGCGCTACCGAAAAGCACGACCTTGAGTGGCCTGTTCTGGTAAAAATGATTGACCGTGTTAAGTTGGAGAAAGAAGGAAAGCAACTATACGGAACACAATATATGCCCATAAAAGACCCTGTAACAGGCTATAATACAGATAAAATGCAGTTGGCGCCAATAGAGGATGAAGCCAACGTTGATAAGCGAAGAAAAGAAAAAGGGATGCCGCCACTGTCGGAAGCTGCCAAAAAATTTGGTGTCGATTATCCGGGACACTGATACAGCGCTATCCTCGCTTCGTTACACCAAAAAAGGAGGAGATTTTTTCTCCGGTTATCCTGTAAATAATCTCTGCTATTTTCCTGTCGAGGTCCGCTTTGTTTAAAAACGGAAATCGATTCCTGATGGCATCTATAAAGCCAAACTCCTGCAATAACAACAGCTTCTCTTCAATACCTACCGGTAAATTGTCCGCATCTTTCTTTGACTGATAATACTGTAATGCATGCATATATTCTCCGTACAAAAATCCAACAGCATACATATATAACTCGATGATCTTCTTACGGCGGGTGGTTACTGTAGGCACTTTCCAGGTGTTGAAATCTGATAAGCCCCTGAAGAACACAGTTGCATACTGTGTGAGTGCATTTCTTCTGAGGTCGTGTGTGATTTTATTTTCCAGCACAGCTACCATTTCTTTGGCGGCTAACAGCAATTGTTCCGCATCATTATTTTCATCTTCCTGATGGTGTGCAAAAAGATATTCCCTTGTATGCAGAAAACGCTCGATGAAATAGGTATTGATTGTGCTGTAATTGGAGTTCAGCGGTTTGATGCTAAAGGTATATTGTTCTTTATCAAACAGAAATGATTTTTTCAAATCAATACTTGATCTCCTCTCCTGACAAAGGATTGCATCAAACTGTTCCAGGTTTTTATCAGAAAAAAAATTATATAGATTGGTCTCAAAGGCAGGTAACGTAAAAGGGAGGATATTAAAATGCTGGTCATATAACCTGATTCTATCTTCATACCTGCTTAACCGGTTAAACTTAATAAACAGTTCCTGTATTTCCGCCTGCGTATAGGTCATGTTCAACGTGTTTATTGCAATAAATCGCCGGACAATGATGATTTATTGTCCGGCGATTGTAATACTATTTTTCCCACCAGGCTTTGTAGGTAGTGGTTTCTTTTCCGCCCATTGCAGTAATTTCTGTACTGTAATGGGTGTTGTTGATTGTTTGTTCAGATGTAGGGTACAGGAAACGGGTCGGAATTACGCCGTTGTTCATATTGGCGGAACCTCCCGTCTGGAAGGCAGGATAACCCGTACGCCTATACTCTATCCATCCTTCGAAACCGTTGTTGATATTCACCAGCCATTTTTGAGTAATGATCTGCTTTAACGCATTGGCAGGTAAGGAATTATCCAGTGCAACGGCAGCATGTGTGAGATAGTTGGCCGCAGTGCCGGCACTCAGCCCGACTTCTGCATATGCACCTGTTACGCCGCTGTTATAGTAAGTGGTTGCCACACTGTTGCCGCCGGAAACAAGGCCTTTAATGGCTGCTTCTGCCAGAATAAACTGCTGTTCGGCATAAGTGATCACACGTGCTTTGATAAGCGCCGTATTGGTGCCTTTGGTAAAAGATACGTTGAAGTTGGAGCTCTGATTAGTTTGTGTGGTAGTTGCATCAACTACTAATGGCATACCGCCGTAGTTATTGAAACTGAATGCAGCACCTGACGGCGTCAGTGTATTCACCGCAAAGTACGCACTGATGCGGGAGCTGTCGCCGGTAGCTACAAACTGATCATACAGCGTACTGTTCATGTACTTAACGGCAAAGTCGCCGGAACGCTCTGTCAGACTCACAAAATTATACGGTGTTACCGTTGGTAATGTCAGTGCGGCACTTTGTGCAGCGCTCTGCATAATGGCGCCATCAGCAATAATAGACTGCATTTCGGCCGATACATCCATTTTAGAAGATACCCTTAACAGGTAACGTAACCTGAGTGCATTGATGAAAGCTCTCCAGTTGGTAACGCTGGAAGAATACAGCATATCCCCTTCTATCAGTCCGGCAGGATTGGCTTTTAACAGGCTATCCGCTTTTCTCAGACTTGGAATAATACCCTGTCCGGCATCTGTATAAACGGTTTGCTGCGAATCATACGCTGGTGTATATACGCCGGAATTGCCTTTGAGTGCCTGGAGGAAAGGAATGTCGCCCCAGAGTTCGGTCAGCTGCGCGAATGCGTAGGAACGCAGGGTAAGCGCCGCGGCCTGCAACATTGGGTTGTTCTTCTGCTGGGCCAGTGTATATAAAGTATTGGCGTCACGGGCAGCTTCAAACAATGGTATCCAGTAAGGTTCGTTGGTAACCGGAGAGTATCGTGTAGGCTGATCGTAGTAAGACTGGCTGAAAGTCATATACTGACTGTAGCCGTTACCCAGCGTCCATACGATGTTTGAGTTGTTATAGAACTCAGTTACGATCGTGTTGGACAGCAAGGTAGTTGCATCCGCCTGTTCGAGGGCGTTGGGGTTTTTATTGGTATTGGTCAGTTCTTTAGAACAGGCACTTAGTAATGCAGTAATACCTATACCCAGGATATATATATACTTTTTCATTTTTTATTCAGGTTAAATTACTAGAAACTAAGACCCAGAGAGAATCCGAGGCTTTTTGTAGAAGGAATGCTGAGGAACTCTGTTCCTGGCAGTATTTGCTGACCGCGCAATGCCAGTGTTTCAGGATCAACATCTTTGTTTTTGGTGAATTCCAGTATATTCCTTCCCACCAGGGAGAAGTTCAGTTTAGCTCCTGATGCATTACCGAAGATGTTTTTGAAGGTGTATCCCAGGCGCAGTTCACGTAATTTGATATACGATGCATCATACATGAAAGCCTCATTGTTGGATGCGTTGTAGTAGCCGTTGTAATACGTGGCAGCATCAACTTTTACAGTATTTGGAACGTATTTTCCGGAACCGTCCAGCATAACGCCTTTACCGATAATACCTGTTTGTCTGCCTTCCAGGGTTTCAACAGACATACCACCAGCGAGTACACCCAGTTCAGTATAAGAGAAGAATTTACCACCCTGATGCCAATCCCAGAGGAAGCTCAGGTTGAAATTTTTGTAACTGAACTCGTTATTCCAGGCAAGAATGAAATCCGGGTTGTAGTTGCCTAACAGGGAATTCTGCGTAGTGGTAAACTGAGGAACACCATTGTTATATACTATATTGCCCTGTGGGTCTCTTACAAAAGCATTTCCATACATATTACCCAGGCGCTGACCAACTTTTGCATCGTATTGAATAGCGCGATAGTAGCGGTCGTACTGCGTTACCTGTGCATATACATAGGTATCGATGCCGTCAGGCAGGGAAACAACTTTTCCTACGTTGTGACTGAAGTTGAAGTTCATGTCCCAGTTGAATCCTCCGGGATGCGCTGAACGTACAGGCGCTGCCGTTAGCATGAGCTCAATACCTTTGTTGTTGATCTTTCCACCATTCACATAAGCATTGGTATAACCGGAAGATACCGCGATTGGTAATTGTACCACTTCGTCTTTGGTATTAGACTGGTACACAGTTGCATCCAGGCCTAACCTGTTATGCAGGAACCTGATTTCGAGGCCTGCTTCAGTTGTTGTGGTAGATGATGGTTTGAGATTGTTGTTGGCCAATACGTTATTACCTGTTGTTAACGGGTAGTTGTTGAATGGTGTATTGGTAACATAGGTATTGCTGATAGAATATGGATCTGCATCACGTCCTACCTGTGCTGCTGATACGCGTACTTTCAGGAAAGAGATGGCGTGTGGCAGTGCTACCATATCGGAAATGATTCCACTCAGGGAAGCAGATGGATAGAAGTAGGAATTGTTGCCTTTAGGCAGCGTGCTGGAATGATCATTTCTGCCGGTGATATTCAGGTAGATCAGGCTTTTATAATCGAAGTCGGCGAATGCATACAGGCTGTATACAACTTTGTCAAATTTCTGATAGAGTGTAGGCAGCTGACTTTGTGCATTGGAGAAATTATAGAGTCCAGGTGTAATCAATGAATTGGCGATGTCACGGGTGTAGGTGACGTTCTGCATAAACCTGTTGCCGCCCGCAGAAGCACTGACATTGAATAATTTACCAGGTTTTTTGTGGTAGCTGAAGAGGAAGTCAGTGTTATTTTCGAAATAATTCACATTATCAGTTCTGAAGCCACCTGTTGGGAAACGCACGCTGGTAAAGGCGCGGTGTCCTTCTCTCATATCTGCATAAAAATCAGAACCTGTTCTCAGCATAACATCAAACTGCGGTGTGATGGCATATTTCAATGATGCATTGCCGATAAGGCGATTTTTATTAAAGCTGTTGGTATTATCGAACAGGGTCACATAAGGGTTATCGTGGTTGTTCCAGTAACGGAATTGATTTTGCTGATCTCTGCCTGTCTGCCATTGCTTTTTCAGCGAATTGATGTCGATGTTGATCGGCATACCATATACACCAAAGAAGGTATACATCACACTTTCAGAGCCGTAGCCGATATTCGGACGATTGCTGCTACTGCTGTTGATATAGTTAATGAAGAAGTCGGAAGTAAGTTTGTCGCTGAAGCGGTGATTTGCGCGTAATGCAACACCATAGCGTTTCAGATCTGTTCCTGGTAAGATACCTTTGTTATACATCTGATCAACAGAAAAACGATAGCTACCATTGTCTGTTGTACCGCCAAATCCAACACTGTTCTGTGTAGTAAGACCCGTCTGGAGGAAGTTCTTGAAGTGGTCCGCATGACCTACCCACGGCGTAGCTGTAACAGTTGCACTGGGATTAAGGCCGCGGAGGACCAGGTCGCCGGCTTGTAAACCGTCGCTGGTAGGGCTGTCGAACTGAATTACTTTCACACTGGGATCGAATTTCAGTCCCCAGTTAGGAATGTTGTTTTCATTACCGCCGCCACCATTTACGAACTGGTAGGTATTAGGTGTACCACTTAACGGATAAGCGTTTACACCTGCGCCGTATTCATTTTGCAGGCGTGGAAGTTTCAGTGGAGATTCGAAAGTAGTAGTGCTGTTAACAGTAACGCCTATCTTTCCTTTCTCGCTGCTGCCTTTTTGGGTGGTCAGTACTACAGCACCGTTTGCGGCACGTGAACCATACAATGCTGCAGCAGTGGAGCCTTTCAGCACCGTTACATTGGCAATGTTATTAGGGTTCATTTCGGCCGCACCGTTGCCCCAGTCTACCTCTGCCCAGGTACCCTGATTGGAAGAGTTTTCGATGGCGTTATTAAAAAAGGTTTCATTATTAATAGGTACACCGTCCACCACAAACAGTGGCTGATTGCTACCATTGAAAGAGTTTTCTCCCCTGATAACGATACGGGAGGTAGAACCCACGCCGGCGCCGCCATTGGTAACGAATACGCCGGCCACCTTACCGCCCAGGTTGTTGATCAGGTTGGGGTCTGGCGCTTCGGTCAGCTGTTTGGAGTTAATGGTCTGCACGGCGTAGCCCAGTGCTTTGGATTGTTTGCTGATACCCAATGCGGTAACGACTACTTCACTCAGTGCTTTGTTGTCGCGCTGCAGTGAAACGTTGAGGGTAGCTTGTTTGCCAATAGTAATAGTGGCTTGTTTGTAGCCGATGAAGCTAACATTGATAACATCTTCTTCTTTACCGTTGATGGAGAAGTTTCCGGTGGCATTGGTGACAGCTCCTCTTTTAGCATTTTTTATGCTGATGATTGCCCCGATAATAGGTGAACCATCTTCTGCATCTACCACCTTACCGGTGATTACCTGTGCCGACTGTGCATATACAGCGGTGGGATTAATAAAAAGTATAGGGAGAAATAGTGAAAAAAGGAGCAATAAAACTGATAGCTTTCGCATAATGTAAGTTTGTTTGACAAGGCGAATAGACAAATGGCGTCCCTATGGCCAGTTGATGGCCAATGAACGAGTGCAATGGAGGGATGGAGAAACTATTTCTTTACATGCGTGTAAACGCATACAGAAACAGGCATGGGGGTATCATATTCTAAGAACACGATGTCGGAGAAACAGCGGCGCATCGTTTATGGTAGATGGGGAAGAAATTTTTTGTGCAATCGACCTTACAGCGAAGAACAGTTTGTTGATAAGTCTTATCAGCGGGATAATCCTTTGTTGTTGTTGTTCTTCGAGCTGAATTGCTTCGGCAGTGGCTTTTTCATCAATCAGCCAGGAACGTCTTTTATGAATACGTATATGCTCGAAGGTAGTGGCTGGGTCGTGGAACTGGTGTACGTTGCAGCTAAACCATACAGGGATAAAGAATATCCTGAAGATTAGAAGGGAAAGCAATATGGCTGAACGGGAACGCATTTACAACAAAGCTAAAATAGGGCAACATGAAATGTTAAAATTGAAGGTTAACTAATCATGAACTTAATGTTAAGGTGAGGTTACTAGTAATGTGGAGCAATGACAATCAATAAAAATGTATCTTGGATGAATCATTACCTATGGAATATCTGTTCGAGTACTTGCGCTATGCCTGCATTGGCTATATTTTCTCTTCAATACTAATGTTACTATTGTCGCTGTTTTTGCCTGGTCTGAAATCGATGCGGAAGTCATATCTGACTGTATCTAATCGTATAGGTATGATAGTTATATGGTCATTTCTGTTGCTTTATCTGGGAGATTTTTTCTATAATAATCTCATCAGGAATAATACGTCGGATAATAGACTATTTGTAAGATATAGAATACCATTTCTTACACTACTGGTAATTTTAAAGGGGGTACCTGCTTTATTTTTTCTTAAAAAGAAACTCCGTTATAGTATTGTCGTTACCTGTTTGGTAATAACAGTATTTATAATGAGTTTTTTTACAGAGACGATCTATATATTTATCTTTTTCAGCAATAGAGATATGTTATCCTCCAGCTGGTCTTATTATATCAGTTATTCTGAGCTGATTGGTTTGCCGGTAATAAGTGCACTCCTATACGCCGCTATTGTGTTATTGGTGGTAAAAAGAAAGGCTGCCTTGCAGCAGCCTTCCGTTGTAGAATGATATCATCCGGGGATGGCGTAGGTTTCAGCTACCCATTCGAATCCATTTCCATTTTTTCTGACGTGACCGATGCCAGGCCAAGGCAGGTGGTAGGCAAATACTTTGCTGCCTTTTTCGGCGAGTGCTGCCAGCACCTTTCTGCGGGTAGCCGCTGCGAGTTCCAGGTCTGTGTCGCCATTGAAGCCCCATTCCGGGTGTGGAAACAGTAATACATCAGAATGGACCAGGTCTGCTACGTGGGCCAGCTCCTCTCCTCCTGAAAATATATGCGTTACCGTATGTCCGGGTGTATGACCCGGAGCTATTTCCAGGCGGATACAATCAAACAGCTTGTCGCCATCTTCAAAGAGGCGAAGCTTAGGTTTGATGGTGGTCAGTGTATTTTTGGTCGCTAATGCGAAGGTGTGTAGCAGGTCTTTATTTTCAAAAGTTGATTTGGAGAAGTCCTGGGTAGGGGCCATCCAGAAATCGTGTTCAATCCTGCTGATGTGGACGGTCGCGTTCGGGAAGGCGGGTTGTCCTTCTTTTGTGAGGACTCCCCCGATATGATCCGGGTGACCATGTGATATAACGATGTCGGATATACTGTCCGGGGAGATGCCGGCATCTGCCAGGGACGATTGCAGCCAACCGGAATCTTTACCGTATGAACCACCAACGCCGGTATCGATAATGATAAATTTATTCAGGTGTTTGATCAACAGGATATTCATGCTCATATCCATCTCATTGACAGGGCGGAAGTTCTTCACCAGTAGTTCATCCACCTGTTTGCGGGGAACACCTTTTGCAATATCGGGTTGGATATGATCAAAATGAAGGAACCCGTCTGTAATGGTGAATAATTCCAGGTCTCCAAGTTTAAATTGATGATATGGTCTGCCTGTGGGGGCCAGGGGTGCGGATGCCAATAACTTTCTGAACGGGATGGCGGTTACTATTCCTGCCAGGGCTAATTGCTTCAATAAGCTTCTTCTTTCCATTTTTGGGTTTAATTTGATGCGAAATTACCTGCGTAATAAATTTAAAACAAGTGGATACATTTTGGTATCCTACTTACTAAAAGGGTACTATTGTTGAGTATCAGTGATTTAAAAAAGAAGAATAGCTGTAAATAATGATGTAGATTACGCCGGAAGTGGACTATATCTTTAGAAGCCTGAACTGGGAGATTGAATTTTCACCGGCAAAAAATTATGGCTATCTTGTGCCGTTAAGATGATATACGTATCTTTCACAAAATTTTGCTAACTTTTACTATTGCTTTTCTTTGAGAGTTCATTAATACTAAACTGCTTATAACAACGAATCATCAACCAAAAAATAAGTGTTTAAACATACATTTACAGTGAATACGCGATAATAAGACTGGACAATGTAGCACAACGATTGCCGTTAACAATAATTTTTAACTTGGCCTTTTCCTTAAGAGTTCCTTTGCCGCCATTTTAACAGGAATTATCTTATCTCACTCTCTGGAGGGGTATTATAATTATTATCGATGCATACTTCCGATCACAGTTTATCAGACGAAGCGCTGATACAGCTTTTGCGACAGGATGATAAAGAAGTATTTTCCATCATCTACAACAGATATTGGGATAAGCTGCTGGTATATGTTATGCGTGCTGTAAAAGTGCAGCTGGAAGCAGAAGATATAGTTCAGGAATTGTTTATTTCCCTGTGGAAACGAAGAAATGAACTGACAATCAATACTTCATTATCCAGCTACCTGTTTACCAGCGCCAGGTATATGTCTGTCAGACATATTGAAAGGAATATCAGCAGGAATACTTATCAGGAGCTGCTGTTACACTTCATGGACGAGTCATATTTCAATGAGCCTGCCCCCGAAAAAGCCTTTAATAATAAAGAGATGGGGTTGCAGCTGGAGGCTGCCATTGCGCAACTTCCCGGAAAAATGCAACAGGTTTTTCGCCTGAGCAGGGAATATAATCTCAGTTATCATGAAATAGCCACCCGGCTGAATATTTCTGAAGAAACTGTCAGGAAGCAGATCCATCGCGCCTTAAAACTTCTCCGGATTCATCTGAAAGACTTATCCGTCTGCGTTTTTGTGTCTATTATTTTCAGATGAAAATTTTTTTTTTGAGAAAATAGTCCACTATTTTCTCTGTCATGTCACTTATAAAAGGACGGAGTTACTTTTTCTACCAAAATCATTAGAAAGCACTTTTAAATGCAGAAAGAAAAAGCACGGGAATTGCTGGCAAAATACCAGCAGGGACTATGTACTGCCGAGGAAAACGCAATAGTAGAGGCATGGTTTAAGAAGGTACAGCAGGGCTCCGACTGGGAAATACCCGAACAGGATGCGACCGACATACGTTTGCGTATGCTCAGTAAAATAATGGAACAAACAGACGAAATCGTGCGTCCTGCCGGCAAAATCCGCTTTTTGAACCGGTACCGCTGGTATGCCGCGGCATCGCTGTTATTGCTTGTTTCCGCCATGAGTTTCTTCTGGTGGACAAGTTTCCGGAATACCAAGCGATCTATTATATATAGTGAAGCTGCAAAGGTATTGCCTGGCAGAACGGGCGCTATCCTAACATTATCCAATGGAGAAACAGTATTGCTGGACTCAGCAGGGAATGGTGTCATAGCCACGCAGGGCGGTACTTCTATTGTTAAAGACCAGGATCAGATAAAATATCATCCGGAAAGCGGAAGTAAGGATATCGTTTATAACACCATCACTACGCCAACAGGACGTACTTTCAAGGTAATGCTGCCCGATAGCTCACATGTATGGTTAAACGCAGAATCGTCTATCACCTATCCTACTGCGTTTGCGGGGAAAGACCGTGAAGTAAGCATTACCGGAGAAGTATATTTTGAGGTTACACATAAAACCGGAATCAATTTCAGGGTAAAAGCCGGCTCAGAGACCTTTGAGGACCTGGGTACCAGTTTTAACATCAATGCCTATACGGACGAGCCTAATCTGAAAGGCACGCTGGTAGAAGGAGCATTGAAAATCCGCGATGTAATCATGCGTCCCGAAAATCAGGTAATGATTGCCCGCTCCGGAAAAATGCAATTATTGGAAAATGTTGATGTAGAAAATGTAGTGGCCTGGAAAAATGGGAATTTCCATTTCAATAGCGTGGATATTCACACTATAATGCGCCAGGTAGGCCGCTGGTATGGTGTAAATATTGAGTACGAAGGAACGTTTGAAGAAACCTACAGTGGGGGTATTTCAAGGAATGTGAAACTGGCAGAACTACTGCATATATTGGAAGTTACAGGCAAATTAAATTTTGAATTCAGAGACAGAACTATAATTATTAAATCTTAAAAAGACCTGTTTTGCTTATGCCGGAATAGAATAATCTTTATCAACCAAAAGTATATTCAGCACTAAAAAAAACCGTTCCATGGTTCAGATGGAACGGCGAATAAAGTATGGGTATATATCAGACTTGTATCAACTGTAATTAATCAAACTGATGATTTAAGAACCCAAACAAAACGAAAATATGCAATTTACTGCTTATGACGTCCTGGATTCATACCAGGTCAGCGATGCTATTGTCAAAACATCCCGATTGCCACTATTAAAAGGCAGACATTCCTCCCGATTTAATCTGCGCTATTTTATCAAATTTATGATTTTGCTGCTGTTCATTTGCAGCGCAGGTGCAGAAGCAAAAGTTGCTGGTCAGCGACTTACCATTGTCAAGCACAATGCAGCGATGGCAGAGGTTATCAAAGAAATTGAACGCCAGTCCGGGTACCAGTTTTTCTTCTCAGACAAAGACCTTCGTCTGGCAAAAAACGTATCCCTGGAGGTACATAATGAAGACCTCAATGATGTACTGCGTAAATGCTTTGCAGGCCAGGACCTTACCTACGAAATCGTAGACAAAACTGTAGTTATCAAGTTGAAAAAAGCGACGGTAAATGCAGCAGAAACTTCTCTAGTGGCTGCTGATCCTATAAAAGTTACCGGTAAGGTAACAGATGAAAAGGGTGAGGCATTGCCTGGCGCTACTGTTGTTATCAAAGGCACCAAATTGGCCGCGGTAACAGATGCAACAGGTAATTTTACCATCAGCTGTAATCCGGGGGCTGTACTCTCTGTTTCCTTCATGGGTTACAAGCAATCTGATATCGTTGCTGATGGAAGGGGCAATCTTAGTATACGCCTGGCTTTAAATGCTGCTGACCTGGAAATGGTTGTAGCCTATGGTACTGCAAAGAAAGCTTTGTATACCGGCCCTGCCACGCAGATTGAAAGCTCAACCTTTGATAAACGTCCGCTGAATAACGTGGCAAATGCACTGGTAGGTGCTGCTCCAGGTATTCAGACAACCAACTCCAGTGGTGCTCCTGATGCGGGTCCTGGTATACGCCTGAGAGGCTACGGCTCCTATTCTGCTTCCTCCTCTCCACTTTTTGTAGTGGATGGTGTGCCTTATGATGGTTCTATCTCTTCTCTCGATCCTGCAGACATCGAATCCTTATCTGTACTTAAAGATGCGACTACCTCCGCATTATATGGCTCCAGAGCAGCTAATGGTGTGGTAATGATCACCACCAAAAAAGGCAATAAAAACAAACCACAGCTTAACTTTTCAGCTAATTATGGTATTGTAAGAAGAGGTTTGCCTGAATATGACCGCGTTGGTACCAACGACTACTACCCTTTAATGTGGGAAGCATACAGAAACAGCCTTCAGTTTGGTGCAGACTCCCTGCCTAATGATATTGCCAACCAAATTGCATCAGGTACCTATACCCGTATCACTACCGGCGCCAACACTGGTTTGCAATCATATAAAAATAAAGCCTATAGCGATATCAGCCAGTTGCTGGCATACAACCCGTATAATGTTGCCGGGAAAGAAATCGTTGGGATAGATGGAAAATTAAATCCTGCTGCCAGACTCCTGTATCCTGAAGACCTGAACTGGTCTGAAGCTGCTGAAAAAGGCGGTCGTAGTAGACAGAATTATCAGCTGTCTTACAGCGGCGGAAGTGATAAATCTACCTATTATGGCTCCTTCGGCTATACTGATATGGAAGGTTATCTGATTAAATCCAACATGAAACGCTTCAACGGCAGATTGAATATAGATGTACGTCCTACTACCTGGTTCAAAACCGGTATGAATATCGGCGGTACTTACATCAAACAGAACCAGGATAACAGCTCTGGTAACACCGGATATGTGAATCCTTTCTTTTTCTCCAGAAACGTTGGGCCTATTTATCCTGTACATGCGCATGATGCAACCGGTGCATATATCATTGGCACTGATGGGCAGCCGACTTATGATATCGGCCTGACCCGTCCTTTTGCTGCCGGCAGAAATGCTATCTACGAAAATATGCTGAACCAGGTAATGCAGAACAAAGGATTGTTAAGTGGCAGAGGCTTTGCAGAGATCTCTATCCTCCCCTACCTGAAATTTACCACCAACCTCAGTACAGATATTGAAAATAACTTCCAGCAGAATTACGATAATAATATTATCGGTGATGGTGCTCCTGCCGGTCGTTCAGACAGATATACCGAAAAAACAGTAAGCTATACTTTCAACCAGTTGCTGACTTTTACTAAGTCTTTCCGCAAGCATAACGTAAGTGTACTCGCCGGCCATGAAAATTACAGCCTGAATTACGCCTTCCTGGAAGGTTACAAACAGGGTCAGATCGTGGATGGTATCACTGAATTACCAAACTTTTCTACCATTAACTCCACTACTTCCTATGTAGATAATCAAAAGGTAGAAAGCTATCTGTCGAGAGCTACCTATGATTACGAAGGAAAATACATGCTGTCCGCATCTCTGCGTCGCGATGGTAACTCCAGATTCAGCCCTGACGTAAGATGGGATAATTTCTGGTCTGTTGGTGCTGGCTGGAACCTCGCACGCGAGCAGTTCTTTAATGTTTACTGGGTTGATCAGCTGAAGGTGAGAGGTTCTTACGGTAAACTGGGTAATGATGCCGGTTTAGGCTACTATGCCTACCAGGCTTTCTATAACCTCGGCAGAAACAATGGTACTGCACCTGGTTTCGTACAGGGAACGTTAGGTAGCCCTAATCTGAAATGGGAAACCAACTACAACCTGGACATGGGTATTGACTTCGGATTCTTCAAGAATCGCCTGACAGGTACCATCGATTACTTCAATCGTAATACATCAGGCCTGATCTTCAGTGTGCCGCAGCCATTGGATAATGGCGGTACTACTACCGCTGTATTCACCGTTAAGCAGAACGTTGGTAATATGTACAACCGCGGATGGGAACTGCAGCTGACTGGCCAGATCGTGAAAACAAAAGATTTCAGCTACACCCTGACCGTGAATGGTACTACCTTGCAGAACAAGATCACCAAAATGCCGGATAACCCATCTTCTATCATTGATGGTTCCAAACAGCTGAGCGTTGGTCATTCTATCTATGATTATTACCTGCGTCACTTCTATGGTGTTGATCCTGATAACGGAAATGCATTATATACTGCACAAACCTACAACCCGGCAAATCCTGGTAATACAAAAATCATTACCAATAAAACAACCGGAGCACAGGATACCGTAACCAGCTCTGTCAGCAACGCTAAACTGATGTATGTTGGTCAGTCCTCCATTCCTAAATTATATGGTAGCCTGCAGCATAGCTTCACCTATAAGGGGCTTACACTTGGCATCGTGATGACTTACCAGATCGGTGGTAAAATCTATGATGGCGCCTATGCATCCCTGATGTCTAGCGGTTCCTATGGTAATGCATTATCTACTGATATATTTAAACGCTGGCAGAAACCTGGTGATATCACCAATGTTCCACGCCTGGACAACGGCCGTACTTCAGACTATGGCGCAGCCAGTGATCGTTGGTTAACAAGTGCTTCTTACCTGAATATCAATAACATCACTTTATCTTATGTTGTTCCTCGTCAGGTACTGTCGCGCATTACTGCTAAAGGAGCAACCGTGTATGTATCAGGTGAAAACCTGCACATGTTCAGTGCAAGAAAAGGTATGGACGTGAATGGCGCCTTCAATGGTACTACTGCCAACAGTTATACCTACAATCGAATCATAACCATGGGTGTAAATCTTAACTTCTAATTTTATGAGAAAGATATTTTCGCTTTATAAAGGCAAGGCGACATACGTAGCACTGTCATTGGCAGCGCTGGTGTTAGCTTCTTGCGGCAAGGATTATCTGAATACCAATCCAACCAACCAGGTAGCTACCAAAGATGCATTCAGTACTACTGCCAATGCATGGGCTGCTGTAAACGGTATACACCGTTACATGTATTCTCAGTTTTACAGCCAGCAGGATCAGGGCGGACAAAGTGCCAATATGATGTATAATGATGTGATGGGAGAAGATCTGGTGATGCCTTCTGCCGGTAACGGATGGCTTAATAATAACTATAAGTGGATTTCGCACCGCATCGCTACTAACTCTGCGCCTTATTATAACTACCTGTTTTATTATACGATCATTGCGAATGCCAACATGATCATCGCTAACACAGATGCGGCTTCCGGTGCGGATGCAGACAAACTGGCAATTAAAGGAGAAGCTTATGCCTACAGAGGCTGGGCATACTTCCAGATGATCCAGCTGTTTGGTGTACGTTTCGATGCCAAAGGTACAAACGATGGATTGGGTCTGCCTATCAAGACTAAACCGAATTCCCCTGTGGTAGCACGTAATACCGTTGCAGATGTGTATAAGCAAATCAATGATGACCTGAACACGGCTATGGTATTGCTGAAAGATTTCAAACGTCCGAACGCGTCTCACCTGAACATTAACGTAACACAGGGTATCAAAGCCAGAGTGGCGCTGACACAACAAAACTGGGATTCTGCTGCCTATTATGCAAAGCTTTCCAGAACTGGTTTCAACCTGATGACGAATGCGCAGTATACCGCCGGGTTTAACGATTATACCAATCCTGAATGGATCTGGGGCGTACACCAGCAGGCAGATCAAACGACTTACTTCTACTCTTTCTTTGCGTATATGTCCTGCAATTTCGGGTCATCTAACATCAAAACCTGTCCTAAAGCGATTTTTGCTCCTTTGTATGCAAAAATTACGGACACGGATATACGTAAAAAACTCTGGGATTCTACCGGTAAGAATACTTCTATACCTGCGGCTGGTACGAGATATCCGTATATGAACTGCAAGTTCATTGTGGCGGATGCTGGAAGTAGTGTGGCAGATTTACCAATTATGCGTGTAGCTGAGATGTACCTGATCGAAGCAGAAGCGCTGGCAAGAAATAATAAATTCACAGAAGCTGCTGCTGCGCTATATCCGCTGGCTCATCAGCGTGATGCTGCCTATGTTCAGAGTGTTAAAACCGGAGATGCCCTGGTGGATGAAATCATGACCCAGCGTCGTGTGGAGTTATGGGGAGAAGGTTTCCGCTTTACAGATCTGAAACGCCTGAATGCACCATTAAACAGAAATGGTGGTAACCACAATGCAAGCTTTACTGGTGGTATAATGGACGTTCCTGCCGGAGATTTAAGATGGCAGTATGTTATTCCACAGGATGAGATTAATAATACTAACGGAGTGGTAGTTCAGAACCCACTCAACTAAGAGGCGACTGATTAAGATTGATAAAAAGTAAAATGGTGCTGCGTAAGGTATGTCTATACTTTACAAAGCACCATTAATTATTTGGTAAAGGAGTAGATTAAAAAACTAATACTGCTTTACCGATATCTGAAATAATTTGGAAATCACTTTCCATTCGCCCTTCACTTTAATTAATGAATGATAATCCACGCCGTCTTTATCTGCAGCATTTCTTTCATATCTTATACGGGCGAGGGCCGTGTTTTCCGTTTTGTCCAGGATGTCAATATGGGTGCTGAAATGTGGCGCGGCTCCATGTTTTTCTACGGAATCATAAAGATTTGAGATGCCGCCTTCAATAAAATATTCTTCCCAATAGCCATACATAATGGCATCCTGATGAAAGGATTTTTTGAGTCGCTCTATGTTGCCTGTTCTTAACCCTTCCACATAATTTTCCAGAACGGATACTATTGCTTTATACTCCTGAACGCTATTGTTTTCTGTTACTGCCATACTTCTGTTTTTTTATAGTGATTACTACATACAAAAGTAGGATGGGGTATTATCCTTTGTTTTTCTATCCCGTTCAGTTTACTTTTCTATTTGGTTCATTTTAGTCCTTCTCTATAAAAAGAAGGTTTTTGGCCGTGATAGTCTTTAAATATTCTTGAAAAATGGGAAAGATTTTCAAAACCCAGGGAGAAGCAAATGTCCGATACTGATAGTTGGGTTGTTTCCAGCATTTCTTTAGCTTTCTCCAAACGTTTATTACGTATCCATGTCGCCGGTGACTGATTGTAGATATGTAAAAAATCCCTTTTAAAGCTGGAAAGGCTTCTGCCTGATAAATGGGCAAGTTCTGTAAGGGAGACAGGTGAAGTCAGATTTTGCGCTACTACCTCCCGGATTTCAGTTTGCACTGGCTGACGAAGCTGCATTAATTCATGAAATAAACTACTGTTTCCAATCCCCAAATGGTACAGCATTTCTGTTAATTTCAGGCGTAGCTGTCCGGCATATACTTCCGGGCTATGATTGAAATACGGACGGAGTGAGTCTGTAAAAGTAATCAGGCATTCGGTCATTGTGTGTACACCCGCTCTGACTTTTCCATTAGCTTCTTTGGGGGTTATTTTTTCAGCGGCAGCAGCGAAGGATTTTATGAGATTGTCTTTCAAAATCACCACCATTTCATGATAGATATTGTCCTTTTGCTGATCCCCTTTTTTCTCGTATTTCAGAACGGTTCCTTTTTTCAGAAGCGTCAATTCATTTTTATAGACTGTAAGTGCCTGTTCACCGGCGGAAAGAGAAATGCTGCCCTCCAAAATAAGCAGCAATGCATGTTCTTCGATATGCAGTACACCTTTCTCATCCGTATTTTGAATACATTGTTCTATTACTGGAACCTCGTCAAGAGCAAGACTGTTTTTAGCATCAATACTATCTTCCAACCGGGTAGGTATTTGAATGGTTTTTTGCATGGTCTTATCTTTCACACTTTTAAGAAAAATATCTTAATGCAAATTTAAACTATTCATGGAAAAGGTAGCTTTGCTGCTGAGGCGGTAATGCCTTAAAATCTGGACCTCAGATATCTCTTTCTTTTAAAAAAAAGGCCCACCCGAAAGCGGGAAGGCCGTTCCCTTCTTATAAATCCACGTTAATAAGCTGATTGGAATTGGCAATAGTAAACTGCTGTACCTTACAGCTGTCTGCCGGAACAAATGTTCCTTGTGGATCAAATCTGGATATTGGCGACAGGAACGAATAGGACGTTGCAGTAACGCCTATTGTTTTGCCATCGACAGTTAGCTGTTGCTTATCTTCAAAACCGTGCAGGATAAACCTGATATAATGGAATTTAGTGTTGTAGTTGCCGGATGCTTTGGCCAGTGTTAATTTTCTACCGGAGCCGGTATAGGAAATTTCTCTGCTGTAATACCCCCCTTTTTCGTAATCGTACCCGCTTCCATCATCTTCATAATAAGTAAATACATGGGCCTGATCTCCCTGGTATACATGCAGTTGTAATGTATCTGAAGGCATTTCTCCGGTATGCTGAACCAGCGACTGCATCGGCACTATACTGCCCCCTTTGATATATACGGGTAAGGTCTTAATATTGATTGCGGTGATGTCTTCCTTTTTTCCTGCAGTTACTGCATCGGTATACATATTATACCATTTCCCTTCCGGAAAATAAATCTTACCAAAACTGGCGGTACTCTCAAAAGGAGCGATCAGGAAGGCATCTCCAAATAAATATTGATTCTGGTACTGCTGATCATATACCAGCGGATCGTAGGTGTTATCTATTGCCAGGCTACGAACCACTGGCATGGCTGTTTTGCTGGCTTCATACATTTTACTGTAGAGGTATGGGAGCAGATGATAGCGTAGATTAATATAATTACGGGTGATTTCCAGCGACTCTTCACCGAAAGCCCATGGCTCGGCAGATTTGGTATTCACCTGCGTATGATTGCGGAAATAAGGAATGAAGGCGGCTATCTGCATCCAGCGGGTGTATAGCCCAACAGTAGCGTTGCCGGTGAACCCGCCGGCATCCATGCCGGTAAAGGCGTAACCACTCAGGCCCAGACTACTCAACAACCTTACTCCCAGCAGCATATGATCTTCTTCCGCCCTGTTGTCGCCTGTCCATAAGGCGGCGTAGCGCTGAGAACCGGCATAGGCGGCCCTGGTCAGTACAAACGGACGCTCCTTCATTTCTGCCCTTGCACCTTCATAACTGGCGCGGGCCATCGTTAACCCATATACGTTATGCGCTTCCATATGTGATACCGGATGACCTTCGAAGCTAAAGAGCACATTGTCAGGCATTTTCTGCCCCCAGGTGGCTATTTCATTCATGTCATTCCAGATGCCGCTCACCCCCTGCCGCATATACGTTTTTAATTCATTCTGCCACCAGGTGCGTCCTTTCTGACTGGTGAAATCAGGGAAATGACACCATCCCGGCCATACTTGTCCGGTGTAATATTGTCCGTCAGGATATTTTATGAAGATGTCGGCGGCCTTACCGCTTTCGTAGGCATGGTAGCCGTTTTCCACCTTGATTCCCGGATCCACAATAACGGTGGTATGTAACCCCATTGCTTTGAGTTTCGCCGTCATTGTTGCGGGATCCGGGAATCTGTCTTTATTCCAGGTGAAAAGTTTGTAGGCATCCATATAATGGATGTCGAGGGTGATGCCATCGGCCGGTACTTTCTTTTCGCGGAGCGTTTGTGCGATCCGCATTACTTCCGTTTCCGGATAGTAGCTATATCTGTTTTGCTGGTATCCCAGGCTCCACAACGGAGGTAATGGCATGTAGCCTGTGAGGTCAGCATAGGATTTAATAATGTCGTTGAGATGTTGATGATAGATAAAATAGTAGTTCATCTCCCCGCCTCTGGCGCCGAAGGAAGAAAACCTGTTATTGCTGGCGCCGAAGTTGAAGTCGCTCTGGAAGCTGTTGTCGAAGAAAATCCCGTAATTGAGCTGATGGTGTATTCCCATATAGAAGGGAATGGTAGTATACAAGGGGTCTTTGTTGACGGCATAGCCAAATACATCGGAGTTCCAGTTCGTATAGGCTTCACCTTTACGATCCAGGTTGCCGGTCTTCTCTCCTAGCCCTACAAACCGCTCTCCTTCCTGTAATTTTTTATAGGTAGTCACCTGATCACTGACCCAGGAGGTCGTCAAACCTTTTTCGTCTTCATTAATCACTTTACCGTCAGGTGTAAGGAAGGTGATGGCGAAAGGAGTTTTCCCGATACTCACCTGTAATGAATCTGTAGTGATATGAATTTCCTGTGCGTTCTGGGTGATATTTATTTTGGAAGATGCAGGCTTTGCGATAACAGCATAGGAGAAATCGGCCTTCAGTGGTTTTTTATCTAACCTGACTCTTACTACATCCGGACTATAAACTGTAATCTCCGCAAAAGCATTATCTGTACTGATTTTCACCTGCTGGCCACTAACAGTTACCTGTTTTACATTTCCTGGCACGCTGACCGGCGATTGTGCCTTTGCGTATATGCTCAACAGCAGCAACGCTACTGTTAAACGAATACCACTTTTATTCATGTTGACTTTATACATGGACGGGAAATTTTCGAAAAGGAAATCCCTTCACCGGACCTGCGTCCGATGCATAACAACATATAACAAGCTATGGTGAAGGGATGGAAATAACCGTCACCAGCGCCGTGGAAACCACTGGTGACGGTCGGGAATATTAGTACCCGGTGTTTTGGGTTAGATTTTTATTAACAGCAAGACCGCTGGTAGGAATTGGGAACAGGAGATTTTTAGGTGCTCCGTCAGCATCTTTCAGCTGCCATGCATCGAGGAACTTACCGAAACGGATCAGGTCCTGACGGCGCCATCCTTCCCAGTAGAGTTCGCGGCCTCTTTCTGCCAGCAGGGCAGTGAGATCCAGTGTAGTCAATGGAGAAGCGCCTCTCTTAGCTCTTAAAGTATTTACCAGTATGAGCGCAGGGCCAGACTGACCTGTTCTCAGCTGGGCTTCCGCTTTCATCAGTAATACATCCGCATAACGGAAGAAAACGTAATCGTTACTGGCGTCGTTGCCATCTTTCGCTTTACCGCCACTGGTAACGAAATCCGGTGGATATTTCAGTACGCGGATACCGGTAACTTCCAGGTTGTTGCCTGTTTCTTTCAGCGCTACTTCTTTAGTGAAGCTGAGCATGTTACCTTTTCTGTCTTTCAGCGCTACCCCATTTTTATCATATTGCTGGCCGAAGAGGAAGCCAACATTTAAGCCGGAGGCAGCAGTGACAATGTTGTAAGGGCCACCACGGCGACTATCAGCAGCTTCAAATGAATCATAGAAGTTAGATAAGGTCGCAAAACCGTTCCAGCCGCTTGGGTCCTGGTTGTAGTGCAGTGTAAATTTCCAACGTGCATAGGCGCTGTTACCACTTCTTACGGTACTTAGTCCCGGGCCGTTTTGTTGGGTGAAGATATTTTCAGTACTGATAACATCGTTGTTGTATGCGAAGTTATCGAAGTAGTTAGTAGCGAGCGAGAAGCCAACACCGGTGATTTCATCTGCATAACTGATAACAGACTGCATGTCACCAGCATCGAATGTAGGTGTTTGTCTGTTCAGGAATGCGCCTTTGTTGAGGTAGATTTTCATCAGCAAAAACTTAGCAGCGCTCTGGTTTGCCTGGTAGGCTGGCGTTGCTAATGTTCCTGGTAAATCCGGGATGATGGCTTTCAGTTCAGCGACCATGAAGTCGATGGCTTCCTGTGGCTTCAGCACTTTAGGCGCTTCCAGCAGGTTATCACCTGGTTGTCTGAAAGGCACCTGTCCCCAGAGGTCGAGGGTGGTGTACATAGATAAAGCACGAAGGAATCTGGCTTCGGCGGCCTGTTGTGCGGATGGGCGGAAGTTCAGTACGTTGGTAGCTGCAAACTGCAATTGCAGGAGGCTGTTGAATGTACCGAGGATATGCGCGTGGTCGGCAGTCCAGGTATGCTGATGGAGCTGGCGCCATACGCCGTTATCGTCCCAGTCGCCGGCACGTGTAGGGCCAACGGCTTCATCGGTGCTCATTTCACTCATGCCCCAGCTGTTGCTGAAGTCCTGGTATGGCATCTGTAAATTATCATAAGCGCTTTTCAGCAGCGAAGCTACGGTGATTACGGAGTCGGCCTGACTCTTTGTAATTGTTGATCCCAGATCTTCCTTCAGACTGCAGGAAGCGAGTCCGAGGCAGATGGAGGCAGCAAGTGCGGTTCGAAATATTTTCTTGGTCATTGGTCTTACGTTTTAAATGAATGGTAGATTACAGAGAGAAAGAGATATTGAACATTACACTTCTTGCGGTTGGGTACGGAGAGTACTCAATACCGAATGAGGTAACGCCATCTACACTTTTGTCTGTATTAACTTCCGGATCAAAGCCAGTGTATTTGGTGATTACAAACAGGTTCTGACCAGTTACAGATACTGTTGCATTTTTGAATACATGGCCGATATTACCAAAGGTGTAACCAAGGGTAAGGTTATCGAGCTTGATGAAGTTGCCATTCTCCAGGTAACGGGAAGAAACCGTGATCGGGTTGGAAAGAGATTCGCCATTGCCCAATAATGCTTTAGCGATATTCCTGGAGCCCAGGTTACCGATTGGCAGTACTGTATTGGCGGTGTTGTTATAGATCTGATAGCCGAAAGCGCCGTGGGAGCTCATGCTAAGCGTCCATTTTTTCACCATCAGCTGAGTATTAAAGCCCAGCATGGCTTTAGGGTTAGGGTTGGTGAGATAATAAAGGGTATTACCATTGTCCTGATAAGTAGCCTGGCCTTTATCATCGAAGCCCTGGAATTTACGAACATAGAAGGTATTCAGCGGATAACCATTAGCAAGGCGCTGAGAGGTAGCACCGGATACACCCTGACCACTGATAGCACCTGTCAGTACCGGAGGACCGTCATAGTTTTTCAGTTGGTTATGCAGTACTGTACCGTTGATGTTTACACGCCAGTTCAGGTTGTTATGTTGGATGATATCTGCTCCCAGGGAGATTTCCACACCATTGTTGATAACATGGCCAGGCATGTTGATCCAGTAATTGGATGCAGGCGCCGGCATGATGGCAGGGAAGCTGAACAGGAGGTTTGTAGTATTTTTATAGAAATAATCGATAGTACCGGACACACGGTCGTGCAGGATACTGAAATCGACACCGGCATTGAACTGTTTGGAGCTCTCCCATTTCAGGTTGGGGTTGGCCACGTTGCTGAGTGCCGCGCTACCATTAGGGCCGAGGGCATATTGTTCCTGAGACGCGCCGGCAGGGAATTCCTGGTTACCGGTAGTACCATAACCTACACGTACCGCCAGGTTCTGGAATGCTTTGCCTCCTTTCATGAAATCTTCCTGGCTGATATTCCATTTACCTGCAAAAGACGGGAAGTAACCATACTGGTTGTTTTTACCAAATTTGCTGGAACCATCTGCTCTCAGGGTAGCATTCAGTAAATATTTACCACGATAGTTCATTTCAGCCCTGCCGAATACAGACTGCAGTTTGCTGGTGGGGTTCTCAAAAGAACTGATAGATGTTTTTGTCTGAGCAGCTGACTGTAGCTGTTTCCAGTAATCAACCGCATATGTAGGGAATCCCAGTGCACCGATAGAAGTTCCGTTGAAATCAAACTGCTGGTATTCATAACCCACCAGTGCTTTCAGGTTAAAATCTTTATTGAGCTGTTTCTGGTAAGTCAGGGTGGTGTTAAAGAGAGAGGTATTCAGCTCGTTATTGCCATAATAGGCCTGACCCTGTCCTTGTACATCTGTAATATTGATGAATGATTTAATCTGTGATTTTCTGATACCCACCTGGTGATTGAGGCTGTAAACCGCTCTTAATTCCAGGTCTGGCGTGATTTTGTAGTGAGGAGAAACACTTGCCAGCACGTAGGAAATATTCGCTTTATCATCATAGGCATCAGACATAGCACGCGGGTTGATAGAACTACCAGCGCCAAGCAGGTAATAAGAACCGTCGGAGTTGTAGATAGGCATGGTAGGGTTCCATTGGAGCGCCTGACCTATCAGACTTCCGGTGAAGCCTGCGTTATTGGAGATAGGAGCAATATTTTCAATCGTCTGTGCGGCCATGATGTTGTAATCGAGGCCCAGTCTGTTGTCAGACAGGAAGGTATTCTGACCGTTCAGGGTAGCGGTATATTTTTTCAGACCTGTTTTACGGATGATACCATCCTGGTCCATATAACCGAAGGAAGCACGGTAGCGGCCAGTTTCACTGCCACCACTAACAGCAACGTTTATATTCTGTGTACTACCGGTACGAAGGATAGAATTCATACCGTTTGAGCTGGAGCCGTAGTCGCCGCTGGTCAGATTGTATTGTTTCAGGGCAGAGCGGTATTCGTCGGCGTTGAGTACTTTCAGCTGTTTCATGATATTGCTGAAGCCGCCGCCATAGTTAACATCAATGCGTGGAAGGCCTGCTGTACCTTTTATGGTATTGATCATGATAACGCCATTGGAACCGCGGGAACCATAGATCGCTGTTGCAGAGGCGTCTTTCAGTACGTCCATGGACGCAATGTCAAAAGAGTTGATAAAGTTGAGCGGGTTGGCATCAGGGGTCTGACCAAGACCGTTGGCATCTACAGAAGGACGTGCAACACGACCATCCAAAGGAATACCATCAATTACATATAGTGGCTGGTTGCCGGAACGAACGGAAGACAGACCACGGATACGTACGGTAGCAGCAGCACCTGGTGCACCGGAGTTGTTCAGGATCATCAGACCGGAAACCTTACCCTGGATCAGCTGATCAGGGGCAGTAACAATACCACGGTTGAAATCTGCTGATTTGATAGAGGCCACCGCACCGGTAAGGTCTTTCTTACGGGTGGTACCATAACCTACTACCACTACATCAGAAAGGGTAGAGTTTTCCTGACCGAGTGCAATGGCCAGGGATGATTTACCACCTATACTTACTTCCTGGGTTTTATATCCTACAAATGAAACGATCAGCGTAGCGTTTGCTGGTACGTTAGACAGACTAAAAGTTCCATCCGGGCTGGAGGAAGTACCTGATTTGGTACCTTTTATTGCTATGGAGGCACCTGGAATCGGGGCGCCCTGACCATCGGTAATCTTACCGGTGATACTCCGGTTCTGGGCGAAAACAAGCCCCTGAACCAGCACAAGCAGCAACGTAATTAGGAGTCGACAAAAGAGTCGTGAATTGTTCATAAAATGGAATTTAGATCAGTAAAGAGATTTGTACTGTTACGAGTTCTACGTGGATTTTTTTACAAGATGTTATCAGAAACGAGGCATTTATGAGCGTGATGAGGCTTTCAAAAAGGACATAGCTTGCCCTTTCCGGTTACGTGGATTTGTCATCAGATCAATGCTGCAGAAAATGGATTTTTAACGTGGTTAATAAATAAGGCGCTTTCTTAGTATTTACTATTTGGTTGAAAATTTCTCTTTTGTCAAAATAATGGTTCTGTTTTGAGGGTAACAATTTTTACAGATGAAATATCGAAAAAATAGATGAAATATTTGATTAATTAAGAGATAAGATATTGATATTCAAACAAATAATTTTGAATATTTTTTTTGAAAATATCGATACTATCAGGTGGTATTTTGGGTAATTACAATGCCTGAATGGACATAATCCGGGCTTCAAACTCGTCGTTGGGTATCAGTGAACGTTTTTTGATTTTTGTTTTATAGGCATAAATCGTGTTGACAGAGTATTCCAGGATGCCGGCAATTTTATCATTATCAGTAATGCCTATACGAATTAATGCAAAGATGCGTAAGTCGGTATTCATCAACTCATTTTCTCTTAAAATGACTTGGTTGTCTTTGTCAAATAGTTTGTTGAACTCGTCAACAAAATGTGGGAATATCCGCAGGAAAACCCTGTCGAAATTGGTGAAGAGCTCTTCCCGCTCCTGCCGCACATTGATGGAGTTTACCAAAAACTTCACATCGCTGGTATTTTTACTTTCTGCCAGCTTCTGCTCCAGCATCTGTTTTATTTTCTCAATTTTTGAGATATAGTTGGCGTTGATGTTGAAGAAATAACCAATGTACTCTTCTTTGATTTTATTGGCTTCTTCCAGTTGGTTATTTATTTTCTGCTGTTGGTGGTGAGCGGTAGTAATGGCCAGCTGGGCCAGTTTCAGTTTTTGTATCTGCCTGAAAACAATAATGGTCATGGCTACCAGTGCCAGGAACAACAGGGTTACCGCAGTGGCGTATATCAGCAACGATCTGTTGCGTTGTTCAGCAGAGGAAATTCTTTCTTCTTCTATAATAGGCAGAATATTACTCACCATTACCTTTCGCTGGCGTGCCCCGTAAAAGGCAGCTTCGGTAATCGCTTTTTCAATATACCGGGAGGCATTCTTAATATCTCCCTGCTCAAAGAGAAAGGTAGCCAGGTTATAGGCCGCCATGGTTTCTTTGGTGGAAGACCTGATATCAGCAATGGCTGAACGGGCCATCAGGAAAATGGCGGTATCCCGCTGGTGTATCTTCATATAAATGGAACCCAGACTACAGGCCGCAACGGCCACCTGCCTGTCGGTGAGCTGCCCGTCGTTCAGATTGGGCCATAGCCGCAGGGCTTCCTGGACCTCTCCCCTTTTAAAGAGCTGCTCCGCCCGGTGAAAGCGGTAGTCGAAGGTATTGGGGTCCATCAGGTGAAGGGCGGAGTCCATCAGCGCCAGCCCCTGCCGGCGGTATTCAGGGGTAAAAAACTTATCCTGGTTGTATTCGGCAAGGTCACTGTAAAACCGGCTTTTCATGAGAAAATACTGCACCCGCACAGAGTCGGGCATGCCGCTAATGTCAATCGACTGCAGGTAGCCATTGGTTTCGGTAAACATCCCGGAAGATAACAGAATAAAGCCCAGCTTAACTTTGGCGTTCGTAATTTTTATAGGGTCCTGTAGCTTTTCCCCTATGCGCTCCATAGCGCTGGCATATACAAATGCCGAATCAAAGTTGAAAACGATGAATGCTTCGTACAGCTTCTGGTAAACACTATATGTTTTCTCTATGGTAAGCGGCTCCTGTAACAGATGTCTGATACTATCGATTTTTTTTACCCTGCCGGCATCAAACGACGGTGCCTGATCAATGGTAGTATTGAGTACGGCAAGAATACTGTCGTGCTTTGATTTCGCGACAGCCCCGGAAAAAGAAAGAATAATCAATAGAAAAACAGACAAACAACCCAGTATACGCCTCATAGAAGTTGGTCATAAAATGTTCTGATGAAGCTAAATTTAATGTAATTTTTTGGGCTTTTACTGTCTCTTCAGACTATAATTTAAATTGCTGTTGATGGCTTTTTGTTCCGTATCCAGCAGCCGTAGTTCATCTTCACTGATTTTCTGAAAATAACGCTGGAGATTTTTGTCTTTGTCGGGGTTGAGCACTATAACTACTGCATTGGGATCGCTGGCGCTGCCTTTAATAATGGCATAGCGACCTTCGCTATTCAGGTCCTGGTCACCGTTTTTTGTGCCCTGGTAAGTCTCCGTTAATTTAAAATGCTGGTTGCCGGTACTGTCGGTTTCGTTGATGGTTAGTTTGGTGATAATGCCGCTGCAATCTGCGCAGGGCAAGGTACCGATATAGGTTACGTATTTTTCGGCTTCAGCCGTAGTGGTATTTTGCTGATCTTTTTCGTGCGTGGCAGATTGTTTACAGGCCACAAAGGAGGCCAATAGAATAGCTGTTATCAGTGTAAGGTATTTCATTCGGAACGCTTTACACCAATAACAGCTTAATCTCCAGTATGTTCTATGGAATTACTTCAAAAACAAAAAACTGGCTTTCTTCTGCAGATGAAAAATTATTATCTGCTACAAAAACCAGACTTGGATGACCATTGGGTAAGGTCGGTCCAAAAGTTACGCCCTCGATATTATCTATATAAGTGTTCAGGCTTTCAAAATTATACAGCAGCTTCTTGGACGCCAGCGTTACGTTGCCGTTATTTTGGAGGGAGTTAATATTACTGATATCGGTAGCATTGCTGAGGTCAGCGATATATAATTTAATGGTGCAATTTTTAACACCCACGGAAAAAGAGCGCTCCAGTACCAGCAATTTATTATCAGACAGGTAGAGGATATCCGCGATACCATTGATGCGGAAACTATCCTTTGATACCGGTGGATAAGCCACCGGATCGAGCCTGTACCCATATTGTGCCACCGGCTGACGGGTTTTGAGGTCGAACTTTATGAACCGGGTAAGGGCATTATCAACGCCTACATCCGCTCTTGGACCATCTTCATATCTTGGTTCTTCCAGACTCACATATAACCATTTGTTATCGTTGGAGAAGGCAAGTCCTTCGAAGCCGGCATTCCTTCTCGGGCCATTTTCAGTGGCGTGCATACGGAAAGCAGCTGGCAGTGCAAATGTATCTATGTACTGTCCGTTCGGATGGATCATGGTAGCACTTGGATTTGCCAGCACGGTATCTTTCTTTGTAACGATGCGTTCCCCTTCGCTGGTCCATACCATGAAGTTGCCTTTGGCGTTGTACCGAAGTGCCTCAGGGTCTGGTGTTAGTGCGGGGTTGCTGAATTTATTCGGATATGACTGACCGTTAGCCTGCCTGAAGGTGGTTACGTCTGTCAGCCTTACACTGTCAAATGATTTATCGCTGAAATACAGTTTGGCGGTATAAAACCTGGCAGGATTGATATCAGACCTGTCGTCGGATATCATATAGTACTGTTGGTGAACAGGATCGTAATCGATACCGGAAAGGCCGCCGGTGGTGGTTCCCTTAAAGGGCATATTGAAAGGTATTACCTGTTTGCCTATAAGGCGAAGCTGGGTAATGGAATGTTCGTTGTTAACGGTTTTGCGGGTGCTGCTGCAGCTGGCCAGTGCGATGGCTGCTGTAAGCAGGAAAAGCCAATTCTTTTTCATGGTGGCAAATTACTGAATGTCGGGGAACCACAGAAAAGATCAGTACTGTTCATTGGAGTTGTTGCTGGTGGCTGATTTAGGGAAGTGCTTGCTGGTCTGTCCTTTTGTGCAGCTTTTGTTCATTTGTTCTTTTTGTTCATTTCGGCGAATGCCCGGGTTGTTCACGATTACAGTGCTACATTTGGTTTAAGGATGTCCCAATCATACTTATGTTTATAAGTAATATGGCCACTACGGGATTTTAGGTACAGGGCTGCTTCTGCATTGTAGAGGCAGCCTCTTTTTTTTAGCCTGTTGCTGCCTCCTGGCCGTCAGCGCGCCGTTCTCCTGTTCAAAATACCTGTTCGCTGTTCATTTTCAGGCCCGCTGTTCATTTTGTTCAGTTTCTATAAATCAGTTTTTTTATTGTAGAGCTTACTTATATTTACAACCATTGAGAGAAGTCTTTTGTAATTTTTTTGACCATCTATGAAAAGCAAAAAAGAGGGCGGTTTCTTCCACCCTCTTTTCTTTTATTGGCAAAATGACTGGTCCCAATCCTTCCAGACGGCTTCATAGCCCTGTTGCTTTAGCATGGCTGCAATAGCGGCAGCATTGCGTTCATCTGAAATCTCAAACTGCTCCAGCGACTGTCTGTCTACCACATATCCTCCCGGATTAGTTTTGCTACCGGCACTCATAGCGGTAATGCCCAGCTTAACCAGGTTATTGCGGAACTGCTCCTCTTCCCTGGTGGATAAACTCAGTTCTACTTCCTGGTTAAATAACCGGTAGGCACAGATAAGCTGTACCAGCTCGCGGTTGTTCATTTCTACTTTTGGCGCCAGTCCTCCGCTGAATGGCCGCAGCCGCGGAAAGGAAATGCTATATTTTGTTTTCCAATAGGCTTTTTCGAGGTATTGGAGGTGTAATGCGGTGAAGAAGCTGTCTGTCCGCCAGTCTTCCAGGCCTATCAGTACGCCCAGTCCCATTTTGTGGATGCCTGCTTTTCCAAGCCTGTCGGGCGTTTCGAGCCGGTATTGGAAATTTGATTTTTTCCCTTTGGGATGATGCAGTTTATAGTCGGCCTGGTGATAGGTTTCCTGGTATACTAAAACAGCATGTAATCCATGCGGAATAAGGGTTTCATAATCTTCCTGGTCCATGGGCTGTACTTCCATGGAGATATTGGAGAAGTGTGGTCTTAATAACTGTAACGCATTAACGAAGTAGTCTACTCCTACCAGCTGTTGGGCTTCTCCAGTTACAAGCAGTACATGCTCAAATCCCATTTCCTTGATGGCGGCGGTTTCCAACAACATTTCTGCGTTGGTCAGCGTTTTCCGCGGGATTTTATTATGCAGACTAAATCCGCAATAGGTGCAGATGTTCTGGCATTCATTGGAGAGGTACATCGGTATGTACAGCTGCATGGTATTGCCGAACCGCTGTAAGGTAAGCTGCTGGCTTATCCGCGCCATTTCTTCCAGGTAAGGTACTGCTGCCGGCGAAATGAGTGCTACAAAGTCGTTGAGGTCCCTTTTGCTGCTGGAGAGTGCTTTTTCCACATCGGCAGCAGTTTTGCTGTAGATATTCGCTTTTACATCTTCCCAATCATACCTGTTGAATATATCCGTAAACATAAACTACATTTTAGGTGGTTAAATCTCATCCAGGAAAGCAGTTAACGGGCTTGATGCTCTCGCATGCTGTTGCTGGCGTGGAAGTCCGGCTTCGTATGCCTGTCTGCCTGCTTCCACGGCGGCTTTAAAGGCCAGCGCCATGCCTGCCGGATCAGGAGATACAGCAATGGCCGTATTTACCAGGACGGCGTCTGCGCCTAGTTCCATGGCCTGCGCGGCATGGGAAGGCGCGCCGATACCGGCATCTACAATCACCGGTACCCTGCTTTGCGCAATGATGATTTCCAGGAAATCCAGTGTTTTCAGTCCTTTATTACTGCCTATGGGAGCGCCTAATGGCATCACGGCTGCGGTGCCGGCATCTTCCAGCCGCTTGCACAACACAGGGTCCGCATGGATATAAGGCAAAACCACAAAGCCCAGCTTCGCCAGCTGTTCTGTTGCCAGCAGGGTTTCAATCGGGTCTGGCAGCAGGTACCGCGGATCAGGATGGATTTCCAGCTTTACCCAGTTGGTTTCCAGCGCTTCCCTAGCCAGTTGCGCAGCATATACTGCTTCTTTGGCGGTGCGTACACCACTGGTGTTAGGCAACAGGTTAATATGCGGATGATGCAGGTGTGAAAGGATGTCATCTGCCTGGTTATGGATATCAACCCGCTTCAGCGCTACAGTAACCAGTTCTGAAGAAGACGCTAACAGCGCCTCTTCCATCAGTATCGTCGATGAAAATTTTCCTGTGCCGGTAAACAACCTCGACTGAAATATTTTATCTGCTATTTTAAGTGGTTGCATAATTTTCATTGTTGAGTTGTGAATAAAGATCTGCTACCATCTTGCTTTTGACTGCTGCATTTGTTATCAGCCCGCTGATAGCGACACCGTGTACACCTGCCTGCATTAATCCCGGTAAATCATCTTCCAGTATACCTCCTATGGCAATAACTGGAATGGACAAACGAAGAATGTGCAACTGCTCCATAATACTCAGGTAACCATCTATTCCTAAAACCGGACTTAACTTTTCTTTGGTAGCCGTAAACCGGAAAGGCCCGAGTCCTACGTAATCGGCGCCTTCCAGACTATGTTTCAGGATATCAGCCGTTTTGTTGCTGGTACCACCTACAATTGCCTGCGGGCCTACAATCAGGCGGGCATCTGCCACGGACATATCATTTAACCCGACATGCACGCCATCAGCGCCACAGGCAGCAGCCACCTGCGGATGGTCATTAATGATAAGCGTTGCGCCATAAGCCTGCGTAATGCGCCTTGCTTCCATGGCGGCAGGCGTAATATTGGCCGGCGTTTCGTTTTTTATGCGCAGCTGAACCCAGGTACAGCCTGCGTCACAGGCCTGCCGGATATTGTCCAGGTGGGCTTCGGCAGTGGCGCCCTGTGATATATAATGAAGTCTGTTAATCATGTTTTTTAGTTAGATGATAGAATGATATCCCAGTAGACCTGTATTGGACGATAATAATTTTTCCGTATAGTCTTTACCGTTAATACAGGCCCTTTCCAGTGTTTCGCCCTTTGCCAGCAAGGCCGTAATGGCAGCAGATAACACGCATCCTGACCCATGTTTGGGTGAGGCGTTTATTTTGCCGGGATGAATTTCAATTACCTTGTCGGTGTAAAGGGTGTCTACACCTGGCTTTTCAGGATGGTGGCCGCCTTTCAGGAGTACATGACAACAGCTGAAAATCTGTGATGCAGCTGCTGTACCGCTGGAAAGACCTGTCAGTTGCACTGCTTCCTCATAATTGGGGGTGAGCAGGTAAACGTGTTTTAGCAGGGCTTCCCACTGTGTCCATGACGGTTTTTCATGAAAGGTATATCCGGCAGAGGCCTTCAATACAGGGTCCAGGATAATTTTCATAGCTGGTTGCCATATCAGCAATTGTGTAATAACGCGGTGCATAGCAGCAAGATTTTCCATAATACCTATTTTGCAAAAGGTGACAGGATATTCTTCCAGCAAGGGTTTCGCCTGTTCCAGTATTTGCGTGGCAGGCAACCATTGCAGATCATGAAACCGGGTGCCCGTTTGTATGGTAACGGCACTGGTTACCCCGAGTCCGTATACCTGTAGCTGTTCAAATGTTTTTATATCAGCCAGCAAACCGGCGCCGGCGCTGGGATCCAGTCCTGCTATGCTGAGTGCATATGGTCTGTCTTGTTTCATGGATGTGCAATTTTTGCTTTGTGCCAGGCTTGTTGCAGCAGGAGAAACTGATCCACTGCTTTTGCCGGATTTTTCCAGATGCTACCCAATACAGCAGCACCGGCATATTTCCATGCCGGCAGCTGCATAATATTGTGTTCGTTGATGCCTCCCAGTGCCAAAACAGTAGCCTTGCAGCTTTCCGGTAAAGGTTTTGCAAACTGGCTGCTATAGCCTGGCTTAGAGATGCTGTCGAAAACCGGGCTTAATAAAAAATGCGAAAAAGCATCTTCATAAATTTCCAGCTGTTGTAAATCGTGTACACCTGTACTATACTGCTTTTGCGTGGCAGACAACGGTGATGCATTTCTGGCGGCCTCACTCCAGTGTATGCCTGCAAGTGCAAAATCTTTATATACCTGTTGGTTATCTCTGATGATAATCCTCTTATATAAATCAGCGGGAATTTTTTCCAGCAGTCTGTAATAGGAAATGCTTGTCCAGGAAGGCTTCCTGAGCAGTATTTTATCAGCGCCTGCTGCTAATAGATTTGTTATTAGTTCGGATTCCGAATTTATATTTTCGGGAGAAGTTATCACCCAGATCATATTAATTAGATTGTGTTGAATACAATTCGCTTCCGCCGGAAACAAATGCCTTTGCCTGTTGCTGCATACCTTCATCAATGGCGGCAGCTTCTTCCAAACCCTTTGCCTGTGCATATTCCCTTACTTCCTGTGTAATTTTCATAGAGCAGAAATGTGGGCCGCACATAGAGCAGAAATGCGCAATTTTAGCGCCTTCGGCAGGTAAGGTTTCATCGTGGTAGGAACGGGCTGTTTCCGGATCTAAAGCGAGGTTGAACTGATCCTCCCAGCGGAATTCGAATCTGGCTTTACTGAGTGCGTTATCGCGTACCTGCGCACCAGGATGGCCTTTGGCCAGATCGGCAGCATGTGCGGCAATTTTATAGGTAATCACCCCTTGTCTGACATCCTCCTTGTTTGGCAGGCCCAGGTGCTCTTTCGGCGTAACATAGCAGAGCATGGCACAGCCAAACCAGCCTATCATAGCGGCGCCGATGCCGGAAGTGATATGGTCGTAACCTGGTGCGATGTCGGTAGTCAAAGGCCCGAGGGTATAGAATGGTGCTTCGTGGCAGCATTCCAGCTGTTTGTCCATGTTCTCTTTGATGAGCTGCATAGGCACGTGACCAGGGCCTTCTATCATTACCTGTATATCATGTTTCCAGGCAATTTTAGTAAGTTCCCCAAGCGTTTCCAGTTCCGCGAACTGTGCAGCATCGTTGGCATCAGCAATGCTTCCCGGGCGCAGACCGTCGCCGAGCGAGAAAGACACATCATAGGCCTTCATGATCTCGCAGATATCTTCGAAATGTGTATACAGGAAATTCTCCTTGTGGTGAGCCAGGCACCATTTAGCCATGATGGAGCCACCGCGGGAAACGATGCCGGTAACGCGTTTGGCGGTAAGCGGTACATATCGGAGCAATACCCCTGCATGGATAGTAAAGTAATCCACTCCCTGCTCTGCCTGTTCTATTAAGGTGTCGCGGAAAATTTCCCAGGTGAGGTCTTCTGCTTTGCCGTTAACTTTTTCCAGTGCCTGATAGATAGGAACGGTACCGATAGGCACCGGTGAGTTGCGGATGATCCACTCACGGGTAGCATGGATATTTTTTCCGGTGCTGAGGTCCATGATGGTATCGGCGCCCCAGCGGCAGGCCCACACTGCTTTTTCCACTTCTTCTTCTATGCTGGAGGTAACGGCACTATTGCCTATGTTGGCATTAATTTTAACGAGGAAGTTACGGCCAATGATCATGGGTTCACTTTCCGGGTGGTTGATATTGGCAGGAATGATAGCACGGCCGGCGGCAACTTCATCTCTTACAAATTCCGGTGTAATGAACTTAACAGGTGTGCGGGCGCCGAAACTATTACCAGTGTGTTGTGTGGTGTATTCGGTGGAAGCGGCTTCCAGTAACTGGTTTTCGCGGATGGCAATATATTCCATTTCCGGAGTGATGATGCCTTGTTTGGCATAATACAGCTGGGAAACATTTTTGCCTGGCAACGCTTTGCGTGGCGTGATCTGGTGCGTCATACCGGGAAGGCTGGTATCTTGCAGACTACGCGTATATGCGCTGGAGTTCTCTTGCAGCAGTTCTGTATCCTGTCTGTCGATAATCCATTGTTCACGCAGACGTGGCAGTCCTTTGTTTACATCGATGTCTATGGTAGTGTCGGTATATGGGCCGCTGGTATCGTAGATAACAACGGGGTCGTTGGGGGTTCCGGGGGCTTTCGGGCCCTGGTGGCGTGTATTCGTCAGGTTGACTTTCCTCATGGCTACCCTTATTGGGTGCAGGTTTCCGGCTACGTAAATTTTTTCGGACGCAGGGAATGGCGCGCGACTGATAGTCGCCTGTTGCTTTTGCATGGCAGTAAGATTTAGATAATAGGATTCCTAACCATTATAAATAATAACGGTTTTGGGTAAACGAAAATTGATTTAAATCTTATCCGCCTTGTGTAGCGCGGATAATGGTGACGTTGTCTGCGGCGGCCAGCAGCTGTTGTTCCCAGTCTGACCTGGGAATCACCTGGCTGTTAACGGCCACGGCAATGCCTTTTTGAGAGGATAATTGAATAAACTGTAAGAGTGCAGCAATAGTAGTCCCCTGCTGCACCGCATAAAGTTTATTGTTTACAAGCACTTCCATAGATGCTGGAATTAATTGGTGAACAATAAACTTTAGGATGGTGTGGAAGATGAAGAAGGTTTCAGTTACTTATCCCTACGGCAGTATGAGCTGCATCAGGTCTGAGGGTATCATCTCAGCTTATGCTTTCGCATAAACACCCCTAAAGTGAACGTAAATGTAGTAATTATTTTCCGAAATGGTAATTTCTGTGAAATGGAATATAAAGTTGGTAATTCTGTTAACTATTGTATTTTTAGTTTATGGTAAGAGTTTATCTGAAAGGAATATTGCTGATGCTGTTATTGGCTGCTTGTGGTGGCAACAGGAAGAGTGAAGAAACGCATGTTCCGGATAGTAGTTTATTAACGGTATCTGACAGCAGTAATGCCGGCGTAATCGACAGCACTACCGCTGTTGCAGATACGCTGCAGGTTGATGCAGCTAAGCTCATAGGAAAGTGGATTCAGCCCGTAGCGGGCCTGGACAGAGAAATGCAGGGTTTTCAACTAAGAAAGAACGGTTCCGCCAGATCCATTAATATGTATACGTTGATATACGAAAAATGGCTGCTGTCGGCAGACACCTTACTGTTGTGGAGTCACTCCGAAGGTGTGAAGGATACCAGTATCGTTGTGGATACAGCGATTATTAAAGAGCTGTCTGATACAACATTAATATTGTATCCACTGAAGGCAGCTGTGGGTTACACTGAAAAATACCACAAAACGAAGTAGCGGATTAGTTATAAATCTGCCATAATCCGATCAGACAAGCCAGTACTGCCATGAAAATGCCACCGGTGGCGAGCTGCATGTCATCAATATTTTTTCTGCCGATGTACAGAGAAATAAATCCTACCACGATACCGGTGGCACCTATAATGATGGCGTTGGAGGGTGTTTTTGTCACGAATGCAAAAACAGCAGAAAATACTCCGATAATAAGTGCACTGATACAGGTAGTTTTCGTTAACGTTGTTGAGTGTTGCATATGTATTCGAATTTAAAATCGAGGGTAAATAATCGTTGTTTATATATTTAGTGGTTACTGTAGTTCACTGTAGTGGTGTCGTTGTGTTGATCCCAGGGTACTTTTAGCAGGGGCCCGATTTCTTTATACCGGTTCTCCTGGTATTCATCCAATCCGTAACGTATAGTCGTAGTTTCTTTAATTTCTCTGAATGTCCCGAAAATGCGGTCCCAGAGGGCGAAGATATTGGCATAGTTGGAATCTGTTTCCGGCTGATAGTGGCTGTGGTGCACTTTGTGCATATCAGGCGATACAATAATCCAGCTAATGATATTATCTACCTTTTTGGGCAATTTTATGTTGGCATGAGAAAACTGGGATATAAATACGGAGAGTGTCTGGTATAGCATGACCATCCAGAATGGTACACCTAGTACCAGCACGCCGGCAAAGAGCGCTGCAATACGGAAAAGATTTTCTATCGGGTGATGTCTTAATGCGGTGGTGGCGTCAATCTCTGTGTCGATATGGTGTATTTTATGAAACTGCCACATCCAGAGATATTTATGCTGTACCCAGTGTATGAGCCAGGCGCCGATGAAATCGAGCAGCAGTACAGCTAGCGCTGCGTGTAGCCATACAGGTAATTTTACGAGGTATAGGAGGCCGAAATGTTTGGCGGAGGTCCAGATGCTGGCTTTCACTATGAGGAAGGCAAAAATCGTATTTAAAACAACGGTGGTGAGGGTAAAGAAGAGGTTGGTACCGGCATGGCGGTATTTATTCCCTGAAAACCGGAAACGTGGGATGGTCCCTTCCAGTATCCATAGTAATAGCAGGCCACCTATGAGGAAGGCCATGCGGTAAGGTGTGGAAATATGTTCAAAAAACGACTCCATATTTCAGGTATGTCAGGTATATAATCGCTACAAGGCAAATTCCTTTAATAACCGAAGTGGGTTTTTCCACATTAACTAAACAACAACCAACAAGCTCGGGAGAAGGATATGTGAGATTTTCTGTATATAATAACGGGATACTTTTGCTTCTTTCTCGTATACGCGCAGTCGTTATTACTGACAGTGATATTTGTTCCGGGCGCTAACTATAAAAACGTAGTATTGATTCTTTATTCCGGTAAAAAATTACGATTTTTTGTGCAATAAAAAATGGCTGATTTGGGCTGTGGGCAAAGAAAAAAGCAACCTCTTTGTGAGAGATTGCTTTATGTATTATCATTATGCTTCAAGCAATAACTTTTAGCAAAATTTTAGGTTACCGTGTATTCATGATCGTTATAAAGGCGGTCATGAAGGGGGCGGATTAGTTGTTCAGCATGAGTGGCATTACCAGCATCAGCAGATCTTCATTTTCTTCTTTTTCGGAAGGTTTGAGGATACCTGCTTTGGTGGCGGTGGCCAGTTCGATATTGATTTCATCGCCTTCAGCAGCACCGAGCATTTCGATGAGGAATTTGGCGTTGAAGGCGATCTGCATATCGTCGCCGGTGTACTGGCAGCTCATACGCTCGTTACCTTCGAAGGAGAAGTCAACATCCTGTGCAGAGAGTTGTAGTTCGCTGCCGGTGATATTGAGTGCCACCTGGTTAGTGGATTTGTTGGCGAAAACACCTACGCGTTTGAGGGCGTTCTGGAAATCGCTTTTTACCAGGGTAAGGCGGTAAGGATTGTCTTTAGGGATAACCACTTTATAATCAGGGAATCTGGCGTCGATGAGGCGACAGATCATCTGGGCACCTTCGTGTTGCACGAAGAAGTGGTTCTGGCTGTAGGCAACTTTGATTTGTGAGTCGTTGTCCGGCAGCAGTGATTTCAGGAGGTTCAGCGGCTTTTTAGGCACGATGAAGGTATCTGCCTGCGGGCATTGAACGTCTGTTCTAACGTATTTTACCAGGCGGTGCGCATCGGTAGATACGAAGGTCAGGCTGTTAGGGGACAGTTCAAAGAATACGCCGGTCATGGCAGGACGAAGGTCATCGTTGCTGACAGCGAAGAGTGTTTTGTTGATAGCGGTTACCAGGCCGGTAGCGGTCATGGTAAAAGACGTGGTTTCATCAGCAGCCGGCTCTTTAGGGAAGTTTTCAGGGTTTTCGCCCATCACCTTGTACTTACCGTTGTCTGAAGTGATTTCCACCGCATATGAGTTAAGATCGATGTGGAAGGTCAGCGGTTGGTCCGGCAGATTCTTGAGGGAATCCATCAGGATTTTAGCAGGGATACAAACCCTTCCGTTTTCCTTGGCTTCCACCTCCAGCTTCACCCGCATAACAGTTTCCAGGTCTGTGGCAACTACAGTCAGTTCGTTCTTATCAATCAGGAACAGGAAGTCCTCCAGTATAGGCAATACTGTATTGGAATTGATAACACCGCTGATCTGTTGTAATTGTTTTAATAAAGTAGAGGAAGAAACAATAAATTTCATGATCTATAAAAGTTTGCTTGTCATTCTTATGGTAACCTGATTGGCAGGGTCTCTCTGGTCTGCTTTCACATGATAGCCCCAAAAATGCTGTAAATGTACTGTAAACAAAGATAGAAAGTTTTGTCAATCAGCCTAATTTCATAACATCTTATACACTTAAATATCCGCGTTTTTCACAATAATTTATTGTTACCGAAATATGTCTGAAAATGATAATGTTACGTGATTGGGTAAAAAAAGCAGTTGTTTTTAGATGGATGTCTGGTATTTGTGGGTTTTGTTAAAGATTATGAAAAGAATACCAGCAATCTTTTAAATTATCTGCAAATGGGTTAGTTTTGCGGCGCAGAAAAATTTTTCTAAAACCAACAAAAATAGCAGGTTATGAAACTGTCTCATTTAGCCGAAACACTGATTGGATCCGAAATCATCAAATTAGCAGCTGAAATCAAAGAGAAGCAGGCCAAGGGTGATAAGATCTACAATTTTACGATCGGCGATTTTGATCCGAAGGTTTTCCCAATCCCGGTTGAGTTTGAACAGGAGATCATAACTGCTTACAAGGAACACCTGACCAACTACCCTCCTGCGGATGGTATCCTGGAGCTCAGACAAGCGGTAGGTGATTTCATTGGTGCACGTGAAGGTCTCACATACGACCCTGCTAAAGAAATCGTAATTTCCTGCGGTGGCCGTCCGATTATCTATGCTACTTTCAGAACGATCGTTGATCGTGGCGAAAAGGTAGTTTATGCAACTCCTTCCTGGAATAACAACCACTACACCCACTTCCTGGAAGCGGAACACGTAGTGTTGCAAACTAAGCCGGAAAACTTCTTCATGCCTACGGCAGAAGAGCTGAAGCCACTCCTGAAAGGGGCGACCCTCCTGGCACTGTGCTCTCCACAGAACCCTACCGGTACCGCTTTCGGTAAAAAACAGCTGGAAGATATCTGTGACCTGGTACTGGAAGAAAACAAAAGCCGTGGCGCCGACGAAAAGCCGCTCTACGTACTGTTTGACCAGATGTACTGGGTACTGACCTTCGGTGAAACCCACCACTACAACCCGGTTTCTCTCCGTCCTGAAATGAGAGACTACACCGTTTTCATCGATGGTATGAGTAAAGCCTTTGCTGCTACCGGCGTTCGCGTTGGTTGGGCACTCGGTCCGGCTCACGTGATCGGTAAAATGAAATCTATCCTCTCCCACGTAGGTGCATGGAGCCCGATGGCTGAGCAAAAAGCCGCTGCCCGCTACCTCGTTCAGAAAGAGAATGTGGATAAATACCTCCAGCACTTCAAAGGCGAAATCGAAGAACGCCTGGTGAAAATCTACCAGGGCTTTGATAAACTGAAGAATGCAGGCCATAAAGTAGAAGCAATCGCACCGCAGGCTGCCATCTATCTTACCATTAAAATCGACCTGGTGGGTAAAACCACAGCCGATGGTAAAGTACTGGCTGACCAGGCTGCCGTTACTTCCTATATCCTCGACGAAGCTAAGATCGCCCTCGTGCCTTTCTACGCTTTCGGTGGCGACAAATCCTCCCCTTGGTACCGCCTCAGCGTTGGTACCTGCGTGAAGGAAGAAATCCCGGCTATGTTCGAAAAGCTGGAAGCTGCCCTCAACAAACTGAAATAAGTATATATTTATTTATAAGGAGCAAAAGCCCATGTCTGCACAGACATGGGCTTTTGTTATTATTACTATTATAATTATAAGCCTCAGGGCTTACCCCTCCGAGGGGTAAGCCCTGAGGCTTTTCCTGATGCCGAAGGCGTCAGGAAAAAGCAAAACAAGCTGTCCTCAAAAAAAATTTAAAAAATTTTTTCGTTTCCACTCTCCCGTTATAACACTCTTCTAATCAACATTTTTGACTATTTGACTTTTCTGTTAAAAAAGTTAAATCGTTGTTAATACAAATCTGTTCATTACTTATTAAGAAAAATCTGCTAATTTTGACCTTGAAACTAAAAAAGTCAGAAAGTTAATGCAAGCAGAGAACAAAGACGAAATGAGGGATAAGATCCTCGACGCGGCGTTGAAGCGCTTTACACACTATGGTGCTTCTAAAACTACCATGAATGAGATCGCCGACGATCTTCGCTGTTCTAAAGCATCCCTCTATTATTATTTTACCGATAAAAACGGGATGCACCAGGCTGTGCTGGAAAGAATTGGCGAAACCTACTTTCAGGAAATGGAGAAAGAAGCCAAAACTGCCAAATCGGCCACCAAAGCGTTATTTCAGATCATTGAAATCCGCCGCAACTTCGTAATGAAGTTCTGCCGCCTGGAGCTCTTTAAAATGCTGATAGATAGCAAACATGATATCCGCCAGCAGATGGTTGCCGCCAAAAAAAGAGAAATTGAAATCCACGCGGAAATCATTAAAAATGGCGTGGCCAGCGGTGAATTCAAAGTGAAAAACGCCCACAAAACTGCTGAAACATTGGTGATGGCCATGATGGGACTACGCTACAGTGTTCCCGATCACGTCAATCCCAATGAAGACATCGACGACGTAATGTTTGACCAGGTAATGGAACAACAACGACTCTTAATTGAAATCTTTATTAAAGGAATAAAAGCATAATTAATTAACAGCTACCATGGAAGTGAGAGATCGGATTATGGAGGCGGCCAGAAAAATGTTCAGGTCTTATGGTGTGAAAGGTGTTACCATGTTTGATATCGCACGCGAATGCGGCATCTCTAAAAAAACACTCTACGAACATTATGAAGATAAACAGTCGCTCATCAAAGAATCAATGAACGAACTATTAAACGATCATATCCAGTTCGCAGAAAAAAACGGTAAAGACTCGGCCAACGCTATCGAAGAACTGGTAAATCAGATGCAGTTCATCCGCACGAAAGCCCGTACACTCAATCCGGTTATGCTGTTCGAAATAGAAAAATATCATCCGGAAACCTGGAAAGTAGTAGAACGTTTTAGAACCGATTGTATTCTGACTGGCATTAAAGAGAACCTGAAACGTGGTATGAACGAAGGAATTTTCCGTAAAAACCTAGATCTCGAAGTTACTGCTCGTATGCGCCAACTACAGCTGGAAGCGGCTTTCGATCCGATTCACTACCCGGCTGACCAGTATGAAATCTCCTCGGTGATGGATGAAGTTACCAGTCACTTTGTACTGGGAGTTGCTACCCTCCAGGGACATAAACTCGCTTACCAGTATTTACAAATAAAGGAAGAAGAATAAAATTACCAGGCTAATTTAAACAGTATGAAGCGATTAAAGTTGTCGCTTATCCTCCTGCTGGGGATAGGTGTATCTCATTGCTATGCCCAAGCGCCACTCACTCTCCCGGAAGCGTTGAAGTTTGCTTTGAATAATAACCAGGGTCTTGCCAGAACAAGAATGGACGAAGACATGGGTAAGTTCAAAACAGAAGAAGTACGTTCCCAGGCACTCCCTCAAATTAATGGTTCCGCCAATTACACGGATAATCTCCAGCTGGCTAAATCCATCCTTCCTGGTGATGCACTGGGAAAACCTGGTGAAAATGTAGTACTGGCATTCGGCGTGAAATACGGCGCCAGCGCAGGCGCAGAGCTGAACCAGCAACTCTTTAACCAGAGCGTATTCACCGGTCTTAAAGCGGCAAAAGCAGGCGAACAATATTATAAACTGGCTACGCAACAGTCTACTGAAGACGTAATTTACAACGTCACTCAGCTCTATTATCAGTTGCTGATCACCCAGGAAAATCTAAAATCGCTGGATAGCAATATCACTAAACTGACAGCACTGGTAGGCGCTACCAAATCTCAATTCGATAATGGTCTCGCTAAAAAAATCGATCTGGACAGAATAAAGGTAAATCTTACCAACTACCAGACCCAACGCATTCAAACCCTCAACAGCTACGCGATGCAGATCAACAACCTGAAACGCGTCATGGGTATGCCATTGGAAAATGCATTTACCATTCCGGTTACTCCGCTGAAAGATATCGAGTCGTCAGCAGCTGCTGTACTCAATTATGAGCAGATGAACATGGAAGACAGAACAGAAATGCGTGTGCTCCGTAAACAGGAAGAACTGCAAATGTTCCAGAAGAAAGCCTATCAGGCAGAGAACTATCCTTCTCTCTCCCTCTTCGGCCGCTATTCCTACAATGGTATGAGTAACCAATGGATGTTTGCAAAAGAAGCGATCAACAGCACCCTCTGGTATGGTACTTCCGCAATAGGCCTCTCCCTGAAAATTCCCATCTTCGATGGTTTCGGACGCCGCTCAAAAGTAAGCCAGGCCAACGTTACATTGCGTCAGCTGCAATATACCATGGATGAAACCAAACAGGCACTCAGTACCCAGTATGAAAATGCCAAACTCACCATGCGTACCAACGTAACCGCTATCAATACACAGAAAGAGAATATGGAGCTGGCAAACGAAGTATATTATTCTACACAGAATAACTACAAACTTGGTCTCGCAGGCCTGACAGATCTGCTCAACGCAGAAACATCCCTCACTGATGCTCAGAACAGCTACAACAATGCACTGCTGCAATATAAACTGGCTGAACTGGAAATTATCAAAAGTCAGGGTAATCTGAAATCTCTCCTAAACTAAACGAATAAACGAAAAACAACTGCTGAAAAGCAAGAACATAAACTCAACTCAATCTATTTGCAGATGAAAAAATTTATTATCTGGGGCCTGGTAACGGTAGGTGCAGTAGTACTGATAATGTGGAAGCTCAACGCAAATAAAAAAGCCAACGAAGACAAAATCAACTTTGTAAAAGAAAGTAATATCGGCGATGTTCCTGTATTGATCCAGAAAGTATCCCGCAACGACTTTGCTGATGGCTTCCTGGCTAACGGAAACTTCACCCCTGTTCGCGAACTTTCCTACATGGCCGAAACGAACGGTCGTATTACCAAACTGCTGGTGGATGAAGGCAGCGCAGTAAAACAAGGTCAGATAATCGCTTATATAGATGGTCAGCTCTTCAATACAGATCTGGAATCTGCCAAAGCTAATCTGCAACAACTGAAAGTTGATAAAGAAAGATATGAATCCGCTTTCCAGACAGGTGGTGTTACCCAGAAACAGGTAGACGATGCACGCCTGCAGTATGATGTAGCCAAAACACGCTACGAAGCTGCCAGCCGCCGTGTAAGCGATACCTACGTGAAAGCGCCTATCTCCGGTATCATCAATAAAAAATATATCGAACAGGGTGCTTATCTCTCCGCAGGTAACAAAATGTTTGATATCGTAGACGTTTCCCGCCTGAAACTGGCTGTGAACGTGCCTGAAGGACAAGTTGTAGGCTTGAAGAAAGGCCAGAAAGTAGAAGTGACTACTTCTGTATTCCCTGAAGCTAAATACGAAGCTGTCATCACTTTCATCGCTGCCAAAGGTGATAATTCCCTCAACTATCCTGTTGAAATGGAAGTTGTTAACCAGTCTGCAAAAGAACTGAAAGCCGGTATGTACGGAACTGCGCACTTCGCCTCTCCTGAAACTGATAAGACGATGTTCATTGCACGTACCGCTTTCGTAGGTGGTGTAAACGGTAACCAGGTTTATGTAATGGACGGCAACAAAGCTAAGCTCCGTAAAGTAATCGCTGGCCGCATCATCGGCGACCAGGTTGAAATCCGTGAAGGCCTGAACGAAGGCGAAACAGTGATCACCAGCGGTCAGATCAACCTGACAGATGGTGCTTCCGTAACTGTTCAACAGGCTGGGAAATAAGGAAAACGTGTAACCGGGACTACAAACTCTTTCAACATGAAGATTACTGAAGTATCGATAAAACGACCTACCGTCGTAGTGGTGGTGTTTACCATCCTTACGCTGCTGGGCGTGATGAGCTATAAAGCCCTGAACTATGAGCTCCTGCCTAAGTTCAGCTCTCCGATAGTTACTATTGCCACGGTATATCCGGGCGCATCTCCTAACGAGGTGGAAAGTACTGTCACCAAAAAAATTGAAGATGCGATCGCATCTATGGAAAAAATCAAGAAGATCACTTCCAAATCTTCTGAAAGCCTTTCCGTTATCACTGTAGAACTGAATAACGACGCGAACGTGGACATCGCACTCCAGGACGCGCAGCGTAAGGTAAATGCTATCCTGGCCGATCTGCCAGGTGATGCAAAACCACCTTCCCTGAATAAGTTCTCTATTGATGACCTGCCTATCATGACGTTGTCTGCTACTGCAACAATGGATGATAAAGCATTCTATGATCTGATGGATAAAAAGATTCAGCCTATCCTTTCCCGTTTACCAGGCGTTGCCCAGGTATCCCTGATCGGTGGCCAGGAACGTGAAATCCAGATCAACGTAGATCCTAAGAAACTGCAGGCATTCAACCTTTCTATCCTGGAACTGCGTCAGCTGATTACCAATGCAAACCTCGACTTCCCTACCGGTAAAGTAAAAACAGTTGATCAGCAGATCCTGATCCGCCTTGCCGGTAAATATAAAGATGTTGCACAGCTGAACAACCTGGTACTGAAAACAATGGACAACGGGTCACAGATACGCCTGATGGATGTTGCCGATGTACAGGATTCGCAGAAAGATGCTGAACGTATTGCCCGTGTAGACGGTGTAAACGCGATCGCCTTACAGGTACAGAAACAGACAGATGCCAACGCGGTTACTGTTTCTGAAGAAATGAAAAAAGCGATTGCAAAGATCGAAGGTGAATATGCAACAGATAAGCTGAAAATCCTGGTGGCTAACGACTCTTCTGAGTTTACACTGGAATCCGCCGACTCTGTAATACATGACCTTATCCTGGCGGTAGTACTGGTGGCAATAGTAATGCTCCTCTTCCTGCACAGTATTCGTAGTGCCCTTTTCGTTATGATCTCCATCCCGGCTTCACTGATCGCTACTTTCATTGGTATGAAGCTGATGGGCTTCTCCCTCAACCTGATGTCGCTCCTGGGTCTTTCCCTGGTAGTAGGTATCCTGGTGGATGATGCGATCGTGGTACTGGAAAATATCTACCGTCACATGGAAATGGGTAAAAACCGTGTCCGTGCTGCTTATGACGGTGTAAAGGAAATCGGTTTTACCGTAACTTCCATTACATTGGTAATTGTGGTAGTGTTCCTGCCTATCTCTTTAACGAATGAACTGGTATCTAAAATCCTCCGTGAGTTCTGTGTGGTGGTAATGATTTCAACGATGTTGAGCTTGCTCTCTTCTTTCATGATCGTGCCATTACTGTCGTCCCGACTGGGTAAACTGGAACATATCACCGGTAAAAATATCTTTGAGAAATTTATTCTCTGGTTTGAAAAACAACTGCAGAAATTCACCGACTGGATGACAGGCCTGCTTCGTTGGGCACTGGCACATAAACGCTGGACTATCCTGGGTTCTGTTGGTCTGCTGATCCTGTCTTTCATGCTGGTAGGTAAAGGTTACATCGGTGGTGAGTTTATCCCTAAAGGTGACCGCGGACAATTCATCGTGCAGCTGGAAATGCCGAAAGATGCATCTGTTCAGCAATCCAATATGGCTACACGTACCGCAGAACAATACCTGAATAAGAAGAAAGAAATCACCCGTCTGATTACTACCGTGGGCCAGACTTCAGAAGATGGCTTCGGTACTTCTCAGTCTACCGCATATAAATCAGAAATTACGGTGATGCTGGTGCCTGCGGAAGAGCGTAAAGATGGTTCGGATATCTATGCAGCGAAAATCAAGAAAGAGCTGAAAGCAATCCTGCCAGGTGTGAAAGTTAAGACTACTGACGTTAGTATCCTGGGTACTGCAGAACGTGCGCCTGTAGAACTGATCGTGATGGGTTCCGAAATGGACAGCGTAATGGCTTTTGCCAAAATCGCCATGGACACACTGAAAACCATTCCGGGTTCCAGTGAGGTGAAACTCTCTGTAGAAGAGGGTAACCCAGAAATCAACGTGAAAGTGGACCGCGATAAAATGGCGGCACTGGGCCTCACACTGGATGCAGTGGGTGGTACTATGCAGACAGCCTTCTCCGGTACAGCCGATGATTCCAAGATGAAATTCCGTCAGGGAGATTATGAATATGATATCAACTTACGCTTCGATGATTTCAACAGAAAGAACCTGGAAGACGTTGCTAACATTCAGTTCATAAATAATAAGGGACAACTCATAAAATTGTCGCAATTTGCAGCCGTAACAGAAGGCTCCGGACCTAGCCATCTGGAAAGAAGAGATAAAAATACTTCTGTATCTGTACAATCTCAGGTGATGGGACGACCATCAGGTACTGTAACCCAGGAGTTTGCCGCTAAACTGGAAAAGATGAAAAGACCTGCCGGCGTTAGTTTTGTATTCGGCGGTGATGCGGAGAACCAGGGCGACTCTTTCGGAACATTAGGTGCAGCACTGCTGATCTCTATCGTAATGGTATACCTCATCATGGTGGCACTTTACGATAACTACATCTATCCGTTTGTGGTATTATTCTCCATTCCATTGGCAATTATCGGTGCATTGCTGGCATTGGCACTCACCAATAATACGCTCAATATCTTTACTATCCTTGGTATGATCATGTTGATCGGTCTGGTGGCCAAGAATGCGATCATCCTGGTCGACTTTACCAACCAGATGAAAGAGCAGGGCCAGAGCACCTATCAGGCGCTGATTCACGCGAACAATGCGCGTCTGCGTCCGATCCTGATGACTACCATCGCGATGGTAATTGGTATGCTGCCTATTGCAATGGCAACTGGTGGTGTGGCATCTACTAAGAATGGTCTGGCATGGGTAATTATCGGTGGTCTGATAAGCTCCATGTTCCTGACGCTGATCGTAGTACCGGTTGTGTACATGATCGTAGATATGGGTATGGCGAAGCTGGGTATGGGCAGATTATCGAAGAAAAGATATATCCGTCAGCGTATGGTGGCTTCTTATGAAGAAGTGCCTTTAAATGAAATACACGTCAATTAAGATATTTAAGTTTTGTTACTAACAGTGTAACAGTTGTAGGTTTAGGTAATAGCCGGAATAATCTTATTCCGGCTTATTTTTTATATAGAGATAAAAAAAATGCGCAGGTATACTACCAGCGCACTTTTTATAAAGACGAAATATTTGCTAGCTGATCAATTTATAATTTTTATACTCCCCTATTCTCCAGCCGGTAATTTTCTCAATCTCATGGAGCACACGGTGTCTTGGTTTGAAACGACCGCGGGAAGGATCATATTTAAACTCCCAGTTTTGCTGGGCGATAGCATCATGCATAATAGCAGGATGTGTGCCGGTAAAAGGAGCAAGAATATCAATTACAGAATGGAAATCAAATGGTTCCTCTTCCCTGGTAAACTCTGGTGAAGTGGCTCCCTGGGAATAGTAGCTGCTAAACTTTTTAACCTTTCCACGCAGCAGATATGGGTTACGGCAGTAAGAATAATGGTAGATATGTGCGTTCAGTAATTTTACTTTCAGCTTGGTACCATTTTTCTTTTCATCTTCGTTATACGCTTCTTCCGAATCGTAGAGGCGGAAGCCCTGAGAGTCGCGATAGCTGAAAACTTTAGGATCGTTCCGGGTAATACGGATTTCCTTGCTGTGCCATTTGCGGGTAGGCCCGATGTGATTATAGTCGCCCACGAAGTGATAGAAAGGAAACAGGAAACCATCCACTTTTTTGTTGTGGAGATTTTCCAGCATGGCCTGTCTTATTTCCGGGATGTCTTTTTCATGGATTAATTCATCAGACTGGATATGAAACGCCCAGTCAGCGTCCGGGGAAATTGCTTTCAGGCCGATATTTGCCTGTTGCGCAAAGATTTTCCCACCTTTGGTCATTGCAATACTCCATTCAGTATCGATGATCCGGATTTTAGGAGAACCAATTGCTTCAATTGCCTCGCGGGTACCATCGTCCCCTTTCCCGACAATGGCAATAAACTCATCTACCAATGGCAATACAGATTTGATAGATTGAATTACAGGGTATCCATACGTAAAACTATTACGCATGTACGAAAATCCACTTACTTTCATAGGTTGTCAGTGTTTGATAATTGTAGGCTTTTCTGTTATGACAGTTCTAAAGTTGCATTCATTAGTCCGTTCGTTGGTTCGCATATTTGATGCCGCAGTGCGGCATAGCTACATCTAAAGTGTCTCAAAAATAGGGTAAAAAGCCGGGATTTCGTATATGATAAGTTTAAGCCCCGGTTAATTATTGCCGGGGCTGTATAGTATTATATATTAGAATATTTTAAAGTTTGGCGTTTTGCCTTACTGCTTCGAAAGTAATATTGGAGGTGAGATGGCCATTTTCGAAAACAGTAACCAGCTGATCCTTCAAATCAGGGAATTCTTCTTCCCTAACGGTAATGAATACACCGTTTTCTACTACCAGCTTAAGTTTGCCTGCTTTGGATTTTTTGAAAGAAGTGCGTAGATGACCATCTTTATCCAATTCGGCAGGAGATTTCTGTACATCGATATGTTTACCGTTTACCTGTGCATAGGAGCATTTGAGTGCAAACTCCTGGGTATCACGGTTTACGCGTTGGAGTAATGCGCCGCCCATACCGAGTACAAGGTTTTCTGCGCTGATACCGGCTTGCTCCAGTGCGGCAAAAATGCCAGGGATAGAAGAATAGCTGATGCCATCTCCCTGGATCACCCGCACTTGTGGAGGCAATACCTTGTATCCTTTTTCATTGGTAGTGTATCCAAACTTATCCATAAGGATCTGGAATACACGGAGGAGTGTTTGAACGGGGTCGCCACTGTCGGGGCGTATCACCAAAGTACCCTGTCTGCTGAGGATCTGCTCTTTCAGTGCAGTGCCCCAGTATTCTTCGCAGGCGCGGAAGATGTTGTAGGAATCAGAAACACAGGCGATGGTTCCGGTGGGGAAGGTATCCAGCACATGTTTAAAGATTTCCAGTTCACCTTCTTCGCCGAGGAGGGTACAGATGCTATGCTCAGTGGCCGGGATGGAAAGGCCGGGTGCGGTTTTGGCCTGGTAGTACCTTTTTGCAAAGGTAGAACCGGGAATGGTGTCACTGCCGGAGAAGTTGACCAGGTGGGCGCTACCGCCGATGCCTGCACTTTCTACGCTGCTGGCGCCGCGGAAACCGAAGTCATTCAGTACAAAATCAATTCCGGCAAAGGCTTCAGCAGAAGCAGTTTTGTTATAATAGTCTACTACTACTTTCTTGATTTCTCTTGATACGGAGGCCACGGTGCATGGATACCATACCTGCATCAGTAATGTTTCCAGGAAGTTGGTCAGCCAGAAACAGGCAGGGTCCGTGTTTTCGATGGTCATCAGTACATTTCGTACAGGCACTACCGTTCCTTCGGGTACTGCTTTGATACGTACCGGCAGCTTACCGCCATGTTTTTCAACGATATAGTCGAATTTGCTTCTCTCAAAAACATCATTTCTCCCAAATACTTCCAGCAATTCTTTTTCTGCCTCATCAATTTTTTCTTTGGTGATGACTACCCCTTCCAGGTATTCTTTGAGGAAGTACTGGAGGCCATAGAACACGGTTTCATTGAATTTACCACCACGGCTCTCGAGATAGGAATAGATGAATTCGGTACCAGGGATATATAATTTGTGGTGAGAGTATTTATAAGCATCGGCCAGCAAAACGAGATTCTCTTTTGTCATAGCAGTAAGTTTTTAGTCTTGGGTAGAATATTTTTTGAGTAGCAACTGCATCAGCGGGATATGGGTATCGGTAATTTCCTGTTGTGCAATCAGTTGTGGGATATCTTTTACGTTTACCCATCTGAGTGCTTCCAGGTCGTCCCCTGCTGCTGGTTCGCCATAGATCAGGTCTGTGGCAAAGAGTGTGGTGATGATTTTATTGACTTCGCTGCGGTAGCGCCAGTCGTTTACCCGCAGAGAGGAAACATATTCGAAATCGCCGGGTTCAAAGGTGCCGCATTCTTCCTGCAGTTCGCGGCGTGCGGCAGCTTCGAAAGATTCGTCTTCCGGGTCAGAGAAGCCTCCTGGCAGCCGCCAGGCTGTTTCGTTCGGCTTTCTGCCGAGCAGTAATTCCGTTTTATTGTTTCTGAATACGGCGATATCTACAGTGGCATATACAGACGGAAAAAGACTGTAGGTATTGTAGATAATGCCAGCCCGGAACTCTTCTGTGTCGAAAACCTTGTCAGAAATGGCTTCCCGGAGGGCGGTAGCATTATAATCGCTTACCGGTGGCAGCGCTACGGTTGGGTAACGGCCGGTGTAGGTGCCTATAAAGCTATCCCGGCTGCCATACAGCTGAAATGTTTCATGCGGGAAGGTATTATGTAATAGTTCGTCCAGTTTGTGGGACCAGACCATATCAGATTTCTGGTCGCTGAGCGGAAGCACAATGATTTCCGGAAACAGCTGTTTGATCATTCTTTCCCGGGTGTGGTAGTCGAGTGGGTTCTTCCTGCTACCTTTTACCGGACTAACGCCGAGTACTATCAGCACGCGGTTGTGCTGTTCTTTCACCTGTCTGATGATTTCCAGGTGTCCTTCATGTAAGGATGGTGTTTGAAACCTGGCGATAATAACTCCTGTGGGCTTTGTGTGCATCTTCGGTGCTATTTTGTGTAATTATGACACAAATATAAGCAGGTATTTTATATCTCCAAAATAATTTTTGTAAAAATTACACAAAATAAAATCCCGGGGTTAGATTTCGAAGGCCATACCTTCTTTTTTCAGCTGGAAGTATTTCTCTTCATTGAAGCTGAAAAGCTTTGCCGGACGGCCTTGCGACACCTGTTTCTGTTTTTCGTTATGCGCGAAAAGGATGCCCAGGTGATTAATTTTTTTCTGAAAATTTCTTCTGTCGATAGGTCTGTCGAGCAGGGTTTCGTATAATTTTTCCAGGTCGGCGATGGGGAACTTCTGATCCAGGAGTTCGAAGCCGATAGGTTCGTATCTTATTTTATTACGGAGGCGTTTTACGGCCAGGTCAATAATGGTGGCGTGGTCAAATGCCAGGTCTGGCAAATCCTTGATATTGAACCAGGAGGCATCTTCTGCGTCGGAGCTGGCGGCCAGCTTATAGTTGGTTGGGTTTACCAGTCCGAAATAGGCGATAGACACTACGCGGCCTCTCGGGTCGCGGTCGGGGCCTCCAAAGGTATATAACTGTTCAAGGTAATTGATATTCACGCCGGATTCGGTCAGTAGTTCACGGGTAACGGCATCTTCCAGCGATTCTTCATCACGTACAAATCCGCCGGGGAGCGCCCAGCTATGCAGGTAAGGCTCTATGGTACGTTTGATCAGCAGTACCACAATGCCTTCCTTTGGTATATATCCAAATACTACCGCATCAACGGTAAGTCTTATATGTTGCTTGATAGCCAAAGTAAAAACGGGTTATTTGCTGTTAATATAATGTTCGAGCTGACCTGTTCCCTTATGCAGGTTGATGAAGCGAGGATTTTTTGCCGGATCGAAAACGATAATGGTATTGGCTTCCCATACATCCTGCGGGGTAGGAAGATCGATTACTACTTCCTGCGCATTGCTACGAACGAAGAGCAGACTGTCTTTCCCGGCCATATGTCTTTTAAAGCCATGCTGGTCCAGGTAGTCGGTCATTTCTTTTTTTAATTGCTGGATGGAGTCAGACAGCGGGCCTGGAGCAGGTTTCATCTCCCGGTAAACGTAGCTTTTTTCAGTGATCACGTCATATGCCGATCTGTCCATTGTCTTTTCACCGCGCTGTTGATTGCAAGCCATCAACCCGCATGCTGCCAGTGATAATATTGAAAATAATTTACGCATAGCTGTTGTTATTGTTCGTAACAATCGTAGTTACGCTGACGATAAATTTTGCCGTCCCGAAACTCAATTATAGTGCAAATAAACGCTTTCATTACCTGTCCGCGGCGAAATTTTCCTGCATCCACACCAATTTCTCCGGTCCATTTAGCTTCTACCACCAGTGTATTTCCGTTTTCAAATGCCTTCAGCACGCTGTAGTGCTGCGATTTGAGTATCAGCTTTGTAGTGGCCATACTCTCCATAATAACATCAAAATTCCGTTGTTTGATATCATTAGACATCTGATTGGGGTATTCCGTCTGGATGATATTTGGATGAAATATCCTGGCAAATTCAGCAGCATCTGCTGAAAAATGTTCCAGTAGCTGAAAATATTTATAAACTACCGCCAGTTTTTCGTCCATTCAGGATTTTAATTACGAATTACAAATTACACAATAGCCGTCAGTGCATCAAGTGATGATGCAAACAAATTGCGAATTTATAAAATTCGTTTTTATATCAGCATCAGCTGCAATTATTTGATGGCAGCTGTAGTAGGTTCAGGAGTGTTGGAAAAGGCCAGTTTGTCCTTTCCATCGGTCTTGTCTATCAGGTCGTAAACGACTTTCATGACCGTCAAAGTGCCTTCGTAGTTGATTTTATCGGCGCTGTCGCCGCTTTTATGATAATCTTCTCTACCGGTAAAGAAAAAGAGTACAGGAATATTTTTTCTATAGAAAGATGTATGATCAGAAGGGCCTATACCGCTTGGATCATATACGATTTTCGTTTCTTTTGCACTTCCCTGGAGCAATGCTGCCCAGGAAGGGCTGGTTCCTACCCCGCCGATCTGGAGGCCATTGGAGGGGTCCAGCTTACCGACCATGTCCAGGTTTATCATATAGTTTACCTGTCCGAGGTTGATGGGGCTATTGGCAGCCAGGTACCTGGAGCCGCTGCATTCCTGCTCGTTGCCGGAGAAGGCCACGAACAGGTAATTGCTGTTATGCAGCTTGGAAGCTTTCACCTGGCGGGCGATTTCCAGCAATGCCGCGATGCCGCTGGCATTGTCGTTGGCGCCGTTATACAGTACTTTACTATCTTCCTGTAAATCTTCTCCAAAACCTAAATGGTCATAATGGGCGCCGATAATCACTGTACGGGCAGCATTATTATCGATATAGCCGATCACGTTGACGCCTGATTGTTTTACCGGCTGCAGGGCAATGTGCATATTGATCAGGAAGCTGTTGGCGTCATCGTCTGCCAGTTGCCTGCTGATGTCCGGAGCCACCCATACTGCCGGGATGGCTGCTGCGGGCGTTTTTTGCTGTAGCCATGCGCTGACTTCAGCAGGTTTTTCCTTTCCGTTATAGAAGATAACGGCTGTTGCGCCGGATTTGGCTGCGGTAGCGGTTTCCTGCTGATAGAGGTCCAGACTTGTCTTGTATTTATTGCTGTCGATCTCCGCAACATTCACGAGCCAGATATTTTCCGGTTCATTGGCTTGTGGCAAAACTTCCCCTTTTGCGGCTGTTTGTGCTGAAAAAGGCAACGGAATATACTGGGCGCCGGTGGTAAGCTGATGGTGATTCAGCTCAAAAGCGCACGCAGGAGCGGGTTCCATTCCTTCTTTTACGGTAAATGTTTGCAGGAAGCCGTCAGTCCCTTTAGGGATAAGCCCTATCTGTTGCATTTGAGATACAATGTATTCAGCTGCCAGCCGCTCGCCCGGAGCACCTGTACGGCGTCCTTCCAGCTTATCACTGCTGAGATAATTGATGTGCAGTTGCAGGTTTGTCAGGGTTTTTCGGTCACTCTTCTTCTGCGCATTTACATACATGGTAGTAACTACCAATGGTAACAGCCAGGTTATCTTTTTCACAGCAAAACAGTTTTGGGTGTGAATGCAAAATTACGGATTACCCTTCACCAATAAGGAATTTCATGCCAGAACTTTTTACTATTTCGTTGTATTTTAGGTATTTATAATATATTGATTTAGTCTGCTGAAAGTCATCTGTCTATATCTGTCTGGCGTTGGTACGATCCAAAATGCTATTTTTGCCGCGTTTTAAAAAATAAGTATGAAAAACACGCCTTTTACAGAAAAGCACATTGCGTTGGGTGCTAAAATGGCTGCATTCGCAGGTTACAACATGCCAATATCATACACAGGTATTAACGACGAACATCAGGCTGTCCGCACCAATGCCGGTGTGTTTGATGTGAGTCACATGGGCGAGTTTATTTTAAAAGGAGAAAATGCGTTGGACCTGATCCAGCGTGTTACCAGCAATGATGCCTCCAAACTGACAGCGGGTAAAGCGCAGTACAGCTGCCTGCCTAACGATGAAGGTGGTATTGTGGACGACTTACTGGTATACTGCATTGAGCCAGACAATGTGTATATGCTGGTAGTAAATGCAAGCAATATCGAAAAAGACTGGAACAGAATCAGCCAGTTCAACACCAAAAACGTTGAGATGCACAACATCTCCGACAAAACTGCGCTGCTGGCGATCCAGGGCCCTAATGCTACCAGCATGCTCCAGCCACTGACGGAAGTAGACCTGGTAAACCTGAAATACTACACTTTCGCTAAAGGCGAATTTGCAGGTGTTCCAAACGTAATTATCAGCGCTACCGGCTATACCGGCGCTGGTGGTATCGAAATCTATTTTGAAGACAAAGATGGCGCTGCAGATAAAATCTGGAATGCACTCTTTGAAGTAGGTGGACCTAAAGGCCTGAAACCTATTGGTTTAGGTGCCCGTGATACCCTGCGTCTGGAAATGGGCTTCTGCCTCTATGGTAATGATATCGACGACCGTACCTCTCCAATGGAAGCTGGTCTGGGATGGATTACCAAATTTACCAAAGACTTCCCTTCCCGTGCTATCTTTGAAGCACAGAAAGCAAATGGCGTTGAACAGAAACTGGTAGGTTTTGAAATGGTGGACAAGGGTATTCCCCGTCACGATTACGAAATCAAAGATGCAGCAGGTAATGTTATCGGTCGTGTAACTTCCGGTACACAGTCTCCTTCTATGCAGAAAGCCATTGGCCTGGGTTATGTAAAAACTCCTTTTGCAGGCCTGGACAGCGATATCTACATTGCCGTTAGAGATAAATCCCTGAAGGCAAAAGTGGTAAAAGTGCCTTTTCTGGGATAAGTAAAATATTCGGCCAGGCTATAGGAATATGAATAGCCGGTTAAAGTTATTAATTTCGGTGCCTGGAAAAACTATTTTTCCGGGTACCGGAATTTTTATAATTATACCATATCTATGCCCACTATTCATCTGACAACCGTGATCCATGCCCCACGGGAAAGGGTTTTTGACCTGAGCCGTAGCATTACACTCCATAAAAAAAGTATGGAGCATACCAGAGAGGAGCCAATTAAAGGCAAAACCAGTGGTTTGATTTCCTTGGGGGAATCAGTCACCTGGCAGGCCCGCCATCTGGGAAAACTCAGGCAACTGACAACTAAAATTACCCAGATGTCTGCCATAGAACATTTTTGTGATGAGATGACGGAAGGGGATTTTACCTCCATGAAGCATGATCACTTTTTTAAAGAGATAGAGAATGGTACTGTGATGATAGATCTGATGGAATTTGGTACCCCTTATGGCTGGTTAGGCCGTATGGTAGAGCGATTTTATCTGCTGCAATACATGACGAAGCTCCTGAGTCTTCGCAACGATACAATTAAGGAATATGCGGAAACAGACAAGTGGAGAGTGATCCTTGATTAAAGAAAAACGTAACTGAATGACAGAAAGCAACAAACCCAGCCTGGAAGTATGTTTATCTCCGGCTCTACTGCATCTTTATGATGTAAAAAACAGCATTGTAGTAATTATTGACGTACTGCGTGCTACCTCTACGATCTGTACTGCTTTGTACAATGGCGCCGCGAAGGTTATCCCGGTGGCCTCTGTAGAAGAATGTGTCAACATCGGACGCGCCATTGGCGGCATCACTGCCGGCGAACGCGATGGAAAAGTGGCGGAAGGCCTGGTACATGGCAACTCCCCTTTTGAATACCCCAGAGATTTTATTGAAGGTAAAACATTGGTACTCACCACTACCAATGGTACAAAATTGCTGCACATGGCAAAAGATGCCATCCAGATAGTGACCGGCTCCTTCCCGAATATCACCGCAGTATGCGACTACCTCATATCCCAGGGACAAAACGTAATCCTTGGCTGCGCCGCCTGGAAAGACAGGGTAAACCTCGAAGATACCCTCTTCGCCGGTGCTGTGGTTAGCCGTATTAAATCCCATTTTGACATCAACTGTGACTCCGCGATTGCTGCAGAAACCCTGTACAACGCTGCTCAAGGGGATATCTATACCTTTATGAAGCAGGCCTCACACTACAAACGCCTGTCTAAATACAACCTGGAAAAAGATATTGAATATTGCCTGACTGCCGACGGTGCGAACGTATTGCCGTTGTTTAAGAACGGAGAACTGGTGGCAGAACCCATCGTTTAAGGCCCTTTGGGCGGTTTACAGCCAGTCTGGAATATTATTTTTTTATAAACCTTCGTTAAAAAGGCTGCCGGAATTACCGGCAGCCTTTTTTTGTTTACCTTAATTTTAATGATAATCAGTGTGTTTAGAATGCTCTTTTTTACTTATTTTTAAAGAAAAGATATGTTATCGGAGATGGGCAGATGACCTTTTTTCATTAGGGATTTTCTGCTTACTTTTGTGGATTGCCTTTTTGCCAGTCGCCGATGACTTTTTTTTCTTACTTTAACCCTTCGGCTGGTAAAATAAAAGCTGGCAACAAGAGATAGTATGTCGCTACCCCATTTGCTCAAATATGTTTATAACAACGGCACTGATGAAGTGATCCGCAGGGGGAAGCGTATATTTTCTACCGGTGGTGTCGAATTAATTGAGGCAGACCCGGTATTAAAATCAGCTACCTTCCGCGTGAAGAGCGACACTCATGCCAATTTTTACCGTGTATCTATCAATAAATATGGTGATACATCAGGTATGTCCATCCGCTGCCAATGTCCTTATAACCTTGGAGACATTTGTCGTCACGAGGCAGCCGCCCTTTTCCAACTCCAGGAAATGCTGGACAAAAATCAGTTCGAAAGCTTCGATACACAGTTCGATCAGCAGCATACGCTGATCAAAATGAAGTCGATCGACCTCAAAACCATTAAACTGCTTACCTCTGGCGGTATATTCGCCAACGCAGAAAAGCTGGCTAAAGAACATCCCGCAAAAATCATCTCCGCAAAAGATGAAAAAGTGGAAGCTGTTATCAAGGTAGGCAAAGAGGAATTTCCTTTAATCATCCAACGCAATGAAGAACGGTTCTTCGATACGCATTGTACCTGTGATGAAACGGAACATGCCCTCTGTGTTCATAAAACCGCCCTGTTCCTGCAGCTGCTGCAAAAACACGGGCCGTTCTACTTCGATACACTCCGTAACTGGGATAAAGAGAAAAATAAGCTCCTCTCCCTCTACGGCTACTCCCTCAGCGATGACCTGGAAGGTAAATTTACCTTTACCTATACCGATGGGAAACCTTTCCTGCGCGTATTAGACCCAAGCATCAAAAGAGTAGATGGCACCACCATCGGCAGACAGCAGGCTCCGGCCCCCGCCCCCGCTGATGAAACTATCACCGCAACACAGCGTCTGGCAACGGTTTTCAATGCCAACGAAACATTATATCCTTACTTCCGCCTGGACCTCGTTTCCGGTGAGGTAAACGATGAGCAAACCGCCTTCGTTTCCCTCGCCAGCAAACTGGACTTATCCAAATATGTGGATTTCTACCAGTTCAAGGAAAAAGACAGGGAACTGATCGCACCCGTGCGTAAGCTCCAGAACGCAGAAGTAAGCAAATTCCTCAGCAAAAATTCTCCTTTTGCCGGTATATGGGAAAATATTACCCACGAAAATGCAGAAGAACTGCCCACCGAAACAAAAGAATTAATGCTGGAATATCTCCACCCTAAACTGGCCAAACTGTTTCCGCAAATGGCCGAACAGGGACTGATATTCCTCTTGCCAAACAGACAGGCATTCAAGACTAAAAGCCTTGTCCCTGTTCAGTTAGGCGCCGAACGCCTTCGCCTGATCATCAAAACACGTACTACTGCTTCCAACGTGGAAATAGAATGCTACGTGTCCATAGAAGGGGAAGAAGTCAACGTTTCCCGCAATGAATGGGAAAGTCCGTTGCTGTTCCTGCACCAGAACGTAGTATATATGTTCGAAAATCCGCAGGACTCCTTACATGTTGAGTTATTCCGTCAGAATAATAAACTGAAAATTCCTACGAAGGAATGGCCGGTATATCTTAAAGATTACCTGCTGCCAATGAGCCGCCAGTACGATATCCAATTCGATACCGGCCTCCTGGCGGAAGTGCACGACATCAAACCCGAAGCACGTGTTTACCTGAAAGAAATGGGTGAAACCTTCATTATCCAGCCTGGATTCGCCTACCGCGGACAGGAAGTAGAATGGAATGATGAAAGTAAAATCACCGTTCAGGAAGGCAATAAGGTAATCGTTATCCACCGCAACAAGGAAGCAGAAGACGAGTTTGTAGCCAAACTCCGTACGCTGCATACCAACTTTGCACAGATAGATAATAACAACTATTTCTACCTGCGCGCCAAAGAAGCACTGAAAAACAACTGGTTCTTCCTTTTCTTCGACGCACTGAAAGAAATGGATGTCAGGGTATTCGGCTTCGATAACCTGCGGAATTTCAAATTCAGTTCCCATAAGCCGGTAACCAATCTGCAGATCAGCTCCGGCATCGACTGGTTTGATGCTCAGATTGAAGTATTGTATGGCGATCAGCGTGTATCTATCAAGGATATTAAATCTGCACTCGCCAATAAACAAAACTATGTGCAGCTGGCCGATGGCAGCCTGGGGCTGCTGCCGGAAGAATGGCTCCGCAAATATTCCCTGCTCTTCAAAGTTGGGGAAGAAAAGGATAAAGGTCTTAAACTCAGTAAATATAACTTCTCCGTTATCGATGAACTCTATGAGTTTATTGATGATGAAGCGGTAGTAATTGAACTGGAACAGAAACGTAAAAAGCTGTTGCAGTTTGATGAGATACGGAACATCGCATTGCCGGAAAACCTGCATGCAAAACTGCGTCCTTACCAGGAAAGCGGCTTCCAGTGGCTCAACTACCTCGACGAGATCAAATGGGGCGGTATCCTGGCTGATGACATGGGTCTTGGTAAAACCATCCAGGCACTCACCTTCATCCAGTATTACAAAAATAAACACGGCCATTGTACCACACTGGTAGTGTGCCCTACCACCCTGATTTATAACTGGGAAAATGAGATCAGGAAGTTCACACCGGAAATAACACATCATATTCACCACGGTCCTACCCGACTCAAAACCGCGGAAGAACTGGGTCAATTTGATATTATCATTACCACCTACGGTACTTTGCGCAGTGATGTGCAGCTGCTGATGAAACTTGAATTCGATTATGTTGTACTCGATGAGTCGCAGGCAATCAAGAACCCGCAGTCTAAAGTTACCAAAGCCGCACAGCTGTTACATACCAAAAACAGGCTGGCGCTGAGTGGTACCCCGATGCAGAACAATACCTTCGACATCTATGCACAGATGAACTTCCTGAACCCGGGTATGCTGGGTAGTGTAGACTTCTTCCGTAACGAGTTTGCAACGCCTATCGATAAATTCCAGGATGAGGAAAGAAAAGAACATCTGCGTAAGCTGATATATCCGTTTATTCTTCGCCGTACCAAAGAACAGGTGGCGAAAGAATTACCGGAAAAAATTGAAACAGTTATTTTCTGTGAGATGGACGCGGAACAACGCCATATCTATGATGCGTACCGTAACAGCTATCGTTCTAAAATCCTTGGTGTTATTGAAGATCAGGGTATGGAACGTTCACAGCTGACCATCCTGCAAGGTTTGATGAAACTGCGTCAGATCTGTGATAGCCCGGCTATCCTGAATGATACCGAGCAGTATCCAAACCATTCTGTAAAACTGCATGAGCTTACCCGCGAAATCGCTGAAAATATCGGTAACCACAAGGTGCTGGTATTCTCTCAGTTCCTGGGTATGCTGGGGCTCATCAAAGAGCGCCTGCAACATCTGAAAATTCCTTTCGAATATTTTGATGGTAGCACGTCTACAATGGACCGTGAAAAAGCCATTCAGAATTTCCAGGGAAATGATGAGTGCCGTGTATTCCTGATTTCACTGAAAGCTGGTGGTGTGGGTCTTAACCTTACCGCGGCGGATTACGTATACATCGTAGATCCATGGTGGAACCCGGCGGTAGAACAGCAGGCCATTGACCGTACGCACCGTATCGGACAAACGAAAAATATCTTCGCTTATCGTATGATCTGTAAAGATACCGTAGAGGAAAAAATCCTGCAGTTACAGGAAAGAAAGAAATCGCTGGTGAAAGAAATCATTGCTGATGATAACGGCTTCGTGAAGAAACTCACTAAAGAAGACGTGCTGTATCTCTTCAGCTAATAATATTTACAATGAAAAAAGGAAAGTTGATAGTGGCTTAGGCTGTTATCAACTTTCCTTTTTTTATTATACCATAGCGCTCAATATAGCCATTGGTAACCAGATAGATACGGCAGCGCCGTAGAGCAGATCCAGCCAGACAATAGAACCTAGTGCTCCCACATATATAATGCATACAATAGGGAAAGACAGTACTTTCAGCCACATTGGAGTATTGGGCCCGTGCCGTACAATTGCCCAGATATTATTAGCGTCTCCGATAGATGGAAATGCATGCATGGAAATGCTTATACCCAGGTATAACAGAAAGTAATCAGTAAAGGTCAGATGACCGATATGCGCAACAGGTATAACTGCCGGAAAGGCAATCACCATACCGAGTATGCTGTTCAGGAAAAACGGGCCTATGCTGATAAACAAACTGTGGATAGATTTTTTTGGTATTTCATGGTGTACAAATCCAATAGGATTCGCCAACTGGAAATAGGTTACTTTGTATACCGCTACACCAAATAAACGACAGAATAACTGGTGTGCCAGTTCATGTATCACCACACCCGGAAATGTTACAATAGAGATGATTATGCCCCGGAGAAAGTACATAAGAATATTTTAATGTTGAGAAGTAATAGAATCCACGTACGCGTTACTCTTACGGGCATAATTTGCTTGTACATATGTCAATGCTTCCTGGTCTTCAGGGTAGCTTTGCAGGATAAGGGAAAACAGGGAGTCAGCAGCTTGATATTTCTCCCGTTCATCCAGCCTTTCTGCATACTTTCGACGAATATCCACGCTTCCGGGATATTCTTTTAACAGCTGAAGAAAAATAGAATCACAGGTTTCAATATTGCCGACATAGTTATAATAATATGCCTGGGTGGTTTTTAATCCAACAGCGTCAGGATGTACTTTAACCATTGAATCTAAAAGATGTAGTTCCATTTTGGCATTGTCAGTATTGGCTTCCAGCAGTTTTACACAATCATCATGGATGTACAGAAACCCTTTTTCACTAATAATGCGATCCACATCTGCGAGTACATTTTCATCTTCAAAAGAACTATTGGCAATCAGGTCGTGAATGCTATCTGCTGCATCATAGTCGCCATCCCTGAATGCTGCTTCCATGTAGGCTACACGAAGTTTCATGTTGTCGTTGTACTGTTCCATCAATGGTTCCAGAAGTGCCCTGGCCGAATGAAAGCGATGTTCTGTCATCAGCTTTTTCGCTCTCTCATAGTTGAAATAAGTTTGTAGGCGTTCTGGCACTAGCCACAACGAATAAACGATAATGATGCCGACGAGAATAGCGGCTCCTTTAATATGTTTATGGATTGGATATCGGCTGAATGCTTTCCTGCATGCTACGCATAGTGGGGTTACATACCCTTTTTCAGCCTCAGGGCTACGACAGTTTTCGCAATAGCGCGTCCAGGGAGATTGTTCAGAAACTGGAGTAGTGACCGGCTCTTCATTTGGCTGGTCTACTGATTCCGGATTAACGTTCATAGGTATACGGGATATATTTTAGGGCAAGATACCTATTTATTTCAGCGCGTTAATTACCTCTATGTACCATTTTGCGTCAACTTTCCTTGTAATGAAGTATGCTATTTCCATATGCAGAAATAGTATAGACCCTTCCATTTCTGCATGGTTTTCCGCAACAATCATCTACCTAAAAAATAATCATCTGCATATTAAATAATTGATAATCAATTTGTTGATTTTGTTTAAGCGCGATTTTTTCCGAAATGGCATTCCGCTGGCATTACCATATGAACAAAAAACAATATTACCATGTTACCAGATTCAAAAGTCTCCCAGCTAATAGGTAACCAGATTACCGGGCTGTCATCAGCCATGCAGCTGTATTCGGGCAGAGATAAAGTGAGTAAGGTGATCCACAGCTTTGCTGATTACACCAGGAAAATGATCCAATTGGGCAGACTCGATGAAGTAAGACGTTGCTTTACCATGGCAGCGGTGCTGTATCATAACGGAAGTATGGTAGTGAAAAATGCGATTGAATGCGTTTATGTTTATACGTTATCACCGTTACTGCATACCAGACAACAGCATGTTAATATGAAAGAGCTGCTGCCAGTAACACTTTTACGTTTGCACAGACATCATCTCCGCACATCCGCACTTTAATGTTTAACTAAAAAAGGAAAATATATGTTGCTTACCATTCTGTTGCTGATTGCGGGCCTGGCCTGCTTCTGGCTCTTCTTCAAATCTGTTGACTACTTCGAAAAAATCTAAATGCTATGACCGCACTTTTCGTCTTATCCATCCTGGTATTCCTATACATGGTGTATGTATTACTGAAACCGGAAAAATTCTAAGGCTGCTATTTAACTAACTATAAAATGAATACAGAAATTCTGGGCGTTATCGCCACCTATGGACTAACACTGCTACTAGCCTGGCCACTTGCGAGATATATTGTAAAAGTATTCAGAGGTGATAGGGTTTGGTCCGATTTTATGTCGCCGATTGAGCGCCTCTTCTTCAAGTTTTCCGGCATCGATCCTAAAGAGGAAATGGACTGGAAACAACACATGAAAGCATTGCTGACGATCAACCTGGTGTGGTTGGTGTATGCATTTTTTGCATTGATGTTTCAGCATAAGTTGCCACTCAACCCTGACGGAAACCCTGGCCAGTCGCCAGATCTGGCATGGAATACTGCTATCAGCTTCGTAGTGAACTGTAACCTCCAGCACTATTCCGGAGAAACGGGTGTAACCTACTTCACACAGTTATTTGTATTGGCATTCCTGCAATTTGTAAGTGCTGCCACCGGTATTGCTGCGTTGATAGTCGTATTCAAGGCATTTAAAGAGAAATCTGTTACCAAACTGGGTAACTTCTGGGATATCTTCCTGAAAACAATCACCCGCATTTTACTGCCACTTAGTATACTCATTGCCGTTATCCTCATCTTCAATGGTACACCTGCCAGTTTCGCCGGAAAAGATACTGTTGTTTCGATGCAGGGCGACACCGTGAACGTTTCCCGTGGTCCTGCTGCCGGCTTTATCGCTATCAAGCACCTGGGTACCAATGGTGGCGGATGGTTCGGCGCCAACTCTGCACATCCGTTCGAAAACCCTAACTACATTGGGTTTATCACCGAAATGGTGGCGCAGGTAGTGATCCCTATCGCGATGGTATTTGCGCTGGGTATGTTTATCCAACGCAGGAAATTCGCGTATGTCATGTTTGGTATTATGACCATAGGCATGATTATGTTACTGATACCTACTATGCAGGCGGAGATGGGAGGTAATCCGGTACTCGCGCATATGGGTATACTACAGCCAACGGGCTCCATGGAGGGCAAGGAAGTCCGCTTCGGCCCTGCCGGCACAGCATATTGGAGTACTGTGACGACGATTATCTCTACCGGGTCTATCTGTGGTTTCCATGATAGTATGATGCCGGTTTCCGGCCTGATGCAGCTGCTGGGTATGATGCTCAACTGCCTGTACGGCGGATGTGGTGTAGGTATCCTGAACTACTATATCTACGTGATCATCGCAGTATTTATTTCTGGTCTGATGGTGGGGCGTACGCCTGAATTCATGGGCCATAAGCTCGAAGCCCGGGAAGTGAAGATCGCTGCTATTATTACGCTGCTGTCGCCATTCCTGATCCTGGCCTTTACTGCTTTTTCTTCTTACATACTGGTACATCATCCGGATGTAAACTGGGCGGTAAAACCGGGGGCATGGCTTAATAATACTGGTTATCACGGCTTCTCTGAAATGCTGTACGAGTATACTTCTGCCAATGCCAACAATGGTTCCGGCTTCGAAGGACTCGGTGATGGCAACGTATTCTGGAACGTGAGTACCGGCTTTGTACTGATACTTGGCCGCTTCCTGCCTATTATCGGGCCGGTTGCAATTGCAGGTATCATGGCCGCTAAAAAATATGTACCTGAATCAGCTGGTACCTTAAAAACAGATTCCCTGACTTTCGGCGCCATGACTTTTGCAGTAATCGTTATTCTCACTGCATTGTCTTACTTCCCTGCTCTGGCACTGGGTCCTATTGCTGAGTATTTCTCTGTTTATAAATAATTAAGTAGAAAATGAATAAAGATAATAAACTGTTTCCCAGGGAACTGGTGATGGAAAGCCTGAAGCAGTCCTTCGTGAAACTGAATCCTAAGCTGATGATCAAAAACCCGGTAATGTTTACCGTGGAAATCGGTACAGCCGTTATGTTGATCGTTGCTTTATACGCATTGTTTACACACAACACAGAACAGGGTTCTGCTACTTATAATATAGCCGTTTTCGTTATACTGTTCCTCACTGTTTTGTTTGCCAACTTTGCAGAAGCAATTGCTGAAGCCAGAGGTAAAGCACAGGCTGAAAGTCTGCGTAAAACAAGGGAAGAAACACCGGCGAAAAAAGTGGAAGTAATCGGGGAAATCTTCACCAACGAAATAAAAATCGTTTCTTCTTCCCAGTTAAGAAAAGGTGACATCTTCTTGTGTGATCCGGGAGATATTATCCCGGCAGATGGTGAGATAGTAGAAGGCTTGGCAAGCATAGATGAGTCTGCCATTACCGGTGAAAGTGCGCCTGTAATCCGCGAAGCTGGTGGTGATAAATCCAGCGTGGTAGGCGGTACCAAAGTATTATCAGACCATATTAAAGTACGTGTAAGCACGGAGCCGGGTGAATCTTTCCTGGACAAAATGATTGCACTGGTGGAAGGAGCTAGTCGGCAGAAAACACCGAATGAGATAGCACTTACGATTCTGCTGGCCAGCTTCACACTGGTGTTCATCATTGTGTGTGTAACACTGAAACCATTTGCAGACTATGCAAACACACCGATAACCATTGCCGCTTTCATTTCATTATTTGTATGTCTGATTCCTACCACGATCGGCGGACTCCTTTCTGCCATTGGTATTGCCGGTATGGACCGTGCACTGCGTGCAAATGTAATCACCAAATCAGGTAAGGCCGTAGAAACAGCTGGTGATATAGATGTACTGCTGTTGGATAAAACAGGTACCATCACCATCGGTAACCGTAAGGCTACTAACTTCTACCCTTCCAATGGTATCGACAATACGACCTTCATTCAGCTGTGTGCCATCAGTTCCTTATCTGATGAAACGCCGGAAGGTAAGTCTATCGTGGAGCTGGCAGGAAAAGACATCGTAAGTAAACTGAATACTTCCGGTGGTGTGCTGGTGAAATTTACTGCTGAAACCCGCAGCAGTGGTATCGATCTGCCTGATGGCAATAAGATCCGCAAAGGCGCTTTCGACGCTATCAGGAAGCTGACCGAAAGAGCGGGCAACAGCTTCCCGGATGAAACGAAATCACGCGTGGAAGCCATTGCCAAAGATGGTGGTACGCCGCTGGTTGTAGCTTTGAATGGTAAGGTACAGGGTGTTATCGAATTGCAGGATATCATCAAACCTGGTATCAGCGAGCGTTTCGAGCGTCTGCGCAAGATGGGGGTAAAAACAGTAATGGTAACGGGTGATAACCCACTTACTGCCAAATACATTGCTACCAAAGCGGGTGTCGATGACTTCATCGCAGAAGCCAAGCCGGAAGATAAAATGACTTATATCCGTAAGGAGCAGCAGGAAGGCCGTCTGGTGGCTATGATGGGCGACGGTACCAACGATGCGCCGGCCCTGGCCCAGGCAGATGTGGGCGTGGCCATGAACAGCGGTACCCAGGCAGCTAAAGAAGCTGGTAACATGGTGGACTTAGACAATGACCCTACCAAGCTGATTGAAATCGTAGAAATCGGTAAACAGTTGCTGATGACACGTGGTACCCTTACCACTTTCTCCATCGCCAACGACGTAGCCAAATATTTCGCGATAGTACCTGCGCTCTTTGTGGCCTCCATACCGGCTTTGCAAGGTATTAACATCATGAAGCTGCACAGTCCTGAAACAGCGATTCTCAGTGCGGTTATCTTCAATGCGATTATTATCCCTATGCTGATACCACTGGCGCTGCGCGGCGTTGCCTATAAGCCAATAGGCGCCAGTGCACTGCTGAGAAGAAACCTCCTGATATATGGTGTTGGAGGTGTCATCGCGCCTTTCATCGGAATTAAGATCATAGATATGCTGATTGCATTGTTTATGTAGATGATTAATGTTTAAAAGAAAAGTCATGAAAAAATATCTTTTGCCATCCATAAAACTTACGCTCCTGCTGGTTGTCCTGCTGGGCGGACTCTATCCCCTGCTGCTGGCAGGTATTGCGAAACTCGCTCCTGGTAAAGGGGATGGTGTAACGGTCATGCATAATGGAAAAGTAGTGGGTTATGAGCAGATAGGTCAGAAGTTTACAGAAGATAAATACTTCTGGAGTCGCCCTTCTGCGGTGGATTACAACGCTGCCGGTTCCGGTGGCTCCAATAAATCCGCTGATAATGCTGATTACCTGAAGATTGTACAGGCGCGTATCGACACTTTTCTGGTGCATAACCCTGATGTGAAAAAGTCAGACATCCCTGCGGAACTCGTTACCGCTTCTGCGAGTGGACTGGACCCTCAGTTGTCGCCAGCTGCTGCCTATATCCAGGTGGCACGTATTGCCAAGGTGCGCAATATCCCTGCCGACAGGCTTAATCAGCTCGTAGCGGCCAATATTAAATCTCCTGTAATGGGTATGTTCGGCCCTGCCACTGTAAATGTGCTCAAACTGAACGTTGCGTTAGACGAATTGAAATAATGCTATCATATAGGAAAACCATGCTGTATACTCCCCGCGCCTGCAAAGGCGGGGGGACATTTACAGCCTCCATTTGACCTGATTTTCTAAAAGACTCAAAATGAAACAAGTATTACTGGCTGCGGGGCTGTTATCCGCGGCACTGACAGGCTATGCCCAGGACTCTACTAAAACTACGGGAAATGAAAAAGGAAAAATTACCTTCTCCGGATATGCAGAGGCTTATTACAGCTATAACACTGGCAATCCATCCAACCATATGGCCCCTGGATTTCTGTATAATTTCAGCAGACATAATGAACTAAATATCAACCTGGCCATGGTAAAAGCCAATTACAGCAGCAGCCGTGTCAGGGCTAATGTTGGGCTCATGGCCGGGACTTATCCCCAATATAACCTGGCAGCTGAACCAGAAGCATTAAGATATGTTTATGAAGCAAATGTGGGTATTCGTATAGCGCCAAAGGTTTGGGTAGATGCCGGCATTATGCCTTCCCACATTGGCTTTGAAAGCGCCATAGGGAAAGATTGTTTCACACTTACACGTAGTATCATGGCGGAGAATACGCCCTACTATGAAGCCGGTGCAAAAATTACCTGGTCGCCAAATGACCGCTGGTCTTTTGCAGCCATGTACCTCAACGGATGGCAGCGCATCCGTAAAGTAGATGGTAACCAGACCCCTGCCTTCGGTACTCAGATTACCTTTAAGCCCTCCGATAATGTGCTGCTAAACTGGAGCACCTATATCGGAAATGATTTTCCGGACAGCACCCGTAAAATGAGATACTTTAACGACCTTTACGGAACATTCAATATCACGGATAAATTCAGTCTGATCGCAGGTATAGACTATGGCTTACAACAGAAAGAAAAAGGGTCATCCGATTACTCCGTCTGGTATAGTCCTATCGCGATTGCGAAGTATGCTTTTACACCCAAATTCGCTATGGCCGGACGCCTGGAATACTACAACGACAAAGACGGTGTAATCATCGCTACCAATACACCCAACGGCTTTCAGACTTTAGGATATTCCCTGAATGCTGATTTTTCGCCGGTAGATAATGTCGTTTTCAGACTGGAAGGAAGATTGTTTGATGGCAGGGACAAAACATTTTATAAAAGCGATAATCCCACTAATACCAACAGCGCCATCACTGCATCACTGGCAGTCTGGTTTTAAAATGTTATCATGACAGAAAAAGAAAGTTCCGTAGCGCATTTCCTGAATCTTGCCCGGCAAACAGACCGGGGCAAATTCAAAATCTACATCGGTATGAGTGCCGGCGTAGGCAAAACCTATCGCATGCTGCAGGAAGCACATGCGATGCTACGTAATAATGTCAATATCCAGATAGGCTACATAGAAACCCATGGGCGTGCGGAGACGCACGCCCTGCTGGAAGGCTTGCCGGTTATCCCCAGGAAACATGTCTTCTATAAAGGAAAGCTGCTGGAAGAAATGGACCTGAACACCATCCTGCTGCTGTCGCCGGAATGGGTGGTGATCGATGAGCTGGCACATACAAATATTCCCGGTTGTAAAAATGAAAAAAGATGGCAGGATGTAGTGGAGATACTGAATGCTGGTATTAATGTGATTTCTGCTGTTAATATTCAGCATATTGAGAGCATCAACCAGGAAGTAAAAGCCATTACCGGCGTAGAAGTGCAGGAGCGTATACCCGATAGCGTACTGCAAATGGCCAACGAGGTCGTAAATATTGACCTCACCGCCGACGAACTCATTACCCGCCTCAAAGAAGGTAAGATCTACGATAAATCAAAGGTAGAAACAGCCTTGCGCAACTTCTTCCAGCCGGAACGAATCCTTCAGCTGCGTGAACTGGCGCTGAAAGAAGTGACCAACCAGGTTGAAAGAAAAGTTGAAATAGAAGTGCCCCGAAGTCAGCAGATGCGCCATGAGACTTTCCTGGCCTGTATCTCTACCAACGACGAAACCGCAAGAAAAGTAATCCGTAAAACAGCCAGGCTCGCAGCCTATTATCATGCAGACTGGTTGGTGATATACGTGCAGACCCCGAGTGAAAGTGCAGATAAGATCCAGCTGGCATCACAACGACATCTTATTAATAACCTGAAACTGGCTACAGAACTGGGTGCGGAAGTTGTACAGGAACATAGTGCCGATATCGCAACAACAATCATTAATGTTGCACTGGAGAAACATGTTACCACTGTTTGTATCGGGAAGCCGCACCTGAGCCTGTTTCGTATTATCTTACGGACAAACCTGTTCAATCAGCTGTTGAAAACATTATCTAATAATGATATAGACCTCATCATACTGTCATGAGTAAAGTTAGACTCAAAACGAAGATAACCCTGGGGGTGCTGTTTTTATACATCATGTTGCTGGTGGTTAGTGTGCTGGGTTATTACTACCTGAGCCGCCTGAACGAAAAAGCTAAAATCATCCTGAAGGATAACTACGAATCGCTGGAATATGCCAAAAATATGCTGGTAGCACTGGAGGAGCTACCTACCAATAAGGCGCACAGTGTGCAGGAGTTTGAAAAAAATCTGGAAAAACAACAAATCAACGTTACCGAACGTGGAGAAAAGGATGCCACCGCTAAGGTGGCTGCTTTGTTTGCGCATATCCAGAACGATTCTACCTACTCCCCTGCTGATGTTGCCGGCATTAAAGCCAATATCTACACCATCATGGACCTCAACATGAACGCGATCGTAGGTAAGAATGAAACGGTGAAAATGGCGGCAGACAGGGCGTTATGGTATATCGCAATTATCAGTTGTGTCTGTTTTCTCGTTGGACTCACCTTCGTATATAATTTCCCCGGATATATCGCCAACCCTATCCATGAGCTGACGGAAGGTATCAAAAGCATTGCCAATAAGCAATACAGCAAACGATTACATTTTTCCTCCAATGATGAATTCGGCGACCTTGCCAATGCCTTCAATACCATGGCCCAGCGCCTCGATGACTATGAGCATAGTAATATCGCGCGGATCATGTTCGAGAAACAGCGCGCAGAAGCCGTAATTAGTAGCCTGAAAGACGCCACCATTGGCTTTGATATAAAGAATACCATCCTGTTTGCCAACGCAGAAGCCTTGCAGCTACTTAGTATGCAGGAGAAAGATGTGGTAGGCAAATCTGCCGAAGATGCCGGTAAATACAATGATCTGCTAAAATATCTTGTTAATAACCAGGAGAATACACCGATAAAAATTGTGGTTGATGGAAAAGAATCTTTCTTCACGAGAGAAGTAGCTGATATTAAACACGAAAATGAACGTATAGGCTATGTCGTTATATTGAAAAATATTACCTCTTTCAAAGAGCATGACCTGGCTAAGACCCACTTCATTGCTACCATTTCCCATGAACTAAAAACGCCGCTGGCGTCTTCTGATTTTAGTCTGAAGTTATTGGAAGATGATCGCGTTGGTCATCTCTCTGAAGAACAAAAAGAACTGGTAGACAGTCTCAAACAGGATAACAGGCGCATGATCAAAATCGTGGGCGAGTTACTTGATCTTTCGCAGGTGGAAAGCGGCAATATACAGTTGCAACCGCAATCTGTGCCGGCACAGAACATTGTACAATACGCCATGGATACCGTGCGGAAGCAGGCGGCGCAAAGGGAAATTTCTATTGATGCAGATGTGCCGGAAACATTGCCAAAAGTACTGGCAGATGTGGAAAAGTCGGCCTGGGTACTGGTAAACCTCCTGACCAACGCCATTCGCTATTCGCCGGCTAAATCGGCTATAGCTTTAAACGTGATGGCAGCCGAAGGCAGAATGATATTGTTCTCTGTGCAGGACAAAGGAAAAGGAATCCCTGTTGAGTTTACCAGCAGAATCTTCGAAAGGTTTTTCCAGGTGCCGGGCGGCAGTGGCGACAAAGGGAACGGGCTCGGACTCGCGATTTCCAAAGAGTTTATTGAAGCGCAGGGCGGTAAAATCGGTGTTACCAGCGAAGAAGGGAAAGGCAGTACTTTCTATTTTACCTTACCGGCCGCTTAGGATGTAGCGGTTTGTAACGCCGGTAGTATTTCCTGGTACATACTAACGAGCTTGCCTACACGATGCGGTACCGACGATAGATTTTCACGGCTCTGGGTATCCATTTCGATACTCAGGGAGAGTCTGACCGCTTCGGTATGTTGTAGCAGGGAGAAGCAGCTTTTCAGCTGATGCGCCATAATAAAGGCATTCTGCCAGTCTTCCGATTGTACGGACTGCTGCAGCATTTCCAGCTTCTCCGGGAAATCGGCCTGCATATCTACCAGGAGGTCGTTTATTTCATGGTCTTCCAGTCCTATTTTGGAGCGTAGGTACTGAAAGTCGATATTATAGGAAGACATATGCTTCACTTGAGTTTTAGGGATTTCCTGTAGCGTCGGGGAGCCGGTGGCTTTTAATATTTTGGTGAAGAGTTCATCCGCTTCGAAGGGTTTTGAAATATAGTCATTCATTCCTGATTCGAGGCAACGTTCTTTTTCTCCTTTGAGTGCGGAGGCGGTCATGGCAATGATGACATCGGTAACGCCATTTTTTCTCATGAGTTGTGTGGCCTCGTGGCCATCCATACCGGGCATTTGTATGTCCATCAGAATGCAGTCGTAGGATTGCATCAATACCAGTTCCACTGCGGTGCGGCCATTATCCACGATGGCTACCCGGGCGCCTGCATTGCTGAGCGCATGATAGGCCACCTTTTGATTGATAAGATTATCTTCTACTATCAGTATGGATTTCCCCAGCAAAGGCTTTGAGTTTTTCGGGAAAACGGGTGTTTTCTCCATTTCGGTTGCCAGGGTATTATCATAGTTAAAAGGAATTTCTACATGAAAGCGGGAACCTTCTCCTGGCTTGCTTTCTACGCTGATGCTTCCCTGCTGCATTTCTGCCAGCTCCCGGCAGATGGCCAGTCCCAGGCCTGTGCCACCAAAGGTCCGGTTATCATCACCGTGCGACTGAGTAAAGCTTTCGAATATATGCAGTTGTTTTTCAGGGGCAATGCCAATGCCGGTGTCTGCAACATCAATGGCTAAACGAATTTTCTCTTTTCCTATTGATGCCGGATATAGGTGTACGTTCACGCTTCCTCCGGGGCCGGTGAATTTAATGGCGTTTTCTACCAGATTTACCAATACCTGTATTAGTCTCACCTTATCCCCTATAATTATTTCAGGTAGATGCTCATCCAGTGTTGTAATGAATACCAGGTCTTTCTCCTGTGCCTGGTGTTTCAGGGTGTACAATGCGTTTTCAATCTCTTCTCCGAGGTAGAAAGGTTTTTCTTCCAGGTTGAGTTTGCCCGCTTTTATTTTGGAGAAATCGAGTATTTCGTTGATGATAACCAACAGGTTAGCTGCGGAGGTTTGAATGGCAGTAATGAATTCCTGTTGGTTGCCATGCAGCCGTGGGTCCTGAAGGAGCAGGCCTGTCATGCCCAGGATACCGTTCATGGGCGTACGAATTTCGTGGCTCATGTTGGCCAGGAAAATTTCCTGTGCCCTGCGGGCTTCTTCGGCTAAGTGCTTTGCCCTGGCCATTTCGCGGTAACTGTTTTTCTTATCGGTCACATCGTGGGCGATACCGCAAATGCCGATCATCTCCCCGTAACTATTACGCAAGGGGAATTTGGTCATATTGAAAAACAGGGTCTGGCCCTCAAACTCAAAGGCATCATCCTGATCAATGGGGGTACCGGCAGAGATTACATGCGAGTCCATGTGGGCGTAGCGTTCTACCCAGGGGAAGTCGAGATCTTCGTCTATGCGGCCGATAATGGCTTCTCTGGGCGTTTGCAGCACTTCTGAAAAGCGTTTGTTTACCAGCAGGTACCTGCCCGACATATCTTTGATAAACATCAGGGAAGGCGTGAAGTCGATGACTGCTTCCAGTCTTTCCCGGATATAATCTACGTTATAATCGCTTCCGCCGCTGGAATAAAGATCTTTTACGATACATTGAAACTCAGTTACATGGCCGAAATCATCCCTGACAACAGACACCAGCTGTTCTACCCATTTGCGCTCGCCTGATTTGGTGATGATTTCAAACTGGATAGAGGAATAGTCCTGGTGACCACGCATTTGTTCCGAATAGAAATTTTCCAGGCGGTTAAAGGTGCGGGTATCCAGGAACATGGAGTAGTGCTGGTCGGTCACTTCTTCGGCGGTGTAGCCGGTAATTTCTTCTACGCGGCTGCTGACGAAGCTGAAATATCCTTCCGGCGTGGAGGTATACATGATAGGGCCGGCTTGTTGTGCCAGTCTTTTGTAGGATTGGGAACTTTTGTACAGCCGGTTGCTTCTGTCTCTCAGCTGGGCGAAGCGCAGGGAGATGTATCGGCCTTCGACGCAGAGGAAAACGATGGCCACGCATACCGCAAAGAGGATGAACCAGAAGCTGTATTCTGTATAGAGCTCATTTTTTTGGAGGGCTGCCAGTAGTTCAGTGTCTGTGTTGCTGCTTTTGCGCGCCATGGTGGCGGTTATGTGCACACGTTGCCGGATATGCCACGAGTAATACAACAGAACACAGAGTATCATCCCTATGGTTACAAACAGCCAGATCACGCTATTAACAATTTTTTTCATGTAGTGGTGTGTTCACAAACTCTTAAAAATTGTATAACTATAAATTACCAGCGTTGACAGGAGATTAGGACCAAATCGAAGATTTTATATCAATTTAATGATTATTTAGCCCAAATTGCTGTTCATTTTGTTCATTTTGGGGTTGACTACTTAAAAAAGAATATCAATATCAATTTGAGTTTTTGTGTAACTTCCACCGCGGAAATGATTCATCCGGTGGATGTTTTTGCAATATTTTAACCAATTGTTTTACAATCATTCCATTAAATTTGCCTAATATTCTTTTTCTTAAGTATTAAGATTTTATGAAAAAAATAATTTTTACCCTTGGTTTGATAGCCATTTCGCTGGGAGTTTTTGCACAGGACGGTGGTTCGCCGATGAATAAAGCAATGAATTCCGTTTCCCATTCCAAAGACTTCCTGATGATCCAGTTTGGTTACAGTGGATGGTCAAATTCTCCGGATAGCGTGAAGTCTGGCTTCAACAGGGCTTTTAATATAGCTTTCATGTACGATATGCCGCTGAAAGGTTCTAAATTCAGTATCGCTCCGGGTCTCGGTATCAGTACAGATGGTGTTATGCTGAAAGACCACACCATGGATGTTGCCGGCCGTGTTAATACTTCAGACGTTACTTTCCCTTATTCTACTGCCAACAAAAGATATAAAGTAGCTACTACTTACCTGGAAATTCCGGTTGAATTAAGATATCGTTCCGTTCCTGATAACGCTAACAAAGGCTTTAAGGCTGCTATCGGTCTGAAAATCGGTGCCCTCGTAGATGCACATACGAAAGCTAAATTCACTGGTCCTAACGGTGGTAAAACTACCGACAAGGAAAGAAATAAGGAGTATTTCAACCCATGGCGTTTTGCCGCTTCTGCACGTGTAGGTTATGGAAATTTTGCACTTTTCTACAACTATTCCCTGACTCCACTGCTGAAAAACTCCGACAAATACGATATCCGTCCTTACCAGATCGGTATCGCCCTGAGTGGTCTTTAATACCAATTGACGAATATAAAAAAACGCGTCCCGCTTCGGCGGGGCGCGTTTTTCTTTTCAGGCAGATGATCTGCTATTTTCCGGTAAATACGGGCGTTCTCTTTTCGAGGAAGGCCTGCACCCCTTCTGTATTATCAGCGGAGCTTCCAGCGATTTCCTGGCAATAGGCCTCATATTCGAGCACTGCATCCAGGTCTTCGGTCATGCCTTTGGTCAGCATTTTCTTCATCAGGGCGATGGCTTTCGTTGGTGCATTGGCGTAATATTTCACCTCTGCGGCCACAGCCTCGTCCAGTTCTGATGCCGGCACTACTTTATTCACCAGCCCCAGTTTAAGCGCTTCTTCTGCGCTTACCTTGCTGGCTTTGGTGGCCAGCTCAAAGGCACGGTGATAGCCTACCGTCCGGGGAAGGAAGTAGGAAGACCCCGAATCCAATACCAGCGCAATATTCACAAATATCTCTATCATGCTGGCGGTTTCGCTGGCAATGATCACGTCGCAGGCCAGCGCCAGGGAACATCCCGCGCCGGCTGCCACTCCATTCAGTTTGCAGATAACCGGCTTAGGCATATTTCGTATAGCCCTGATAATAGGGTTATAACGTTTATGCAAGGAGTCGCTGAGACTGCGTTTGCCAGCCTCCATGGAAGCTTTCAGATCCTGGCCACTACTGAAGGCCTTGCCGGCCCCCGTTAAAACCACTACACGTACGGAAGGATCTCTTTCTACCTGTTTTAATGCATCCTGGAGTTCGTAACTCTGGGCATCATCGAAGGCGTTATATACTTCTGGTCTGTTTAAGGTAATGGTGGCTGCACCATCACGGATGTCAAGCAATAAGGCTGCCATGGAGACTATTTTGGTGTTAATGAATTACAGATGATTATAATGTTTCTTTCAGCCAGTTGAAGAACTCACGCTGCCATACGATGGCGTTCTGCGGTTTTAACACCCAGTGGTTCTCTTCCGGGAAATACAGCAGTTTGCTCTTGATGCCTTTCAGCTGTGCCAGCTGGAATGCCTGTAAGCCCTGCTCAATAGGAACACGGAAATCGATACCACCCTGGATAATCATGATAGGCGTGTGCCATTTATTGGCATGTTCGCTCGGATTGAAGTTTTTATAGGTATTGGCATTGGCTGGGTCCCAGTAAGCTCCGATATCCCAGTTGGCAAACCACAGCTCTTCGGTGGTACCATACCAGCTTTTAATATCGAACAGGCCATCATGGGCGATAAAGGTTTTAAACCTGTTTTCGTGTACGCCTGCCAGCATGTATACAGAATAACCGCCATAGCTGGCGCCTACTGCTCCCAGACGGGATTTATCCACATAACTTTCCTTGCTGACATCATCAATAGCGCTCAGGTAGTCGCGGATAGGTTGTCCACCCCAGTCTTTACTGATAGCGGCATTCCATTCAACGCCATGGCCAGGCATACCTCTGCGGTTAGGTGCTACTACGATGTAACCCTGTGCTGCCATCAGCTGGAAGTTCCAACGGAAAGAGTAAAACTGTGATAATGCAGACTGAGGGCCACCCTGGCAATACAGCAATGTTGGATATTTTTTAGCTGGATCGAAATCCGGCGGGAAGATCACCCAGGTAAGCATTTCCTTCCCGTCGGTGGTTTTTACCCAGCGTTTTTCAATTTTGCTCATACCGATTTTATCGTAGGTAGCCTTGTTTACTGTCGTCAACGGCTGCACAGCACCTTTTACCAGGTCTACGGTGAATACTTCCGCAGCATGGTTCATATCAGTACGGGTAACTACCATGGTGTTGCCGGTCTGGCTGATCATATCGTTGATATCGAATTCACCATTGGTTACCTGACGGATATGTTTTTCATTGGTTTGCGCAATATCCTTCTGCAGCGTGATTTCCAGCAGTTGTTCGGTGCCTTTGATCACGGCCAGGAAGTATATTTTCTTGCCGTCGTTGCTGAATCTTGCGCCGGAAGCGGTGCCGTCCCAGCCTTTGGTAAGATTGGTTTTTACGCCGGTAGCGCGATTGAGGATGATAACATCATTTTTATCTGCCTCATAACCATCGTGTGCCATAGATAACCACAGCAGGTATTTGCCATCGTTGCTAAGTACCGGCGCAACGTCGTAACCCATCATGCCTTCGGTCAGGTTGCGGGTAGTGCCGTTGTCCAGGTTATATTCATACACATCGGTGTTGGTACTCAATGCGTAGTCTTTGCCGAATTTCTTTTTGCATACATACAGGATGCTTTTACCATCCTGGCTCCAGATCATATCCTCAGGGCCACCGGAAGGCATCTGCGGACAATCATGCGGCTCTCCTGCCATGATATCCACTGGTGTACCTACTTTACCATCTTCATAAGTAGCATAAAATACATGGGAGAAATTACCATCTTCCCAGGCATCCCAATGGCGATAGTTCAGGTTGTCGTAGATCTGTACATTGGATTTAGGTAGATCCGGGAAGAAGTCTTTACCGGAGACCTTCTTGATTTTTACTTCGTTAGAGAACAGGATATGTTTACCATCCGGGGAGATGCGGATATTCTGCATACCACCGTCTACATTGGTTTTTTGCACAGGATTGCTGCCGTCGGCATTCATTTCCCACCACTGTCCTTTCAGTGAATAGCCGATTTTGTTACCTGGCAATAAGGCCACATCTCCTTCTGCACCTGCACTGCTCGTCAGCTGTTTAGGCTGGCCTCCTGTCAATGGAATGGAGAAAAGATTTTTCTCTCCTTTATTTTCTGCCAGATTTATCTGGGATACGCCATAGATAACATTTTTGCCATCGGCTGTTACAGTCTCTCCACTTACCCTGCCGAGCTGCCATAATAGCTCTGGCGTCATCTTTTCCTGGGCTGATGCTGCCATAGTTGTAAATAATAGACCTGTCAGTAAAATTGGTTTATACATGATCTGAACGGTTGTTTTGGATCGTATAAATGTAGGAATAAATGCTTTTCCGGGATTCATAATTTAATAAGTTTAACTTTAAGTCCTCAGTTTGTTGTTGTTGTAAATATTAAAAGGATATGCTAGAACGCCTTTGCTTACTTGTAACGCTCGCCATGGGTGTTGGTTTCGCCGTTCCTGCCGATGGACAGGTGGCTTCCAGGAATTTCAAAAATTATACAATTGTTCCTGAGAATTATGTCTGCTATAAAACTGCAGGCAATATTAAAATTGATGGTGATCTGAATGAGTCGTCATGGCAAAATGTACCATGGACAAAAGACTTTGTAGACATCGAAGGAACCACAAAGCCTACGCCTCGTTACCGCACACGTATTAAAATGTTGTGGGATAAAAACTATTTGTACATTGGGGCATGGTTGCAGGAACCGCACATCTGGGCTACATTGACCCAACGCGATGCGGTGATTTATCATGATAATGATTTCGAAGTATTTATTGACCCAAATGGTGATACCCATCAGTATTTTGAACTGGAAATTAATGCCTTCAATACTTTAATGGACCTGTTTATGTCGAAGCCATACCGCAATGGTGGCAGCTTTGATATGAAATGGGATACTAAAGGCGTGAAAACAGCCGTCAAAATTAATGGTACTATCAATCATCCAGCTGATCAGGACTCCTCATGGACGGTGGAAATGGCTATTCCGTTCAGCGCTTTGCAGCTGACAGATAAAAGTGCTGTGCCCGCAGATAATGATATATGGAGAATTAATTTTTCCCGTGTAGAATGGGACACAGATATTGTTGACGGTAAATACGTAAAGCTGAAAAAGCCGGAGAACAACTGGGTTTGGTCAGCACAGGAAATGATTGATATGCATGCTCCGGAACGTTGGGGATACCTCCAGTTTGCTGCAGCGAGTGCCGGTAAAGGCAATAAAACTTTCGTATATCCGGCAGATACTGAAGCAAGGAAAGAAGCGTGGCGACTGTATAACTTGCAGCGTGAATACCGCGCCAGTCACGGGAAATATGCATCTTCCCTAACAGAATTAAATATAACAGACAAGATAAATGTGGATAATGGCGGAACCTATAATATTACGCTTTCCGGCGATGGTAGCAGCTTTGAGTGGACAATAAAAGGTAAGAAAATCGCAGCGGATATCCTACATATTAATCAGGATGGAAAAATCTGGTTACAGAAAAAATAACGGCTATGAATAAACGTAATTTTATTAAGACCCTGGGTATTGGTGGCCTTGCAATGGCAAATCCACTGTTGCCCGTTAGCGCAGCGGAAAAAGTAGCATCAGTTGCAGGTAAAGCTGCCACAGTATCTCACCGCGTATGGATCAATCCTGATCACAAAGAAAAATACGAAGACCTGGTAAAGAAGTATGCCGGTTACAAAAAAGCAGGTATCCTGGATATAATGTTTGAGGCAGACAGCGAGCAACATTTTAAAGCTGCCAAAGCCAATGGTATCAAGGCTCACCGCTGGATGTGGACGATGAACCGTGGTGAAAAAGATCTGCTGGCAAGTCATCCGGAATGGTATGCGAAAAACAGGAAAGGTGAATCCTGTGCAGATCATCCGCCTTATGTAGATTACTACAGATGGTTATGCCCAAGCAAACCGGAAGTAGTAAATTACCTGAAATCACAGGTAGAACAAATTCTCTCTAAAGATTATGTAGATGGTATCCACCTGGATTATGTGCGCTTCTGTGATGTAATCCTGCCGGTAAATCTCTGGGATCATTATGGTATCGATCAGTCGAAAGAACTGCCTGAATATGATTTCTGTTATTGCGATACCTGTTGCAGTGGCTATAAAGAGAAATATGGCGTTGATCCTAAAGATATTCAGCATCCTGATCAAAGCCCATCCTGGCGCAAATATCGCTACGATCGCGTTACTAACGTGGTGAATAACCTCGCCGCGGTAGCGAAAAGCCACAAGAAAGCGATTACAGCAGCGGTATTCCCTACCCCTGAAATTGCAAAGCGTATTGTTCGACAAGACTGGACAAACTGGCCACTGACGGCGGTTTGCCCTATGATCTATCATGGTTTCTATAGAGAAAAAATTGTTTGGATCGGTGATGCAGTGGCAGAAGGCGTAAAAGCCTTACACGGCGCATTTCCGCTGTATGCAGGCTTGTTTATGCCAGACTTTCATAATAACTACGATGATTTCCGTGAAGCAGTAAGACTGGCTGTCAGCAATGGTGCTGCCGGGGTTTCTATTTTCGGGGATGTAACTCCGGAAGTATTAACTGTTCTTAAAGGAAGCTTAGCATAATTGCCTATAAACGAAAAAAGCGTCTCTACTGAGTAGAGACGCTTTTTTCGTTTAATCCCACGCCGAAGGCGCGGGATTAAACATAATTTTATAATTTATTGTAAGGTCTGTCTGCAGGTGCTTTACCAAAGTTCAGATTTGGTTTGCTACCCATGGTGATTTCCATTACGCCGCCTTTTTCCACATCGCTGTGACTAATATAGCTTTTCGTATATGGCTTACCGTTCAGTTTAATGCTTTGTACGTAGATGTTATCAGCACTGTTGTTAATAGCATTTACAGTGAATTTCTTACCGTTCTGCACCTGTACAGAAGCTTTGCTGAACAGCGGACTACCAATTACATAGATGCCACTGGCGGAGTTCTCCGGATAGAAACCTAATGAAGAGAAGATATACCAGGAAGACATAGCGCCGCAATCTTCGTTACCGGCGAGGCCTTCAGGCTTATCGAAGTAGAAATCCTTCATTACCTGTCTTACCTTTTCAGCAGTTTTCCACTGGTTGCCAGCGAAAGCATACATGTAGGTAACGTGGTGGCTAGGTTCATTACCATGCGCGTACATACCGATCAGGCCGGAGATATCGCTGGAAGCTTCTGCGCCCATGTCGCCTTTTGCAGTAAAGAGGCTATCGAGTTTGGTGGTGAAAGCAGCGTCGCCGCCCATCAGTTTGATCAGGCCTTCCACGTCCTGAGGCACCAGCCAGGTGTATTGCCAGCCGTTACCTTCGGTGAAGTCACCTTTCTCGTGGATGGAGTTGAAAGGATTGTAAGGCGTTTTCCAGCTGCCATCGCTCATACGCGGACGTACGAATTTAATGGTGCTGTCGAAATAGTTTTTATAGTAGCCTGCGCGTTTTTTGTAGTATTCGTAATCAGCAGTTTTGCCCAGCTTTTTAGCCATGGCAGCGATGCACCAGTCGTCGATGGCGTATTCCATCGCTTTGGATACTGATTCGTATTCTTTATCTGCAGGGATATAACCTCTTTCTTTTACATATTTCACACCCAGATCATCGCGGGTAGAAGAAGCTTTCATGGCCTCAAAAGCCTCGTTGGCATTGAATCCTTTGAAACCTTTCAGGTATGCATCCACGATAATTGGAACTGAATGGTAACCTACCATGCAATTGGTTTCGCTACCTACAAGTGGCCATATAGGCAGTTTGCCCTGTTGTTTGTAGATAGTAACCATGGAGTTTACGAAGTCGCTCACCTTGTCAGGATGCAGAATGGTGCTCAACGGGCCCCATGAACGATAGATATCCCACAGGGAGAAAACAGTATAGTTGTTGAATCCTGGATTAGGATATGCTTTTTTGTCGGTACCGCGATAGCTGCCATCATGATCATTGAACAGGATTGGTGCAATCATCGTGTGGTACATAGCGGTATAGAAAGTGCGGCGGGCAGCTTCGTCATTGGTTTGAATGTCGATTTTGTTCAGCTCTTTTTCCCATTTGGTATTTGCATCGTTTACCACTTTTGCAAAGTCCCATCCTGGCATTTCAGCGTTGATGTTAGCCGTTGCATTTTCGCTGCTCACCGGAGAAATACCGACTTTCAGCATTACCTGTCCTGGTGATTGTTTGAAGCTGATCACCGCTTTGGTGGCAACTGCTTTCACTTCTGTTCCGCTTACCTGTTTGTCGCCATCGAAGAGGGTTACTTCATTCAAAGGAGTATTGCTCTTGATGGTAAACCACAGGCGTTGGTCTACAGCCCATCCTTTGGAATAGCGGTAGCCTACGATTGTATGATCATCTACTTTATGGAAATAGGTTTCTACGGGAGCATCCCAGCCGATACCTTCTTTCAGGTCCACGATGATATTGGCTTGCTGATCTTTAGGGAAGGTGTAGCGATGTAATGCTACTCTTTCTGTGGCGGTGAGTTCTACGTCAGTATTATAATCGTCCAGGTGAACAAAGTAGTATCCCGGGCGAACTTTTTCTCTGTTGTGAGAATAGTGAGAGCCGTAGCCGGAGGTAGGATTTTCCTGTGTACCTCTGTTGGTTCTGATGGCGCCGGTGTAAGGCATCATCAGTACATCTCCGAGGTCACCGATACCGGTTCCGCTGAGGTGCATCTGTGAAAATCCGATCACAACACTATCTGAATAATGGTAACCGGAACACCAGTCCCACCCTTTCACAATGTTAGTAGGCCCAACCTGTACGGCACCAAATGGAACGCTGGCACCTACGAAAACGTGGCCATGTCCACCGGAGCCAATATATGGATCTACAGCGGCAAGGTTTTTACTCTCCTTAAAAGTTGAGGCAGTAGTTGGCTGAGTTTGTGCGCCAGCCTGTATGCTGCCGCAAACTAAAGCCGATAGCGCTAAGGCGCGACCAATCTTGAATCCCGTTAACATAATATAAACACACTCTTTAGAATGGCAAGATACGTCGGGATAATAAAAAAAATTTGCTAAATTTTATGCACGCATTAGCTCCTGTGGCTTATCGGCATATACAGGAATGATGTTTTGCTGAAGCCGGAGAAATTGTCTTGTAAGTATCTGATATACGATCACCAGGTATAAAACCAGGCATGGCAAAGCTTTGATAGCATAAGGCACCGCGATGTTTTTCCTGAACCATGGTGTTAATACATCCGAGTGTGAGAAACTTACCAGTAGTATAGCGAAGAAAATGAATACGTTATTCCACTTTGTAGGGTTCTGAATCACGTACCAGATACAGATAGCAGGTATTGCAATGATGTAGGTAGGCGACTCAGAACTGCTACTAAACAACACAGGAAAAAATAAAACAGAGCAAAGAATATATAATTGATAATTGCTATTCTTTCTATACTTAAGTCTAAGGTATTGTGATGCAAAAAGTAATGTACCAGACACCAATACCACCAGGTCATCCAGCTCAGGGAGCTTGAATACACGCTTGATCAGTCCTCCGGCAGATATATCCTGGAAGCTGACCAGGTTATGCTGGTTTTTTGCATTTTTTGCTACCAGCGCCATCAGCCAGTCCTGGTAGGAATGTAGGATATATTGTGGAGAGGACATTAGCATAGGTAATGCGAATAACACCCCTGACCATAGGAAAAGCCCTGCAATGAAGCGTTTCGGATTTTGGCTGAAAAAGAAAAAGCTAAGTCCTACTATTCCGTAAAATTTAGTTAGGGTTCCTGCCACTATGAAAAAAGCAGCGAGCAGGTCTTTCCCTTTTATAGTAGCGGTAAAGGTAAGTATGATGAATGCCAGTATAAACTGGTTGAGCTGGAACCAGCCGGAGGCGCCCATCAGCTCCTGGCTGCACAGCAATAACACGATGTTTTGCTGCAGCTTTGTGATGGGTAACTGCCGGATGGCATAAAATATCGCTCCCGCCCCTGCCATCGACCATAGGAATGCCCCGATCTTTACCGGAAATACGACAAATGGCGCAATCATGATACTGAAAACAGGACCATAGAGGTTTACATCAAGATATTCAGAAGGATACTCTATATACAGCGGTTGCTGATGAATCAGGTGAAAGAATACCTGGCGGAAGATGAGGAAATTATTCATATTTCCTCTTGATAATTCAGTTACTGTGCCCACAGCGGCCAACCCAAACCATAACAGCAGTATAAACCACTCTTTTTCGCCCAGATATGACAGCACATTCCTCCTTGCACGCATGAATTATAAGTTGTATTTAAGAATAATGCTACAGTACAGAATACAGATACAACTTAATAACGCACGTTCAAACGCATCCCCTCTATCTAAGGCAGATTTTTTTTAATCATTATGCGAAAACCATTCGCGTGATTGATGATTTATTCGAACAATTCCGATTAATATACTGAAAATTAATATGATACATATTAATATAGAAATAGCGATCAGCATTTTCAAAACATTTAAATGAACAATCTATCTGAAAGATAATCAAATTCAATCGCTGCTGAAATTAAAAAATACCTGCAAATGAGGCTTATTTATAATAATTTCACCCGATAAACCACCATTAAAACCAACCATGAGAAAAGTAATCCTGTACGCGGGCATGTTCCTGTGCACGGCATCATCACTGTATGCACAGCGGCCTGCTGACGTCATCAGCTCCCTGGAAAATGCCATCCGCAACAAAAGCGTGGAGCTCGCCAAACCACTTCTTTCCCCTGACTTTCACCTGGGATTTTATCCTGCACCTTATGCCTACGGCATGCTCGACAGAGCCTTCCGCAAAGACAGCCTGGATAAACTCAGCATTAAAAAAGAAGAAACCATTCCGGGAGGAAAAAGAGTGCTGGTGAAATATGCCAACGTAAAACAAAAAGCCTTCGAAACCTGGATCTACCTGGATACCGCCAATAAAGTAGAAAAAATCCAGTATTATGACCTGCTTGCAGGCATCGACCTGGACAAGCCAGCAGCCCTCGCAGCCGTTATTCCGTTCCAATATTCCCGGAACAGAATCGTACTGACGCTCACACTCAACGATAGTAAAAAGCCATTGCGCTTCCTGTTTGATACCGGTGCTGATGGCATGGGTATTAAAAAAAGCGTGGCAGATGAAATCGGGATTTTTGCCAGCAGGCAGCAACAGGCCAGTGTTGTAGGCGCCTCTCAGCAAATCGGTATCGCTTCGGGTATTACCATGCATTTCGATACACTCAGTATCCCCAACAATAACAGCGCTATCTTCCCTCAGTTCGGAGATGACCTGGACGGCCTTTTCGGCGCTAATTTCCTCCGTAATTATATTACGGAGATAGATTTCGATAAGTCTGAGATACGCCTGTATACCATCGGGAAATTCGATTATAATACCAATGCGGCCATCATCCCGCTGGATTACTCCCTCGGTGTACCGGGTATTAAGAGTAGTGTTACCCTCAATAGCGGAAGAGTCCTGGACGGTGATTTCCACTTCGATACCGGCGCAGGATATCCGCTGATCATCTTTGGTCCTTCCGTAAACAGAAACCACCTGATGGAAGGATTTAAGGTCGAATCCAACAGCACCACTACCAGTATGGGTCACTCCTCTCCTGTTGTAAACGGTGTTTTTAACGGTGTAGACCTGAATAAATGGCATATCGGCAACTTTACGGGCACTATGCAGGCTTATCGCGAAGGCGACGAAAAATGGTCTCCTAAAGGCGACGGTAGCTTCGGTATTGAACTGATCAGCCGCTTTAACTGGGTTATTAACCTGGCAGATCATAAATTTTCTGCAGTGCCAAATAACAACTATAACCTTCCCTTTAGCTTCTGGATGAAAAATGTGGAGTGGGCTTTTGCCAATGGCAAAATGCTGGTAAGGCGCTTTATGCCCCAAACCAGTGCTGCAGATAGTGGCATCTCGGAAGATGATGAGGTGATGACCATCAACGGGGTTAAAGCCGCTGAACTGATGAACCCGGAAAATATTAAGAAGTATGCCGCCCAGTGGAAAGACCAGCCCATGAAGGTAGAAGTAAATAAATACGGCAAACCCTGGAAGATAGATATTCCTTAATTCGTAATTTCAGGTCATGAGACCAAGGAATAACCCTAACATGACCTTTAAAGAAAGGCTGGCAGCATTACGTAACCTGCCAGCCTTTTTCAGAATGGTCTGGCAAACCAGTAAGCAACTGACGATCGTCAATATACTGCTGCGTGTTATACAATCGGCCATGCCATTATCTCTCCTGTATATCGGCAAACTGATTATTGACCAGGTAGTTCACCTCAGCAAAGACCCCTCCCACCACGATGCCTCTTTTCTATGGCAGCTGGTAGCCATCGAATTAACACTCGCTGTAATTTCAGATGGCCTCTCCAGAGTAATTTCCTATACAGACGGACTTCTTGGCGAACTGGTTGCCAACAGCAGCTCCGTTAAAATCATGGAACACGCGGCCACATTAGACCTTGACCAATTCGAGGACTCTGAGTTTTATGATAAACTGGAGCGGGCACGGCAGCAAACTGCCGGTCGTACTATCCTGCTGTCGCAGGTAATGAGCCAGGCGCAGGATATGATCACCGTAGGCTTTCTGGCCGCCGGCCTGATCGTCTTTAACCCATGGCTGATACTTTTATTGCTGGTGGCTGTTATCCCGGCATTCCTCAATGAATCCAGCTATAACAATAAGTACTACATGCTCACCTGGGGGCAAACCTCCGCCAGGCGTGAGCTGGACTATATCCGTTTTATCGCCGCCAGCGACGATACAGCCAAGGAAGTCAAGCTGTTCGACCTGTCCGACTTCCTGATCGGGCGCTTTAAAGTCATCTCTGATCAGTTTTACAACGATAAGAAAGTCCTGGAGCGGAAGCACGCTTTCTGGGGCACTTTCTTCGCGCTGATAGGCAGTGCGGGCTATTATGCCGCCTATGTGATAATAATCCTCCGTACCATTAACGGCGCGCTGACGATTGGCGATCTGGCCTTTCTGGCAGGGTCTTTCAGGCAGCTGAGAACAACCTTCCAGGGAATATTGATACGCTTCTCCAGCGTTACACAAGGGGCTGTATACCTGAAAGATATGTTCGATTTCTTCGAAATAAAATCACGTATGGAGGTGGTAGGTAAGGCGTTGCCTTTTCCACAGCCGATTAAAGAAGGCTTTGTATTTGAGGATGTTGGTTTTAAATATCAAAATGCGGAAAAATGGGCAATTCGCCATCTTAGCTTTACACTTCGCAGCGGTGAAAAGCTGGCGCTTGTCGGAGAAAATGGTGCCGGCAAAACCACGCTGGTAAAGCTGCTCAGCAGGCTCTATGATCCGGTGGAAGGTCGTATTTTACTCGATGGTCACGATCTGAGAGATTATGATCCGGAAGATCTGCGTTTACACGTTGGCGTTATATTCCAGGATTTTCAGCGCTATCAGATGACAGTTTCTCAGAATATTGCGGTGGGTAATATTGGTCATAAAGATGATCAGCGATTGATCACCGAAGCGGCAGAACAAAGTCTGGCCCTGCCATTGATAGAAAAGATGCCGAATGGTTTCAGTCAGATGCTGGGGCGCCGTTTCAACAAGGGTATTGAGCTTTCAGGAGGTGAATGGCAAAAAATTGCTCTGGCCAGAGCATATATGAAGGATGCGCAGCTGCTGATACTGGATGAGCCTACTTCTGCGCTGGATGCCCGGGCTGAATACAATGTTTTCCTGCATTTCGCAGAACTAACAAAAGGAAAAACTGCGGTGTTGATTTCACACCGGTTCTCCACTGTTAGAATGGCGGACAGAATTCTGGTGTTGGATAAAGGCCAGATGATAGAACTGGGAAGTCATGAAGAATTACTGAAAGAGAATGGCAGATATGCAGAGCTGTTTCATTTGCAGGCTGCTGGTTATCAATGATAGTAAGGAGGAGCACCTTCGGGGAAGAAGAGTGCTCCTAATCTCACTGAGTACACAGACTTAGGCCTGTGCAGGCGTCGTCCCACGCTTGCCATGGGGACAACAAAAAACGTTTACAGCAGCGTTTATGCGATGCTGTTATATGTTGGATTATATATGTCTTGTTGAAAGCAATATTCGACGATATGGTCCGTTTTCAATAAGATTTACCAGTTAACCGGGTGCAACTTATATGATAAAGATAGTAAATCCCGCCATATACAGCACCTGATTTTAACAACTATTCTTTATTCAATACAAATATCATACTGCTTTTTAAACGCAGTATCAGTTAAAAGGCTTTCAAAACCTACTTTTAGTATTTACCAGCAACCAATTTCCGTATTCTGTTTTCTTAATGTTCTTTGGTCTTATTCTTATCTTCCTATAAAACAGAATCCGCCGCAAAGATGAACAATTTGATCGTTAAAACCGATGAAGGATTAAATTATCTCCTAAATTTTTTTAATGCTAACTACACCGGGTATACGATATAATGGAGACTATGAAGAGATTTTAATTGTAACAAATTGGTTTCTAAATATTTAAAATTACTTGATAATCTTACTGAAAATATCTGTTTACCTGATTTATAATAAAGAGATAGATTTTTCTAATTTGGTATTATAATTAACACTACCCCATAATGAGACGCGCACTTATCAACTTGGGCATTTTATTATTAGCCCTTCCCACATTTTGTTTTGCACAGACAAAAAATTCAGATAGTGTTCAGGAAAAGATACAGCAGGTCGAAAATGGCCTCTGTGGCTGGGTGCATACCGATAATGCAGCAGGCTGGACTATTGCTGAACGCCTGGCTTATCACCATGTTCCCGGTGTATCCATTGCCGTTATTCACAATTATAAAGTGGAATGGGCCAAAGGTTATGGCTATGCAGATGCAGAAAGCCATACGCCCGTAACCGTTAATACGCTGTTCCAGGCGGCCTCTATGAGTAAGTCGCTGAATGCAGTAGCGATCGTGAAACTGGCACAGGACAAGAAACTCGATCTTAATACAGATATCAACAATTACCTGAAAACCTGGAAATTCCCCTATGATACTGTATCTCACAATAAGAAAATAACTATCGCCAACCTCCTGACACATACGGCAGGACTCAATGTACACGGCTTCGACGGCTACGCTGTCGGAGATTCTATTCCAACTATCACACAGATACTGGACGGTAAAAGACCTGCCAACTCCCCTGCTGTCAGGTCGCAGTTTGAGCCAGGTGTAAAAATGGAGTATTCCGGTGGTGGTACTACTATTTCTCAGGTAATCCTGGCAGACGTAACAGGATTGCCTTATGATAAATTTATGAATGAAAAGATTTTGAAGCCACTTGGTATGACCAGCAGCTCTTTTACGCAACCGCCACCCAAAGAAAAACAGGCACTGCTAGCCACAGGATATAGCTTTACAGGTACACCCGTTGCCGGAAAATACCACATATACCCTGAAGAAGCAGCAGCAGGACTCTGGACAACTCCTTCGGATTACAGTAAGTACGTTATTGAAACCCAGTTGGCATACATTGGAAAATCCAACCGGATACTAACGGAAGAGTATACACGAAAAAGATTAACGCCGGTGCTAAATAGCGGCACTGCAATGGGAAGTTTTATCGGTGAGATTGGTGGTAACCACTACTTCATGCACAGTGGCGGTGATGAAGGATTTACCTGTGTTCACTATGGTTGCCTTGAAAATGGAGATGGTGTGGTAGTAATGAGCAATGGCAATGATGATATGCTGTTGATGGAAATCGTAAACAGCGTAGCTAAGGCATATGGCTGGAAAGATTTTTACAAACCGATGGAAAAACACCTGCTTAATATCAATGAAGTCCCTGCAAGTACTTATGTAGGCAAGTATTTGTTTAATGGAGATACTGCTGTGGTGAATCTGGATAAAGGAAAATTGTCCATTAATTACAGTGGAATTAATTGGGAGATGAATTTTACAAGTCCGGAGGAGTTTTTTATATACCAGATGGGTATGATGTTCCAGTTTAAAAAAGATGAAAAAGGTACTGTGACTGGATTTAATGTTGGAGGTAAAGGATTTGCGAAGAAAATTGATTAATTAGCACACATGAAAGTGGCTGCTGTACTGTTATTTGCTATTTTATTTTTTGCGTGTAAGCATAAAAACAGTCCGGATGCTACTATTCGGGCTGTTGATACATCTTTGCATGCTACAGCAGATACTGATGAAGGGATGACTGATTATCACATGGTTAAGTCCGATCTGGACAGTATGTTTAATCTGTATAGCGATTCATCAAAGTTTGACAAAGATGAAATGTGGTATTCCATGCATATTGGTCATTTGTTTGGTAATTCAAAAAAATATGCGGCCATGCACTATTTTATGAATGATTCTGTGTCAGAAGTGCTTATCCTAAAGCAATCCGGCGAACGATGGGATACGATTTTTACATTACATAGGCAGGAGTCGGGCCCCAATTTTTACAGTATCTTCGATTTTTATACCTTCAGTGATTTCAATGGTGATGGTATCCCTGATTTTAAACTCGTAAAACACTATTGGGATATCCATCCGGGAGAGCTTTCCGATCTTTGGTTATTTAAAAATGACAGTTTTATTCCCGTAAAAAACTTTGATGAAATTATCTCGGCGGAGTATGATAAAAAAACGAAACAGATTTATTCCTATAGAAGCGATGGTTGTGCAGATATGGCCATGCGGTTTGGTGTATATAAACTTGTAAGCGATTCAATAGTGCAGGTAGAAATTGTCCATTGCGCCTGCTGTGAAGGTGATAGTTGCCAGATTACCATTGATGATAGAAAGAGCTATTGGGTGCCTATGAGCAAAGCTTACCTTCATGTTCCCCGATTTTTTTCAGAAGATGTGAAGCAGAAATGTAGCATGTAAATGATCAGATAATATTCTTAATTGTAGTATAAATCCTGTACTGAAATGAAAGTAATTATCACGTGCCTGCTCATGGTGCTGACCATGCAGGTTGTAGCGCAGCAACAGAAAGTCTATTTCCCTGCCTGGACTTTTCAACAAAAAAACACCACTATTTATGGCTTGTCTGTAGGTCTCTGGAATTTTACTGATGGTCCCAAACATACCTACACCAATGGATTGCGGCTATCGATTATTGGAGAAGGTATACTGGTGGCATTCGTTCCTTCCGATCCGACCGTTGATAGCGACAGTGCATTAGCAGAAGTAAAGAAAGAATCTCCCACAGAGATTATTAACGGCATAAACATTTCCGGAACCGGTATCGGGGGTGCTTATGTTGTAAATGGTATTTCTCTTGGATTTATCGGGCATCTTACCAATAGAACCAATGGTATTTCCATTGCGACATTTAACTACACCCAGGCGCATAATGGTATACAGTTTGCGTTGGCCTACAATCTATGCTACCAGATGAGAGGCTTGCAGATTGGTGCTGTGAACAAAAGCAAGAAAACAAGGGGAATTCAAATCGGACTTTGGAATTGTAATGAACGCAGGAAGTTGCCATTGATTAACTGGAATTTCAGGGCGTAGATCTTTTATGATATGACTTATTATGTTCTTTTTACAAGAGTAGAATATATTATCACCAGGCTGACTAAAATGCTGAGAGTGTTTGCGATAGTTGAAGTGCTGGTCATTATTGTCTTACTGTTTATTCCTTTCCTGAGAGTTTATGCAGTTATTCCTGGTGGACTATTATTAATCATTCCTATAATTGGCGCTTTTATAAAGAGTTATAAAGAGGCTGGACAATGTCTGTTAACAGATGATGATATTACGATAACTACGCTTGAAGGAACTTGTAAATACCAACTGACAGCAATTGATAACATCCTGTTTTTTTACGGGAGTTATTATGGCCAAAACTATGCGCGAAGTGTAAGCGAAGGCGTAGATAACTATATCTCATTTTCACACCATGGAGAAAGGGTTAAAGCCACATTGTTGCTATTGCCGGAGCATATTCCGGCAATGAATCGGCTTTTCGCCTTGTGGCAGCAGAAAGAGATAGATTATATGCTTAAAACCATTGATGATGGCTCGGGGAAGAGTAGGTATCTGACTAAATAAGCATTAAAAAAAACTATTCAACAGAAGACCTATGAATGATTTTGGTTTCATAGGTTCCATCCTCATGAAATATCATGTATTGAATTGGCAAATCCATTACTTCCACGCCAATGTCGAATGGAATCCTATTAGTGTAAGCGCAATCATTAAAGTCGAAAGGGTTATCCTCTAGTTCATTAGCTACCTCCCGGAATTTACTACCCATAATTCCCCAGGCGCATGCTGGTAACTCTATCCAGTTGGGCTTTATGCTATCCTCTGTAATATAATCAGAAACCTTCAGGACATAATTTCCCAGTTTACACAATTGCCCGTCTGTTAGTGCTTTGAGCTTATAAAATTCCTGTACAAACTGATCTATATCCTTTTTATTTCCACGGAATCTGACTTTATCTTCCATATGAACTACTTCAATTGTCGAAGGAATAATTATTTCGAGGTCAAATTTATCTGCATTAGCCATAGTTATAGTTCTTAATAAGGCAAGTATCTAGGGTTTATCAGGAAGTGAATTTGCAAAATAAAAAAGGCCTGCATTTCTGCAAGCCTTCCGATTTTTTGCTCCCCCTGCTGGACTTGAACCAGCGACCCTCTGATTAACAGTCAGATGCTCTAACCAACTGAGCTAAGGAGGAGTATAACTGCTTTATTCTTTTGGAAATCCGGTTGTTAGGCCGGCTCTCCGGGTCGCAAATGTAATAAACGTATTAAAATTTCAAAGATTTTTTTTCTAAAGAAAGAAAATTAATCATCAGTTTACTGGGGTGCTGCAACGTTTTAATGCCCTATACTTATTACCCTGGTGGCTTTCCACTGGTTATCCCTGAATTGCCAGATTTGTACAAACTTCATTACCGCTTCTTCTGTCTTACCGTTTTCTATGTGCGTAAAGCGATGCAGGCCTGTTTCTATGGCGCCAAATCCGGGAACTGGATATACTTCCAGTGAGCCAGGAACTAACGTTCTTTTTAGACCGCTTTCACGATTCCGCTGAAACATCGCCTCAAAATTGCGGATAGTCGTGTTATAATCAGATACGCCCCCGCCATCATTGTAGAATTCCACATTCTCCGCAAATACGGTTCTCAGTAGACTTATATCCTGGTTGTTGAACGCATTGAACATAACACTGTCCATATGTGCAATGGTATTGTATAATGCGGGATCTTTCGGCTTGTAATCGCTGTTTTGAGCCATCAGGTTGATGGATATGCCAAGGCATAGTAATAATAAAGCAAATGGAGATTTCATATTATCGGCTTTAAAGTGAAAGTAGTAATAGAGATAGATGGCACGTCACGGAGTCAGATGGCCAATGCTGTAAAAAGAAAAAGGTTATAAGTCTTACAACCTATAACCTTTGCTCCCCCTGCTGGACTTGAACCAGCGACCCTCTGATTAACAGTCAGATGCTCTAACCAACTGAGCTAAGGAGGAGTATAACTGCTTTATTCTCCTGGAAATCTGGTTATTAGACCAGCTTTCCGGGTCGCAAATGTAGTAAATTATCACGCAAATCAAAACGAAATTTGTGTGATATAAAAAATATCTATAACTATAAGAGAATTAGCCACCTATGTTTATTTGTTGTTTCTTCCAGTCACTCAGCAACTGATTCGCCATTTTTACATATAATCTCCTGGAGCTAAGAACTGTATGCAGCTTCATATGAGCAGACCAGTATGGCTGATCAATGTTATCATCGTCCAACAGATCCAACGTTGAAATCATATCTATATTTTCATATTTCGTAGCAGTTCCGGTTTCCTGAGCGAAAGGGCCGGCAACGTTTGGTACATATTTTTTGCGGCTATACCACGAGGTGGTAGGGGAAAAGGAAGAAGTTCGATCTGTTGTCCCCTGCGGAGTAACCAACAATATAGCATCATGTGGATATAAACGGGCAATATGACGAATGGTATCGGGTGTAACATTCCATGTTTCTCCCATGTAAATGAAAACCGTTGACGCCTGCTTTTTTCCTAACTTCTGATCCAGCGCATATTTGAGGTCCTGTACGACTTTCCTGCCCGACATATGACCGGAGGAGATGATCAATAACTTAGTGATTTGCCGGGGAACAGTGTTGTTTGTCCAAGACTCCCAGGAGCAGGAGTTGCGCTTTATTTGTGCCTGTGCGGCGGTTACTCCTGCCGCTAAGAGTACTGACAATATTAAGTATTTCATGATATTGGAATAAGTACGTGTATATAAAATATGCTACGTGTAGGCGATAACGTTATTTGTTGTTTTTTAAAACTATTATTTTGTCATAGACATTTTCTTCCGGTGCGTCCAAGATAGGAAAATCAGTTGCGGGTGAATAAGCTAAATTGACCGGAGATTGCTGGCGTATTGAGGTGTCAGCCACGGTGGCGCTTTGGTCGAAAGCAGGTTTGAAATATTATTTGGAAAGGCAGGGATGGAATTTGTCTTGTGTTTATTTTTCAATGTGAACTAACATAAAACAAAAAAGGCCTGCATTACTGCAAGCCTTTCGTTTTTCGCTCCCCCTGCTGGACTTGAACCAGCGACCCTCTGATTAACAGTCAGATGCTCTAACCAACTGAGCTAAGGAGGAATTTTCCCGTACCGTTTGTGCGATTTGGGATTGCAAAAATAGGCAAATTTTTATTTCTGCAAAATCTTAATACAGATTTTTTTAAATTTTTTCGGAAGATCTTCTTAAATCCCCTGTGGTAAAGGGTTTTGAGACAATATATTTTTTAGACTAATATCCTGACACAAGGTATCTCTCCTCCAAAGCCCCGGCTCTCGTTGCTTTTCTGACAAATGGTAAATCCAGCTTACTCACCCAGAATTGAGGGAAAGTTTTAATGAGTGTATACTTGTGGAAATGCTCCAACCCCTCCTTATTCGTGAAGTAAAGCCCCGCTCCATTGACAGTATCACTCACTGCCACCGGCGCTTTAGCGTAAAATTCCAGCGAATAGGAATGTGCCTTATACATCGTTACTGCCTGACCAGGCAAAGCACTATTCAGGTATTGGGCAGCGGTAGTACCGCTCTGGTACTGCATCATATCAGGATATAAGACAGTATTCAAATATAAATTTAACAGGATGCTGATGGCTACGGATCTGTAGAACACCGCCTGCTTCGTGGTTTTATCCATCCAATAGCGCAACAGTACATACAGCAGTAGCAAGGTGCCTGCTGGTATCAACCACAGAAAATGCATGGCCGGCTTGTATAACAGGTCTATCACCACTCCCAGCACGGCTACCAGTATAATGATCGTGTATTGTGTGACCCTGAAAAATTTAAGCCCCTTTTCTGTATGCAGCGACAGAATATATTTTGCGGTCAGGATGGCAAAAAACGGAAATATGATATTCATGTAATGCGGTAGCTGAAACCGCGACAGTGAAAACAATACAAAGGTCGCCAATGCACCGCTGATGCAATAATACTCTACCTGCGACTTCCATTTCCTGATAAATACGATCACTGCTGCGTATAACATCACGGACCAGGGCAGAAAGGCCCATAAAATCGTATGAAAGAAGAAAAACGGATCACCACTACCCTTAATCGGTCCGGTGTTCATAAAACGCCCGAATTGGCTGTCCCAGAAGAAAAAGTGTAACCCTGATACCGCCGTACGACCAAAAACAACTTTCTCAGGATGTAAGTCGAACTGTGTATACAGCGAATATAATTCCGGAGTTGTGAATAAGGCGGTGAGCACAATCGCCAGCAGCCAGCGCCACCGCAGCAGCTCCCTGCCCTGCCCCGAAAATAACAAATGCCCGCCTATGGCAGCACCGATAGGCACAATAGCAAATATGCCCTTGGTCATGATGGCACATGCCGTAAATATGGCGCCAGGAACCACCTGCTTACGGTGGAAATGATAGACTGCTGCAATGATAAGTCCCGTCAGATAAGGCTCTGCACGTACATCATTGTTGGATAATACCAGGTGCTCGGCGGTCAGCAGTATACATACTGCCCACCTGGCAACGGTTTCATCATATATCTCCCGGGCAAAACGCCAGGTATACCACACGCCCAGCAACAGGAAAAGTATCGCCGGAAGCTTGTACGACCAGGTATGTATGCCGAAAATATTAAAGCTGAATGCTGCAATCCAAAAGGGGAAATGGGGTTTGTCCAGCCAATCGTGGCCGTCAACAAATAAATTCATATAATCATGGCGCAGCACCATGGTTTTGGAAATGCCTGCGTATAGGGCGGCATCGGGCTCCAGAACAGGAACAAATAAGGCACTGAACTGCAATAAAACAAGTATCACAATAAATAATTGCCACACTTGCCGCTCAGTGATGTTGGCAGGTCGGTAACTGGTTGTAAGCATATCGAAAAGTTACTGCATACGACTAAACCTTTACCCCGCCCTCCTACTTTTAACAGAATGATAATCCCCTTACCATAACCATCCACTCTTCTCCATTCCCAGGTAAACGCCGTCTTCACGCTGTTCTATGGGATATGTTTTCAGGAAATACCCTTCGCCGCTGGTATTACGACCATTGCGGATGTCAAAACGGTAACGGTGCAAAGGACATACTACATTGCCGGCACTGTCAATAAAGCCATCTGCCATGATCCCGCTGGCATGCGGACACTTATGGGCAAAAGCAAAAAGCTGCCCCTGAAACCGGGTGCAGCTAAGCTTTTTGCCATTAACTTCCAGTATGTTGATGTCATTATCCCGGAGTGGCAAACTGTATTCATCCAGTTTGTGCCAGGTATACTGTTTGGCCATTAATAGAAGAATTCTGTTTTGTAAGGATAACGTTCGCGGTAAAGCTGGCTAACCTTGTCCATAATGGTTTTACGTAATTCCTCAATGTTCCGCTTCTCGGCAGCACTGATGAATACGGTATTACCATTGGTTTTGACATCCCAGTCTGCTTTCAGCTTAGTCAAAATTTCTTCCTTGATCTCTGGTGCCAGCCACTCATCGAAAGTATTCTGCTCATACAGGTCCATCTTGTTAAAGATGAGAATCGTAGGCTTGTCAAAGGCCTTCAGCTCCTGTAAGGTGCGGTTTACTACTTCAATCTGTTCTTCGTACTGAGGATGTGAAATATCTACTACGTGCAGCAGGATATCACTTTCCCTTACTTCGTCCAGCGTGGATTTGAAACTCTCTACCAGGTGGTGTGGGAGTTTACGGATAAAACCTACAGTATCACTCAGCAGAAATGGCGTTTGCTCGAATACCACCTTGCGGGTAGTAGTGTCCAGCGTCGCAAAAAGTTTGTTCTCCGCAAAAACCTCACTCTTACTGAGCAGGTTCATGGTAGTACTCTTTCCTACGTTGGTGTAACCTACCAGGGCCACACGGATAAATTCACCTCTTTCCTTACGCTGGGTGAGCGACTGCTTGTCTATCTCCGCCAAACGTTTACGCAACAGCGAGATCTTATCTTTTACGATACGGCGGTCTGTTTCGATCTCCGTTTCACCAGGTCCCCTGCTACCGATACCACCCCCTTGACGCTCAAGGTGGCTCCACATACCACGCAGACGAGGCAGGATATACTGGTACTGTGCCAGCTCTACCTGTACCTTTGCCTGCGCAGTACGGGCGCGGCGCGCAAAAATATCCAGGATCAGGTCACTGCGGTCAATCACCTTCACCTTCAATACCTTAGATATATTCGAAATCTGTGAGCCTGTCAGCTCATCATCAAAAATGACAAGGTCTATATTTCTACCGGCAATAAACTGATGGATCTCTTCCAGCTTACCCTTCCCTACGAATGTAGTACGGTCCGGGTGAGCCAGCCTTTGCGTAAAACGTTTAACAGTCTGGGCTCCGGCTGTTTCAGCCAGAAATACCAGCTCGTCCAGGAACTCCTGTACCTGGCGCTCCGTCTGGTCTTTGGTGATTACTCCTACAATCACCGCCCTTTCTTCTTGTTTTACAACTTGTTTTTTCTCAATCAATGTGTTTCAGAATTTGACGCAAAATTACTGAGAAAAAAGCGGATTATCTACCAGATACGTACCCGCAGACTATCAGGTCTGTACATACCATCTCCCGGTTTCAGGCCATAAACTTCATAAAATGCGTCTACATCGCTGAAAGGCCCGTTCACCCTGAATTTCGCCGGAGAATGTACATCGGTAAGCACCCTTCTGGCCAACTCTTCTTTCTTGGTATGGCTCACCCATCCCAGGGAATATCCCAGGAAATAGCGCTCTGATGGCGTCAAACCGGAGATTTTCTCGTTTTTCTTGAACTGTTCGGTTTTCTGGAAGGCATCCCAGCCCAGCAAGATACCGCCGAGGTCTGCAATGTTCTCTCCCAGTGTCGCTTTACCGTTGATATGTAAGCTGTCTACTACCACATATCCATCGAATTGTTTCACCATTACGGCTGCACGCTCGTTGAATTTTTTCTCATCTTCTTTGCTCCACCAACTTTTCAGGTTACCCGCTGCATCAAACTGACGGCCTTCGTCGTCAAAGCCATGGGTGATCTCATGGCCGATGGTAGACGCGCCTGCATAACCATATACCAGCGCATCGTCCAGTTCTGCGTCGCGCTTGCCCGGAACGGTGAAAATACCCGCCGGCAGCACGATTTCGTTGTTGCTCGGGTTGTAATAAGCGTTGTAGGTCTGAGGGGTCATGTCCCACTCGGTACGGTCCACCGGCTTGCCCAGCTTGTTGATACTGTATTGATGCCACCAGAGCCCGGCCTGATAAACGTTGTCGAAGTAAGACTGTTCCTTGATATCCATGGCAGAGAAATCTTTCCATTTATCAGGATAACCTACTTTTTTGGTGATTTTAGAGAGCTTGTACAGCGCTTTTTCTTTAGTGCTGTCGCTCATCCAGGTAAGGTTCTGGATACGTGTCTTAAGCGCACCGCGGATATCTTCTACCAGGTCTTCATAGCGTTTTTTAGCTTTGGCAGGGAAATACTCTTTTACGAACAGTTGTCCCAATGCCTCGCCCATGGCTTTTTCTTCAGCATTCAGTACACGTTTCCAGCGAACCTGTTGCTTTTCTCTTCCACTCAGCAGTTTGCCATAGAATTCAAAATCTGCATAACTGATGCTATCACTCAGATAAGGAGCTGCTTCGCTTACTACCATCCATTTCAGGTAATTTTTCCAGGTTTCCAGCTTCTCTGATTTCAGGGCATTGCTTAAGGCGGTATAGAATTCCGGCTGGCCCACAATCACAGTATCAGCAAATTTGCTGATGCCCTGCTGTTGCAGGTATTTGCTCCAGTCAATATTCCCTGCCAGCTGATTCAGCTTGCTCACCGGCATTTTATGGTAATTCGCCTCCGGATCGCGGAGTGCTTCCAGTTTGCGGCTGTTTTTTGCCAGGATGGTTTCCAGCTTTACGATATCGGCTGCTGCACTGCTGGCTGCTGCTGCGCTCATGCCGGTAAACTGCAACATCCTGGAAATATGGCCCGGATAAGCGGCCCTGATTTTTGCAGTACGGTCATCTGTATTGAAATAATAATCTCTGTTAGGTAAGCCAATGCCGCCCTGCCAGAAGATGACGGACATACGTTCGCTGTTTTTCGCGTCCTGCTCAATACCGATGACGGATAAAACGCCTGCAAATGTGCTTAACTGTGCACTTACCTGCGCCAGCTCCTGCAGATTAGTAATGCCATCAATGGCTTTCAGCTTTGGCTCAATAGGCTTGATGCCGTCAGCATTCAGCTTTACAGAGTCCATGCCTTCTTTCCAGAAAGCTGCGATCTTTTTGGATATAGGGTCTGAAGGGTTAGCGACTGCTTTTTCATTGATCTCACGTAACCTGGTGTAGAGTTCTTCTTGTACCAGGTTACCGATGCCCCAGGAGCTATATTCAGGCGGGATTGGGTTTCTCTTGATCCATCCGCCATTGGCATATTCAAAGAAATCCTGCCTGGGGTTAATGGTGGTGTCTCTGTTGGCGGCCAGCGGGTCGGGGGTTGCTTTGGCTGCTTCTTTTTTCTGTCCCTGGTTACACGCCATTAAGACAGATAAAGCGGTAAAGCCGATGCCGGCAATTAGATTTTGCTTCATATGTGATGAAAAATGGTTTATAACTGAAGTTACCGGTTTTTCACGACTGGCAGATTCCGCTCATGGAGAATTCTTAAAGGGTGTCCGCCAGATGTCGTATTTTATGTCCGCTATTTATTCAATCGCATATGATCAATAATCTGAGAAAAGGACGCATAGGTTCTATCGATACCTTCAGAGGCATCACTATCCTGGTGATGATCTTCGTCAATAATGTTGCAGGTGTAGCCGGTATCCCCTCCTGGCTGGAACATGCCCATGCCGACGAAGATCGTATGACCTTCGTAGATGTCGTTTTTCCCGCCTTTCTTTTTATTGTAGGTATGTCGATTCCGTTTGCCATCAACAACAGACTGGCAAAGGGCGACAGCTTCTGGAAACTACAGGGGCATATCGCCTGGCGAACTTTAGGTTTGCTGGTGCTGGGACTTTTTATGGTAAATACCGGCAGATTAAACAAAGAGGCCACTGGCATGTCTGAACCCGCATGGGCACTGCTGTTTTACGGCGCTGCTATACTGGTATGGAACGTATACAGGTTCAAACAAAAATGGCTGGCCATCTTACTAAAACTCATTGGTATGGCCGGCTTAATCTATCTGGGCTATATCTACCGGGGAGGAAAAGAGGGTACACATTATCTCGAGCCGCAATGGTGGGGGATTTTAGGGCTCATTGGCTGGGCTTATCTGTATGCCTCCATCATCTACCAGCTGGTGAAAGGTGCCAGCGGTGGCATCTTCCTGATGATAGCCATTTGTATCGCCTATTATGCGGTGGTACATCAGCCATTTATACAGAATAGCAGCCTGGCCTGGATCGGTGGACAAGCGGTAAATGCTGTACACACAGCAATTGTACTCTGTGGTTTGTTGTTGTCATTGTTTTATTTTGATGAAGACCTGGATTTGAATGGCTCTAAATTGATTTCACGTGTTACAGGCTTTTTTATTCTGCTGATGATTGCCAGCATCTGCCTGCACCCCCAGTATAAAATATCTAAAATACACGCCACACCAAGCTGGGCACTAAACAGCGCTGCTATTTGTGTAGTCGTTTATTCAATTTTATTTTTTCTGGTAGATGTTAAACAGGTAACCCGATGGACAGGTTTTTTCGCGCCGGCAGGTTCAAATCCTTTACTGACCTATATTTTGCCTGATATCATTTACTTCGCCATGCTGTTTTTCGGCCTGCAATATCCTGACGCTTTCGGTGAAGGATGGACAGGGATTTTGTGGAGTGCCTGCTTTGCCGTACTGATGCTATTCCTGGTAAAAGGACTTAATAAACTGGGTATCAGACTACAACTATAATCTCCATAAAAAATATAGCTATTAACATCTTACGGGTGTTGATTTTACGTAGATATTGTAGTACCCGAACCGTTTTACAGCAGACAGTGATCGTATTACAATCTCTTCCTAAAATCGCCCCCCATGAAAAAAATCGCAATCATATTAACCGTTACAGGCGCTATTTTAGCTATCTTAGCGCAGTACGCCGACACAAATGACTGGGTATTATCCACATGGTTTCATACCCTCGGTTTTGTTGGCTATATTTTAATCATCAGCGGACTGGCCTATCTTTCAGTTTGGGGTATTCACGAATTATCGAAAGATACCAAAGCAAGTATGAGGAATTACCGGCATAAATAAGCCAGCGCCTGATCCGCACAGCGATAACCCAATATGCAGACAGCTAATTTCACCTTGAAATTTGAATATAAAGGACAGCCACATATCCTGGAAGTAAGAACATCTGAGCTTCCATTCAAAACAGTATATAAAGTAGATATTGCAGAACAGGAAATTACCTTCGAACCCGACGAAGAAGGTTTTGTAAGAGCCGTTTCCAGCAAGCCGCTACATGATTCACCAAAGCAAATAGATGTGAATTTATTGCATCACGTGGCAGAGCTTATCATCGCGCATATCGCTAAATAAAATAGAAACAGCGCAGAACTAAACTAAAACAGCTGATACCGAAGGTATCAGCTGAAAAGTATCTGGCAATCAGATTTGTATTGTCTGCTTATTTAGTAGCGGTTGCATCAGGTTCTCCTTTCGCTTCGTCTCTGATACTGGTGCTATCCCAGCCCTCCCCTTCATCAAGCCATGTTTTGATCTTATCAGACGTAATCAGTTTTTCCATTTCATCAATTCTTTCCTTCATCGCACTGACAAACTCTTTCTTGTCTTCACGTGCTGCTGAAAGACTTTTCAGCGAGCGCTCATCCTGTTTTAAAAAGGTACGCGCTGCACGGTGACTATGATATGCTCTAATCCCTAATAACTCCAACGCATCTACGCCGAGCCGCAAAGAGGTGTCAACAGTTTCCCTGTAGATATGTAATACCCCGAGGTCCATCAGATCAAAGGTATCTTCGATATCCATAGAACGCACCAGCAGCTGCAGATGCGGGAAGTAGCGCTTTACTATTTTTACTACTGCCGCGGTTTTTTCAGCATCATCCATGGCAATGATCAGGATCTTTGCCTTTGCGGCACCCGCTGCTGCCAGCATATCATACCTGGAAGCGTCTCCATAATAAACCTTAATACCAAGTCGGTGCAGTGCATCCACTCTGTCAGAATCCATATCGAGGATAGTCGCCTTAATACCGTTTGCACGGAGGAAACGCCCTGTCATGCTACCAAAGCGACCAAATCCGGCAATGATCACCTGGTTGTGTTCGTCGATTTCATCAGGATCACGTTCTGTTTTTGCGGAGATAGTAAAATGTGGTTGTACCAATTTTTCATACAGCAGCATCAGCAAGGGCGTCATCGCCATGGAAATGGCTACTACAGCGGTCATCATGCCTGTTGTATGTTTGTCCAGGATATTACTCTGCGAAGTAAGCGACAACAAAACAAAAGCAAATTCTCCAATATCACATAACGCGAAAGAGAACAGCAGATTCTGGTCCAGACTGAGTTTGAACAGCTTGCCCAAGCCAAATAATACAAGCCCTTTGATGGCCATAATACCAAAAACGAGTCCCAGTATAATCCAGGGCTGCTGCATAATAAGTTTAAAATCAATGGAAGCTCCTACTGCAATGAAGAATAGCCCCAGCAATAGCCCTTTGAATGGCTCGATATCGCTTTCCAACTCGTGGCGGTATTCACTATTGGCAAGTACAACACCTCCCAGAAATGCTCCCAGCGCTGAACTCAGTCCTACAAGGTTCATCAGTACCGCAATGGCTACTACCATCAGCAGGGCGGTGGCGGTAAACAATTCCCTCACCCTTGTACGGGCAATCACACGCATGATGGGCTGCACCAGGTACCGGCCGCCGATAACAATCGTGATGATGGCGCCTAATACTACGAGCGTTTGTCCCCATGCCGGCAGATTGTCCCGTATAGAAGCGCCTTCCGCACTTTCTGCCGCAGCATGATTGCCTGCCAGCAGCGGAAAAATGGCCAGCATAGGGATAACCGCAATGTCCTGAAATAGCAGCACGGCAAAGGAACTTTGCCCGGCAGCAGTGGGCATCCACCCTTTCTCATTCAGCGTTTGTAGCACAATGGCCGTGGAGGAGAGTGAAAGGATCATACCCAATGCCAGGGCGGCGTTCCAGGATAGGCCCAGCCACCAGGATGCTGCGGCGAGCACTACAGAAGTGCCTATCACCTGCAACCCACCAAGCCCAAGTATCGCCGAACGCAAACGCCATAACAACGCAGGTTCCAGCTCCATCCCAATCAGAAACAGCATCATCACCACGCCAAATTCCGCAAAATGCATAATGTCTTCCCCCTCTTTTCCAATAAAACCAGAAACGGAAGGACCAATAATAACTCCTGCCAGCAGATAGCCTAAAACGGCTCCCAGCCCCATCTTTTTAGCCAATGGCACAAAAAGTATGGCAGCAGCCAGGTATACCATCGACTGAAATAACAACGTATGTTGATCCATGTTAGGTGGTTTGAATAGGTGCTTTGACCAGCTCATTCAAATGGCTGATCTTAGTTAAGGTGGTCAGATCAAAATCGGGCGACTTCAATACCTCCAGCAATTGTCTATAACGTTTCACTTCTTCCTGAATAGCAGACGTATCCATCCGGTGTACGCCGTAGATAATGTAGGGCGACACGTACTTCATATTACAAAGCACAGCTGTCTGTGAAAAAGGCAGAAAGAACTGCTCCAACGGGAAACCATGAATACCACCTGCCTGGTAATGGTCCTGCCGGCTGCCGGCAGATACGGCATTGGTCATGTATTTCCCCTGTAAAGCCTTCCCGGTATGGCCATAAGCCCAACCATGTTCCAGCACCAGGTCCTGCCACTGCCGGATAATAGCAGGTGCATTATACCAGTATACAGGGTGTTGCAGGATGATGATATCGTGTTGCTCCAGCAAACGTTGTTCCCTGGTAACATCTACATCCATATCGGGGTACCGCTCGTAAAGATCATTGAATGTAATCCCCGGTACCGTTTTTAACATAGGAACGAGTTGCTTATGCATCCTCGATTTTTCAAGTGCCGGATGCGCAAAATTTATAAGTACACGGGCCATACAAGGTGTCGTTTTGCTTATTGTCAGACTTCTGAATATTCCTGTAACAATCTGCGGTAGTGGTTCAGGATTCTTGATTTGGAAATCATCCCGACCAGCATTTTATCCTTCACTACCGGCAAATGCCAGGCATTGACAGCGTCAAATTTTTTTATAACCTCATCAATATTCTCATTGATATTAATAACCGCTGCCGGTGCCTTCATCAATTTCTTAACAGTAATGGTGTCATATAGTTCCGGGCTGAACATAATCGGCCGTAACGTATCCAGGGCTATCAGGCCCTCAAAAATTCCCTGATCATTTACTACGGCAATATTACTGCTGTCGCCTTCCTTAATCAGCGGCACCAGATCTCTGAAATACTTATTGCTGGATATTGTCTGCACTTCTGTTTCCAGGATATCCTCCATTTTAATCAGTGATAAAATGTTTTTATCATGGGCCCTGGTGAATACTTTGCCTTCTTCTGCCAGCGCTTTAATTTCGGGAGAGATAGGAGAAAACCATTTACTGATAAGATAAGAAATAGTGGCGACTATCATAAGTGGGATGAAAAGATCATACCCGGAGCTGGATTCGGCAATCAGGAAGATGGCGGTAAGAGGTGCATACATCACCCCGCTCATGACTCCGCCCATGCCTACGATTACCAGGTTGGTAACAGGTGCTGTGTCAAACCCCAGCTGCAGGCACAATAACGCAAAGAAATATCCCAGGAATCCGCCGGCAAAGAGCGAGGGCGCGAAATTACCGCCATTACCGCCGCTCTGTATTGTAATGGAAGATGCAAAAGCCTTCATCAGGCATATAACACCAGTGAAAATCAACAATAACTGGCTTTGTGCCGGCATATACCGGAAAAAGCTGTTCTGCAGAATGGTTTCGCCATGGCCGTTGGCCAGCGACTTCACTACAGTGTATCCCTCCCCGAATAATGGTGGCATAGCCACACAAAAAGCGGATACGATCACCCCGCCCAACATGGCTTTCTGTACAGCGCTCCACTTCAGGCCATGGAAAAAATGCTCCACTTTCTGCCCTATGACCACATAATACCGGGCATAAAACCCACTCAGCAGCCCGAGTACTATATAAAAGGGAACGTTATGGTAATTGAATGGCGACCTGGACTCAAAATGAAAAAGGACTTCTTCCTGTAATATAATTTTTGACAGCAGACTCCCACAGACTGCCGCCACAATTAGCGGCATAAAATCTGAAAATACAACGCCGGTAAGCAATATCTCAAAGGCGAACATCATACCGGCAATAGGCGCATTAAAAGCGGCCGCGATACCAGCGGTGGCACCAGCTGCAAGCAGCAGGGTACGCTCTTTATAGCCCAGGTTATAGGTACGTGCATAATTGGAGCCCAGTGCCGCACCGGTAACTGCAATCGGACTCTCCAGCCCCGCAGAACCCCCAAGGCCCACCGTAACGGCACTTTGCAATACCTGGGAATACATCTTTACAGGTGGTATCAAGCTGGAGTTTTGCGCTATCTCGTGTAAAATCGCCGGAATCCCTTTCCTGGACTGCCCCTTGAAAAACCACACTACTATCAGCGTGGTGAGTACAATCCCCAGAAATGGAAAGATCGCATAAAAGAATACCTGTGTATGAAAATGGACCTTGTCCGTAATGACATAGTGAATGTAGTGCACGAGCATTTTCAAAACAACACCGGCCATCCCGGCACCACAGCCTACCAGCATACCTGATAGCAGCAAAAATTGCTGACGGGTGAGCTTGCTATGAAGCCAATGAATAACTATTTCGTAACTCCTGGCTTTTTTGAGGCTGTACTGCTCGAATTCCCGTTTAAATCTAAAAAAGCTATGATATTTCCGTAGATACTTGAACTGGCTCATACCGCAAATTTAGGGGATCAGAGCTCAATGAGTGCATAAACTCTGTCATTCAGGTATGGACCGCCCGGATGACGGGCGCTGTAGTCGAGGTTGATCCAGTATTCCCCTTTCAGCTCGTGGTAATAGATTTCCCTGATCGGTGGCCGGGGGAAAAACAGGATGATGGCCTGTTTCATCACTTCAAAGTCCTCCTTGCTGCCTACATATAACTCCGGGTAGGCGTGCCCTTTGATCAGTACAATGCGCGTTCTGGCCCCGATGGATTGCAGACAGGAGGTCATCAGCAGGGAATGGTCATCGCAGTCGCCGCCGAGCCCGTTGAGAATGGTTTCCTGGGGAGTAGCAAAATATTCATCGCGCCTGGAGTCCAGCACATATTTAAAGTTGGTGTTGATATAGCGGAACAGCGACAGGTAACGCACAATACTGCCATATTTGTACCAATAGGAGTCGTAATAGTCCAGGGAATGCCTGATAGAGAAGTTCCTGACGGTAGAATCGTTGTAATTAATTTTTTCGCGGATACCCCGAACAGTTTTATCCCGGTAGCTTTCTACCTTATGAGGGTAAAGACTGAGGATATCCAGCTGTTTGCTGTCTTTGGCTACCCAGTTTCCCTGTACCATCCCTTTATAATCATTAAAAATATTATAGAAAGAATAGCCTTTACCGAAGTTATTTACCAGCATAATACAGCATATGGTAATAAATACGGGTATAACCAATGGCTTAAATATCCAGCGAAGCAGGAATACAAAGGCCAGGGAGATAATTACTGACACGAGTAGGTCCACATGAAAACCGCCTGCCATAATTGGTGGCAGGAATCTGTTCAGGTAGGGAGCTTGCGCGACAATCGTCAACAGGCTCAGTATATTTAGAACAAGTCGTTGTGTAAATGAATATTTGATTTCGTCGATAGCCATCTGCTATGCAAGAAAACAAAATTCTATCAGAATCTGGGAGCAAAGTTTAATACTTCATGTTTAAATGAGGTACTTGCTTTGATGTTATCTATCTGAGATTGTATGCCCGCTATTTTACTGGACATGTCTAATTGTGCGTATAGTTTTTTGAGTAGATTCAGGTTTCTGAGGGCGATCACTTTAAAATCAAGCTTCTGGGCTGTTTCATTTGCATTCTCGGCGGCACGCATGGCTCTGATGAGGTCATGTTCTTTATAGTAGAAATCTGCTGTAATCATCTTCTGCAGTGATTCTACATACTTATTTGCAAAATAATCGGATGAATAATTTTTCAATACCTTATCTGTATGCTTACAGATGCGTTGTGCTTTCTTCATTTCTCCGAGTCTGGCCAGCGCATGTGTCTGCCAGCAGAGCAGCTGGAGTCTGAAAGAGTCAGTTTTTCTGTGCACCAGTGAAGGGTAGGCATCAAAAATCTGTTGTGTGAACTGCAAAAGCTGTTCATAGTCATCGAGCAGTGACAGGGCATACCCCATGTTACGGATAACGATTTCCTGCGGGATGGTGGCCTGGTGGTTTTTAGAAACGGCGCTCAGATAATGCTTGTAATTATAGATTTTCTGCATGATCTGGTCATCGACCATACCAAATTTGAGGCGTTCGTATATAAACAGGAGGATTTCATGAGGAGTTACCCACAGTTCGTCATCCAGTTCTCCCGGATTATAGATTTTTTTAATTGCCTGAAGATGTGCTTCACAGTCCTCTGCGTCCAGTTGCAGCAGAGAAATGGTAAACAGCATGCTTCTTATCTTCAGTTTATCTTCTTTGGTATCAGCGAGGGTAAGTAATGCCATCAGTACCCTTTTCTTCCTGAAATGGATAAACTCATCATTGATAAAGTTACTGATGGGGTTCTTTTTAAAGAAGCCTTGCGGGAAGATGGAACGTAATTCCATCTGGTCGTTGCCATCCAGCTGATAGTGCAGTACCAGGTATTCCAGGAGATGGGATTTTTCCAGCAATGCCAGTGGCAGGTGCAGCATTTTCAGGATGCCATCGGTTTGTTTATGGTTGATGGCAAAGCGTAACAGCCATTTAAACACCCCCACCCTGTAGGAAGAGGAAGGCAGGTAGTCCAGCATTTCCTGCAAAATGGATTCATTCACCTGCTGATTCGTTTTTTGCAGGTAGTGCATGGCCACGAAGTATTCTAACAGGAACGGATGTGCGAAACGCACCTTCACGTGGTACATAATTTCCTGGCTGAGGTTTTCCTCTACCAGGATATTATCGGCGAGTAATTCCTTGTATGCGGGGAATAGTTCTGAGCTTTGGTCCAGCAGTTCCAGCTTTTCAATATACATACCGTTTCTGCCCAGGTCTATTAACTGAAGCATTCGCTGTATGATTTTTATTTTAAAAGAGCTGGTAGAAGAGATGAACACCTTATTCTGTACAAACCGGGATACGATTTCGTACATGCTCAGGTTTTCATCGATAAATGATGTTTTCGGGTCCGGGTTTAGCTGGCAGAATAACTGCAGATAATAAGGATGCCGGAGTTTCTGGAGGAACGTCTCTGAAAACTGGTTGATGATGTCAGGGCCGTAGTCGTGCTTTTCCAGTATGGCCTTGATTTCCTGGTCTTCAAACTGTTTAACGTTGATATTCGTTTCTTCGTCCATTTCAGCACCTACGTACCAATAGCGACGGAAGGAGGAATAGTCATTGGGGCGTTGAAACAGTTCATTCCAGGTACTGCTTCTGACAGAAAGTATGACTTTTATCCATGGAAATTTCTCATTGGTATAAATGAAGTCTTCCAGTTTGGAATAGATAAGCCGGAGTTTTTCTGCTGATACGGCTATCTCATCAAATCCGTCTATTATTAATATAAGGCGTGAGCCTCTTCTTTCAAATTCTGATGCGAAATATTCTCTGAAGTTTTCGCCGTTACCGTGGTTCAGTTGATTGTCCAGCCAGGTGGAAAGGCTGAAACCTTTCAACAGCAAGCTTCCGGCGGCATGTGCATGGATAAACCAGCACACGTCTTCCTTCATTTTTGGTGATTTGTTATGCCAGAAATGATCTGCTACATGCACCAGTGAAATGGATTTTCCCCACCCTGAAGGTGCAATTAATGCAGTAGCAGTGTAATTGCTTTCCAGGAATTTCTCAATGTGGTTAATAATATATTGACGCTTAACCGTGAATGGGAAATTGATGCCAGATCTGTTCTGGAGGGTGAGCATGGTGTAGTGGGATACAGCAGCAGCTTTGGTTTTAAGTTCTACCCATTTGGCTTCTTTTGCGGTGCCGTTTTCAATGGATATTGCCTGCGGATTACTCATCCGGTAGTGATGCTGCTGGAATGCTTCCCAGTCCTTGTAGTCGCAATATTGTGCGAGTGTATTCAGTGTGAAGCGGGAGAAGCTGTGTTGTGCAACGGCGAATCCGAACACTCTTTTGAGGGTTGTTTCACTTATCAGCTGCCTGGTGGAATCCAGTATGGATTGGGCCAGATGCTTGCATTCTCCTGGCGACATGACTTCGACCCCGAATTTTTGTAACACTTCCTTCTGTAAGGTCAGAATAAAGTCATAGGATATATCTATCATAAGGGGACAATAATGGATTTTGATGGAATTTCGGTACAATAGGTTAATTACGTAGATATCAGCCGTTTAGATTTTAAAAAATAAAAATGAATGGAATGAATTGAGGTATTAAAATATATTATACATATAAATTATTTTAATTTATTGGTAAAGAGCAGGAGGTTTATTCCGTTTTTTCTTTTTGTAAGAAGATTATTATCAATTATTTAATTAGAAGAGAGGTTCCTCAGATATTAATATGATCATCGGGATAATTTGCTGTTAAAATATGCTAACTATTCGTGCCAGAATTTAAAATAAATCCCCCTGTTTTCAATCCCTGAACAAAATGGTGAGTTGGCTAAGTAAAATGAATAAAATGAACAAAGCGAACTCAAAATGAACAAACTGATCCGTTGGCAATAAATGAACAAAAAGGCATATCAATAAACGCTTTCTACATTATACTTTCGTGATTATACTGTGAATTGTCGTAGTTGTATAACCAAATATCGGAATGTATACAAGGCAGAAAGGAAGTGATATTATATCAACCAAAATCCTTTCCCCCAATAACATCTTAACCGCTGCCTATCCTTAGAGTTTAGTGTGAATACATTAAACAAGACTTCTTATTATCCAAACATAGATGCTATGCATTCAAAAGCTACTCCTAATAGCCCTTTTAGTGCTTCTTTTGTTATCCTGAAAACCTGGAACGGGTCTTCGCCTAAACCCCGGAAAAACCTACGGTTCGACAGGTGGTGGAAAAGCCTGTTGTCTGTACTATTGATACTGGGATTTTCCTCAGCTAACGTGAACGCACAAACGTATTATCAACGCGTATACGCTAACTCGCAAACCAATACAAGTGGAGCGTTGTGCGTGATATGTACAGTGACTAACCCCGGAAATGCGGTGGATGCCGGCTCGGGATCCCTAAGTACCTATTCCACACTGACAGCAGGGTTAGCCCTGCTTTCCGGCGTTGAACAAACCCTGATTTTTCCCACACCGGTGCCGGCAGGAACAAGGGCTATTGTGAAAATAGGAACAGGAGGTGCACTCTTAAGTGCTAACCTGGGAGCCATCACCATGCAGGCAAAGAATAATACCACCAATGTTGGTAGTGCGTATAATGTCAATGCTGCTTTAGTGAATCTGCTGGCAGCAACAAACCAGGCAGAAATATATCTGCCGGCGCAAACCACCGCCTATGACCGCATTACTATTTCTATTGCCGGTTTGTTAAATGTGGCTACCTCATTGAATGTATATGCAGCATATTACAACACTGTAACAACAACCCCGCTGACCTGCGATACAGCATTAGACGTTATTTACGGATCAAGAGGCAGCCTCGATGCTGTCAATGCTGCTGCAGTAGGATCAATCGATAATCCATATAATGCCATTGATAACAGCCTTACCACCTTTGCAACAATGAATGCTTCCGTGGGACTGTTAGGTTATACAAGATTAAGTGCAGTATATCCCGGCCTGTCAAAAGTCGGCGATTCTGTTAAAATAGTGATGGGCACTCCTGGTGCTTTATTGTCGTTAGATGCACTCAATAATATTACAATCGTTACATCCAATGGCCAGACAACGGTGGATAGTATCAATGCGTCCAGCGCATTGCTGCAATTACGATTGTTATCGGGGCCTTCCTCTCCACAGGTATTTACATTCGCCTCTTCGGGGCAATTCGATCATATCGAAATCAGATTCTCTGCCCTGGCCAGCGTACTGGCGGGGTTACGTGTTTATGATATGGGTCGCGTCATTCCTAGCCCGGTGCTGACAGCCGCCTCACTTAACCAGGCTACCTGTCTCAACACCCCGGTAACATTTACGGTGCAGAACCCGGACGCAAGCCTGAAATATACATGGTACGATGCTGCCGGAAATATACTTCAGGGGCCATCTGCCACTTCTACTTACACGCCACCGGTGAATATTGCCGGTAGCTTTACCTATTATGTTTCCGCCACCAGAAGTACCTGTCCGTCAGGATCACAGAAAACACCAGTGAGCCTGTTAGTGAAGGCATATACGGCTGCAACTGATATCAACTTCCCGGATACTGCCTATGGCTGTCAGGGAGATACGGTAAGAATAACTCCATATTCGACGTTACTCACAAAACCTGTTTTCACCTGGTATAAAGATGCTGGTAAAACTACCCCTATCACCAATGGAATGGTAGATGGTGCATTAACCTACCAGGTAGATCCTGTCACCGCAAAACTGACGATTATCGGTCTTGGTTCAGGTACCGCCATATTCTATATCAGCGCATCTGATTCTACACATTGCGATAACCTCGCCAATACATTGAAGAAGGTGACGGTAATCATGACAGGTAAAGCCCCTGTACCAACCCTTGGCGCTACAACAGTGTACGGTACCCTCGGACAGGCAATAATTCTGAGAGCAACACCGCCGGCAGGTGGTACGGTGGTCTGGTATAAGGATACTACACAGGCACCTATCGCCTTTGGCGATACACTGTCGGTAGTACCTACCACAGCAAATACACCGAATGTATATTTTGCAGGCGTCAGACTGAGCACAGGAGGTACCTGCGAATCATACCATGTTGCAGATACAGCAATTGCGTTACCGCCGGTAACCAATACTTCCTGTAACGCCCCTACCAGCACAATAACAGGTACTACTTTAGGTTGTGTGCTCTGCAGCGTTAGTAATCCAAATAACGCCATCGACGCAATTACAACGAATTACAGTACGCTTAATATACCGGTAGGATTACTGGGTGGTAGTGTTTATCAACAGCTGATATTCCCTGTTGTAGGTAATGGTTCGGATAGCCTCCGCGTGATGCTGGGGACAGCAAGTGGTCTTGCGAATGTTTCCCTCCTTGGTGGAGTTGAAATTACCGTGGCTAACGTTCAGGGGGGTACGACAACCATCAACCGCAGAGATACCCTGGCGAACCTCCTGACCCTGCAATTGCTGCAAGGTTCCGGACCTTTCACTGTAACGATCCCGGCAAGTGGCCCGTACAACACTGTTCAGATTAAACTGACAGGCGTTGCCAACCTGCTTAATAACATCAATATATATGGTGTAAGAGCAGTGGCGCCAAACCCTAAAATCGTTATTACAAATAATGGAGCTGCATGTCAGGGCCAGACGGCTACAATTACTGCCAATGGTCTCGGTACTGCTTCCATGACATTGTATACTGATTCTACTGGTATGACAGTGGCTGGTACCAAAGTAAATGACTCTACATTTACTACCCCTACCCTGACCACAACAGGTACTGTAACTTACTTTGCACAAATTACTGATGCAAATGGTTGCGCAAATCCTGAAAGATTACCAGTACGCATTACTGTTAATCCACTTTCAACACCGGCAGATATCATTGTAAGTGATACCACCACCGCGTGTACAAGTGGCAATGCGGTGATCACTCCTGCTGTCAATCCTACTTCCAACATCACCCAACCTGTATTTACCTGGTATCTGGATGCTGCTAAAACGCAAGCCATTACCAATGGTACAGTCAGTGGGGTAACCTATAATATCGATTCTACCGGTAAACTTACCGTATCCGGACTCGCAGCAGGTACTTATACCTATTATGTTGCGGTGGCTGGTTCCAACCGTTGTTCAAATGCCCCTAACAACCTGAAGGCGGCAAATGTAAAAATAGTTACCGCCCCTGCCGGACCAGTAGTACCTGGTACTGTAGTAGTAGCCACCGGACAAACAGCCAGTCTGACTGCAACACCAATACCTGGTGCTACCATCAGCTGGTATTCCGATTCAACGGCTACCACACCTGTAGGAACAGGAACTCCATTTGTTGTAGGACCATTCAACAATCCTGGTACCTACACTTATTATGCAGCCGTTACAATTCCGGGTGCGTGCGAATCCAAACGTGTAGCCGTCGCTGTTGTTGTTACAGGTCCGGTTATTCCTTCGCCTGATTGTAATGTTCCGACTTCACAGGTATCCGGTACTTCACTGGGTTGTATCCTGTGTTCTGTGCAGAACCCAACAAATGATATCGACAGTAATCAAACTAACTTCACTCGCCTGAGTATGCCAGTAGGCTTACTGGGTGGTTCCGTATATCAACAGCTGATTTTCCCTAATGTGGGTTCAGCTACTGATAGCATCAGAATTAACTTTGCTGCACCAACAGGTCTTGCAGATGTTAGTCTGCTCGGTGGTGTAGTGGTAACTGTTTATAATAATACAACCAAGGTAGCGGCAGATACACTTTCCAACCTCCTGACGCTTCGCCTGCTCAACAGTCAGCAGTTTGTTGCAACGATCCCTGCTAGCGCACCATACGATCGTGTAGAGGTGCGTATCACCGGCCTTGCAAATCTGTTGACATCTATTGATATCTATGGTGCAAGGGTAATTTATCCTACACCGGCTGTGGTAACACCACACGACACTGTATGTGTGAATAATAAGGCAACCCTGACTGTAACGCCGGTAAATGGTACTGGTGTTCATTGGTACGCCGATTCTACCAGCACTACTGTATTGGGTTCTAATGCAACCTATACTACCGATAGTCTGAAAACTCCAGGCACCGTTACTTATTGGGTAGCTGTTTACGGAGGTCCGCAGAATTGCGAAAATCCTACAAGATTCCCTGTGCCAGTAGTCGTATTGGCTGCTCCACAGGTTCCTGGCGCTGATCAGAATATCACTGCCTGCGCTGGTACTAATGTATCATTACAGGTAATCAAACCAGTGAATGGCCTTACCTACAACTGGTATAACGTTGCGACTGGCGGTACCAAGCTGAATACAGACAGCGGATTCGTATTCAAAGTGAATAATGTTACTGCTGATACAACCTTCTATGTGGAAGCACAAAGCTCCTGTGGTGCTGTATCAACAAGACAGGCTTACCATATCCTGGTTGGACAGGCATTACAGCCACCTGTGGTATCGCCAAATCCAGATTCAGTAACTGTAGGCGCTACTGCTGTGCTGACAGCCACCCTGCCGGTATCTAATGCTTCTATTGTTTGGTATGGCTCACAAACAGGCAATGATTCACTGTTTACAGGTACTACATTTGCTGCCCCTGCTCAGTCTGCGCCAAATACCAAGGTATACTGGGTACAGGCACTTATTAAAGATACTTCAGCCAATATTTGTCAATCTGCAAGGGTTCCAGTAACCGTTGTCACTTATCAGGGAGATTCTCTGGCCGTACCTTGTGAACGCGCAGTAACCCAAACCGTTGGTGGTTCAGGTCTCCTTATATTGGGTAACGTATACAACCCTGGATTTGCAGTGGACGACAATCAGAATACTGCTTCTTCCCTCGTAATCAACCTGGGCGCGCTAAACGCCACAGTATGGCAGCGCGCCGGATTTACCGGTCCATCTGCTCCTGGCGACAGCGTAAGAGTACGTCTCTCCAGCTCTAGCCAGGTGCTCTCCGCAGCCGTACTCGCAAGTGTACAGCTCACCGCTTATCTCGGAAATACTCCGGTAGATTCAGTACTGGTAGGTAATCCATTACTCCATGTGAATCTGCTGAACAGCGGCCAGACAGGCGAATACACCTTCCTGCCTAAAGGTACCTTCGATGCAGTGCAGGTAACACTGAAATCAGGTGTAGTGGGTGCATTGACAAGTATCAACTTTAATTCTGCCCGCCGTATAATTGCTGCTCCGCAGGTACAGGCATCATCCGTAACTGTATGTAGCGGTAGTACAGCCACCCTGAACGTAAGCAATCCTTCTCCGAATGTTACCTATCGCTGGTATACCGGTAACGGTACCTACCTGACAGGTAAAGACGGTGCAAGTCTGACTACAGGCCCAATAACAACTGACTCCACATTCTATGTAACCGCCTTCAGAGCAGGCGTAGGTTGTGAAAGTACAGACAGAACTGCTGTTAATATTAAGGTAGTAGCTACGCCACTGCCTCCGGTATTAAATCCTGATACAATTGCTGTATGTCCTGGTTCTACAGCTAGTGCAGCCATCAGCAATCCTGTTAAAGGTTATAGCTATAGCTGGTACAATGTTGCAAACGGTGGTGCCAAACTGAATACAGACAGTGGTTTTGTATTCACTGTTACCAACGTAACCGCTCCTGTAACTTACTATGTGGAAGCGATGAATGATAGCTGTAATACAGTTTCTGCGACCCGTACGCCGGTACTGTTTACTGTTACTACCCAACTCGGTGTTCCGATTGTGAAACCTAATCCGGCTACCGTGGATACTGGTATGAGCGCTGTACTGGTGGCTACGCCTCCGGCTGCAAATGCCAAAGTGAAATGGTATGCATCTCAATTTGCTACTGATAGCATTTTTGAAGGATTACAGTATACAACTGTTGCTAAGCATACACAAAGCACAGATACATTATGGGTACAGGCCTCACTGGATTCTACCGGTACTTGTACTTCCCAGCGTATTCCGGTGCTGATCATCACCACACCAATGGTGCCTAACCCTGTTCCTTGTGAACGCGCAATAGCGCAGATCAACAGCGGTACCTCTGTTGGTGGTGTGCTGGGACTGGGAACCGTAGTTAACCCGGATCTGGCAGTGGATAATAATACAGAATCTGCATCTTCCCTGGTACTTAACGTCGGTCTGCTGGGATCCGCAGTATGGCAACGTGCGCTCTTTAATGGTCTGTCAACACTCGGTGATACCGTTGAAGTTCGCCTCAGCAATCCAAGCCAGGTATTGTCAGCCGCATTACTGGCAGGTGTTCAGTTAACCAGCTATAATGGTAATACCCCAGGTGATAGCCTCCTGGTTAGCAACCCGCTGCTGCACCTGAATATTCTGAACGGTACACAAGGCGTGGTGCTGTCTTTTGTTCCAACCAAACAATTCGATGGTATCGAAGTGAAACTGAAATCAGGCGTGGTTTCCCTGCTCACCGCAGTCGACTTCAACTACGCCCGTCGTGGAATAGTGGCACCAACAATTATTGCGAAAGATACCAGCGCTTGTGTCGGTACACCGATTACATTAAGCGTGGCAAATCCTGTAGCAGGCGTTACCTATAGCTGGTACGATCAGAATAATACCAAGCTGATTGACAGTCTGGCCTACATTATTCCTGGTACGCACCCGGCAGGTACTTACACTTATACTGTAACTGCAACCAGAGACAATTGTGATATCCAGCGCTCTGCAGCTGTGACAGTAAATATCCTGTCAATTCCTGCGGCGCCGGTAGCAGATAGCAGCAACAAGACTTCTGTATGTGTAAGCAACCTTCCGGACACCCTGAAAGTAATTGCACAACCTGGTGTAACATATACCTGGTTCGACGCAATCGGTAATCAGCTGACAGCACAGAATAACATATATATTGTTCCGCAAGGAACAGCAGTAGGTCTGCACACTTACTATGTGAAAGCCAATAATACAAATGGCTGTAGCAACGACTCTGCCCGTACGCAGATCACATTGAATGTATTCAACAATGCACAGCCATCAGATATCAACATCGATACTACACCGCATTCATGTGCCGGTGATACCATCCGCCTGACTCCAACCAGTACCACTATTACGAACCCTGTGTTCATGTGGTACCTGGATCAGCAGAAAACACAACCGGTAACAGCTGGTGTTGATCCGGTAACAGGCGTATTAACGCTTGCTCCGGCAACCGCAGGTACTTATGTTTACTATGTAAGCGTTGGCTCAGCCAATGGTGGCTGCTCTAACCAGCCAGGTAACCTGAAAGGTGTCACCTTAACGGTAAATAAAAAGGCACTGCCTTCTGATATTCAGGCCAATGATACATCTACCTGTATTCATACCGCCACCTCCATTACTGCAACCAGCACCACTATCACTAATCCTGTATTCAGATGGTACCGTGATTCCTTGCTGACGCAGTTTATCAGAAGCACCAGCACCTTTGTTACTGATACCCTGAACGTAACCACTATTTACTATGTAACCGTACAAGGTACCAATGCATGTGAAAATGCACCAGGTAACGCGAAAGCAGTTACAGTAACTGTAAATGGCGGTGCCGCACCTCCGGTAGCTGATACAGGTAATCCTGCAAGCGTATGCGTAAGCAATCTGCCAGTAACGCTGAAAGTGGTACCACAGGCAGGCCAGATACATACCTGGTACGATGCCTCAGGAAATGTGCTGATAACAAACAGTGATTCATATACTGTTCCTGTTGGTACAGCTGTTGGTATACACAACTACTTTGTAAAAACTGGTGGAAATACCAACTGTGCCGGAGATACTGCCCGTACGCAGATTACGTTGAACGTATTCAATAATGGACAGCCATCTGATATCAACATCGATACTACTCCGCATGTATGTCTTGGTGATACCATCCGCCTGACTCCAACCAGTACCACTATTGCGAACCCTGTGTTCACGTGGTACCTGGATCAGCAGAAAACACAGCCGGTAACCGCTGGCGTAGATTCAGTAACAGGTGTGTTAACGCTTGCACCGGCAACCGCAGGTACTTATGTTTACTATGTAAGCGTAGGATCAACTAACGGTAGCTGCTCCAACCAGCCAGGTAACCTGAAAGCGGTGACCTTAACAGTTAACAAAAAAGCGCTGGCATCTGATATCCAGGCGAATGATACATCAACCTGTATTCATAGCGCTGTCTCTATCACTGCAACCAGCACCACTATCACTAATCCTGTATTCAGATGGTACCGTGATTCCTTGCTGACGCAGTTTATCAGAAGCACCAGCACCTTTGTTACTGATACCCTGAACGTAACCACTATTTACTATGTAACCGTACAAGGTACCAATGCATGTGAAAATGCACCAGGTAACGCGAAAGCAGTTACAGTAACTGTAAATGGCGGTGCCGCACCTCCGGTAGCTGATACAGGTAATCCTGCAAGCGTATGCGTAAGCAATCTGCCAGTAACGCTGAAAGTGGTACCACAGGCAGGCCAGATACATACCTGGTACGATGCCTCAGGAAATGTGCTGATAACAAACAGTGATTCATATACTGTTCCTGTTGGCACAGCTATCGGTATACACAACTACTTTGTGAAAACCGGTGGAAATACCAACTGTGCCGGAGATACTGCCCGTACGCAGATCACGTTGAATGTATTCAACAATGCACAGCCATCTGATATCAATATCGATACTACACCGCATTCATGTCTCGGTGATACTATCCGCCTGACTCCAACCAGTACCACTATTGCGAACCCTGTGTTCACGTGGTACCTGGATCAGCAGAAAACGCAGCCGGTAACCGCCGGTGTTGATCCTGCAACAGGTGTGTTAACACTTGCACCAGCAACCGCAGGTACTTATGTTTACTACGTAAGCGTAGGGTCAACTAACGGTAGCTGCTCCAATCAGCCAGGCAACCTGAAAGCGGTGACCTTAACAGTAAACAAAAAAGCGCTGGCATCTGATATTCAGGCGAATGATACATCAACCTGTATTCATAGCGCTGTCTCTATCACAGCAACCAGCACCACTATTACCAACCCTGTATTCAGATGGTACCGTGATGCTGCACTGACACAGTTTATCATAAGTGCCGGCACATTCGTAACGGATACATTGAGTGTAACTACTACTTACTATGTAACCGTACAAGGTACCAATGCATGTGAAAATGCACCAGGTAACGCAAAAGCGGTTACAGTAACTGTAAATGGTGGTATCGCACCTCCGGTAGCAGATAGTAGCAACCCTGCATCTGTATGCGTAAGCAATCTGCCTGTAACACTGAAAGTAGTTGCACAGGCAGGCCAGACATACACCTGGTACGATGCTGCTGGAAATCAGCTGGTAGCAAACAGTACTTCCTATACTGTTCCGGTAGGTACAACTGTCGGTATGCACAACTACTTTGTAAAAGCCAATGGCGCCGGTAGCTGTGCAGGAGATACAGCACGCACACAGATCTCCATTAATGTATTCAACAATGCACAACCTTCTGACATCACAATCGACAGTGTTCAGAATGTTTGCGCAGGGGATGCAGTAGTGCTGACTCCAACCAGCAATGTCGCTAATCCGGTATTCCACTGGTACCTGGATCAACAGGAAACACAGCCAATAACCAATGGCGTAAACCCTGCAACAGGTGTATTGACCATTACTAATCTTACCAATGGCCAGTATCACTACTTTGTAAGTGTAAGCTCTAATGGCAACTGTGCGAATGTTCCAGGTAACCTGAAAGAAGTAACCGTTAATGTTGGCAGAAAAGCGCTGCCTTCCGATATACAGGTGAATGGAGCAACAACATGTGTGCATTCAACTACCACACTTACTGCTACCAGCACTACTGTCACCAGTCCAATATTCAAATGGTACCGTGATGCAGCACTGACACAGTATATCACCAGTGGTAGTACGTTTGTAACTGATACATTGGATATCACTACTACTTATTATGTGACCGTTCAGGGTACAAATGCATGTGAAAACAGACCAGACTCTGCGAAGTCAGTAACGGTGACAGTTAATAGCTTCACACCACCAACAGTAGTAGGCGCTGCCATCTGCGCAGGACAAACAGCCCTGCTGACCGTGAGCAACCCTGATCCAACATTGACTTACACCTGGTATACATCATTGGCAAGAACGATTGTTCTGTCAAATGTTGATAGCCTCAGAACGGCGCCACTGACAGCAGATACTACCTTCTATTTACAGGTAAGTAAAGGTGGATGTACACTTCCTCTCGTTGCTGCGAGTGTAAAAGTGAACAGCGTTCCAACTCCGTTGGTGAATCCGAATCAGGCAGTATGTAGTGGCTCTCCTGCAACTGTTATCATCACAGCACCTTTCAGCGGTGTGGTTTACAAATGGTACAATGTACCAACTGGTGGAACTGCCCTGAATACAGATGCTGGTACGTCCTATACAACTGGTGTACTCACCTCTTCTATTGTCTTGTATGTAGAAGCAACACGTGTGACAGGATGCACAGGAACATCACCACGAGTGGCCGTAACCTTAGCTATAACACCGGTTCCAGGTGCTCCGTCTCTGGTAACCAATAGTCAGACAGTATGTGCAGGCAGCAACGTAACATTCACTGTTGCTAACCCTGATCCATCACTGACCTACCATTGGTTTAATGCAGCCGTAAATGGTACAGACCTTACACCTAACGGTGCAAACAGCTATACAGCCAGCAATGTGACCGCTACAACAACTTATTATGTTGCAGCATTCAACAGCGCAGGTTGCAGCAATGCAGGTGCGAGAACAACAGCTACAGTAACTGTACTGCCAACTCCGCCAACTCCGGTAATTAATGTTAATAACCAGGTTGCTTGTACTGGTAATCCGGTAACATTCAATATCACTAATCCGGATCCGGCACTCAACTATATCTGGTATAATGCTATCACCAATGATAGTCTGGCAACTGGTGCGACCTTTACAACCGGCCGTCTGACAGCAACAACAGACTACCTCGTAGCTGCAAGAAACGCCTCCGGATGCTACAGTGCAACCAAAGGAACAGCCACCGCTACTGTTGTAGACTCTGTCGCAACACCGAACGCTGGTTCCAATGTGACACTCTGCCTTGGAAATACGCTGAATCTCGCGGTAATAAATCCGGTGTCTGGTATGATCTACCACTGGTATACCAGCGCAACAAGCACTACTCCAATAGCTACCGGTACCAACGTAAGCTTCAATAGTGTGAGCACAAACACCAGCTACTACGTAGATGCAAGTGTTGCAAATGGTAACTGTGTAAGCACCAGCAGAGGACGTGTAGACGTGACCGTCGTTAATGCACCAGCTGCTCCGGCAGTCCTCTACCCTGCGGTAACCACCTGTAACAATAGCAATGCAACATTACAGGTTAAAAATCCTGATCCGACCCTGACTTACAACTGGTATGCGACAACATCAGGCGGAACGCTGATCACCACCGGCGATAGCGTAACGGTAGGCCCAATCACTGCTAATACTTCTTACTATGTTGAAGCAGTAAGCACAGGTGGTTGTGCAAGTCCAAGCCGTACACTGGTAAGCGTTTCAGTAGGTAATCCTCCTGCTGTGCCAACAGTAAGCGGTAATGACCTCAGCAAGTGCCCAGGTGAAACATACACACTCACGGCAATAACCAATACGCCAGGTGCTGTCTTCAGATGGTATGCTACAGCTAACGGCACTACACCGGTAAGCACAGGTGCTCAGTTTGTGACACCGCCGGTTAACGCTGATGTGACCTACTATGTAGAGGCTTCTATAGGAACAGGTTGTACAAGTGCAAGCAGAGCACAGGCACAGATTACAGTGCTGACAGCGATCGCTGCTCCAACGGTAACCGTAAGCAGCAGAACAGCTACCAGCGTCACATTTACATGGCCGGCAGTACCAGGTGCACAACGGTATGTAGTAGCAGTAAATGACACTACTACCTTCACCGCACCAAGTACAGGAGATAATGGTACATCACATACCGTTAGCAACCTCCAGCCTAATGAGAATGTAACGCTGTATGTAAGAGCGATCGGCGCCTCTTCTTGTCAGAACAGTGCACTGGCATCTGTAACAGATAAAACAACTAATCCACAGGGTAATAATATCTATGTACCAAACCTCTTCAGTCCAAATGGTGATGGTGTGAATGATATCGAGTATGTATACGGCACCGCTATCGCACAACTCGAATTCAGGATCTATAACCAATGGGGTCAGCTGGTATTTACTTCTACTGACCAGCGTAAAGGATGGGATGGTACCATGAACGGAGTGAAACAGCCTGTGGGTGTATATGTATGGATTGTCAAAGCAACCATGCAGGATGGTACGGTGATCACTAAGAAAGGTAATGTGACCCTCATGCGATAATAACGTTCTTAAAACCCGTGAATAAATCATACCGGGATGATAGCCTTAAACTACTGTCATCCCGGTAATCTTGAACAAGTAAAAAATGTTCCTATGAAGAGGATTTTTATAATTGCGATACTTTTATGGAGCAGTTTGTTGCCCCGCTTTGCTACAGCGCAGGTAGATCCGCATTTCTCTCAATATTATGCATACCCACTTTGGTTAAACCCAGCCCTGACTGGTATTATTGATGGTGATTTCCGTATAAACGGTGATTATCGTAATCAGTGGGCGAATTATGGAAAACCATTCTCTACTGCGGGGGTATCTATCGATGCCGCCACAGATAAAAATATTGGTATTGGCGCCAATGTGCTGAATATGTCTGCCGGTGATGCCGGGTACAACTACCTCAATGCAATGGCCAGTGTATCCTATTCCGGTGTGAAGTTTGGCCGAACCAAAACAAGCCAGATCGTTTTTGGTATTAACTTTGGATTACTCAACAGGAGAATTGATCCCGCCAAATTCCAGACGGGAAGCCAGTATAATCCTACCATCGGTTTCGATCCGAGCATTGCAAACGGTGAAAATATCTCTAAAACCTCTGCCAGCTCATTTGACGCAGGCGCAGGTGCAGTATATTTCGATAGTAACCCCAATCATCGCTTCAACCCATTCCTGGGATTTTCCGCAGCACACCTTACACAGCCTAAAGACCCTTTCTCTGCTGATGGACAGGAAAAAACACTGCCTATCAGGTGGTTGATCCATGGTGGTACCAAAATCAAACTGAACGAACAGTTTAGCCTTACTCCCACCGGACTGTACATGCACCAGGGAAATGCGGAAGAGACTGTAGTAGGTGCTTATGCTTCCATGACCGTAAATCCTGATTTCGACTTCCTGCTGGGATTCAACTACCGCTTCAATGATTCCGCTATTCCCATGGCAGGCTTCCACTTTAAAGGATTTACACTGGGGCTCAGCTATGATGCCAATACTTCCAATATGCACCGTCTCGTTAATGGCAGCCAGAGTTTTGAAGTATCCCTATCCTTCATCAGCCGCAAAAAGAGAATGCTGAACCAGGAATATTTCATCTGTCCTAGATTATAATCATCATATACCAAAATATCTGAAGGGGAAAAAATTACACGAAAAAAAGAAATGAGACCCTCATGAAAAAAATTACACTCTGCTGGCTACTTGTTTTTACCGGGATCATAAGCTCCGTGCAGGCACAGTATGTTTATGACTATAAGCATACTGCAGATGTCTACTATAATGCCAGAGACTATTATTCTGCTGCACAGTATTATAATAAAGCCCTCGGTACTTTCAAAGTGAAGCCAGAACAGGTATTACCCTATACTATCGGTGGCCCCCCGCCAAGCGGAAAAATGAAAGACTATCAACAGGTGGTAGCACGCCTGGCCGAATCTTATCGCCTGTACAACGACTATGGCAACGCCGAAACCTGGTACGCACAACTGGTAGGGTTTAATAACCCTCAGTTCCCGCAGGCCCGCTATTGGTATGGTGTATGTCTCAGGGCAAATGGTAAATACCAGGAAGCCCTCGAGCAATTCAATAAATTCAAACAATCTTATACTGCCGCTGACGATATTTCTACCCGAGCAACACTCGAAATTCAGACTTGTGAATTCGCTATCGAAGAAGATAAAAAGCAACCCCGCTTTAGCATCATTAAAACTTCTGGTACTGTAAACGAAGGTGGAGCAAACTACGCACCGGTAATGCTCGATGCTAATACCCTTATGTTTACTTCTTCCAGGCCTGAAAACATGCCGGCGCCCGCCGCTAATACCAGCGAGGCAAAGAAAAACAGGGAAGCAAAAAAAGCAGGTACGCCATATGTCAATACCCTGTATACCGCAACAGGTTCCGGAAATGATTACAGTAATTCCCAGAAAGTAGCCATGCCTGACCCTCCTAAAGGATGGGACCAGGGCGTAGCAGCCATAACACCAGACGGTAAATACATGTACCTGACACGCTGGACAGTCAAAAATGGCGTTAAACAGGCTTGTATTTGTGTAAGTACACAGAGTGGCGGAAGATGGTCGGATCCCGTGGCTTTAGGTACCAACGTGAACATCGATGGCTATAACTCCATGCAACCCTTTGTTACCAGCGATGGAAAATATTTGCTCTTCTCCTCTAACCGGCCTGGTGGCATGGGTAAATACGATATCTGGTACTCCGTTATATCAAATAATACACCCGGTAGTGCAAGAAATATCGGTACCGCCATTAATACCAAAGATGAAGAACAGGCGCCTTTCTATGATTCAGAAAAAGGCCTCCTCGTATTCAGCTCCGATGGCCGTATAGGATTGGGTGGACTGGATTTCTTCTCCAGCGAAGGCGACTTTGGCAGCTGGTCTGCTCCCAAAAATATGGGTAAACCACTCAACTCGCCCAAAGATGATATCTACTACACTGCTTTAGACAATACGCACCCTTTCGCATCCGGATTTATTAGTTCGGATCGCGAATCAGTTTGCTGCCTGGAAATATTCGGTATCAAACGCCTGCGCAAAATTGTAAGCGGTATGATCATAGATTGTGATACACACAAACCACTGGAAGGTGCCACCATTACATTGATGGACTCCGCCCGGCAGAAAGTGATGTCAAAACAGACAACAGATCGTGCCGGCAGATATACCTTTGAAGCAGATCCTTCCCGTCAGTATAAACTGGTTGCAGAAAAAGAAAACTATTTCACAAAAGGACTTCCGTTCCGTACTGATGGCCTCGAAACAGTAGACTCACTTGAGAACCCTACACTGTGCCTCAAACATTATGAAATAGAAAAACCAATCGTAATAAATAATATTTTCTACGATTTCAACAAAGCAACATTACGTGAAGAATCTAAAGTTGTACTGGATACAGTGGTGGAAATGTTGAAAGATAATCCAAGACTGACGATCGAAATGGCCGCACATACCGATAGTATCGGTTCTGATAAATACAATGATAAATTGTCGCAGGCACGTGCACAGTCATGCGTGAATTATCTGATCAGCAAAGGTATTGCATCAAACAGACTGATAGCTAAAGGCTATGGCAAACGCAGGCCAATTGCTCCTAACTCCTTACCTAATCACAAGGATAATCCGGAAGGCCGTCAGTTAAACAGAAGAACTGAATTCACTGTACTTCGCCGTCAGGTAGAAGCACCTGTAAATAACAACCAGACAGAATAAACAATCGTTTACCTGTTATTATTCCATATCCTACAGAATTACAAAACGACAGAGATAGCCCACGCAATTGCGTGGGCTATTCTATTTGATTCATCACACTTTTATTGAGTGCTGCCTTCCGCTTAAGAAGAACAGCACTGCACAGTTTTAACTTAACCAGATCCGATATATCGATAGATTAGTTGCCTGTTTTGATAACACCGATAGCAGCGGTATCTTTAGCAGTACCAGAAAGAACTTTCAGGTGAGCAGCTAATTTTACAACATCGTCATAACGGAAAGCGATATCTTTAGCACCAGTAGCAGTGTAGGATTTGATGGTTTTCACGTTAGCATACATTGGCACAGGCATTGCGGCACCAGTACCTTTTACTGCATCGCCGGTAGCCACGAAGAAGGTGTCAGTTTTAGGCGCATCAGGAGTACCACCGAGCAGGTAGATAAACTGAGCAGCATCTTTAGTAGATTTAGTCAGTTGCAGCTTCAGTGTTACAGAACTATCCTGGTTTTCAGACAGGGTAATGATTGCTTTGTCTACTTGTTTATCAGCGCCGATACCTTGAACTTTGAAAGTGGTTTGACGTGGAGTAGGTTTGTTGTCGTCGTCTTTTTTGCAGGCAGTGAAAGTTACAGCCATAGCAGTAGCCATCATGACTCCCGCAGCGAGAGCACGTTTCTTTGAAATTGACATGATTCGTGTTTTAATTGAAGATTGTTAGATTGATACAGTCTTTTACTAAAATATCTTTGATTGTATTTGCAATAGGTTTTCAGCGCTTACTGGTATGTTAAACGAGACTGATTTTAAAAAGTTACAGCGATGCACAAAAAATATATTACTGCTAAATTTTAGTACTATTGAAACTTGCTGTGGTACAGTGTTTCGTAAGGATAAAATTTTTGTATATGCTTTTCAGTTAGTTTGAATTCCTCCCTTTATAAATTTATATCCTCCCTTTTTTATGTGTTATCAAGATTGTTTTTATCGGACCGGCTCGTGAATATTTTTATTTCGTATAGTCATTAACGATATACCAAAAATATTTTTATCACAACATTATCGTGCAAAAAATATCAATTTATATATTTATATAAAATATAATATAATGAGATAAAAAGCAGGGCTGGTTTGATGGAGATGTATTACCTTTGCCGGGTTTTGTATAATACTTTAATCTAATAAACCAGTAATAAGAAATAGTATGTCTCTTACAGTGGTAGGTACTATGGCGTTCGACGAGATCGAAACCCCATTTGGAAAATCAGGAAAAATCATTGGTGGATCTGCTACCTTCATTGCCTGGGCAGCGTCTAACTTCGTAAGCCCAATCAACCAGGTATCAGTAGTTGGGGGCGACTTCCCACAGTCTGAAATGGATGCATTACAGGCAAAAGGTGTGAAAATGGACGGTGTACAGGTAAAAAAGGATGAAAAAACCTTTTACTGGTCCGGTAAATACCACATGGACATGAACACCCGCGACAGCCTGGTGACTGACCTCAACGTGCTGGCAGACTTCAATCCAATCATTCCTGAAAGCTACCAGGGCTCCGAATTTCTGATCCTCGGTAACCTGACGCCACAGGTTCAGATGAGCGTGCTCGAACAAATGAAAGAGCGCCCTAAGCTGATCGTAATGGATACTATGAACTTCTGGATGGAAGTAGCACTGGAAGATCTGATGAAAGTGCTGAAAAAAGTAGATGTCCTGATGGTAAACGATAGCGAAGCTCGTCAGCTGAGTGGTGAATACTCTCTGGTGAAAGCTGCCCGCAAGATCATGACCATGGGTCCTCGCTACCTGATCATCAAAAAAGGTGAACACGGTGCCCTCCTGTTCCATGAAAACCACGTATTCTTCGCACCTGCAATGCCGCTGGACGATGTTTACGATCCAACCGGTGCCGGCGATACCTTCGCAGGTGGTTTCATCGGATATCTGGCTAAAACTAAAGATATCTCCTTCGAAAATATGAAAACCGCGATTATCGTAGGTTCTGCAATGGCTTCCTTCTCTGTGGAAAAATTCGGTACTGAGCGTATCAGAGCAGTATCCAAAGAGGAAATCCATGCACGTATCGAACAGTTCGTACAACTGGTTAACTTCGATATCGACCTGGTATAGTCTCCGTTTTAAAGTTATAAAAGCAAAAGCCTCCCTCTACTCAGTAGAGGGAGGCTTTTGCTTTTATAGTAACTGCTATTATTTATAAATTTCATTCAGTACCTGCGCCAGTCGGAGGCCACCTTTCAATAACTGCGTATTCAGATCATTCACAAATACATAGTTATAACGATAGCTCAGTTTGGAATCAGGTTTGGTATAACCATAGATCTTATCTGCGATTACATGTGATTCAAACATCCAGTCGGCAATGCTGCCAGACTGGTAGGCCTTGATCTCTGCTGCAGTGGCAATATCCAGGGCTTTGGTATATTCGGTATAGCTGAGCTGTTGATAATCAATTAATTGCTCATCCCATACGCGGTGAAGGTTAGATGGGTTGTTAAACCACTGTACCTGGATTTTATTACCACCCTGATCTTCATCATGACCCACATGCAGCGGCTGGTGCATATCTCCCATCATATGGATCAGGAAGGTAATGGCAAATACATGCTCGTCTTTAGATAAAGTACGGTTCTTCAGTTGCTTGATCATCGCCTGGGTTTCGGTATACAGGTTTTCGCCGGTAGCAGCAGCCAGTTCCTTGTCGAACTCAGCTCTGTCTATGCCGCCCGGGAAATCCAGGTAATGCCAGGTGTTGGTATGATCGTATTTATGGGTAGTGTCGGATTTGATGAAATCCGGCCAGTTAGCCACCATGGCCATGCTCTGGCGACCCAGAATTTCAATTACCGCCTTACGTGCCTTCGGCGTCAGATGATTGAAGGCAATCTCCGCAACAATGCGATGCCCGTTCGGTCCCCAGGCAAAGCTGGCGATAGGTAAAAGGAAGCCCACCATCAGGGCAAGAATTACTTTCTTTCTCATAATTTTTGATCCTCGTTGTCTGGCAAAAGTAAAGACCTTTTTAACACTTTTGTCCACCGTTCTTTAGTATTTTTGATGTACTGCTCAATTATTAATCACATTATGCCTTTTAAGATACAAGCTCCATATGCTCCCGCTGGTGATCAGCCGGAAGCTATCAGACAATTGACCGAAGGAATAAACGAAGGTGAACCATTTCAGACATTGTTAGGGGTAACCGGCTCGGGTAAAACATTTACTGTAGCCAATGTAATCCAGCAGGTGCAACGCCCTACCCTGGTACTTACACATAATAAAACCCTCGTTGCCCAGCTCTATGGCGAATTACGCCAGTTTTTCCCGGATAACGCCGTGGAATACTTCGTTTCCTATTATGATTATTACCAGCCGGAAGCATATATGCCGGTAAGTGATACCTATATAGAAAAGGATCTGGCCATCAATGAAGAACTGGATAAACTACGCCTGAAAGCTACCTCCAACCTCCTGTCGGGCCGACGGGATATTATCGTGGTAGCCAGCGTTTCCTGTATATATGGTATGGGTAACCCTACTGATTATGAAAACAGCATTATCCGCATAAAACAAGGACAAACCATCGGCAGGAATACCCTCCTGCACGGACTGGTCAATTCGCTCTACTCCCGTACTACCGGCGATTTTAATCGTGGTAATTTCAGGGTACAGGGAGATACCGTAGATATCAACCTGCCATATGTGGATTTTGGTTATAGAATTACCTTCTTCGGAGATGAGATTGAGGAGATTGAAACCATAGATGTCCAGAATGGTAAACGTATAGCCCGGATGGATGATGCCGCTATCTTCCCGGCAAACCTCTATGTTGCGCCGAAAGATATGATGCAGCAAATCCTTTATGAAATCCAGGATGAGCTGAAAGCACAGGTAGAATATTTTAAAGCCAATGGCAAACTCATAGAAGCACAGCGCCTCTCCGAACGTGTCAATTACGATGTGGAAATGATCAGGGAACTGGGCTATTGTAGCGGTATTGAAAACTATTCCCGCTTCCTCGACCGCCGTGATCCGGGAAAAAGACCATTCTGCTTACTGGATTACTTCCCTGACGACTTCCTCCTGGTGATAGATGAAAGTCACGTTACCGTACCGCAGATCGGTGGTATGTACGGCGGTGACCGCTCCCGTAAGCTGAACCTGGTAGAGTATGGCTTCCGTCTCCCATCAGCACTGGATAACAGACCGCTGAACTTCTATGAATTCGAAAACCTGCTGAACCAGACCATCTTCGTGAGTGCTACGCCGGGCGAGTATGAACTCAAAAAAACCGAAGGGATCGTGGTGGAACAGGTAGTTCGTCCTACAGGGCTGCTGGAACCTCCGATTGAAATCCGTCCTAGTGTGAACCAGGTAGATGACCTCCTGGATGAAATTGATAAGCGCGTTCAGAAAGGCGACAGGGTGCTGGTAACTACCCTCACCAAGCGTATGGCGGAAGAAATGGATAAATATCTCCAGCGTATTAATGTAAAATCAAGATATATACATTCTGAGGTAGATACATTAGAGCGGATAGAGATTCTGAGAGATCTGAGACTGGGTAATATAGATGTGCTGGTGGGTGTGAACCTGCTGAGAGAGGGCCTTGATTTGCCGGAGGTGTCGCTGGTGGCCATCCTGGATGCCGATAAGGAAGGCTTCCTGCGTGATGAGCGCTCGCTGACCCAGACGGCAGGCCGTGCGGCCCGTAACGTGGATGGCCTGGTAATATTCTATGCAGATAAGATGACCGATAGTATGCAGCGCACGATTGATGAAACCAACCGTCGCCGTGAAAAGCAGGTAGCTTATAATATAGAACATAATATTACGCCTAGGACTGTTCGTAAAACGAAAGAGCAAATCCTGGGTCAGACGTCTGTATTGGAAATCAAGAACTTCGACGAGCATTCACCATATGCGGTACATGATGAAATGACCCTGGTGGCTGAAGAGGCCATGGAGAGCGCCAAAACTTCTGCGGCGGCAGTGAAGACTATTCCTCAAATGGAGAAGGCTGTGGCGAAGGTGAAAAAGGATATGGAAAAGGCTGCCAGAGACCTCGACTTTATGGAAGCTGCCCGACTCCGTGACCAGATGTTTGCCATGGAAAGGGAATTACAGGAAATGAAAGCATAAAAATGTGGCCTTTGGGTCATTCATTGTGCAGGAACATGTAAAAATTCTGCTTTCCCGGATTCAAAATTATAAACGTATTGCCTATCTCATATATAGAATTATTTATTATATGAGATAGGCATTTTCATTTCGCTTTGTATTTTATAAGATATGTAATCTATTTATTATTAATAATTTAATATGAGGTTTTTAGAAATGCAGTAAGACATCTACCTATGAAAATTAAAAATTGTCAACCAGACACAAATTATTTCATAAATAATTGATATTTAGAGTATTATATCGATAAATTCCCTCCTTCCTTCTACACATATTTCAGAAAATAATAATTAATATTATAATTATTTATTATCTGATTAGTCTCAGGGCAAATTTCTGGCACATTATTCAAAAAATTCTATTTTTCGGGCCTTCTATTTGACGTTTTAAATTTCACCTATACTTTTATTTAAGAAATTTAAAATTCAAGTGCTATGAAGAAAAACTCATTCCAAGACTATCTACCCTTCATTTTTTTGACGGTAGTTGCAATTATTGGGATTTTTATTCCCTCTGTCCCCGCTTTTGCCGATACCAGTAAATATAATTTCGCGGACATTGCCTGGATCCTGGTAGCCGCTTCGCTGGTATTTTTAATGACCCCCGGCCTTTCATTCTTCTACGGCGGAATGGTTAACCGAAAGAATGTGATCTCTACTATGATGCAAAGCTTCATTGCGACTGGTCTTATTAGCGTCTTATGGGTAGTAGTTGGTTTTAGTCTGGCATTTGGTAAATCTTATCATGGTATCATAGGTGATCCATCCACCTTCTTTATGTTTAGAAATGTAGAAAGCAGCGGTCCATGGAGTCTGGCCCCTACTATCCCTATGCTGTTGTTTGCCCTCTTTCAGATGAAATTCGCCATCATCACGCCTGCCCTGGTGGTTGGTGCAGTAGCTGAAAGGATCCGCTTTACCTCCTATGTATTATTTATGGTGCTGTTCAGTCTGCTGGTATATGCTCCAATTGCACACTGGACCTGGCATCCGGATGGCATCCTGTTCAAGTTGGGGGTACTCGACTTCGCAGGTGGTACGGTAGTACATATCTCTGCCGGTTGCGCCGCGCTCGCCGGAGCACTGGTACTGAAACGCAGAAAAGACCACATCGATAATAAAGAACTGCAGCCGGCAAATATTCCTTTTGTGCTGTTAGGTACAGGATTGCTCTGGTTCGGCTGGTTCGGCTTCAACGCTGGTTCTGCCCTGGCAGCCAATGGTCTTGCTGTTTCCGCTTTTGCAACTACCAACACTGCCACTGCTGCTGCCGGTTTATCATGGGTATTCTTTGATGTAGTACGTGGACGCAAACCATCAGCACTTGGCTTCTGTATCGGTGCGGTGGTTGGCCTGGTGGCTATCACACCTGCTGCCGGTTTCGTTGCCATTCCGCAATCTATCTTCATCGGTTTCGTAGCGGCTATCGTGTCTAACATGATGGTACACTGGAAATCAAAAACCACCATTGATGATACCCTGGACGTATTCCCTTGTCATGGTGTTGGTGGTATGGTAGGTATGCTGCTTACTGGCATCTTCGCAACCAAAACTGTAAACGAGGGTGGTAACAACGGCTGGTTCTATGGCAACTTCGAACTGTTTAAAAACCAGGTGCTGGGACTCCTGCTGGTAGTGACCTACAGCTTTGTGGTTTCTTACGGACTCTTTAAGCTGATCAACATGATCCACCCACTCCGCGTATCTGACGATGAAGAAGCGCTGGGCCTGGATACTACACAGCACAACGAAAGCTATCACCCTGCTTTAATGTCTGTTACAGACGATGGTGATCTCAAAGAAGAAGAACTGGCGCATTCCTGAAAAGCAATGCCCATTAACATAGCAAGTGAAATTAAGTTCTTTGAGTTAGATATTTATCAATTGTATTGACAGATCGCGTATATGCGATTACGTTATAAAGTTCTGGAATGGATAATCAGCGCGGGAAGCCTTCACGGTGGAACTGCTATGGATGCTTCGTTGGTTATCCATTCCTTCTATTGCGCTTTGCACGCCACTAAATTGAAATTGACCTGTATTGAGTACCTAGCATAAAGTGCACGCACCCCAAAACAACGCAGAAAAGGCAGCATTTACATCTTACCATTTTATCAACCAAATCATAAGTAAATGAAACGACTGCTCACGACCTTATTTGCTACAGGCACCCTGTTGTCTGCCACGGCCCAAACTTCTACAGATACCACGTCTGTACCGGCATTTAAATTATCTGGTTCTGCTGATGTTTATTACAAGTATAACCTGAATGGTAATTATACAGATAATAAAACCAGCTTTACCAACTCTCATAACTCCTTTGAGTTGGGAATGGTTTCTTTGAAGATAGAGCACGGATTTAAAAAAGGAAGTATTGTTGCTGACCTTGGATTTGGAAAACGCGCGGGGGAATTTTCCTATAATGATGTACCGGGTTCTTCCAATGGCTTGTCTATGGCTATAAAACAATTGTATGTCTCCTACCAGCTGACCAATAAGGTGAAGTTGAGTCTGGGTAGCTACGCTACGCATGTAGGCTACGAGTTAGTGGATGCATATCTTAACAGAAATTACAGCATGAGCTATATGTTCAGCTACGGGCCTTTCTTTAATACGGGTCTGAAAGCGGATTTTACGCTGTCGTCTTCATTAAGTGCAATGGTAGGCGTATTTAATCCGACGGATCTGAAATCTGTTTCGGAGAACAGTCATAAATATATTGGTGCCCAGCTTGGGTTTACGCCAGCTTCAGCGCCGGTAAAATTATACCTGAACTACCTCGAAGGAAAAGATACCAGCAGTATTCAGAACCACCAGGTAGATTTTGTTGCCACTTACCAGTTTTCTAAAATTTTCGGATTGGGATATAATGGTACCTATAGCACTTACCTGAATTCCCATCTGAAAGGAGAGAGCAATGCAAGTGCCAACTGGTGGGGATCTGCATTGTATGTAAACCTGGATTTTACAGATAAACTCGGACTTACACTAAGAGGAGAATATTTTTCTGATAAAAAAGGGCTGAAGGTTTTTACAACAACGCCTACTGGTGGAAATGTAGTGGCTGGTACTTTGTCGTTTAATTATAAGGTAGGAAACCTAACGTTGATACCTGAATTCAGACTGGATAAATCATCCGTAGATTTGTTCAGTAAATCGGACGGAGTTCCGACTACAACAACAGCTAACGTATTATTTGCTGCGACATATCATTTTTGATATAACTGCAAGGTAGACCAACATTATTCTTTCTGTCTTTTGAGATGACCCTGTAGGCGTTCCGGCGCCTGCAGGGATTTTATATATCCGGCCGCGATAATGCGGCTGATTTAAACCATATTATTAACAATCATTATCTTGCTGAAAATTTATTCCAAACGATGTTACAGTCTTCCACGTTAAAGTTTTTGCGAGCGTTAAAACAGCATAATGACAAGCCCTGGTTCGACGAACACCGGGATGAATACATGGCTGCAAAAGCTGACTACGAAACGTTAGTACAACAGATTATTGACGGATTACAGAAACAGGACCCGACGATGGCGGGCCTTCAGGTAAAGGATTGTGTGTTCAGAATTTATAAAGATGTCCGTTTTTCCAAAGACAAGACACCTTATAAAACAAATATGGGCGCATCTTTCCAGCAAGGTGGAAAGAAATCCACATTGGCAGGTTATTATTTCCACCTGGAACCAGGAGGGAATAGTATGGCCGGCGGCGGCTTATGGATGCCTCCCGCCCCTGAACTGAAAAAAGTAAGACAGGAAATAGATTACAATTTCGAAGAATTCGAAAGCATTATTTCCAATAAAGATTTTATTAAGCAATTTGGGAAAATTGAGGGGGAATCTCTCAAAACCGCCCCACAGGGATATCTGCCAGATAATCCTGCCATTGCATATCTCCGTTTAAAAAGCCTCATTGTATCACGTCCTCTGACAGACGATGCTGTCGTACAGCCTGCAATGCTACGGGATATACTCAAAACATTTTCCGTTATGCAACCATTGCTGCAATTCATTAACCGTGCAATGGACTAAGTTCCAGCCGGCTTATTAGTGCTGTCTGTGATTTGTTAATAATCTCCGGTCCATAATCGGTAAATGACCATGGAAAACAACAGCAGAAACATAGGGATACAGATAAGGCCAAATAAAATAAGCATTAGCCAGCCTTGCTTTTCTTTTGCCTTATCGTCGGGCCCAAATCCCATACAGTACTAATAAGCCGGTTAAAAAATTAGTTTTTGTGGATCAGGAATTCGAATGGACGCGCTTTTCTGTTTTTCAATAGGTTTTCTTTGTCTGAGCGCGTATGTGCGAATTTCTGATTGTACACATTGGCAACTTCGATAATTGGAATAATCCCGTCCAGGGTATCCTGCTGATCAACAATATTCATGATCCTGGATACCTGTGAGGAAAAGTTCGTACTCCACTCCTCTGTAAACTTGTGCATCAACAAAAGCTCGCGATTGGTGTTGGTTTTCATAGGACTTAAGGGTGTTTTCAGATTAGACAATAGCGAAATAAAAAAATGCTCTTTCTCTAAAATCGGACAACTCTAAATTTAGTTAGCTGGCATAGGATTATTACTTCCAAAATTGAATTTTATCCAGCAGAAATCAATACTACTTCCGTGTAATTTTTCCGGACAATATTAACCACTATAGTGATATAAACAAAAAAAAGCAAGTGGTAATCCACTTGCTTTTAATGTTTTATAAATATAATCTCGTATAGTCGTGTCAGATACCACGGTGTCGTATAAACGATTTGGCCGGAAGCCTAACACAACAGTATGATTATAACCAGTTTTTAGCCAGTAAGTACTCTGCAATCTGTACTGCGTTGGTTGCAGCGCCTTTACGCAGGTTGTCTGCCACGATCCACATGTTCACTGTTTTAGGCTGGGTCTCGTCTCTGCGGATACGACCAACAAACACTTCGTCTTTGTCGTGCGCATCTTTAGGCATCGGGTACTCAGCTTTGGCAGGATTGTCTACTACAATAACACCAGGTGTTGCTGCAAGAACAGTACGGACATCTCCCAATTCGTATTCCTTATCAAATTCGATGTTAACTGCCTCACTGTGACCACCCATTACCGGGATACGTACAGTCGTTGCAGTTACCAGAATATGATCATCACCCATGATTTTCTTAGTCTCATTTACCATCTTCATTTCCTCTTTGGTATAACCATTTTCCAGGAATACGTCAATCTGAGGAATTACGTTCAGGTCAATAGGGTAAGCATATGCCATCTCACCTTGGATACCCTCTCTTTCATTCATCAGCTGGGTCACCGCTTTAACACCGGTACCGGTTACTGACTGATAGGTAGAAACAACTACTCTTTTGATGTTGTATTTCTCGTGAAGCGGTTTTAATACCAGCACCATCTGAATAGTAGAGCAGTTAGGGTTTGCGATGATTTTATCTTCAGGAGTTAAAGCATCACCATTTACTTCCGGAACCACCAGTTTTTTGGTAGGGTCCATTCTCCAGGCACTGGAGTTGTCAATAACAGTGATACCTGCTGCTGCAAATTTAGGAGCCCATTCCAGGGAAGTGCTGCCGCCTGCAGAGAAGATCGCTACATTTGGTTTCATGGCAATTGCCGTTTCTGCACTAACCACCTTATAGCCCTTGCCCTTAAATGTTACTTCCTTACCTACTGACTTCTCTGAAGCCACTGGAATCAATTCTGTGACAGGGAAATTCCTTTCTGTCAAAACTTGTAACATTTTTGAGCCTACCAGTCCGGTAGCTCCTACTACGGCAACTTTCATTGTGATTGTAAATTTTAAATTTTTAGGAACCCAAAATTAATATATACTCCTCTCTTTTCATAATATCTAAATTTTTTTGCTTCCTGTTAACATGTAATTAAGGAAGCCCGGAAAAAATTAGTATAGATTTATGTATTCTAAATTTTTTCTCTATGTTGATGCCCGTTGTTTGTTTAATAGCCACCAGTATGGCTTCTGGCCCTGCCGATACCATTCGGCCTTCCGTTTATAATATCGTTATCCGGGAAATTATGGCAAAGCCGACACCTGTAATAGCTTTACCGCCTTACGAATACCTGGAACTCTACAACAGGACCCACGAAATTATAACCCTTAAAGGCTGTATCATCGCAGTCAATAAAAAGGAAATCATCCTGCCAGACGTGGCTTTGCCACCGGAACAGCCGTTGCTGCTTTGTCCGGCCGCAGCAAAAGACAGCTTTCATGCTCCTTTGGTTACCGGCCTGGACAAATGGACCGCCATTCCTGATGATACAGGCCTGGTAGTGCTCTACAATCAGCAACGACAGGTAATCCATGCGGTGAATTATAATAAATCCTGGTATGGTAGCCCGGAATATAGTAAAGGCGGTTATAGTCTGGAGATGATCGACGTGGATGCTCCCTGTATAGATAAGCCCAATTGGAAGGCGAGTCTGGCCCCTGCCGGTGGTACGCCCGGCCTGCCTAATGCGGCCGCCGGAAAGCTGGATTGGACAACCGGGCCAGACCTGTATTATATCTCTGCTCCTGATTCCAGCCACTTGCAGCTGTATTTCTCTCAAACGCTGGACAGTATATCCGCTGCATCCCCCGATCATTACCACATAACTGGCATGCAATTATCAAAAATTGAAGTGCAGCCCCCGCTTTTTTCCACGGTGCTACTCTCCTGCCCTGCACCGTTAAAGCCCGAACAGGAGTATGAGGTTACTGTCAACGGATTAACCAACTGCCTGGACCCTGGCGGTAGCCAGATAACCCGGTCATTCCAGCTGCCAGCCCCCGCTGTTGCCGGTGATGTCCTTTTCAGTGAAATACTCTTTGATCCGGAGACAAGTACACCGGGATTTATAGAAATATATAACAACAGCCACCATGCGATCAATTTACAATCAATCAGGATGCAGAATATACGCGATGATGGTCGCACAGATGCGGCTAAAGCACTGAGTGTCAATGGCAGAGTGCTAATGCCGGGAAAATGTATTGCTTTTACCGCTGATGCCCTGAAACTTTGTGGGCGCTATAATTGTAAAGAACCTGGCGCTATTCAGGAAATTAATATGCCTGTAACCTACGTTGGTGGCGGTGGTTTAAGGCTGATGACGGCCGACAGCATTATTCTGGAAGAAATTCGGTACAATAGTGATTGGCAGTTCTCTCTGTTTTCCAATAGCAAGGGCGTCTCACTGGAGCGCATTAGCTTTGAGCGCCCGGCAGCTAATGCGGATAACTGGCAGTCGGCTACCGCTGCTACCGGTTATGCTTCCCCGGGATGGATCAGCAGTGTGGCCCGGGATAGTGCTGAAAGTGCTGAAGTGACTTTTCTGACCCCGGTTTTTACCCCTGAAAATCAAGGAGAACTGCAACGTGCAAAATGCCGGTATATGTTTGGGAATCAGCTATGGGTGGCGAATGCAACGGTGTATGATGTAACAGGAAAGGCTATACGCTCCCTGGCCAGAAATCTACCCTTATCAGGAACTGGTTTTTTCACATGGGATGGATATGATGAAAAAAAAGTACTTTTGCCGGCAGGTGTTTATATATTTTTAATCGAAATATTTGACCCCAAAGGCCGCAACAGGCGCTGGAAACAGGCTGTTGTGCTGGCACGAAAGTTGAATTGAATCAGCCTCCTGACACCGGCGCCTGTTACAGGTCAATTTGTCAGCGGGCAATCTATTATAATTATTTATATTTGCGCTTCCTAAAAATTTGAACATGCAGTACAGAGAAATTGTTGCAGTAACCGGATTGGGCGGTTTGTTTCAGTTAGTTGCCAGTAAACAAGATGGCGCCATCGTTAGGTCACTGGAAGATAAGAGCACAAGGTTTGTGTCTTCCCGCGTGCATAATTTTACTCCACTGGAAAGTATTGAAGTTTTTACCACTGGCGAAAACGTAAACCTGGCAGAAGTTTTCAAAGCCATGGACGAAAAAACCGCAGCTTTCCCTCCACTGGATGCTAAAGCTGATAACAATACTATCAAAGCCTATTTCAAAAACGTATACCCTGAATTCGATGAAGAAAGAGTATACGTAAGTGATATGAAGAAAATGGTTAAATGGTTTGCCATACTCAAATCAAATGACCTGCTGAAATTTGAAGAAATTCTGGCTGATGGTAACGGAGAAGAAGAACTCGTTGAAGAAGTAGCAGCTCCTGCTCCAGAGAAAAAAGCTAAAAAAGCAGCCGCAGCTCCTGCTGAAGCTACTGAGGCTACCGATGCAGAAGAAAAACCTAAAAAACCTCGCGCTAAAAAAGCTGCGAAGGAAGAAGGTGAAGAAGCTTCTGCAGAAGAAAAACCTAAAAAAGCTAAAGCCGCCGCTAAAAAAGAAGAAGCTGCTGAAGGTGAAGAACCTAAAAAAGCCGCTAAACCTCGTAAAAAGAAATCTGAAGAGTAATCTTCCAGATTTTAACATAACTATTATTCCAGGCAACCTGAGGGATGCCTGGAATTTTTTATTTTAGTAAGATGAAGAATTTAACCGCAGATATAAAGAAACTCCCCCGTCACTATCTCCCCGAAGATTTTACCGTGACCACATGGGATGCATTGCAGCCTTACTTCGAAGAACTGCAGCAACGTCAGATCAATAACGTCAGCGAACTGGAACAATGGCTCAAAGACATCAGCGAACTCGAAGGTGTTATCAGCGAAGATGCCTGCTGGCGCCAGATAAAAATGACATGCGATACCACCGATAAATCGCTGGAAGAGGCCTTCGCATACTTCTGTATGGAAATCCAGCCCAAACTCCAGCCATACACAGATGCCATCAATAAAAAATTCCTGGACATCCCTTTCGTGAAAGAGCTGGACCAGGAACTCTATAAGACGTACATCCGCAATACCCACAAACAAATCAAACTGTTCAGGGAAGAAAATATTCCGATCGCAGCTGAACTCAGCGTGATGGCACAGCAATATGGCGCTATCTCCGGCAAACAGACCATCACCGTTAACGGTCAGGAATATACGCTACAGCAGGCAGCCAAATTCCTCCAGAGCAGCGACAGGTCACTCAGAGAAGAAGTGTTCATGAAAACCAGTACCCGCCGCCTGGAAGACCGCGAAGCACTGGACAACCTCTACTCCGGCCTGATCACCAAGCGTAACCAGGTAGCCCTCAATGCAGGCTTTGAAAACTACCGTGATTATAAATTCGAAGAACTGGGCAGGTTCGACTACAAGAAAGAAGACTGTTTCCAGTTTCACGATGCAGTAAAAACACATATCGTTCCGCTGGTAAAAGAAGTCCTGGAAGAGCAACGCCGCAAGCTGGAACTGGATACCCTGCGCCCATGGGATGGAGACGCAGAACCCGCCGGCATCAAACCGCTGGAACCTTTCCATACCGGTGAAGAACTGGTAGATAAAGCCATCAAAACTTTTGACGAACTGGGACCTTTCTTTGGTAACTGCCTGCGCGTGATGAAACAGATGAAACGCCTGGACCTGGAAAGCCGTAAAGGGAAAGCACCTGGTGGCTATAACTGTCCGCTCGCCGAAACCGGTGTGCCGTTTATCTTCATGAACGCTGCCGGTCAGATGAAAGACCTCACCACCATGGTACATGAAGGTGGCCACGCAGTACATTCCTTCCTCAGCCATCATCTGTCATTAACCGCCTTCAAGGAATACCCTATGGAAATTGCGGAAGTGGCCAGTATGAGTATGGAGCTCTTTACGATGGACCACTGGCATATCTTCTTTGATGATGCAGAAGAGCTGCGCCGCGCAAAACGCCAGCAGCTGGAACGCTCTATCACCATATTCCCATGGATTGCCACCATCGATAAATTCCAGCACTGGATCTACGAAAATCCAAACCATACAGCTGAAGAACGCACCGCTAAATGGAACGAAATCCAGGATGAGTTTTCTCCGAATGTGGTAGACTGGTCAGGACTGGAAAATATCAGGTCTATCGCATGGCAACGCCAGCTGCACCTGTTTGAAGTACCATTCTATTATATCGAATACGGTATTGCCCAGTTAGGTGCCATCGCGATGTGGAAACAGTATAAGGAAAATCCGCAGCAGGCATTGGATAACTACGTAGCGGCATTGAGTCTCGGTAATACCAGAACATTACCTGAACTCTATAAAGCGGCAGGAATTAAATTTGATTTCTCCCCAGCCTACGTAAAAGAGCTGATAGACTTCGTAAAAATCGAAATGGACAAAATCGGATAACCCGACTCAATCTCATATGTGAAGGCCGCGTCTCTACGAAGTAGAGACGCGGCCTTCACGCTCCGTCCGACACCGAAGGTGTCGGATATAAAAAAGCGAGGGATAAGATTAAAAACCTTATCCCTCGCTCTTATATAAAAAAGTAAAATCTACTTACAAGACTTACATACCCCACTCACCACTACTTCCACATTACGTGCGGCAAAGCCTTTCGGCAAATGTATCTCCGGTACATTCGTCTCATCTAAACAAATGGTATTCCCACATGCTTCACAACGGAAATGCACATGGTGATCATGATGGTGATGTTCGGTGCACTCCGATTTACACACTGCATAACGTACAGACGTATCCGTAGTAGGTATTTTATGTATGATCCCTTTATCGAGGAAGGTCTGTAGGGTACGATAAACAGTTACTCTGTCAAATGATTTACCGGCAAGCTTTTCAAAGTCGCTATGTTCCAGCGCGCCATCACTCTTCATAAACAGCTCCAGAATTTTTGTTCTGGTTTCTGTCACGCTAAGCTTGCTATCCTTCAGTAAGGCGGAAATTCTTTCTGCTATTTGTTGTTTGTTGCCCATGATCAAAAACTATTCTTTCATTAATCTGTCTATATCGGCAATCAGCTTATAAACGTCTCTGTCTTTGGTGCCTTCGTATAAACCACGGATCTGGCCGGTTTTGTCTACCAGTGCGAACCATTGTGTATGAACAAAATCATCATCACCACTAGGAGTGCCGTCATCTACGAGGTATCCCTGACGGGCGAGGCGGTATAAATCTACCTTATTGCCTGTGAGGAACCACCAGTTTTTACTGTCTGCACCATGTTTTGTTGCATATGCTTTTAAAACAGGAATGCTATCATGTTCAGGATCAACGGTATGTGATAATATCAGGAAATTCGGATTGCTTTTATATGCGTCGTATATTTTTTCCATGTTGGCATTCATCTTCGGACAAATACCGGTACAGGTGGTGAAAAAGTATTCAGCAACGTATATTTTACCTTTGACATCTTCAGAACTACGGGTTTTGCCCTCCTGGTCAGTGAAGGAAAATCCTGGCACTGTATGCCCTGGAGCCCCTAATACCGGCAGCTTTTCCACACCAAGGAATGTTCCTCTTTCTCCTTTGATTACATATCCTGCATATCCCAGAAATGCCACACTCAGCACTGCAAAGAATATTAATAGACCTTTTGCTTTACTTGACATAAGTTATATTCTCTAATCTTTAGAACTATATACAAAGGTAGCACATACTAAACAGATGCCCCAGTATTCGCCTTATTAGATCATTTTTTATTTTATAATCAATCTGTTACAATTATTAAAAGATTTTATGTTTAGGTGATTCATTGGTTTTTTAAAATTCTTTTAAAAAATAATTGCAACTATGTTGCAAAAATACATAGTTTTGTCCGATCGAAATAATAAATGATGAGAGAACGACTGTATGCAAGATTGAACCTGGACGCACTGGGTATAGGCGCTTCTGTTTTATGTGCGGTACACTGTGCCCTGCTCCCGCTATTCATAACAGCCATTCCCCTGCTGGGAATGGCGCTACCGGGCCATGGATGGATGGAATATGCAATGTTGTCGTTCTCTTTTATAGTCGGATGTTTTGCCCTGGGCAGAGGGTATTACCTCCGGCACAGAAAGTCTCAGCCTTTGTTGTTGTTTATCCTGGGTTTCATTTGCCTGGTTGCAGGGCATTTCCTGCACTGGGCAGCGGCCTGGGAAGCCACTGTCATCGCCATCGGCGCCATTATCATCATCATTGCACATCTCCTGAACATCCGCCATACCAGGACTTGTGATACACACAAACATGCATCTTCCTTGAATTAAAAGAACCTACATATGAAAAAGTTACCAGTAACGGTGCTGAGTGGATTTCTCGGCGCAGGGAAAACTACTGTCCTTAATCACGTACTGCATAACCGCGAAAATATTCGTGTAGCCGTTATCGTGAATGATATGAGCGAAGTAAATATTGATGCGCAGCTGGTCAGGAATGAACAGGTATTACACAAAACACAAGAAAAACTCGTAGAGCTTAGCAACGGCTGCATCTGTTGCACACTACGGGAAGACCTCCTGAAAGAAGTAGAAAAACTGGCTGCGGAAAACCGGTTCGATTATCTCCTGATCGAATCTACCGGCATATCAGAACCAATACCAGTTGCACAAACTTTTTGTTATGTAGATGAAGAAAATAATATCGACCTGTCCGCAGTAAGCAAACTGGATACAATGGTAACGGTAGTGGACGCACTGAACTTTCTGAAAGATTTTAACAGCGCTGAAAAGCTGCAGGACAGAGCCCTGACAGAAGATAATGCCGACCACCGGACTATCGTAAATCTGCTCACAGATCAGATAGAATTTGCAGATGTTATTATCCTGAATAAATGTGATATGGTAGATGAAATACAGTTAGGACTCCTGAAAGGTATTATTCAGCGATTAAATTCCCGTGCAAGAATAGTAGAATCAATTTTTGGAAAAATTCCATTGCAGGAAATATTGAATACAGGCAGATTTGATTTCGATGCAACTTCCCAAAGCGCTGGCTGGCAGGCAGAATTGACGAACGAGCACACGCCTGAAACGCTGGAATATGGCATTTCTTCCTTCGTATTCAGAAGCAGAAAACCGTTTCACCCCGAAAGATTCTGGCAATATATCAATGATCAATGGCCTGGTAATGTAATCAGAAGTAAAGGCTTGTTCTGGCTGGCATCGCGGCCGCAGGTTGCCGTTAACTGGAGTCAGGCCGGCGGTTCCGTCAGGGCCGAAAAAGCCGGTTACTGGTGGTGTGCCATTCCCCGCCACCGCTGGCAACTGGATGAAGAAACGCTTCAGACTATCGAAAACCGATGGGATGAACATTTCGCAGATCGGTACAATGAACTGGTAATAATTGGTCAGTTTCTGGATCAGCCACTCCTGGAAAAAGAGCTGGAAAGCTGCCTCTGTACTGACAATGAGGTGATCTCCTACCTAAAGGGTAAATACTTCAAAGATCCTTTTTTGATCGATTAATTTAGGCTGGTCTAAAAAATAATTAAAGCAAATTTAAATCATTCGGGATAGATTTGTAAAAAATTAGCTTCGGAAGTCTAAAACTTTGTTACTATCCATTACCCTGTTTCTTAAAAAAACAATATGATCTGAAGATGAAGAAAATTTTTACGCTACTATTTCTACAACTATTTGCTTTAGCAACCTATAGCCAGCAGTTTCAGCTGAAAGGAAAAGTTATCTCCAATGGAAAACCCGTGCAATTCGCAACTGTAGCCATACCGGCACTGCACACCGGCGCTGTAACCGATGCAACCGGTATGTATACTTTTGCAGTGAAACCCGGAGATTATGTGCTCAATATTTCTATGGTAGGATACCAGACTAAAACGTTGAAATACACGGTGAAGGCTGGTGTTCACACAATGCCGGACATCTCCCTGGAAGAAGACCCTTCCAAACTGAATGAGGTAGTGGTAACAGGTGTTTCCAAAAGTACTATAGCCAGAAAGAACCCAGTGCCTATCGCTATCCTCGGAAAGAAAGAAATGAACCAGCAGGTAAACGGCAACCTGATAGACGCCATCGTGAAGGGGGTGCCCGGCATCAGTGCTGTAACTACCGGCCCAAATATCTCCAAGCCTTTTATCCGTGGCCTTGGCTATAATCGTGTGCTTACCCTGTACGACGGCCTCCGCCAGGAAGGCCAGCAATGGGGCGATGAACACGGTATCGAAATTGATCAGTACGGCGTATCCCGCGCGGAAGTGGTGAAAGGCCCGGCAAGTCTTACCTATGGCTCCGATGCACTGGCTGGTGTTATCAACATCATCCCTGATATTCCTAATTCTCCTGAAGGAAAACTCAGTGGAAACTTTACTACTGAATATCAAACCAATAACGGAATGATTGGTAATTCGCTGGGGCTCTCCTATCGCCATAATGACTGGAAATTCGCATTGAGAGGGAGTTTACGTACTGCGCATAATTATAAAAACAGCGTAGATGGTTATGTATACGGAACTGCCTTCAGGGAATATAACCTGTCAGCCCTCGCACATGCGGATAAGAAATGGGGCTATACGCACTGGGGCGTTACACTATACGATAATATGCAGGAAATCCCCGACGGTAGCCGCGATTCGCTGACCCGCAAATTTACAAGGCAGGTGGCAGAGGGCGATGAGGATGATATCCGCAGCAGGCCCATCGTTCCGGACGATCAGCTGCATACTTATCGCCTGAACCCTTTACACCAGCATATCCAGCATTACAGAGTCTTTAACAGGAGTATGTTCCACCTGGGAAAAGGCGAACTCTCTACCACACTGGGATTGCAGCAAAGCATACGCAGGGAATATAATCATCCGGTTTATCCATCACAGGCAGGACTATACGTAGTTTTAAACACGCTCAATTACGATGTACGGTATAATATGCCGACTATCGCAGGTTTTGAAACAAGTGTAGGTATAAATGGTATGTACCAGACCAACAGAAGTAAGGCTGCTACTGATTTTCCGATTCCTGATTATGAATTGTTTGATATAGGTGGATTCTTTTTCGCACGTCGTTCTGTTGGAAAGATCGATATATCCGGAGGATTGCGTTATGACCATAGAAATATCCATTGGAGTGATTTTTATGTAGATACAGATAAATCCACCGGTTTTGATTTTCATACGAAAGATACTGTGGGCGCCACTTTGCAATTCCCTTCGTTCAGGCATACCTATACTGGCATATCCGGAAGTCTGGGCCTGACATGGAATATTAGTCAGCGTGTACTCGTAAAAGGTAACATTGCAAGAGGTTACCGTGCGCCAAATATTACCGAAATCGGTTCTAATGGCCTCGATCCGGGTGCGCATATTGTTTATCTGGGCAACAGGTCTTTTAAGCCGGAGTTTAGTTTGCAGGAAGATCTCGGTTTTCTGGCATATCTGCCTGATGCAGACATCAGTGTGGAGCTCTTCAATAATAACATTCAAAACTATATCTACCAGGCACGACTATACGATGCAAACGGGGAACCGGTCGTGATTGTTCCGGGAAATGTCACTTATAGTTATCAGCAATCCAAAGCAAGGTTATATGGGGCGGAACTCGCTGTTAACCTGCATCCTCGTCGCTGGTCCTGGTTTAGCTGGAATAACAGTATTGCCTATACGGAGGGATTGAACCAGAATCAGGCATTGCGTGATAAATATGGCAATAGCGCTAAGTATCTTCCATTTATACCGCCAATGCATATACGTTCTGATGTAAAGCTAACGGCGGCGAAGCCATGGGGAATAATCAGCGGTGCCTATGTACGTGCCGGTGTGGATATTTTCGGGGCACAGTCTAAATTTTATGGTGTGGATGATACAGAGACCTACACACCCGGCTATACGCTGGTGAATATGGGCATTGGCGCCAGCATTTTGAATAAGCAGAAAAAGGCGGTGGCGGAAGTCTTTGTACAGGCTGAAAACCTCTTTGATGTTGCTTATCAGGCAAATATGAACAGGCTGAAATACTTTGAATATTACAGTCATTCACCCAACGGGCGTTATGGTATATATAATATGGGAAGAAATGTCAGTATGAAGGTTATTGTTCCTTTTTAGGAGCGAGGTTGAGCCCGATCTTAATGCCCAGCTGGATACTGGGAAGTACGCTTACCATCCGGCCGTCATTTATAACTATTGAATTATTATCACCTGCGTGGTAGGTAACGTATTGATATACTTTGCCACGCAGGCCTACTCCAACAAACGGGTCCAGTATTACCTTATCCTTATTGAACTGCCGTCCCAGCAGTAACTGGATCCCATAAACGTCTTTTGTGCCGGTATTTGTATAGCTGGCATTGTTAATGGTGACGTCCTCATTCGGGTAAAAGACCTTTTTGAAAAGCAGCATGGGCTCGAAGTAGGTACCTGCTGCCCTGGACTGCGAAATGCCGCTGGGGAAAAGGTATAACCTGACGCCTGCACGGAACCCTAACCCTCTCCCATCTACGAATTGTTCAGTGCTGATATCGGGTTTCTTTTGCCCGAAGTCAATTTTTTTAGTGAGCACATAGTCCGGATAATCTGTATAAATACCGCTGATACCTAGTTCCAGGCTTACTTTAGGGGAAAGCTCCTGTTCCAGGTAAACGTCCAGCTCATTAATAAGCGTGGTAGGGTTTACCTTGATGTAGGTATTTCTGTGGAAAGAATTACCATCCTGGGCATGGGCAGCGACAATGCAGGATAGAAACAGCCAGGATGATAGCAATATCTTTTTCATACAGTTGAAGGGTTAGGTTGGAAGGCCGACGGCTGGATTATTTTTTCAATAATCGTTCCACAATTACCGGAAACCATTGGTGTTCCAGTACCTGTACTTTTTTAGCCAGCGTTTCCGGGGTATCTTCAGAAGTGATGACACAACGTTCCTGGAGGATTGGTGCGCCATCATCGTATTTCTCGTTTACAAAGTGAATGGTGATACCGCTTTCTTTTTCGCCGGCGGCAATCACAGCTTCATGAACAAAGTGCCCGTACATGCCTTTTCCACCGTATTTAGGGAGGAGGGCCGGGTGTATGTTGATAATTTTATCCGGGAATGCCTGCACCAGGTTGGCGGGGATTTTCCAGAGGAATCCTGCCAGCACAATGAGGTCTATATTTTTTTCCTGTAAGAGTTTAACGTAGTCGTCGCCGCGGAAGAACTGTTCTTTTTCGATCAGAACGGAGGGAATACCTTCTTTTTCAGCAATGTCCAAAACACCGGCGCCTGGCTTATTACAAACGATCAGCGTTACTTTTCCATCGGGTGAGTTCCTGAGATGATCGATGATCTTCTGTGCGTTGCTACCTGCTCCTGAGGCAAATATTGCGATATTTTTCAATGTTGCTGGATTTGAATCAGCTGCAAAAGTAGCATATATCCGGGAGAAAGACCTGCTGTATTAGGGTAATACCAGGTCACTTCTCTCTGAAATACATCTACTTAATAAACTGTCCGCATCCGGAATATGTTTTATCTCCGATTGTTAATTGTACGGTGTTGGGTCTCATAAATCCGCTCATATCATCTGAACAGGCGGTATTCCTTATATTAATGGTGATATCTTTTGTTTTGTAGATTTTCAGCGTATCGGTGTTCATGGTCAGGCCGGGCAGCGGAACATAGATGCTGTCGCCGTTGGCGGTTTTGAAGCGGATATTCTTTTTGTCCAGCTCCAGGGACCAGAAAGGTTCGTTGCCGCTGGCGTAGAAATTCACGCCATTGGTTTTTTTATCGCTGAGGAGTTTACGGATGTCACCCCCTTCTATAGGTTTCAGTTCATAATTGCTGGCGAGTACGCCTTCGACCCGCTTGCCGGCTTTGTCGAGCAGGACGAGTTTTCCTTCGGAGGCGAGGAAGGAGGTGCTGTCCATTTTTTGTTCCAGCATGGCAACGGAGTCGTTAACCGCCTTCCAGGTACCTGTTTCGACATATGCCACATTTAGTCCTCTTCCCTGATATGATTTTAATTCGCTATAGGTGTGGTCATCGTATAGGGATATCTGGTAGTCCATCCCGGGGCAATCTGCGCAGGGTAAGGTTCCCTGGTAGGTGCCGGTAAGGTGGGTTTGGGCAGATTTTCCCGCATTATCACGGATTTCAGTTTGTTTTTCTTGTGTGTTATTGTTGTTACAACCGGCCATGGTGGCTAGCAATACGGAGAATAGAAGGATTTTATGCATGGATATTTTTTTACGGGTGTTAATGAACATTATGGGAAGGTGGCAGGTTATTATGGTAAATTTAAGGCACTCAGGCCAATAATAGTGGCGTCAGACACAATATTAATATATGGTAGGGAGAGGATTACCAGGTAGGTATGGATATAGGGAGGCCTTATGAAATTTCAAATCTGCATATAATATTACTATAACCTCAAGACAGCGCAGTCCATATATTATATATATGCATTGATGTTTTTACTAAAAAAAATTCCGTTTTCGATTAGGTAATATCAGGCTGGATGTATGTTAGAGACTGTAGACAAAGCCAGTAGTAAGACTCTAAACCAGTAGGATGCTCGGAAAGTAGTAAAAAATTGGGATTATTTACGGCAATAAATTTTTTTATTTGTTGGTAAATTGTCAACATTCTGTCTTATTTTTGCTCGCACTTTTAAGAAACTTTAGGTCAAATCTAAACTATATAGGCTGTGTATCGTCGTGTTTCCATTCTTTTGCGCAAGCATTTTGTGAGTGTGCTTATTCTATGCGCTAGTATAGTAATTCCGTTTTCTTCCGTTAAAGCTGCGGATCCAAACGCTGGTAAAGCATTATTCCAACAGAATTGCGCCTCATGTCACAATGTCCACAAGCGCGTAACAGGACCTGCTCTGGCAGGTGTTGAAGGCAGGTGGTCTGATAAGAAATTACTGCACCAGTGGATCCACAACTCTGCGTCAGTACTGGCATCAGGTGATAAGTATGCCAACGACCTTTTCAACGAGTATAACAAGACTGCTATGACGGCGTTCCCTGCATTAAGTGATGCAGAGATCGACGACATTCTGGCTTATATCAAAGTTGAAGAGACGAAATCTACCACCACTCCAAAAGGAACTCCTAGTCCGGAAAACGGTAAGGGTGAACAAGGTGCTGACAACAGCCTCCTGTTCGGTATCATTACCCTGATCCTGGCAATCGTAGCCCTGATCCTCATGCAAATCAACAGCAACCTGAATAAGCTGGCTGGTGATAAAGAGGGTATCGCTACTCCGGAACCTGTTCCTTTCTACAAAAACAAAGCTTACATCGCGCTGGGTATTCTGGTGTTGTTCATGGTAGGTGGTTACTTCACTATTAATGGAGCGATCAACCTCGGACGTCAGAAAGATTATATGCCTGAGCAGCCGATCTTCTACAGCCACAAGGTGCACGCAGGTATCAACCAGATCAACTGTCTGTACTGCCACGCCGGTGCTGAGAAGTCTAAAACAGCGATGATTCCTTCTGAGAACATTTGTATGAACTGTCACAAGGCTATCAATAGCTACTCTGGTCCTGACCTGTTTACAGCGGAAGGCAAGAAAGTTGACGGTACTGCTGAAATTGCAAAATTATACGATTACGTAGGCTGGGATAACGAGTCTAAGAAGTATACCAAACCTGGTCGTCCGATCGAATGGACTAAAATCCACAATCTGCCTGACCACGTATACTTTAACCACTCTCAACACGTAGTGGCTGGAAAACAGCAGTGCCAGACCTGCCACGGTGCAATCACCGAAATGGACGAAGTTCATCAGTTCGCTGATCTGTCCATGGGATGGTGTATTAACTGTCACCGTACAACCAAAGTTCAGTTCGCTGAAAACAACTATTACAAAATCTTCGAACAGCTTCATCAGGATATGAAAGATGGCAAGATCGATAGCGTAACCGTTGAAATGGTTGGTGGTACTGAATGTCAAAAATGTCACTACTAGGAAGGATTTAGAGATTAATGATCTCGGATCAGAAGATATCAAATTTTATAAACGTAACTCGTTAATATAACATGGAGCAAAAAAAGTATTGGAAAGGCTTGGAGGAGTTGCACAATACCGATGCGCATCAGGAAATTGTGAAGAACGAATTCAGTGAAGAACTGCCGTTTGAGAGTGAAGGCCTGTTGAATGCTACTACCCCCCGCAGGGATTTCCTGAAATACCTGGGGTTCACCACCGCTGCTGCAACTATCGCAGCCAGCTGTGAAACGCCGATAAAGAAAGCTATCCCTTATGTGAACAAACCAGAAGAAATCACACCGGGTGTAGCTAACTACTATGCTTCTTCTTACACTATTGATGGTGAATACCTGCCACTGCTGGTTAAAACCCGCGAAGGTCGTCCTATCAAAATTGAAGGAAATACCTCTTCTTCTATAACTGGTGGCGCTACCACCGCTAAATCACAGGGTGCTGTACTGAGCTTATATGATGTAGCTCGTCTGCGTTTCCCTACTATCGGCGGTAACGAAACTACCTGGACAGAACTTGACAAACAGGTTTCTGCCGCACTCGCCGGCCTTGGTGGTGCACCTGTAGTATTGCTGAGCACTACCCTGCTGAGCCCTACTACTAAAAAAGTAATCGGTGAGTTCCTGGCGAAATACCCTAACTCCCGTCACGTGGTTTACGATGCAGTTTCATACTCCGGTATGCTGGACGCAAACCAGGCTTCTTTCGGTAAAAGAGTTATTCCTTCCTACCACTTCGAAAATGCGCAGACCGTTGTAAACCTCGGCGCAGATTTCCTGGGTACCTGGTTAAACCCTGCTGAATATTCAAAACAATTCGCTGCTACCCGCAAAATCAACGCTAAGAACCCTGAAATGTCCAAACATTTCGTGTTCGAAAGCCACATGAGCCTGAGCGGTGCCAACGCGGATTACAGATATACCCACAAACCATCTGAAACCGGTAAAGTTGCCCTGGCCCTGCTCGCAGCAGTAAATGGCAATGCAGTTTCCGGCGTAGACGGTAAACTGGCAGAAGGCGTTAAGAAAGCAGCAGCTGAACTGAAAAAGACCGCAGGTAAATCCCTGGTAGTTTCCGGTTCTAACGATGTGAATGTACAGATCATCGTAAACGCTATCAACAACGCAGTTGGTGCATATGGTGCTACCATCGACCTCGCTAACCCAAGCAACTATCGCCAGGGTAGCGATGCTGAAATGGTGAAACTGGTAAGCGATATGAACGCAGGCAGCATCGGTGCTGTACTCGTTTATGGCGCTAACCCTGCTTACGACTACTTCGACGCCGCTAAATTCTCCGAAGGTCTGAAAAAAGTGAAACTCACCGTTTCCTTCAACGACCGCGTAGATGAAACTACTGAACTGTGCAAATTTGCCGCTCCTGATCATCACTTCCTCGAAAGCTGGAATGATGCTGAAGGTAAACCTGGCTACTACTCATTCGTTCAGCCTACCATCGCTCCTCTCTTTAAAACACGCGCTATTCAGGATACCCTCCTGACCTGGGCTGGTAACACTACCCAATGGGTTGATTACCTGAAAAACGAGTGGATCGCTAAACTGGGTGGCGCTGAAGCATGGGATAAAGTACTGCAGGATGGTATCGTTGAACCAGCTACAGCTCCGGCTATGGGTGGTGGTTCCTTCTCCGGTGACGTTGCCGCTGCTACCGCTAAAATCGGTGGTGTAAAAGGTGGTAAATACGAAGTTGTACTTTACGAAAAAGTATCTATCGGTAACGGTAGACTCGCAAATAACCCTTGGTTACAGGAAATGCCGGATCCAATCACCCGCGCTACCTGGGACAACTACGCTTGTGTTTCCAATACACTCGCTAAAACCTTCTCTACTGAACTGGGCGATGATTACGAAATCAACGCTGAGAAGAAAGTACTGAAAATCACTGCTAACGGCAAAACAGTGGAACTCCCGCTGCTGATCCTTCCTGGTATGCACCCTGAAGTTATCGCCATCGCAGTAGGTTATGGCCGCTCTGAGAAAACCGGTAAAGCTGCCGGCGGTATCGGTAAAAACGCTTATCCTTTTGTAAGCTACAACGGTCAGAACTTCGACTACTTCGCTCCTGCTGAAGCTCCTGTTGCAACCGGTGCTAAATATCCACTCGGTCTGACTCAGACGCACAACAGCTACGAAGGTCGTCCTATCATCAAGGAAACTACCCTCGATGAATTCAAAGCAAATCCTAAAGAAGTTAACGAAGACAGAGAAGAACTGCTGAAATTTGGTAAGGATTTCCGTAAAGATGCTACCCTGTATCCTAGCTTCTCTTACCCTGGTATCAAATGGGGTATGTCCATCGACCTGAACACTTGCTTCGGTTGTGGTGCATGTACCATTGCTTGTCAGGCAGAAAATAACGTATCCGTTGTAGGTAAAGAAGAAGTGGTGAAAGCGCATGAAATGCACTGGCTCCGCATCGACCGTTACTTCAGCGGTGATGAGAACAATCCGGAAGTTGTGTTCCAGCCGATGCTGTGCCAACACTGTGATAACGCTCCTTGCGAAAACGTTTGTCCGGTTGGAGCTACCAACCACAGCTCTGAAGGTATTAACCAGATGGCTTACAACCGTTGTATCGGTACCCGTTACTGCGCTAACAACTGTCCTTACAAAGTTCGTCGTCTGAACTGGAGAGACTGGAATGGTGCTGATAGCTTCGAAAACAACCTGTACGATGTTGCTGATATGAACGATAACCTGACCCGCATGGTCCTGAACCCTGATGTAGTGGTTCGTAGCCGTGGTGTGATGGAAAAATGTTCATTCTGCGTACAACGCCTGCAGGATGCTAAACTGACTGCTAAGAAAGCTGGTCGTCCAATGAAAGACGGTGAAGCTAAAACTGCATGTCAGCAGGCTTGTGCTGCAGATGCTATCGTATTCGGTAACGTAAACGATAAAAACAGCGCAATCTACAAGATCCGTAACGAGGAACAGACAGAAAGAATGTACTACGTGCTGGAAGAAACCCACGTACTGCCTTCTATCAACTACCTGGCTAAGATCAGAAACAAGGATGCTGAACCTAAAGCAGAAAAAGAAGCTGCTCACAAGGAAGAAGCACACCATGCTTAATGATCTTGACGGGAAATCGTTAAGAGGAAAAAAGAAGTTACAGAATCTGAGATCATAACAAAAGACAAGGGCTAGTAGCTAGAAGCTAGCAGCTAAAAGCTTAAAGGATATGCATTTAAAATACGAATCCACACTGAGAGAACCTTTAGTAGACGGGGTTAAGGATTATCACCAGGTAACGGAAGATATCATTAGTCCTATCGAGGCTAAGCCTGGTAAATTGTGGTATGTAGGCTTTTTTATATCACTTGCACTGTTGGGCTTCGGCGCATTTTCAGTGTTTTGGCAGATCTATTTCGGGGTAGGTGTTTGGAATCTGAATAAAACCATCGGATGGGGTTGGGATATCACCAACTTCGTATGGTGGGTAGGTATCGGTCACGCCGGTACCCTGATCTCCGCTATCCTCTTGCTGTTCCGTCAGGGATGGCGTACAGGGGTAAACCGTGCAGCAGAAGCGATGACCATCTTCGCGGTAATGTGTGCCGGTCAGTTCCCGATTATTCACATGGGTCGTGTATGGATGGCATTCTTTATCCTGCCTTATCCTAACACCCGCGGTCCGGTATGGGTTAACTTTAACTCTCCGCTCCTCTGGGACGTATTCGCGATCTCTACTTACTTCACTGTATCACTGTTGTTCTGGTACTCTGGTTTATTACCGGATTTCGCTACCATCCGTGATAGAGCAAAAACTAAACTGCGTAAGTTATTATATGGTGTAGCTTCTTTCGGCTGGACTGGTTCTACCAAACACTGGCAACGTCACGAAGCACTGTCACTCGTACTGGCGGGTTTATCTACTCCACTGGTACTCTCCGTACACACCATCGTATCTTTCGACTTCGCGACCTCTGTTATTCCAGGTTGGCATACCACCATCTTCCCTCCTTACTTCGTTGCTGGTGCGATCTTCTCTGGTTTCGCGATGGTAAATACGCTCTTAATCATCACCCGTAAAATACTGCACCTGGAAGAATACATTACCATTGGTCACATGGAAGCCATGAACAAGGTAATTGTACTGACCGGTTCTGTAGTAGGTTGTGCTTACCTGACCGAGCTCTTCATGGCATGGTACGGTGCTAACCCTTACGAGTTTGCAACATTCTTCAAATATCGTGCAGCAGGTCCTCTGGGCTGGTCTTACTGGATCATGATGACTTGTAACGTTATCTCTCCGCAGGTATTCTGGTTCCGCAAGATGAGAAGAAGCGTAATGGTAACATTCGTTATGTCTATCATCGTAAACATCGGTATGTGGTTCGAGCGTTTCGTAATTATCTGTACTTCACTGTACCGTGACTACCTCCCATCCAGCTGGTCTTACTATCGTCCATCCTGGCCTGAAGTTGGTTTCTACATGGGTACATTCGGTCTGTTCTTCACTTGCTTCTTCTTATTTGCTAAGTACTTCCCGGTAATCGCAGTAGCAGAGATCAAATCTGTTCTGAAAACTTCCGGCGAAAACTTCAAAGAGAAAATGGAAGTATACGAAGAAGAAAGTGATGAGAAATTCGCTCACGACGTTGCTCACGCTCACTAATAGACTAAAAGACAGAATTAATTATTTAGACTTTGAATTTTTAAATATATGGCTGTTAAAAATTTTGTTGTAGGGTTGTTTGACGATGAGGCAGTGTTGTTCCCAGCGGTAAAGAAAGTTCGTACAGCTGGTTACAAATTACACGATGTGTACACTCCTTTCCCTGTACACGGCCTTGATCACGCGATGGGCCTGAGGGAGACCAGCCTGCACACAGCCGGTTTTATATACGGTATTACCGGTACTACTACGGCATTATCATTCATGAGCTGGGTATTTAACGTAGACTGGCCACTGAACATCGGTGGTAAGCCTCACTTCCCATTACCAGCTTTCATTCCAATCACTTTTGAGCTGACAGTTCTCTTTGCAGCTGTTGGTATGGTGATGACCTTCTGCTGGCTTTGCCAAGTCATGCCAGGTGTTAAAAAACACATCTTCCACCCAAGACAAACCGATGATAAGTTTGTAATGGTAATCGAAGTAACCGAAAAAACTAACGCTGAAGAAGTGAAAAGCTTCCTCAAGGCTGCAGGCGCTCACGATATCGAAGAGCAACAGGCTGAAGCTGGCTGGTGGTTCGGCAGATTCGATAAGGATGATGAGCCTTATCTCCGTAAGGTAAAACCTGTAAACGCGTAATTAAAAACAGCAAAAAACGACAGTGGCAGTTACTACAGCTTGTAACAACAATATGAAGTAACTGCCGGTTAAATAAATTCTGATGAAAAGGACTTCCAACATATTGATTGTAGCCGCATTGGCAACTGGAGCTTTCCTGACAGCATGTAACAGAGGGGAGCACAACAGAAAGCCCGGCAGGATTTATATGCCAGACATGTATGAATCCCGTGCGTACGAATTTTACAGTGCTCGTTTGTCAGGTATGAAACCAGTGGAAGGAACAGTAAAAAGAGGTGAATTATTACCATACCATCTGAAAGAATCAGATACTGCTCTGGCTAATCTGGTGAAAAATCCGCTGGCTATCACAGCAGCTGATCTGCAGGAAGGTGAACGTCTGTTCAACATCTACTGCGGTATCTGCCACGGTACAGCAATGGACGGTAACGGTCCTCTCTACAAAGGTGGTGATGGTCCTTACCCTGCAGCTCCTGCTAACCTGGCTTCTGGTCCAAAAGCAGCTTACACTGAAGGCCGCCTGTTCCATGTAATGACTTATGGTTTTAACATGATGGGTAGCTACGCCAGCCAGCTCGATAGAGAACAACGCTGGAAAATTGCAGCTTATATTAAGAGCAAAAATGCTCCTTCTTCTGCTCCGGCAGCAGCAGCAGCACCAGCAGCTACCGATAGCGCGGCAGCTAAAAAGTAAGAGTTAAACTGAATTTCAAACAAGTATTTTAATATACGACAATGAAAGACCAATTTGTAGTTCCAGCAAGATTAAAAAAGACCAGCTTCGTGTTAATGGGCGTTGGCTTGCTGACTTTATTGATCGGATTATTTGCGTTCCAGGGTGAGAACGCAACACGCTTCTGGGCGGGTCTGTTGCAAAACAGCAGCTTCTTTTTGCTGATTACATTAGCCAGCACATTCTTTATTGCTGCTACAACCCTGGCACATGGTGGTTGGCAGATTGCATTCCGCCGCGTTCCTGAAGCAATTTCAATGGCAGTACCTGTTTTAGGTGCTATCCTGTTTGCAGTTGTAATGATTCTCGTATTTGGTGGTAAAGATCATATCTACCACTGGTTAAATGCAGAACACGTAGAACACGATCCAATCCTGCAATGGAAATCAGCTTTCCTGAATAAAGGATTCTTTACAACAGCAACTATCATTACCATCGGTCTGTGGATATTCTTTACCATGAAACTGCGTAAAATGTCTATCGAAGAAGATGGTTGGGATCTGAAACCAGCAACCGGTAAAAAAATCCTCTGGAGAAATACCGTAGTAGCAGGTGGATTCCTGGTAGTATTCACCCTCTCTGTAGGTTCTACCTCTCCTTGGATCTGGCTCATGAGCATCGATTCTCATTGGTTCTCTACCATGTATTCCTGGTACACTTTCGCAAGCACCTGGGTGTCTGGTCTCGCACTGATCTCCCTGTTTGTTGTTTACCTGAAAAAACATGGTTACCTCACTTATGTGAATGAAGAACACCTGCATGATCTGGGTAAATTCATGTTCGCCTTCAGTATCTTCTGGACTTACCTCTGGTTCTCCCAGTACATGCTGATCTGGTACGCTAATATGCCTGAAGAAACCGCTTACTTCCAACCTCGTGTATGGGGCGAATGGCGTCCGATCTTCTTCCTGAATCTGCTGATCAACTTTATTACTCCGTTGCTGTATCTGATGAAAAGAGATACTAAACGTAACTATACATCTGTCGTATTCATCGCTATCGTGATCATCGCTGGTCACTGGATGGATTTCTGGCAAATGGTTTACCCTGGTACAGTAAAACACCTGGTGTTCCCTTGGTATGAACTGGGATTAGGCTTCGGCTTCGTAGGTCTGATTATCTACCTGGTTTCTAACCAGCTGACAAAAGCACCTCTGGTTCCAAAAAATCATCCTTACCTGAAAGAGAGTATCATTCACCACACCTAATATTATAGGTGAGAAAGGAGATTAGATAATAGAAAAGCATTAGATAACTTAATTATTTCATATAGCAATGTCAGGATTTTTAGCAGTCTTAGTTGTTGTTCTCATATTCATAGTCATCTTCCAGATTGCGAAGGCGAGCGAATATGTGTCCATTCTGAAGGGAGAAAAGAAAGCGCGCCAGCAAAGTAACCGTATCAATGGTTTCCTGCTGATTGCATTCCTGGTGCTGGGGCTTATAGGAGTTTACTACTGTAACGATTTGCTGAAAGGGAAGATCCTGGGCGAATCTGCCTCTGTGCAGGGTGAAGGTGTTGATACACTCATCTACGTAACACTGGCTATCACCGGTATCGTATTCGTTATTACTCAGATCGCGCTCTTCGTATTTGCATTCAAATACCAGGAAAAAGAAGGAAGAAAAGCATTTTACTTCCCTCACAACAACAAATTAGAAGTTATCTGGACAGTTATCCCGGCTATCGCCCTGACTGTTCTCGTAGCCTTCGGTTTGAAACACTGGTTCCAACTCACCTCTGAAGCACCGAAAGATGCTGCAATCGTTGAGATCACCGGTAAACAATTTAACTGGCTCATCCGCTACCCAGGTAAAGATGGTCAGCTCGGTCGTCGTGACTTCAAACTCATTGACGCGGCTAAATCCAATGAACTGGGTGTTGATTGGAACGATCCTCTGTCCAAAGATGACTTCCAGGCTACTGAAGTTCACCTGGTAGTAGGCAAACCGGTTAAATTCATAATTGGCTCCCGCGATGTTATCCACGACGTTGGTTTACCACAGTTCCGTATGAAAATGGACGCTGTTCCTGGTATCCCTACTACACTGTGGGTTACTCCTAAATACACCACCAAACAAATGAAAGAAAAAACAGGAAATCCTGATTTCACTTACGAAATCTCCTGCGATCAGATGTGCGGTTCCGGTCACTACTCTATGAGAGGTGTGATCGTGGTGGAAACACAGGCAGAATACGATGCATGGGTTGCTAAACAACCTTTGCAGTATAACCTGGCAAACCCTGCTCCTGCTGCTCCGGCTGCTGGTGCTGATTCTACAGTTAAAACTGTAGCTGCCAAATAATTAAGTTAGGCTTAATTTTGTGAAGAAGATTTTTTGACGGAGTCCAATTAATAATTCAAAAAAACAAACTGACAAACGAAAATACTTCCCGGGTGTCAGTTTAATAATAAACCGAACCGATTATGAGTCACGAAGCAACATTGCACAGTCAACAGGAGGTAACGCACGGCGCGGGTGGACATGATCATCACGATCATGAACACCATGACAGTTTCATTTCGAAGTATGTGTTCAGCATGGACCATAAAATGATCGCCAAACAATTCCTGATCACAGGTATTATTTGGGCTATCATCGGCGCTTTCTTCTCTGTACTGTTTCGTTTGCAACTCGGCTTTCCTGAAGCCACTTTCCCTTGGCTGGAAAGCATCTTAGGCCATTGGGCAAAAGGCGGACGTATTACGCCTGAAGCATATTATGCGCTGGTTACCATGCACGGTACCATTCTCGTATTCTTTGTATTAACCGCCGGTCTGTCCGGTACCTTCTCCAACCTGCTTATTCCACTGCAGGTAGGTGCCCGCGACATGGCGTCTCCTTTCATGAACTGCCTCTCTTACTGGTTCTTCTTCCTGGCGAGCTTAGTAATGATGGCTTCCCTGTTCGTTCAGACAGGTCCTGCTTCCGGTGGTTGGACAATGTACCCTCCGCTGTCAGCATTAGGAGATGCTTCTATCGGTTCTAAAATAGGTGTGGATCTCTGGCTCACTTCCATGGCGCTGTTCGTAGTTTCTCAGCTGCTCGGTGGTCTGAACTATATCTCCACTATCCTCAACATGCGTACTAAAGGTATGAGCATGACCAAAATGCCTCTGACAATCTGGTCATTCTTCTTTACCGCTGTACTCGGTGTACTGTCTTTCCCTGTGTTACTGTCAGGTTTCATCCTGCTCCTCATGGATCGTCACGCAGGCACCAGCTTCTACCTCTCTGATATCTTCATCGCCGGTAAAGCACTGGCTAACGAAGGTGGTAGCGCAATCCTCTATCAACACTTATTCTGGTTCCTGGGTCACCCAGAGGTATATATCATCATCCTCCCTGCAATGGGTATGGTGTCTGAAGTACTCGCGATTTCTTCCCGCAAACCTATCTTCGGTTACCTCGCAATGATCGGTTCCCTGTTCGCTATCTGTATCCTCGCCTTCCTGGTTTGGGCACACCATATGTTCGTAACAGGTCTGAATCCATTCCTCGGCGCCTTCTTCGTACTGTTAACACTCCTGATCGCGGTTCCATCTGCCATCAAGGTGTTTAACTGGATCACCACCATCTGGAAAGGTAATATCCGCTTTACTCCGGCTGCGCTGTTCTCTATCGGTTTTGTATCTACATTCATCTCCGGTGGTCTGACAGGTATCTGGCTGGGTAACTCTTCTATCGATATTCACCTGCACGATACCTACTTCGTAATCGCGCACTTCCACATCGTAATGGGTGTATCCGCTTTCTTCGGTATGTTCGCAGGTATCTACCACTGGTTCCCTAAAATGTATGGCCGATTCATGAATAACACCCTGGGTTATATCCACTTCTGGATCACCCTGGTTGGTGCTTATTGCATCTTCTGGCCTATGCACTACGAAGGTATGGCCGGTATGCCTAGAAGATATTTCGACTACTCCAGCTGGACTTCTTTCAACCAGTTCAATGGCCTGAACGAATTCATCAGCTTTGTGGTAATCATCGTATTCGCTACCCAGCTCCTGTTCGTGTTCAACTTCTTCTACAGCATTTTCAAAGGTAGAAAGATGACCACCCAGAACCCTTGGAAAGCAACTTCTCTGGAATGGACTACGCCAATTCATGGTATCCATGGAAACTGGCCTGGTGAAATCCCTGAAGTTCACCGTTGGGCTTACGACTACTCTAAGGATGGTAGAGATTTCATTCCTCAGACTGAACCAATCGGACCTAACGAGTCTGCACACTAATATTATTTTCAGCATCCGGCAGGTCTTTTCCGGCCTGTCGGAGGCTGTTAACTGTGATGTTTGTAAATTTGTCCCGAATTAAACGTCCGGGATGTGGATAGAAATAAAATGTTGCAAGAAAACTCCATAAAATTGTCGTCATCATATGCAGTAGCTAGTAAGGTGAAGGATTATTCTCAGTTAATGAAGTTTAATCTCACCTTCATGGTGGTTTTTTCGTCTGTGGTAGCTTACCTGCTGGTGCCGGGAGTGGAGTTTAAAATTGTAAAAGTTCTTTTATTATTTGCCGGTGGTTTACTGGTCTCCGGATCAGCTAATACCATCAACCAGATATGGGAAAAGGAAACGGATAAACTGATGGCTCGTACCGCAGTTCGTCCATTACCCGCCGGACGTATGTCTGACGGTGAAGCGATCGCCCTCGCTGCCATTACCGGTATCGCAGGAACCCTCATCATGGGCTTCAGCTTTAACTGGTTAAGTGCAGGGTTAAGCCTCTTGTCACTGGTGTTATATGCTTTTGTATATACACCCTGGAAGAAATGGAATTCACTCGCCGTACTGGTAGGTGCTATTCCGGGTGCCATGCCCCTGCTTATCGGCTGGGCTGCCGGCGCCAATAACCTTTCAGAAGGTGGCTGGTCACTGTTCGCCATCCAATTCCTATGGCAATTCCCGCATTTCTGGGCCATTGCCTGGATTGCGTATAAAGACTATGCCAGAGCCGGTTTCAAATTATTACCTGCAAACGGAGAACCTAATAAGTTCACAGCATTGCAGGCGGTGATATATACACTGCTTATGATTCCAGCAGGCGTAGCTCCTTATCTGCTGAAGATTACGGGTAAAGTATCCGCTATCGTAGCCATCATTGCCGGAATATTCTTCTTGTTCAGAGCCATCAACCTCTACAGAAAGAACGATATTCCTGCAGCACGGAAATTGATGTTCGGATCCTATATCTACCTGACAGTAGTACAGCTTGCACAATTGCTGGATAAATATTAAACTTGAAACAGGAGGAAGTGATGCAAACAATGAGCATACAACGTAAGAAAATACATCCGCACAAATATTCTCTTTGGATCGCCATGGGTAGTATTACCATGATGTTCATCGGGTTTACCAGTGCGTACGTTGTGAAGAGGACACAAGCAAACTGGCTGGCATTTGAACTGCCACATATTTTCTGGCTCTCAACTGCTGTGATATTGGCCAGCAGCCTGACCATTCACCTGGCTTTAAAGCAATTTAAAGAAAGGAATATGCAGCGCTACAAACAGTTAATTACGCTTACCGCAGTACTGGGTGTAGTTTTTGCCGCATGTCAGTGGATCGGGTTTTCTCAGATGAAATCCAGCGGACTCCCCCTTAACGGGCCAGTTTCCGCATCTTTTATTTATGTAATCGTAGGAGTGCATATGCTGCACGTACTGGGTGGCGTTGTAGCCTTACTGGTGATGTTTGGCAGAGCCTACAGAACACGTGTTCGAACCTACAGCCCGGTGCCTATCGAAGTAGCAGCCACTTACTGGCACTTCGTAGACATTCTGTGGATTTACTTGTTAGTATTTTTAAGTATCGCGAGATAAACTTTGTAAAATTTTATAAAACAAACAATGGATACAGCAGTTACAGCGAAGAAAAAATGGTGGGCCGGAGGTTACTCTCCCTTTAATGTGAACTATGGTAAGTTGATGATGTGGTACTTCCTTTTGTCAGATGCGTTCACTTTTGGCGCATTGCTGATATCTTATGGTACCATCCGATTTTCCAGCCCATCCTGGCCTGATCCGAATGAGGTGTTCAAATCATTCCCAGGCATGGGGCACAAAGAATTGCCACTGGCATTTGTGAGCTTGATGACCTTCATCCTCATCATGAGTTCTGTAACCATGGTACTGGCCGTACACGCTGGTCACCATAAAGATAAAAAAGCAGTAGCTAAATGGTTGACATGGACCATCGTTGGTGGTATCGCCTTCCTTAGCTGTCAGGCATGGGAATGGACACACCTGTATCACGAAGGTGCATGGTGGGGTCGTAACCCTTTCATGAACGTAGACGGTACCGTTGCTTCTACTAACTTCACCAACTTCTTCTTTACCATCACCGGTTTCCACGGTTTACACGTAACCTCCGGTGTGATACTGAATATCGTAATCCTCACCAACGTACTGAAAGGTACCTACGAAGAAAGAGGTCACTACGAAATGGTGGAAAAAGTAGGTCTGTACTGGCACTTTGTAGATCTGGTTTGGGTATTCGTATTCACCTGCTTCTACCTGCTCTAATAGTACCAAACGCAAGGTTTATTCCTGATTAATTTCGAATCTGATTTTTAGACGTTATTTAATTTATTATAGAATGGAACATAATACACAATCATCAGAGGTGCTCGAACCAGTTCACGCTGATTCGTCAACTAAGGCCATCTGGAGAACATTCTGGATCCTGTTGGGTATTACCGTGCTTGAAGTAGGTCTCGCATACTTACACTTCGAATTTCATTTCCTGCCAAGAATGGTACTGAATGGTGTCTTCATCATCCTGACATTATTCAAAGCCTTCTATATCGTTGCTGAATTCATGCACCTTGGTCATGAAATCAAAAACCTGATAATGACCGTATTAATGCCTTTACTGCTGTTCATATGGTTCATCATCGCCTTCCTGTACGAAGGTAATTCCTGGAAAAACATGAGATCTGATCTCGCTCCAGGTACCAAGGTAGAAGCACCAAAAGCTGCTCCGGCAGAAGAAGGTCACGGTCATTATTAATATTTTTTAGCATAAAACTTTAGAATCATCTCACGCAGGGCTATTTTAGGATTGATGCTGGCGATTTTGCTGCCGCTGACGGGTTATCTGATTGTAGATCACTACGGTAAAAACGTAGTGCCAATACCCAGGTACTATATCCCTGAAAGAGTTGATACTATTGTAAAAGACGGGAAAGTCTCTTATGATACGGTCTTCCATACCATAAGAGACTTTCACATGACCAACCAGCTTGGTCAGCAAGTAAGCCTCAAAGATCTCGAAGGAAAAGTCCTTGTGGTCGACTTCTTCTTCACTTCCTGCCCAAGCATCTGCCCTACCCTGACAAAAAACCTCCGCCTGCTGCAGAGTGCATATGTAAAAAACGATACGTTATTACAAATTCTCTCTTTCTCAGTGGATCCTGTCAGAGACTCCGTAGACAAACTGCGTAAATACGCATACGACTACAAAGTCAATCCTGATAACTGGTGGTTGCTCACTGGCGATAAAAAAGAAATCTATGATCTTGCCAGACACGATTTCTTCGTATCAGTGACAGAAGGCGACGGCGGACCGGACGATTTCGTTCATACCGAAAAAATCGTCCTGATTGATAAAAACAGGAATATCCGCGGTTACTATAACGGTCTCGATTCTACTGATATCAAAAGGCTGGCAAGTGATGTTGCTACCCTTTATCTGGAAAAGGAAAGACACAGACCAGGTTTCCTGAAGTTCCTGAAAGGGCTGTTCTCCACTACGAACTAATATTATTTCGTTATATGAAAGGTGAATAGAGAAAGGTTTCATCTTTCTTTATTCACTTTTTACTTTTCTGTATATCATGGGTATTAAAGATAAAAATCTAAGCACACCAATTGTCATCGTTTCGATTGCAATCCCTGTAGTAGTAGCATTACTGTTTTTCCTGCCTAAGCCGGATTTTCAACCGGGTTTCGATCCGCATGTACTACCCCTCTTCCATGCTATTCTTAACTCTGCCACTGCTATTCTGCTGGTAGCCAGCCTGTACTTTATCAAAAACAAACAAGTCCAGGCACATAAGGTGACCAACCTGATTGCTATCGGACTCTCTGCCATATTCCTGGTTTCATACGTTACTTACCATGCATTGGTGCCTGAAACTATTTATGGCGACCTGAATGGCGACAATAAATTGAGTGAAGCAGAGATTGCCGCAGCTGGTGGTATTCGTTACCTCTACTATTTCATCCTGACTTCCCACATCATATTATCTACGATTATTGTACCATTGGTGTTGTTTACAGCCTGGCGCGGTTTTCAGATGGATATACCGCGTCATCGCAAGATTGCACGTATCACCTGGCCCATCTGGTTTTATGTGGCTATAACCGGCGTAATCGTGTATATCATGCTGTCGCCTTATCACATAGTTAATCATCTCGCTAAATAATTATAAAAGGCAGGCCAGACGGTCTGCTTTTTTGTTTACCAGAATAACAGACACTCCTCCGGCCATGGAATAATTGGTCGGAAATTGCCCGGTATAATGTAATTTTACAGGACTTAAAAGAATAAGGAATGAAAAAGCTGTGTTTTATTTTGCCGATTGGAATGCTACTGCTTACGCTGAGCAATCAAGTGATGGCGCAGTGTTCCCTGTGTACAAAAACAGCTCAGCAACTGGGAGAAGGTCCTGCAAAAGGACTGAATAACGGGATCTTGATGCTGGCACTTACGCCACTTGTAATCATAGGTTTTCTGGCTTATCGCTGGTATCTCAGCAATAAGGAAGCATAAATTACCATACGGCAGGAAATCACTTTCCTGCCGTTAATGTTTTAGATTGGTTTTGAGCCGAAAATCAGGCTTCTTCTAACCGTAAATCGAAATCGGAACATTCTACCCGAAGATCATTAGGCTTCATGGCTGCTTTATGCAATCCACAATAGTGACCCTTTTTCTGGGTATAGAACTGACAGTTAAAGCACATCTGCTGTGTACTGGTCACTTCTTCCTGATTTAGCTGATAAATCAATTGCATTAATTGCTCCAGCAATGCTCCCTGCTCTTTCACAGGTACCGAATCTACACTGTCCTGTAATGGCTGTGCAAAACGTTCTACTTTCTTTGCCAGTGCTTTTCCTTCTTTCACCAGTTGCAGACTGTGACTGCGAGTGTCAGTCAGACTGGCTTTTCTAACGATGTACTTCTTCTGCTCCAGTGATTTTACAGCATCACTGATCGTAGCTTTAGTCATGTTAAAATAAGAAGCCAGTGAGGTCACTGTACGCTTCTCTTCCGGATAATGTAGCAAATAAGTGAGAACTTGAATTTGTATGGGACTTAATCCATACTGAGTGGCCTCTTGCCAGAGAAGTACTCTAAATGCTTCTGATAAACGCTCCAAAGCGGCTACAACCTTGCTCGCTGTGTTGTCGGCCTGTTGCTCGGGGCTGAATGTGGATACTTTCCCCATGATAAATCGTGCTGTCCTTAATAGTTTGGGGGCAAGGTACAATATTAATATATGGGTGTAAATAGCATATTAGTGACATACCGTTAATCTTACTATCTTGATAAGTATGTGCCGCTGCTTTTAGATGCCCTGAATGGATATGCCCATAAAGCTACACTCAACGTAACAGCCTTATACCACGCCAGTTGCATGCCTGCAAGGATGGCTTCCTTATAGCCTGCTCTATATAATACCTCATTACCGGCGTTAATTACCGGGTAAGAAAAGGCTACCAGATATCTTAACAAGGCCGGATCCAATGACATGTTAAGACTATCTCCTTCTTTTATTTTTCTCTCGATCAGGTCTGCATGAGGAATTTCCTGTATGGTTAATAGCTGATTCAACCATTCCCCCATACGTGATGCAAGAAAAGCGTCTTCATCTTTTATATCGCTAAAGTATTGGGCAAGATAATTATCCGCCTGAATAAATGCGTACCATTTCCTTAAAATACCAGTGGCGGATTGTTTTAGCATGGGCGCAGCTTCCCTGAGCAGTTCTTCATCTTTACGGGTATATAGTAACAGTCGCTTTAATAATATTAGCTCTCTTAAAGTTATGGCAGGAACACTCCCATCAGTATCATCTATCAGATCTTCGTTTTTTTGCATGGTCAACATTGAATTATTTGAAATTCTCAATCACAATGAATTTCAATTTATGATAAGGTTTCCTAACGGTGAAAATATTTGCAACTGATTAACATAATGTTCGCTATTTATCCAAATTGTTCATATATATGATGAAAAATCATTTGAGATTATCATATGAAGGATATAGCTTTGGATAATATCAACTTTTCATGAGGAATAGGCTCTACTATTTAAACAATGAACGATTTTCCCTGCTGCCTAAGTCCGGGCAAATCGCCAGCTCATCCAATGATGTAGCTGAAAGTATTTCCTTGCTCAGGCTGTTAATATTAACAATCCCAGCCACCCTTACCGGCATCGGACTCGCCTGGCTGATAAGTTACCTGTTACCTTTATTGACCAACCTGGTATTATTGGGGAAGATAGGCTATACTTATCCAGATCCTGAAGATAGTGGCCTCGGCTTCTTCCTGGTACTTGTTCCGGTAGCAGGCGCTGTAATATGGCTATTATTCCGCCACAAACAAAAATTATTAAACGCCACCGGTCTGACAACAGCGGTTGCAACGGGTGCTCCACTCGGAACAGAATCTCCTGTATGGCTGGCTGGCATGGCCGTAAATAATAAAATCGCAGACATCGCCGGTATGAATACAACGGCGCGTAATGCCCTCCGTATGGCCGCCATTGCTGCCGGATTTGCCTGGTGCTTCGGTACCCCGGTTGCTGCATTCATGTTTGCCGCTGAATTGCTGATGGCAGAAATAACATTAGCTGCTATCCTGCCGGTAGTTACTGCTACTTTATTAACGGCAGTTGCACAATACTTTTTACATCCTGTTAATTATAACGTTAGGATAGCTAACGTTAATGATTACACGCTGTATGGGTTATATCTGATTGTCGGTGTAGTGAGTGCATTACTGGGTGCGCTGGTAGTAAAATGTAACAGATGGTTGTCTTCAAAAGGCGTATTAATGGCTGCTAAGTCAAAATGGTGGCTGCTCTTCGCTGCGGTTATCACCGGTGTTTGCTGTTATTATTATCCGGAGATGTTTGGAAGCGGAGAACAACAGCTGATCCCGTTACTAAACGGTGCGGTCACGTTGAAGTTAATATTCCTTTTCTGTTTTGTGAAGTTGTTTATGTGGGTGGTATACAGTGCGCTGCTGGATACAGGGGCCGGTGTAATTTCTTTGTTTCTCATAGGCGCGGCCTGGGGCCTGCTGACAGGATTTATTTTCCAGGTTTCCTTTCCGGGAATTCATGTAGACCCTGCGGTTGCCGCCATCGCCGGTATGCTGGCATTCTTTACTGGTACTACGAGGGCCGTATTCACCGCTTTAATAATGGGATTGGAAATAAGCCATGCACCGGCATTATTACCAATGACAGCGATAGCATGCACCAGCGCATATCTGATAAGCAGACTACTACCAGTTACTAAAAAGAAAGCCATAGAAAGCATAGCATAACGCTTTCTATGGCTGCGGATAATTTGTTATTCTCCCCCTGATACGAACTTCAGTCCTGCAATGGAACCAATCAGCGTCAACAGGAAGAATATACGCCAGAATACAGCAGGTTCTTTAAAGAAGATCATGCCCGCAATGGCAGTGCCAGCGGCGCCGATGCCGGTCCACACTGCATAGGATGTTCCTATCGGCAATCCGCCGTTAATTGCTTTATTCAGAAAGAAGAAACTCAGCGTAATACAGATAAAGAAACTTATTGAAGGCCAGAGCTTACTAAAGTTCTCAGAATACTTTAAGGATACAGTAAAGCCCACTTCAAACAGGCCTCCTATAATCAGGAATAACCAAGCCATAATAATGGTTTTGAATAATTAACAAAAAATATATGCAGGAAAAATGTATGGGAAGAATGAGCATGAAATGCCCGTCAGTCCTGGAATCAGAGACCGTAGTTGAAAACTGCGTACGCGATATTTATGCCTAATATAATTGTTCGCATGGCGCGAAGGTACGATTTTTTTCAGAACCTGAATTTTTTCAGGCTGCCGATAACGATGATGTGGCTTGTGCTAACGTGGACGAATAAACGAATATGAACTACTATTACCAGCACCTGGGGAGCTGGTAACAGCATTTATGGTAGTGTATTTAATTACAGATATGCGCTAAGGCCCTGTGTGGCGTATTTTTTACCGGAGCTGATCGCCAGTTTGGTTAACCGCTGGTTTTCCTGATCTTTCTCGCGGGATGCTTCTTTATGGTATAGATGAAATGCCACCCCACGAAGCTTTATGAATTTCTTTTTAATGCCGGCATTCAACAGGCGGATGGCGATATCGGTATCCTCCTGTCCCCATCCAACAAAAATTTCATCGTATCCGTTTACGAGCACCAGGTCTTTTTTCCAGAAGGCCATATTACAGCCTTTTACATAATATTTATGTTTACCCCACTGCTTGTATGTTTTTGACAGCAGGTTGGAAATAAAGGGGATGCGCATGGCATTGAATTTATAGGCCAGCGGAACCACGCGCATATCCACGGCTTCTTTGTCAAATGCATTTCTGGTGAGGTCGGGAGTGAGACCAACACGGCTGCCGGTCACAAAATAGCCTTGTTCTGCCAGGGCCACATGGTCGGCAATAAAATGTTTCTCCAGAACCAGGTCTCCATCAATCTGAATAATATAGTCTCCGGAGGCTTTAGCAATTCCTTTATTACGGATTTGTGCCAGCTTGAAACCTTCATCAGGCTGCCAGACATGAATTAAAGGAACCGGAAAATTTTGCTGAAATGTTTTGATGAGTTCGGTAGTATCTTCCCGGGAACCATCATCACAAATGATCACTTCGTTGGGTAACAACGTTTGTTCATAAATACTTTTGAGGCAAAGATTTAGTGCAGCAGGCCAGTTATAGGTAGAAATCAGCAAAGTTGTCGAACAATTGCCAGTTAGCATAAATATGATAATTTATAAACCATAAAAGTACTTAATGTTTACATGTTCCCTTCAAACAGGCCCATATTATGACATGATTATGTAGGTTAAGTTGTTGTATTTTGTGCTGTCCAGGTTTTCATATGATTTTATAACTTTAGCAAATAACGGAAAATTCAATGACTAACTTTATACCCTTATTTCCGCTTGGCGTAGTGACTTATCCGGGAGAACAGCTGAATCTGCATGTTTTTGAACCCCGGTTTAAGCAATTGGTGGCGGAATGTGTAGCTGAGGGTAAGTATTTTGGTATTCCTGCTGTGGTAGATAAAAAGGTGATGGAATATGGCACCCTGGTGAAAGTAGAGAAGGTGGAAAAACTCTATGATAACGGCGAAATGGATGTTATCACCCGTGGCGACAGGATTTTCAGGGTACTGGAAAAGATAGAGACAATTCCTCAGAAGCTATATACCGGCGCTATTGTGAGTTATCCGGAAAACAACCTCACGGTGAGTCCGCGCTTATTGGGCGAGGTTCTGCATGGTATCCGGGAACTGCACGCCATCCTCCAGGTACACAAATCCTTTAAGAAAGCTGATCAGGAGCTCCTCTCCTATGATGTTGCCCATCATGCCGGTCTTTCCCTGTCGGAAGAATACGAAATGCTGCACCTGTTTTATGAAATCCAGCGGCTGGAATTTCTAAAAAGACATCTTCATAAAGTAATTCCGATGATGGCAGAAATGGAAAAGCTGAAGGAGCGGGTCAAATTAAACGGACATTTTAGAAATTTATCCGCAGATAATGAGTGAGGAATTCTATGAAGATGATTGTCAGGTAAGGATTTCGAGAGATAAAAACGCCAACTTTAACGCGGTTTTAACAGGCCGTATTAGGTTTTTTTTTGCTTCCCGTCTTAAAATTTAGATATTTGCAGACCCTTCAATTTTATAGATGAACAGGTATATTTTATAGATAAATGGGTAAAAAATAATTCTGTTACTAAATGCATCGGACAAAAACCAGTATTTTTTGCCTAATCGTCGCATTATTTCTGTTGGCAAATAAAGCAATCGCACAAGACAATTCACCATATTCACGTTACGGTCTGGGAGATTTAAACAATAACCAGAACATTGTCAACCGGGGTATGGGAGGCGTTTCTCAGGCATACAGTGATCCAACGTCAGTGAATTTCATCAATCCTGCCAGCTATTCCAACTTGCTGCTTACGTCTTTAGATATTGGCGTGGAAGGTGGAGCGCGTACCATCCGCGATGGTAAGTCTAGCTTCAGCTCAGGTTTTGGAACACTCTCCTATCTTCAACTGGGTATCCCTATTAAGAAAAAATGGGGCGCCAACATCGGACTTCGTCCAGTAACAAGGGTATCCTATAATATCCAGGAGCCAGTTACCGGCAATTTCTTTGATACCTTACGTTTACCACTGGTTAACCGCTACGAAGGTAGTGGTGGTTTATATCAGTTATATGGTGGTACGGGTGTAGGCATTGGTAACTTCAGCATCGGCGTGAACCTGGGCTACCTCTTCGGTAGTCTTACCAATACAACCAATATTATCTATCCATCCAACAACATTTATGCTTCCCGACATACCAACAGAATCAGCTACAGCAGCTTCTTCTATAAAGTGGGTGTCCAGTATAAAACCAAAGTAGCGAAGGACATGGACCTGAGTTTTGGTGCCAGCGGTAGTCTGAACCAGACTATGAACGGTAAACAAATGACCATGTCTGAATCTGCTATCTATGATGCCAGCACCAACGATTATACTACTATTGATACGGTGAAATTCACTCAGGGCGAAAAAGGGAAAATCGTTTACCCTACTGAATTTGCCGGTGGTATCATGTTGCGTAAGTATGATAAATGGATGATCGGCGCAGATTTCAATGCTTCTAACTGGGGCAGCGATTTCAAATCCTATGGCGTGAAAGATGCCGCTGTGCAAAACGCCTGGAAAATGTCTCTAGGCGGACAGTTTGTACCAAATGCCTCTGCACTGAGTGGTTACTGGAACCGTGTGGCTTACCGCCTCGGAGGTTACTACGGCCAGGATTACATTAAGCTGGATGATAAAAATATGCCTACCTATGGCGCTACACTGGGGGCAGGATTACCTATCCGCCGTATGGCCTACTCTAACCAGTACAGCATGTTGAACCTGGCACTGGAAATTGCCCACCGTGGTAATTCATCCACCCTGCTTCAGGAAAACATCTACCGGGTATCTATAGGCTTTACACTTAGCGACAGATGGTTCGTTAAACGTAAATACGACTAATACCATAACAGGCTAAATAGTAGCCTGCCACATATTAAATCGAAATGCAGTGTATGATTAGGGAGATAAAATCTTTTATCTTCGCCCTGGCATTCACTGCATTTCTTTTTTAATTAAGTACATGATAAAAAGGATTATATATTTTTTTCTGATAGCCATTACGGTTAGTAGTTGTGAGAATGATATTCAGGCTGTAATGGAATTCGACTCCAAGAAAGCCGCCGTGGAGAATGGATCAGACATCGTTGCCATGTTCAGCCAGAACGGTAAGGTAAGCGCCAAACTGCTGGCACCTTCTATGGAGAGGAGCCTGGACAAACCTACCTACGTAGAGTTCAAGAAAGGACTCAAATTGCTGATGTACGATACAACCTTACAGGTAACCAGTACACTCACCGCCAAACATGGTAAATACCTGGAAGAAGAAGGCTACGTTTATCTACGGGATAGCGTGGTATTGGTAACTGCCAAAGGCGAAACGCTGAATACCAACGAGTTAAATTACGATCCTAAGCGTAAGATTTTCTATTCCACCAAAGAAGTATTTATTAATACGCCTACTTCACAGCTGCATGGCTGGGGATTGGAGGCTAATGAAGACTTCAGTGTTAAGAAGATTATCAGCGTAAGCGGACCTATTACCATTGAGGATAGTACGTCTATGTCGCAGGATGCTGCACCTGGCGACAGCCTTGCTCCGGCATCAGCGCCGGCGCCTGCAACGATACAGCCTGCGGGAGTCCCTGCCGGTGTATCTGACAGTGCGCATCCGGCAACATCTCCGGCTAATCCTACAACACCTCCTGCTTCACCGTCGCCTGCTCCGCCAAAACCGGTAGTTAATGTACCGGCAAGGCTGCAGCCATCGCCGGTAGCCACACCGGCAGGGCAGCAACAGCAGAATGGCGTAAGGCTATTAGAGAAGCCTAAGCACCCGCACATAAAACCGGTTCGATCATAGCAGGTAACTAACGTAAATGTATAAACGAAATAACCCCACCTCTGCAGGTGGGGTTATTTCGCTTTAACCTATTTTTTAACCTAAAATTTGATTCAATAAAAACCAATAATTATGCCAGTTTGCAGTGTTTGCTTGGTTTTTATGCATCATTTCTACACGGAAAATGTTAATGTTATCGAGATGGCATTATCGGTATAGCCTTAGGGTAAATACAACAGGAAATATGCCTTAACTATTACGCATATACGACGTAAACAGGTCAGTCACATAGAATAGTTAATACAAGTATTCTACTTGATTTTGTCATAATAGATACCTATATTTAATCAACACGATTTACAGACATGGAATTAATTAATTGGCAGGACTTCGAAAAAATAGAAATGAGAGTGGGGACAATTCTGGAGGCAAACGACTTTCCGGGAGCCCGTAACCCCGCCTATCAGTTACTGATAGATTTTGGCCCTGAAATAGGGCAACGCAAATCCTCCGCACAGATTACAGTCAATTATAGCAAAGAGGCACTTATCGGAAAACAGATTGTCGCAGTAGTGAATTTCCCTCCCAAACAGATAGCCCGTTTTATGTCTGAGTGTTTAGTTTTGGGAGTAGTCGGTGATAATAAAGCAGTTACCTTACTTCAACCTGGGTTGCCCGTAGAAAACGGTCAGAGAATTGCCTGAGAAATCTTTTCTAACAACTAATCTAGTGAAAAATTGTATTGATAATCAATTAGATATTGATTAATTATCCTATTAATTCTATAATATTATAATATTATATTTTTATTAATATGATAATTAATTTACCATTATCCGATGTTCACGAACAATAATACATCGTTCACGGAAATGAAAACCTAAGGAAAATTTAGGAGTATATCTTTGTTCTAGGTTTTTCATAGGATATGGTTAAAATTATTACAAGGGCGGTATTCTTACCACCCTTTTTTATTTCTCTCTCCCGAAAGCCGTTTCTCTATTTTCACGATAATAATGCTTGTTATATATTGATTACCAATTCTTTGTGTAGATAATAATCATATTTAAATAATTATAAAGTGTTTTTCACGACCATACGTTAACCTTCATTTTTCTGACGTTCCCCGGTTAAAATATATCATTCACAAAAATGACCTTTACTCATATGGTAAAAACGACCATCTTTGGTGTAGGTTTTTCAATAAAGATATGGTTAAAATTTTTCGGGGCTGTAGTCTTGCAGCCCCGTTTCTATTTAAATAAGGCCCACAGATTCAAGATCTGTGGGCTTTGTTTTACTTATAAAGAAAACGCCCGCCGGAATTACCAGGCGGGCGCTTCTGTTTATAACAATTTCTTATTTACTGAAGGCAGAAGGGAAAGGTTTATCTAACAGGTTGTTATAGATAAATCTCCAGGATTCCTGGTTGGAATGCACTGCTTTTAAGCCACCCCAGCCATGGCGCTCGCCAGGATAGAGCATAAATTCAAAATGCTTGTTCAGATTTTCAAATTTATCGATGAGCTGAATACAGTTCTGCATATGTACGTTATCGTCCATAGTACCGTGGGTAATGCGGATCAGGCCTTTGTATTTATCGGCGTAAGTCATCACGGCAGTGGATTTGTAACCATCCGGGTTATCAGCCGGGGTATCCATGTAGCGCTCCGTATAGTGGCTATCATATAACTGCCAGTCTGTTACGGCGAAATTAGCCATACCATAGTTGAATACGTCTGCACCATAAGTCAGGGCCATACAAGTCATGTAGCCACCAAAGCTTCCGCCGGTCATACAAACTTTATTGGTATCTGCCCATGGTTGTGTACGCAGCCATTTGGTAGCATCCATATAATCCTGGATTTCATAGAGGCCCAGTTTACGGTGAATGTAGTTCATGCCGGCCTTGCCCAGATGCCCGCTGCTGCGGTTATCAATAGCCACCTGGATAACGCCTTCCTGTGCCCACCACTGTTGCAGGTTGTTCCATTTCCACGTATCATACACGGTACCGGCATTAGGTCCGCCATAGATGCTGATCAGGATCGGATATTTTTTACCTGGCTGCATATGCACCGGCATGGTAATGGTCATTGGTAATTCAAGACCATCGCGGGTTTTATATGTTTTCAGTTCGGTTCTGGCTACATTGTACTGGTCAAAAGCAGCTCCTTTACTATCGCCGAGTTCTCGGATGACTTTACCGTTATTGTCTGTCAGCGCCATTTTAGAAGGAGTTGACAGGTTAGAGTAAGTGGTAATGAAGTATTTACCACCTGGGGCCATGTTAATAACGTTGTTATAGTTACCATTGGTCAGGCGGGTCATAGCGCCGGTTTTGAGGCTCACTTTATACAGGTCGAAGCGTGCGCTCGACTCTTTACGTGCGGTGAAATAGATCATTTCATTTTTCTGATCAATTTCCAGTACTTCTTTAACGGTCCAGTTACCATTGGTCAGCTGCTTTTTCAGGGAGCCGTCCATGTTGTGGAGGTATAGGTGCGACCAGCCGGTTTTGTCACTTTGTAACAGGAAACCTTTATTGTTATCAAGGAAAGGAACGGCATCAAACCAGTCGATCCAGGTTTTTTGCTGCTCGTCGTAAATTTCTTTTTTAGTGCCGGAGGCAGGGTTGATACTGTAGATCTTCAGGTTGTTCTGATCACGGTTCATCCACTGTATCCAAAGACTTTTGCTATCTGCTGTCCAGAAAGGCATACCAAAATACTGGTCATCCTTTTCGTTGAAGTCGGCCCAAACGGTGGCACCGCCAGTAACTGGTACTACGCCCAGTTTAACCGCAGGGTTAGGATCGCCGGCTTTAGGATAGCGGGTGTTTTCGAGATATCCATGTTGTCCTTTCTCGCTATAGATAGGGAATACAGGTACTTTGGTATCGTCGAAATGCATGTAGGCAATATTCTTACTGTCCGGGCTCCACCAGAATGCGCGGTAATGCGTAGGGCGTCCGAGGATTTCTTCATAATATACCCATGATGCCCAGCCATTATAGATGACATCCGTTCCATCGTTGGTATAACGGGTTTCTTTTTTAGTGGCAATTTCCACGCTGTAGAGGTCATTGTTGCGGGTAAAGGCCACGTATTTACCATCCGGGGAAAGGGTAGGATTCTTTTCCTGGTCTTTGTTGCTGGTCAGCTGAATTTCTTTACCGTCGTTGCCGGTGTAGAAAACGTCGTTATCGCGAATGTCTACATGAGGGCCGCCAACAGGCGCGGTATAGATGGTAGCTCTTCCGGTACGGACATCAATGCTGTAGGCTTGTTTGTCACGAATTTCGATGTAATGTTCACTGTCGGCCCAGCCTTTTACTGCTGGCAAAGCGACGGTAATGTTGCTGGGTTGCCCTTTGAAGGATTGCTCAAAGGTAATATCCTGCTTTTCCTGTGCCTGGGTGGTTGATATCGTCAGCAATAGGAACGCTGCACCAGTCAGGTAGGTTGGTTTTAGCCAATGTACGCTTCTCATAAATAAATAATATGTCTTTAGCCTGTTTGATAGTGTTGGCGGGCGAAAATAAGCATAAGTGGAGATACCCGCCCCCTGAAATTCCATGAGTGGAAGCAAGTTTGCCGCTAATCTTGAAAATACTGCCATTTAAATGGGGAAACCCTTCATGTGGAAAGTCGATACAGATTTCGCAGTGAGCTGATTTACTTTTATCCCGGTTTTCATAGGATATGGTCAAAAAGTAAGGGGCTGTAGTCTTACAGCCCTTTCCTATTGGGATTCTAGCAGTTTCCTTGTTCCTTCTGCATTATTAAGTTATTTTTGCACTCCAAATTGCTATTTACAATTTATCACATGACACAATTATCAGAGCAGGAGATTATACGCCGGGAAAAATTACAGGAGCTGCAGAAACTGGGCATAGACCCATACCCTGCTGCCGAATATCCGGTTAACAATACTTCCGTAAACATTCTCACCAATTATTCGGAAGAAACCAAGGAGCAATTCCAGGACGTGTGCCTGGCAGGACGCATTATGAGTGTCCGTGACATGGGTAAGGCTGCTTTCGTCAAGTTACAGGATTCTGTAGGTCGCGTTCAGCTGTATATCCGTCGTGACGATATATGCCCAGGTGAAGATAAATCCCTGTATGATGTTGTTTTCAAGAAGCTCACCGATATGGGTGACTTTATTGGCGTGAAAGGGTATGTATTCACTACCAAAACAGGTGAAACATCTGTACACGTCAGCGAATTTGTTATGCTCGCAAAAGCATTGCGTCCACTGCCTGTTGTAAAGGAGAAAGAGGGCGAAACCTTTGACGCAGTAACAGATCCTGAATTCAAATACCGTCAACGCTACGCGGACCTGATCATCAATCCTCAGGTGAAAGAGGTTTTCATGAAACGTACGAAAATCATGCAGACCATCCGTGACTTCTATAACAACCTGGGTTACCTGGAAGTAGAAACACCTATCCTCCAGCCTATTCCTGGTGGCGCCGCTGCCCGTCCGTTCGTTACTCATCATAATGCACTGGATATGCCGCTGTACCTGCGTATTGCCAACGAATTATACCTGAAACGCCTGATCGTAGGTGGTTTTGAAGGTGTATACGAATTTGCGAAAGACTTCCGTAACGAAGGTATGGACCGTACCCATAATCCGGAGTTTACCGTAATGGAAATGTACGCTGCCTACAAGGACTACGAATGGATGATGACCACCACCGAAACGCTGCTGGAAAAAGTAGCCATCGCGCTGCATGGCACCACCAAAGTACAGGTTGGGGATAAAGAAATCGACTTCAAGGCACCTTTCCGTCGTGTAACCATGTACGATGCCATTAAAGAGCATACCGGTTTCGATATCTCTGAAATGGACGAAGCTGGTCTCCGTGATGTTTGCAAACAACTGCAAATCTCCGTAGATCCTAAAATCGGTAAAGGCAAACTCATCGACGAAATCTTCGGTGAAAAATGCGAAGGACACTATATCCAGCCTACTTTCATCACCGATTACCCGGTTGAAATGAGCCCGCTGACGAAGAAACACCGTAACAAAGCCGGTCTGGTAGAACGTTTTGAACTGATGGTAAACGGTAAGGAAATTGCCAACGCCTACAGTGAGCTGAACGACCCTATCGATCAGCGCGAACGCTTCGAAGAGCAGGTAGCACTTATGGAACGTGGCGATGACGAAGCAATGTACATCGATCAGGACTTCCTCCGTGCACTGGAATACGGTATGCCGCCTACCTCCGGTATCGGTATCGGTATCGACAGGCTAACCATGCTGATGACCAACCAGCCGTCTATCCAGGACGTTCTTTTCTTCCCGCAGATGAAGCAGGAAAAAGCAGATTAACAATAAATAACATTATAGAAAAGCTGATCAGTTACAACTGGTCAGCTTTTTGCTTTATATGGGACGGAACTTTTTGGCGCTTACTTCGTTAATCTAATGAGTCATCCAAAAATATCGCCCATGAAAACAATGCTCGTTCCTACAGACTTTTCAGACGTAGCCTATAATGCTGCTACATACGCGATGGATATGGCCAACGCCATTGGTGCGGAGCGTATCGTCCTTTACCATGCATATGAACTGGTAGTACCCATCCCGGATGTGCCTACTTCTGTGCCCATGGTGAATGCGGACGATTTGAGGGTAGCCAGTATGGAAGGACTGGAAAAAATGAAGAAAGACCTGCAGGCGCTGAGTGCTGGTAAAATTGATATCCTGCTAAGGGCTGATAATACCCTGCTTGCCGCTACCATCAACGAAGTGTGCAAAAATGAAGAAGCAGATATTATCATTATGGGCATTACCGGTGGCAGTAAACTGGAAGAAATCCTGGTAGGTTCCAATACGATCGACGTAGTGAAACAAACTACCACGCCGGTACTTATCATCCCGGCAACCGCTAAGTTCAAATCCATCAGTAAAGTGGTTTTTGCCTGCGACCTGAAAAAAGTGGTGGAATCTACACCGGTAGATCTGCTTAAAAAATTCATGGACGCTTTTCATGCAGAACTGCATGTACTCAATATCGACCATGAAAGCAAGCATTTTACCGCCGATACACCGTTTGAATCTTTAATGCTGGATACACTGCTACAAGGCTATAATCCTGTGTATCATTTCATTGATAATCCCAATGTGGTACAGGGTATCGTATCTTTTGCCGAAAGTATCCAGGCCGATATGATCATCACGATCCCTAAAAAGCATGGCCTGTTTGAAAGCATCTTCAAAAGAAGCAGTACCAGTAAGCTGGCATTTAAAACTCAAATACCTTTGCTGACAATACACGAATAATTTATACTTTTGACTTATTACAAGCAATCATCATAACTACTATGCTTAAACGATCACTGTTAGTGTTGCTGGGTGTTTTTTCCCTGCATACCAGCCAGGCTCAACTGCTGAATAAACTTAAAAAGCTGAGCAAAACAACTACCACCAGTTCAACATCTACCACTTCCCTATCCAGCATCTCCGAATCTGATGCATCTTCTGCTATCAAAGAGGCACTGTCTAACGGTGTTTCAGCTGGTATTAAGAAGCTGAGCGTGAAAGATGGTTTCTTCGGCAACGATATTTACAAAATGCTGCTGCCTGAAGACGCTGTTAAGATCGGTAACACCCTCCGTCAGTTAGGCATGGGTAAACTGGTAGATAACGCGATCCTCCAGATCAACAGATCTGCTGAAAAAGCAGTAGGATTTGCAGCGCCAATTTTTGTTGACGCTATCAAGGAAATGACGCTGACCGATGCACTCAACCTCGTAAAAGGCGGTAATACATCAGCTACAGATTATTTCAAAGGAAAAACTACCGATAAACTGAAAGCTGCTTTTGCGCCGGTTATTAAAAGCAGTCTGGATAGCACCATGGCTACCAAATATTATGGCGAGCTCGTAACTAACTACAACAAGCTCCCTACCACCTTCAATAAAGTAAATCCTGATTTGCAGGACTACGTTACCACCAGGGCGGTAAATGCACTGTTTGACCAGATCAGCAAAGAAGAAGTGAATATCAGGGCTAATCCTGTGGCAAGAACTACTGATCTCCTGAAGAAAGTATTCGGTGCTAAATAAGCTGATTTAAAATATCTTATAAAAAATATGGGCAGATGATCATCATCTGCCCATATTTTTTTATTAAAAATTTCCCGACAATAACACCTGCCAGGCTTCTTTTATTTTCCCTGCCTGCAGGAGCTTTTGCGCATAACGATGCAGTTCTTTTTCCATTTCATCCGGTGTAATGCTGTAGTACTGGACGATTTGTTTTAGATGATCATCATTAAACGTGGCCTCTATTACTGGTATTTCATTCACATTGCCCAGTTGCCCGAGGTTATTCCCGGTTAATATTTCACTGTTCCGGATGGATAACGGTAAGGCATCAACGCCGATACCGAGTTTGGTATTGGGCTTTTCCACTTCAAAAACGGCATCGCCGGAAGCACGGCAGTAGAAGTCGCCACCCATGCGGGCTACAAGGTCTATCTTATGTGGATCGATCTTTCCATTGCTGTCGAGGATATCATCATGAATGTGCAGCATAACTGGTTCGCAGATAACGAGGTTGCCTGCGCCGCCCTCCTGCCCTGTTTCAATGATTTCCCTGACGATACATTCCATCTGCACCGGACTTTCCTTCACACGGAAAGGCCTGATCTTCTCTGAAGCCAGTGGCGTAAAGCCTGCCTTTGCAAATTCGTTGACACCTGCCGGATATTCGCAGCTGGCGAGCGAAGTTTGCTGTACCATGGCGTAGTTTACCACATTGATAACCACTTCTTTGGTAGCGTATATATTTTCCAGTGTATGCTTCACCGTATTGTCCCTGACCCTGCGGGCAGGTGAGAAAATCAACGTAGGAGGCTTGGAACCAAAAACATTGAAAAAGCTAAAGGGCGAAAGGTTCGGATTACCATCCGCATCTACTGTACTCGCAAAGCAGATAGGCCTTGGCGCTACTGCGCCCAGGAGATAGGCATGTAACTCACTGGTTTTTATATCTGTGGGATTTACCTGCATATGCTATGCTTTTTTCTTCAGTGCCAGGATAGAGAAATCGCTGTCCTCTTTCACAATAGTATTTTTTAGTATGCCGAGGCCTGCAATTTCCATTTCTACCACATCACCGGGCTGTAGCCATTGCTCCTGATAATCAGGATTGTTCAGCTTGCCGGTGCCGTTTAATTCCAGGAAGCAGCCGGTGCCAACGGTACCGCTGCCAATGACATCACCCGGGAGGATATTGGCGCCATAGGCACAACGTTCCAGGATTTCAGCAAATGTCCAGTCCATATCACCCATACTACCTTCACTTACCTGTACACCATTCACTTTGCAGGTCATTTTCAGGTTGAAGTTGTTGCCGGTATGACCAGGTTTGGCAGGTACCAGGAATTCTTCCAGCTCATCAGGAGTAACCAGCATAGGGCCGATCACGGTGCTGAAGTCTTTTCCCTTTGCCGGGCCTAAATTGAGCTTCATTTCCTCCATCTGCAGGGTACGTGCGCTCATATCGTTCATGATCATATATCCGCCGATATATTCGTCTGCTTCTGCTGCGGTGATATTACGGCCATGCTTGCATACTACGATCGCCACTTCCAGCTCAAAATCGAGTTTGTCGAAATGGTCAGGCATACAGGAAATTTTACCAGGTCCCTGGATGGCATTGTGATTGGTAAAATAGAAGATCGGATATTCATCGAACTCAGGAATCATGTCTACTTTACGGTTACGTCTTGCGGCGGCAACGTGCTGGCGGAAGGCATAGCCATCGCGGCAGGAAGTAGGGAATGGCACAGGCGCCAGGATATGCTCGCTGTCGTAAGGGATACCATGTACTCCTCTTGGTTTAACCCCTGCTTTCAGCTGCGCATCGGCATGTAAGGCTATTTCTATCACTTCTTCCCACTGCAGCAGGAACATCTGCATATTGGTGGGCAAATCAGGATGAAGGTCCTGGGTATTATATAACTGTCCATCGACCAGGATGGCCAGCTGGTCGGTTTCTTCTCTTAAATAAGTAACAAGTTTCATGATTGGTGTGAGTTCTGGTTGTATGATATGAGGATCAAATATAAGAAAAGTGAGCATGGAGCTTCAGTCTGAGCAATATTTTTTATAAATTCAACTAAGGGTAAATTCTTTTTGAAACGTCACTATTCAGAACCTATTTCAGATATGCGTAACCGTTTGCTGGTATTCCTGCTTTTTATTCCATGTTTGCTGACTGCGCAGGTTCGTACAGACAGCATGCTGGAGCGGCTCATCCGCGCACATGCCGGCCCATTACTGCAGCATGTACTGCAACATCCGGATTCTTTCAGGTATCAGCTTATTTACACACAAATAAATCGGGACGCAGATAATACACCGCATTTTAAAAATTATTATTTTAATGTAGATGCCGGCCAGTATTTTAATCCTGCCAGTACGGTGAAATTACCGATCGCACTGCTGTCGCTGGAAAAACTACATGAATTACAGGTGCCAGGATTAACCAGTACCACAGCTATGCTCACAGATAGTGCCTATGGCGGACAGGTTACCGTTCATGCAGATACAAGTGCAGAAAACGGTTTGCCATCTATAGCGCATTACATAAAGGAAATATTTCTGATCAGCGATAACGATGCATATAACCGGCTATACGAATTTGTTGGACAGCAGCACATAAACGAAAGACTCTGGCAGATGGGCCTTACAGATACCCGCATCGTACGCAGGTTTATGCCATTGACAGAAGATGAAAACAGGCATTCTCCACAAATAACTTTTGTAAAAGATGGGAAGATGATCTATCAGCAGGCGCCTGCTACTTCAACACTGAATTTTGATTACAGTAAAGAAGTGTTTATCGGGCAAGGTTACCTGGACAAAGATGATCACCTGGTTCCGCGGCCAATGGATTTTACCAGACATAACAATTTCCCGCTGGAGAATCTGCAGCAGGTACTGCAGTCGGTTATTTTCCCCGAATCAGTCCCAGCAGCACAACGTTTTCATCTAACTAAAGATGATTATAAATTCTTATATCAATACATGTCAGAATACCCCTCTGAGAGTCGTTTTCCGAAATATGATACCGCAGCGTACTTTAATAGTTTTACAAAGTTTTTCTTCTTTAAAGCGGGTAAACAGAACATACCTCCGTACATACGTGTATTCAATAAAACGGGATGGTCTTATGGGTTTCTAACTGATGCAACATATATCGTGGATTTTAAAAACCAGGTGGAATTTATGTTGACAGGTACTATATACGTTAACAGCGATGGTGTTTTGAATGATAATAAGTATGAATATGAGGAGGTGGGTTATCCTTTTTTCAAGCAAGTTGGAGAGATAATTTATCAGTATGAATTAGGAAGAGAAAGAGCACATTCTCCTGATTTGAATGGCTTCAGAATAAATTATTCTCAGTAAATTTGCACCGCATTTTAAGGATCAACCTCAACGGGATTTTGATTTCTATGGCCGGGATTTTCAGGCCGATGCCAGTTAACCAAATTGTATTGATACATAAGTTTAGATAGGTTTTATTCATTTCCCGTAACTAACTAAAAACTGGGGAGTCATGAAGTTTGAAAAGATTAAGAACAAAGGACAGGCAAGATTATTCGAGAGCCAATACCTGGAGATGCTGACGAAAACGCATCCATTGGTCATCTGGGGAATTTACATACCCATTATTGGCTACATGCTGTACTACAGCCACGACAAATTAGGATTTACAGTCGGTACCGTTGCAATGGTATTTTTTGGGGCCATGTTTTTCTGGTCATTTTTTGAGTACATAATGCACCGTTTTATTTTCCACCTCGGTAGCGAAAGTCCAAGAGTACAGCGTATCATTTATGTGATGCATGGTAACCATCACGAGTACCCGAGGGATAAGCAACGTTTGTTTATGCCGCCGGTTCCAAGTCTGATCCTGGCATCTGTAATTTTCGGCGCGCAGTATATTTTCCTGCGCAAGGTTACATTTATGTTTTTTCCGGGTTTCCTGCTGGGTTACCTGATCTATGGCAGCATGCACTATGCTATTCATGCCTGGAATCCTCCTTTTAAATTTATGAAGGCATTATGGCGTAATCATCACCTGCACCACTACAAGACGGATGATAAAGGTTTTGGCGTAAGTACTTCATTGTGGGACAAGGTGTTCGGAACTTTCTTTGATCTGAACAAGGAGAAAGAGGATAAAGACAAAGTGAAAGAACTGATGTTCAATAAATAACCGGAATAGTATTCCTATAAAAGCGAAAGGGTCTCTATTGATTAGAGACCCTTTCGCTTTTATATCTTTTACCATCTTTCTTCATCATCTTCACCAGCAGGCGGTGGCTGTTTAAAGGAAGCCCTGGTAGCTATTTTCTCCAATTGCCGGTGAATGATCAGCGCCGCTATGGCCGGATAGGGACTCACGCCTGCTGCGGTGGCATCCTGGATGATCGCAGTCACTTTTTTCTCTGATACATCAATCCGGTAAAGCAGGTAAATGAACTGCTGAAAATCTTCACTGATGAGGATTTCCAGTCGTGCCGCCAGTAATGACTCCAGTTGTTCATAGCTAACACTATCGGGTACACGCAATTCAAATGTTTGCGCTGCCCAGGCAGATGTTTGCTGTAAGTCTGACGGCTTGTTCATTATTTCATTTGTTTGATTTTATAACTGGCGTTGGTGATTACTTTCACCGGAACGTTGATATCTTTCTTAAAACCTTTGGCCTTATTGGCTTTGTAGGTGTATGCACCATTCAGCTCTGTGGTTTGCACACAGATACCAGGAAAACCTGAGCTACGGTTAATGAGGTAGTTAGATTGTGTACTTCCGCTGATTTCTGCAGTGGCTTTGATACCATCTTCCAGCTCCAGCATTTGTACCTTATCGGTTTTGATTTTAGCGGTACCGCCGATTTTAGCGGTCTGGGAGTCCCAGGTCTGGAGGTTCCAGTAAAGATCAATAGAGCCTACGAGGCCGCCACGCATAGGAACGTTTTCTTCCCATTGGGTGCCTGTTTTAATACCATGTGCCGGATACATCACCAGCAGTTGTTCCAGCCAGCTGCGGAATGCTTCCACACCGAACTGGTCGGTCATCAGTTTTTTATAGGCTGCCTGTTCATCTTTCTTCAGGTCGTTGAAGGCTACTTCTGCGCTGTCCAGCAGCTCATTTAAGCCATCTATTTTGCTGATGACGCCGAAGCTGTTGATTTCTACTGTAAAAGGCTTTTTGAGGATGTATTTCAGTCCTTTCTGGAATGGCTCCGTAGAGGCAGGGCCGTTAGCATCAACTGCGATGTTGGTGTTTTTAGCATTCCAGTTGAATTTCAATTCTTTATAATAGAAGGTGAGAATGGCCTTACCAGGATTTACCTCTTTCACATCGATAACGATAAGGTTGTTGTAATCTCTGGTGGTTCTTTGCTGGATTGAATTTACCGTCATATAGGTCTCATTCCTGCTTTTCTGTTCCAGCTCAAACTGCTCGCCTTTATTGAAATGATAGCTAAGGTCAACGTAAGCCTCCTGTGCATTTACCTGAAACGTGAAGGCCAGCAATGTCAGTGTTATTCCCAAAATCCTTTTCATTAGCATCTATGATTTTATCAAACGTATTTTTCTATTACTCCCAGTCCGAATAAGGCGAAATCATATTTCGCCGGATCTTCCGGGTCTAATTTTTTCAGTGCATGGGTGAGTGCTGCTGCTGTTTTCCAATCTGCTTTTTCGTTGGAAGTGAGTCCCAGCCTTGCCGCTACCCTGCTTACATGGACATCCATGGGTACTACCAGCTGAGCCGGTGATATGTTGTTCCACAGTCCAAAATCCACGCCATTTTCATCCTTGCGCACCATCCAGCGAAGGTACATATTCAGTCTTTTGCAGGCGGAATTCTTCGCCGGTGTGGAGATATGCTTTGTTGTTCTTTCCGGGTGTTCCAGTGCAAAAAATACTTTGCGGAATCCTATCAGACCATTTTCCACGTTTTCGTCTGCTGCGTTCATATGGCCGCTGAAGGCGAATTCCAATGAGGTGACATTGGCGTAGTAATGTTGCAGGAATTCAACAAAATACAGCAGGTCCAGGCCATTGAAGGTGCGATGGATGAACGACATCAGTTTAAGTCTTTCCCTGGGCTGGTGATGACGGATATAATCATATGGCGCATTGTCCATCATCTGCAGCAATTCCTTACTTTTCTTGATAACAGTGGTTCTGTTACCCCAGGCGAAGATGGCGGCAAATAAGCCGGCAATTTCGATGTCCTGCAATTGGCTGAAGCGATGCGGAATGCTGATCGGATCATTGGCAATGAAATCCGGATGATTGTATTGTTCCACCTTTGCATTCAGGAAATCCCTTAACTGCTCAATTTTCATAAAGTTCCTTCATATATACCAGAGCAGCAGTACAACATACCTACATCGGAGTATATCCGTGTACGTATGTTGTGCTGATTAGCTGTGGATATGGTTTACTGCAATTAGAAAGCAGTAAAGATAGATTTTACCTATTAACTTTCTCTACCCGATTGCTTTTTTCAGGTCTTCTATCAGGTCGTCGGCATCTTCAATACCTACCGACAGGCGGATGAGACTATCTGCCAGGCCGTTTTTAACCCTTTCCTCTCTTGGAATAGAGGCATGGGTCATGGTAGCCGGGTGCCCGATGAGGGATTCTACGCCGCCGAGGGATTCAGCCAGACTGAATAAATGTGTGTTACTCAATACTTTATTGGCAGATTCTATGGTGTCGTCTTTAAGCGAGAAGGAGATCATGCCGCCGAAGCCACGCATCTGCGCTTTGGCAATGTCGTGGTTGGGATGATCAGTGAAACCTGGCCAGTACACTTTGTCCACCCTGGAATGATGGCGGAGATAGTTGGCAATGGTAGCACCGTTTTCGCAGTGGCGCTGCATGCGTACATGCAGGGTCTTAATACCGCGGAGTACCAGGAAGCAATCCTGCGGGCCAGGAACTGCGCCGCAGCTATTCTGAATGAAGTAGAGCTGACGGGCCAGTTCTTCATTTTTTACAATAACGGCACCATGTACCACATCGCTGTGGCCGCCGAGGTATTTGGTAGCAGAATGTACTACGATGTCGGCGCCCAGATCCAGCGGATTTTGCAGGTAAGGAGATGCGAATGTATTGTCTACGGCCAGCAGCACTTCTGCCTGGCGGGCTACCTGTGCAGCGGCGTGAATATCAATGATATTGAGCAATGGATTGGTAGGTGTTTCAATCCAGATAAGTTTTGTTTTTGGTGTGATATGCGCCTCGATGTTTTTGGCGTCCTGCATGGATATGAAATTGAATTTCAGGCCATAGCGTTCAAATACCTTGGTGAATATGCGGTAGGTGCCGCCATACAGGTCGTTGGTAGCCAGCACCTCATCGCCGGGGTTGAGCAGTTTTAAGACTGCATCTGTGGCGGCGAGGCCACTGCCAAAAGAGATACCATGGGTGCCGTTTTCTATGGCTGCCAATGCGTTCTGCAGTGCGTCCCTGGTAGGGTTCTGCGTACGTGCGTACTCGTAGCCTTTATGTTGCCCGGGGGCGGATTGTACAAATGTGGAGGTCTGGAAGATCGGAGTCATTATGGCCCCGGTAGACGGGTCGGGAGCTACACCTGCGTGTATGAGTTTAGTACCCAGCTTCATGTCTTAATTATTTTATAATGAACAATTTCTGGTGGTAACCAAATATACACCCTTTGCCCGGCTGTTCCAGCAATGATTTTTATTTAGGGGGATGATTTACAGGGAGAGAAATGAGGAAGGAGTTAACTGGCTGAACCGGGTTAAAAACACTTGTCCAATTTAGCTCATATTATGATATTATCGTATTATTTTAAACGCTCACGAACATTTTTATATCGTTCACGGATTCGAGTCGTTGGAGACGATCAGAACGATATATATTCGTGAAGGTTTTTCATAGGATATGGTTAAAATTTTTAAGGCGGTATTCTTACCGCCTTTCTTATTTTTAGTTACCTGATTACTTTGTTTTAGGTTTGGCAGCGGCATCGCTCCATTTAATCGGAAGATTTACGCTTACTCTGTCCCAGGCGATGATCAGGTTTGCACCGGCATCAGCTTTTTCAAACACCATAGTAAATGCATCTACAGGGGTATTCAGGGAGATAACCGGCAAGGTTGTTCTTACCACATCTTTTGCCTGATCGTATTTGAATGCGCCCCAGATATCAGTTTCCTTATTGATGATGATGGTCCAGCTTTTTTCTGTTGGGATGGCATACATTGTATATCTGCCTTTAGGAATTGATTTTCCGGCGATTACAACAGGACGGAAGAACTCGATCTCAGTGGCTTCGTTGGCGCCTAATCTCCAGATCTTACCGTATTCTTCCAGGTTGCCGAATATTTCACGGCCTTTTGTTTGCGGACGGCTATAGATTACACGTGCTACCAGCGGGCCGGCAGCTTCGCCTTTTACTTTAACTACATAAGGGTACATTACAGGGTAATACGCCATGTCCATAGGGCTGGCATCAAGTGGTGGTAATTTTTTGTCCTGAGCACTTGCTGTCAAACAAAACATACCCATCATCAGGGCCACTATCATTGCTTTTTTCATCATCCGGATTAGTATTAAAAATTGTTTTCTGTTTTGTAAATAGGGCCCAAACCTAGACATTTTTAGCCAATCGAAAAAACAGCAGCGGCCCAATTAACAAGGTATTAAGGGTGTTCCAACGGGTAAATTTCCTTTACATAAGTGACCAGCTCAGGAAAGAACGACTGGTAACATTTTTTCAGTCCCTCATAATGTTCAATAAATGTGGCAAAAACGATATCAGGAGAAGTTTCCAGGTATTGTGCCCGCCGGGTAACTCCCTTGATGGCACGGCCGATTCCGTCAGTAGTCCTGTAGTTATATAACCAGTCGAAGTCATACATATATTTAAACATCTCCAGGAAGGTGGCAGGTAATTGTGCTTTTCTTTCTATGATCTGTGCATATACAAACCGGGTAAAGGTATAGAGTGATTCATCGGAGAAATAAAGGGGATCAGTGGCCAGAAAATGATCAAATGCGAGGTCGGTAAACACGCCGGCATATAGTCCTACCGCCGGTCTGAAAAACTGCTTTGCCGCAGCAGTCATCGGATGCTGGTCGGTATAGGTATCGATGGCCCTGTGTAACCGGATACCTTTCTGTATTTCCGGGGTCTGCAGCTCCAGCTGTTTTTTACCTTTTATAAAGTCGGCAATCAGGTTGCCGGTAATCAATTCAGGATCATGGAAAGACAAGTATGCGTGGGCCAGGTGATTCATAATACTGGTGCTGTTGTTTTATATAATGGACAAATGTAGCAAACCCCTCCTTTCCTCCAAATTTCCTCCTATTTAACAGTCTTTTAACTTTTGTCCGTGCAACATTTCTTTATCTCAGGCAACTTTATATTATCAGATAAACAAAACATAAGCAAAAAGTAAAAAACGGAAATCTGATAGAAATCCAACTATTAAAAATTAATCTCAAAAACTCCTAAAAGCAAAAAGCTATGAAAAAGATCCTTTTGATTTGCGCTGCGGCCCTGACATTAAGTACCTCTGTATTTGCAACAGCATACGAAACTACTGTTAACAGAAAAATCAGCGGTGCCTTTGATTACGCGTTTTCAGGCGCAAACGATGTGAAATGGTACACCGATGATAACAAGACCTTCACCGCTAAATTTACCATGAACCACACCAAGGTAAATGCGTATTTCGATGCAGACGGACAGCTCCTTGTAACTTCCCGCTACATCACCGGTGAAAGTCTGCCGTTCAACGTGGTAAACAGACTCATAAAAAAATATCCTGACAACAAAATTCAATCAGTGGTAGAATATACATCTGCCGGAGGCACTGTATACCTGATTATGCTGGAAGGTGAAAAAACCTGGACTAAAGTTAAGTCAGACGAAACAGGTACCCTGACCTTAATGGAACGTCTTATTAAGGCATAATAACTGCGCTGTCCCGTCTTGTATTGTCTGTAAAGAAATGTTCAGATAAGCATATTAGGCTCAAATCATTATCACCAGTAAAATTATCTTAACTTTGCCCCTTATTAAGGCTTTATAAGCCATGCAGTTAATATATAAATGATTAAACGACATGAATAAGGGACCCGTTTCTCAATTTATCCAGCACCATTACCGCCACTTTAATGCAGCTGCATTGGTGGATGCTGCCAAAGGATATGAAACACATTTGCTGGAAGGTGGTAAAATGATGGTGACACTGGCCGGTGCCATGAGTACGGCTGAACTGGGCATTTCTTTCGCGGAAATGATCCGTCAGGGTAAAGTAGATATCATCTCCTGCACCGGTGCAAACCTGGAAGAAGATATCATGAACCTGGTTGCACATACACACTATAAACGTGTACCTAACTATCGTGATCTGAGCCCGCAGGAAGAATGGGATCTGCTGGAACAAGGTTTCAACCGTGTAACCGATACCTGCATCCCTGAAGAAGAAGCTTTCCGTCGTATCCAGAAACATATCTATAAAATCTGGAAAGATGCTGAAGCTGCCGGCGAACGCTACTTCCCACACGAATTTATGTATAAACTGCTCCTGAGCGGTGTAATGAAAGAGCACTACGAGATCGATCCTAAAAATAGCTGGATGCTCGCTGCTGCCGAGAAAAATATTCCTATCATCGTTCCAGGATGGGAAGATAGCACCATGGGTAATATCTTCGCGTCTTACTGCATCAAAGGTGATCTGAAAACTTCTACCATGAAATCTGGTATCGAGTACATGATCTTCCTGTCTGAATGGTACCGCAATAACTCCGCTGGTAAAGGCGTTGGCTTCTTCCAGATCGGTGGTGGTATCGCAGGTGACTTCCCAATTTGCGTAGTACCAATGATGTATCAGGATTTGGAATGGACAGATGTTCCTTTCTGGGGCTATTTCTGCCAGATCTCCGACTCCACTACTTCTTACGGTTCATATTCCGGTGCCGTACCTAACGAGAAAATCACCTGGGGTAAACTGGATATCCACACGCCTAAGTTTATCGTAGAATCAGATGCCACCATCGTAGCACCACTGATGTTTGCGTATATCCTTGGCTGGTAATCCACTCAGGAATAAATATTGGGAAAAAGTCATGTCTACGTAGTAGATATGACTTTTTTATTTTAGATAACTTTTGATCAGATAAACAGATCAGACGCAATTCCGTCCGCAAACAGCCTTCCTGCCTTTGTTAGCCGCAACATGGTGCCCTGCGCTACCATCCAGCCTTTGGCTATAAACTGCCGGCAGTTGCTTTGTAATTGCCTGGCAAGGTCAACACCGAATCTTTCTTCCACCCAGCCGAGGTCACATCCGGCAGCGGTGCGCAGCGACGTCATGATATACTCATTGAATTGCATCTCTGCTGTAAGCGTCTCTATTTCAAAAGGCACTTCCCCTTTTTCAATGCTTTTGATATACAATGCATTGTTGGCCACATTCCACTGACGGGAATGCCCGTTGAAGGAATGCGCCGAAGGGCCAATTCCCAGGTACGACAACCCTTTCCAGTAACTGCTGTTGTGCCGGCTATGCCAGCCTGGTAATGCGAAGTTGGAAATCTCGTAGTGTTCATATCCTGCTTCCTCTACCCATTGCATGAGTTGTTCAAAATGCCTCGCCGCCTTTTCAGGGTCTGTTGCTTCCATTTTCTTCTTTTTGATGAAATGGTCGAGCGCTGTTCCTGGTTCCACCGTAAGGGCGTAACAGGACAGGTGCGGGATGCCGAAAGCAATGGCTTTTTTCACATTGTATTCCCAGCCTTCGTCAGAAAGTCCGGGGCCGCCGTAAATAAGGTCGATGGTGATATTCTGGAAACCGGCTTCCTGCGCATTTCTGATGCAGTCTTCCGCCTGTTGGGCATTATGGGCACGGTTCATCCATTTAAGGTCCGCTTCGTGGAACGACTGTATACCAATGCTGAGGCGGTTGATACCAAGGGCTTTCAGTTCCTGCAGTTTAGCAGGACTCAGGTCATCAGGATTGGCTTCCAGGGTCACTTCCGCATCTGCAGCAATATTGAAATGGGTATGCAGGGTGTCCATGATCTGTTGAAGATCGCTTTGCGAAAGCAGACTGGGTGTTCCGCCACCAAAGTAAATGGTGTGGATGCTGTCGTTTCCCAGGTAATTTTTTTGCAGGGAGATTTCCTGCAATATGCTTTTCACCATGGCGTCTTTTTGCGACACGGACGTCGAAAAGTGAAAGTTGCAGTAATAACAAGCCTGCTTGCAGAATGGAATATGTAAATAGATGCCCGACATGAATGATGTTCCTTATCCTGATGGCGTTCTGCCAACTATGGAGTATTTTAATATCTTTGCAAACAGCAAAATTACGGTTGAATTTTGTTTTGTGAACAGGATGCCTTTATTTGCCATTCTTTCAATTCATTGAAAAATCATTTTCCTGGTGCGCCACTGGTTATTGTTACTATTTACAATCTGTTATCTGCCGCTGATGGCCCAACAAGCAGACTCTTCTGCCAGGGTGCCGGCCGACACACATGTTACTGCTCCCCGCCGCGTTGCGGATACTTCCCGTCCTAAACCAAGGCCGGTGAAACCCCGTACCGATTCGGCAGCAAGAACTATTGCAGTCAGGCGTGATACGACCAGACGTATAGTAGTACCTCCTGTGGCACATAATGATAGTACCAGGAAGGCTACAGATACCGCTCATCTGGCCACAGATACTACCAAAGTGGCAGCTGTTCCTAAGGTAAAGCCGGTATCTGATTATGATATCTACATGAAAAAACTGGTGGCGGAAAACGTCTTTCTGAAAGCAGGAAAACCCGCCTTTACAGACGTGAACCCGATCAGGCCTTTTCATGACCAGGACTGGCTGGTATATGTGGTTGCAGGGATTACCCTGCTGGTAGCTGTTATCAGGCTTTCCTATCAGAAATATTTCCATGACCTGTTCCGCGCTTTCCTGAACCCTACCCTGAGTCAGCGTCAGTTGAAAGATCAGTTATCACAGTCGCCTTTTCCGAATTTTCTGCTGAATGCGTTCTTCATTATTTCGCTGGGAATGTATCTCTACCTGGTATTGTACCGTAAGCAGGTATTTCCTCAGGCAGAGCCATGGATGCTGATTCCAGGGCTTATAGCATTGGTGGGTATTGTATATGGAACTAAATATGTAATGTTAAGATTTTGCGGATGGTTATTTGGTAATGCCGATCTTGCAGATGCCTACATTTTTATTTTATACCTGATTAATAAGATTTTAGGTGTTTTACTCGTGCCATTTCTGGTAGTGCTTGCATTTTGTTCATCGGAAATAGCACAAACCTTCCTTTATATTTCGATATTCTTCATTATATTACTTGTTATATACCGGTATATTAGGTCTTATTCATTGGTAAAGCAATACCTGTCTTTCAGTAAATTGCATTTTTTTCTTTACCTTTGCGCATTCGAAGTAGCACCTGTTTTAATATTGACCAAGGTGTTACTGAATATCTGGTTAACTGGTAATCCTTGATTACCGCCTATTGTTAACACTAGAGCATAAAAAAGTATGATTAAAGGCGGGCCAAAAAAAGATTTGCAAGGTAAACAAATTCAGTCAATCCTAATTTCTCAACCTAAGCCTGAAACAGAAAAGTCTCCCTACTTTGATCTGGCTAAGAAGTTCAATGTTAAGTTGGATTTTTTTCCGTTCATTCGGGTTGAAGGCTTACCAGCTAAGGAGTTCAGGAAGCAGAAGATTGATATCCTGCATTACACAGCTGTAATTTTCACCAGTCGCAATTCAGTAGATCACTTCTTCAGGATTTGCGAGGAGATGAAAATCAAAGTTTCTCAGGACTGCAAGTATTTCTGTATTACAGAAGCAGTGGCACTGTACCTTCAGAAATTTATCCTTTACCGGAAGCGCAAAGTGTTTTATGGTGCAGATGGTTCTACCAAAGGGGTATTGGAGGTGATGAACAAGCACAGAGATAACGAGAAGTTCCTGTTCCCTAGTTCAGACAGTCAGAAGAAGGACATTGAAGAGTGGTTGAAAACAAACAAATGTGAGTATGCAACTGCTACCCTTTACAAAACAGTTTCAAATGATGTAAAGGAGATTTTAGGTGGTAAGGCGTACGATATGATTGTGTTCTTCAGTCCATCGGGTGTTAAGTCACTGTTTGAGAACGTACCTGCGTTTGAACAGAACGGAACAAGGATCGGAGCTTTCGGACCTACTACTTCTGCAGCAGTGGAAGAAGCCGGGTTAAGGCTGGATGTAAAAGCGCCGGCGCCACAGGCTCCAAGCATGGTAGCAGCGCTGGAACAGTATCTTGCAGTTGCCAACGCGAAAAAATAACGCTGGTAACAAAACATTTAAGGAAATCTGACCGTATATTATTCGGCCCTTCTGAGCTGAACAGATCGAGGTAAGATATTATAGTGCAGGCAGACCGCAGGGTCTGCCTGTTTTTATTTACGTAACTCATTGTTTTACTGAAAAATAATGCAGAATAATCCCGGAAAATAAATTTCTTTGTACTTAAACGGAATAATGCATGAATAAGCTGATCAGTGAGTCCAGCCCTTATCTTCTTCAACACGCGCACAATCCTGTAGACTGGTATCCCTGGGGAGAAGAAGCCCTGGAGAAAGCACGTCGGGAAGATAAGCCCATACTGGTAAGTATTGGATATGCTGCCTGTCACTGGTGCCACGTTATGGAGCGGGAAAGCTTTGAAGACCCTGAGACCGCAAGGATCATGAACGAGCATTTTGTGAATATCAAAATTGATCGTGAGGAGCGCCCTGACCTGGATCATATCTACATGGATGCAGTACAGGCGATGACCGGTGCCGGCGGATGGCCACTGAATGTTTTTCTGACGCCGGATAAGAAACCTTTTTACGGCGGCACCTATTTCCCGCCGGCAAAGGCCTATAACCGTCCTTCCTGGAAAGACGTGTTATTTTCACTGGCCGATGCATATGAAAATAAAAGAGATGAGATTGAGTCTCAGGCGGATACGCTGACACAACACCTGGAACAAGCCAGTCAGTTCGGAATAACTTCAGGCTTCGACCTGAAAATCCCGGTGGATGAGTTGTTTACCAGGGCGCAGGCAGATACCATCTGTGAGAATATATTGCGCCAGGCGGATACGACCTGGGGTGGTTTTGGCCGTGCGCCTAAGTTTCCGCAAACATTTACCATCGCTTACCTGCTGCGTTATCATTATGTCACCCAACATGAAGCTGCCTTAAAGCAGGCGTTATTGTCGCTGGACAAGATGTTGCAGGGGGGCATTTACGATCATCTGGGTGGTGGTTTTGCCAGGTATTCTACCGATGAGAAGTGGCTGGCACCGCACTTCGAGAAGATGTTGTATGATAATGCCCTGTTGGTAGATGTATTGTGTGATGCTTACCAGGTTACCGGTAATGAGATATATAAAGAGACCGTAGCGGATACCCTGGGATTTATTGCCAGGGAGATGACCAGTCCGGAAGGTGGCTTCTATGCAGCGCTGGATGCTGATTCTGAGGGGGTGGAAGGAAAATATTATACCTGGAGTAAGTCGGAGGTTCATCATATCCTGGGAGAACAGGCAGGTCCATTCTGTGAATATTATGATGTAACGGGGCATGGCAACTGGGAAGAGACTAATATTTTATGGGTGCAGCAGCCTTTGAAGGAATTTGCGGCGGAACATGGCTATGATGCGGCGGTGCTGAAGGCGATGCTGGCTGGTTGCCGCGAAAAGCTGCTGGCAGTGCGGGAACAGCGGGTGCATCCTGGTTTGGATGATAAGGTGTTGCTGGGTTGGAATGCCTTGATGGCGCATGCCTATTGTAAGGCGTTTCTGGCCTTTGGAGATACCAGCTACCGGGAAGCGGCTATACGGAATATTAAATTTTGTATGCAGCAATTCCGCATAAAACAGGGTGATTCTGCGTTCTATCATACCTGGAAGGATGGAAAGGCAAAGTATCCGGCATTTCTGGACGACTATGCATACCTGATCCGGGCGCTGATAGCAGCGGAGGAAGTTACCGGAGAACTGGAATATTTACATACTGCCCGGGAGCTTACATCTTTTGTACAGTCACACTTTGCGGATGAAAGCGGGCAATATTTTTATTATACGATAGACGACCAAAACGACGTTATAGTAAGGAAGAAGGAAGTTTATGACGGGGCCACTCCCAGTGGAAATGCAGTGATGGCGCAGAACCTTTGGGCGCTTTCTATTGTTTTCGGGGATAAGGCACTGGCAGACAAAGCGATAGGAGCAGTATCGGGATTAGCACAGACCGCGGTTAGATACCCCACCTCATTTGGCGTTTGGGCGTCGCAGTTACTACAATTTGTTAAGGGCACGGCCGAAATAGCGATAGTAGGGAAAGATTATCAGCCAAAAATGCACGAAACAGGGCAATGGTTTATTCCGTTCCGGGTTTTAGTAGGTGCAGAAAAAAATAAAGAAGATTTCCCTTTGTTAACGGACAGGTTCCGGGACAATGAAACCCTGATTTACTTATGTAAAGATTATCATTGTATTAAGCCTGTTTTTTATATGAGTGAAATTATTAATTTAATTTAATAATTATGTAACTTGCACCCTGTCAGGGGCACGCACAAAACGGTAAATGTTATTCCATGCGTATAATAAAATGTTAAAAAATACGTTTAAATTAGTTACCGGGTCGTCGTATGTGGAATTGAAAAAGTTGTGTAAAAAGTAACTACGGATTAAAATTAATTATTACATTTGCTATCTTTCATATAAACAAAGCGGGTGAAAATATGAGAAAAGTGTTCCCTTGTATGCTGGCAAAAAACACCTGGCTGGTTAATAGAAAAAACATATTCTGATGAAAGCTACCCTTATGAAGCTTAACTATTTAAGAAGTCTATTGGCAGTGTTGCTGGTGTCCCTGCTGGCCAGCTGTGGCGGTAGTAAAACCCCAAAGAACGCACAAGGGCAACTGATTGGCGTTAGTCCAAGGCCAAAGTACTATCCCCCTGTACCTTATGGAATGGTGTACGTTCCTGCCGGAACCTTTCACATGGGTCCGAGCGATGAAGATGTAAACTATGCGTTTACAGCACGTAACAAGTCTATTTCCATTTCCGGCTTTTACATGGATGCTACGGAAATCACCAATAACGAGTACCGTCAGTTCGTGAACTGGGTACGTGATTCCATCGCACATATCCTCCTCGGACATGTAAAACAGGATGATGGTCAGGATATTATCGACTGGAAACAGAAAATCAACTGGAAAGACAAAGGCACCTATGAAAAACTGGATGCCATGATCTATTCTGAAGCAGATCGCCTGTATGGTCGTAAAGACATTGACGTTGGAAAACTGATTTACCATCAGGAAACCTTCAACTGGGATAAAGCCAAGCTGAGAGAAAACTCCGGCAAACCTCGTTCTCAGTTCATTGTTAAAAAAGACGTACCTATTTATCCGGATACCTTATGCTGGATCAGGGACTTCTCTTATGCCTACAACGAACCGATGACCCGTATGTACTTCTGGCATCCGGCATTCGATAACTATCCTGTTGTAGGTGTTAACTGGCACCAGGCTACCGCCTTCTGCGAGTGGAGAAGTAAGTTCTGGGAAGACTATCGTATTTCTAAGAAATTATTTACGGAAGATAAATTCCAGCTGCCTTCTGAAGCGCAGTGGGAGTATGCTGCACGCGGCGGTAGAGAACAAACTCCTTATCCTTGGGGTGGTTACTATATCCGCAATAAAAAAGGATGTCTGCTGGCTAACTTCAAACCTGGCCGTGGTAACTATCCTGAAGATGGTGGCTTCTACACTGTACGTGCCGACGCTTACTGGCCTAATGATTATGGTCTGTATTGCATGGCGGGTAACGTGGCAGAGTGGACTGCGGATATCTTCTATGAGAATGCTTATTCCTTTACCTCTGATATGAACCCGTATTTAAGAATGGACGTTCCGGATGACGCACCGCTGAAAATGAAGCGTAAAGCCATCAGGGGCGGTTCATGGAAGGATATTGGATATTTCCTGCAGACTGGTACCAGAACTTATGAGTATCAAGATAGTGCCAAATCGTATGTTGGTTTCAGATGCACCATTGCGCTGAGCCGCAGATCTAAAGGCCATCACTAAAACATTAGAATAGCGTAATTAATTAATATAACAGCTAACCTTTTATATTATGTACTACACTATCTGCAAATCGTTGAGTATTTTTTTTAACTACTATTCCATACAAAAATTTAACACTAATCACTTTAACCAGATTAAATTTTAACCTATGGCTATGAATCCTAACAAAGCTAAATGGCTGAACTTTTTCGTATGTATTGCGGCTTCTGTTGTAATTATCGGTGCACTCTTTAAACTGCAACACTGGCCAGGTGCTGACATTGCTTTGATCTTAGGTCTGAGCACGGAAGCCCTCATCTTCTTCGTATACGCCTTCGTACCGGACAGTGGTGCTTCTCATGAAGGACAGGCTGTTGTTGTAGCTGGCGGACCTTCTTCTACTGCTGCATTAGACAAAATGCTGGTAGAAGCAGATATCACTCCTGCTAACCTGCAACGCCTCAGCGAAAACTTCCAGAAACTGGGAACTACCGTTGACAAAATGAGAGATATCAGCGATGTTGTTGCTGCAACCGGCGACTACACTGCTAAAACCAAAGAAGCTGCTGCTGCTATCGGTAACGTTGCTAACGCTTACACACAGGCTGCTACTGCTGTTTCTTCTTTCAACAGCGCATCAGAATCAACTAAAGAATTCCATGTTCAGATGCAGGGTATGACCAAAAACCTGGCTTCTCTGAATGCTATCTACGAACTGGAACTCCAGGATACTAACAACCATCTCAAAGCAATGAACAAATTCTACAGCAACCTGCAGAATACTTCAGCTGCAATGAGCAACAGCATCGATGATGCTAAGAAAACACAAGAACAAATCACACTGCTTGCTAAAAACCTCAGCAACCTCAATACCGTTTACGGTAACATGCTGAGCGCTATGCACGGTGCGAAATAAGGTATTGCTAATAGTTTTTTGAGTAACACAAATTTTTAAATCCGAAAACAAACTATGGCACTACCTAAAGATCCCCGGCAGAAGATGATCAACATCATGTACCTGGTCCTCACGGCCATGCTGGCGTTGAACGTGTCTGCTGAAATATTGAACGCATTTAGTATCGTAAATAACTCTATCATCAATTCGAACAGCTCCCTGGCTGCTAAGAATGCTTTCATCTATGAACAATTTGCAAAGCAGATGGAAGGTCAGGCCGAAAAAGTAGGCCCGTACAAAGCAAAAGCTGAACAGGTAAAAGCTGCTTCTAAAGAAGTATATGATTTCATCGAAAACCTGAAAGACACCATCATCAAACAATCTGATGGACTGGATGAAAACGGTGAAATTAAAGGCAAAAGCAATCTGGATGTTCCTACTTACGTAATGGAAAACCAGAAACAGGGTCCGGCGCTGGAAGCTAAACTGATCAAGCTCCGTGAACAACTGTTGTCTTATGTAAATCCTGATAAGAAAGCACAATTTGATAAATCACTCCCTCTGAGAGTTGAAGTAGGTAAATCCATTCATGGCGGCGACGCTAAAAAATCCTGGACTACCTACCACTTCAACATGGTTCCTACTGTTGCTGCAGTTACCCTGTTAAGTAAATTCCAGAATGATATCAAAAACTCTGAGTCTGCTATCATTGATGACCTCTTCAAGCAAATCAGCGAGAAAGATTTCAAATTTGACCAGATCAGACCTTTCGTATCACTGAACTCTAAAAACCTGATGGAAGGCCAGACTGTAACTGCACAAATCGCAGTAGGTGCCTACAGCACTACAGTAAATCCTTCTGTTACCGTTAATGGTCAGACAATCGAAGCTAAAGATGGTTTAGCTACCTACACCACACAGGTAGGTGGTATCGGAGAAAAAACCATTTCTGGTACAATATCACTGCCAGATCCTACTGGTGGTGCAGCAAAATCGTATCCTTTCTCTGAAACCTATAATGTTGGTGCTTCTGCTACCGCTATCTCTGCTGATAAAATGAACGTGCTGTATATCGGTGTTCAAAACCCGATCTCCATCACCGCTGCCGGTGTACCTGCTGAAAAGGTATCCGCAACTATCGCAGGTGCAGGTAATATCACCAAAACCGGCGCCGGTAACTATGTAGTTACTGTTAGCCAAACCGGTAAAGCTACCATCAATGTTGTTGCCAACATCGACGGTAAAACCAGAGACCTGGGTAAAAAGGAATTCCGCGTAAAACGCGTTCCGGATCCTTCTCTGCAGGTAGGTAACTACAAAGGTGGTACAGTTAAAGCCGCTGAATTCAGAAACCAGATGGGTGTTCGCGCTGTACTGGAAGACTTCGAATTCGAAGGTGTTAAATATGATGTGGTTAGCTACCGCGTTGGTATCGAATCAAGAGGTAAGGATTATGTAGAAGGTGATGCTTCTTCTCCTTATTTCCCTGCGAACATCGCTGGTGCTATCCGCGCGTTACGCCCTGGAGATATCGTTCACATCGAAAGCCCTAAAGTAAAAGGACCAGACGGTGTTGTACGTACCATGGCTAACACTATGTATAAATTAAACTAACGGATTTATAATTGCTGAAATATGCGAGCAGTATTGTTTAACAGAATTGGATGGTGCACTATGTTGCTGGTAATGCTGGCAACTGCTGCAGACGCGCAAAGCACCCGTAAAGGTGGCTCTACCCGTCGCAAAAAAGCAACACAGAACACCGCACAACAAGACCCCAACTCGGTGGTTAATCCAGCAACAGGTAACGCTGTTGCAACTCCTCCCCCTCCTGGAGCCGCAGCTCCTGTTGCAGCCGCACCAGTAGATACCCCGCGTAAATCGCTGCGTATCGACGGAGTAGTGGAAAGAAACCTCGCCAGAGAACGTGTTCCTATCACTTACGACTACATCCGCGAGGATGATAGATTCTGGGAAAAACGTGTATGGCAGATCATCGACATCAGGGAAAAAATCAACCTGCCCTTCCAATTTAACGTGGAAGATGAAGCAGGTACCAATCAACTGTTTATCAATATCTTGCTCCAGGCAATTAAAAATAAGGATGTAGAAGCCTTTAGTCCTATCGACGATCGCTTCACTACTGTAATGCCTTACGCTGATATCGAAAAGAAACTCACCGGTGAGGAAAGAACAGTAACAAGTATCGACCCGGTTACCAACGAAGAAAAACAGGTAACCACCCGCGACGACTTCGATCCTACTACTATCAGACAGTACAAAATCAAAGAAGTATGGGTGTTCGATAAAGAAGCATCTCAGCTGAAAGTACGTATCCTCGGTATCGCACCACTCATGACCCGCCTCAACGACGACGGATCATACCGTGCATCCATCCCGCTGTTCTGGGTTTACTACCCTGACCTGCGCCCGGTACTGGCTAAATACGACGTTTATAACCAAAATAACGACGCATCTACCATCTCCTGGGAAGACCTCTTCGAAATGCGCTTCTTTGGCAGTTATATCGTGAAAGAACAAAACACCTATAACCGCGAAATCAAAGATTACATCAAAGATGGTGTAATGCGCCTCATGGAAGGTCAGGCTATTAAAGATCGTATCTTCAACAAAGAACAGGATCTCTGGCAATACTAATCGCTACAACTTAACCTGATTATACATAAAGTGGTCTCTACCAAAAGTAGAGACCACTTTGCTTTTATACCCATTCCCCGATTCCTTTTAATGCTTTAGATTTGTTCCAAATATTCCTGTTATGGCCCCCGTTAATTCCCAACAATTACTGTCGGAGCTGAAAGAAGAGATTGCTACCATCAGGCTGGTTGCTATCAGCCGCTTCGGTGGCCAGAGCGATGCCATCCTGCTCCAATCTCCCAATCCGGATTCCTGGAGTGCCATACAGTGCCTCGAACACCTCAACTCCTTCGGACGATTCTACCTCCCTGCCATCGGAGAAGCCATCGAAAAAGCAGTCAGAAAAGGTGTAAAGCCCAAAGCGGCATTCAAATCAGGATGGTTTGGCGCCTGGTTTACCAGGCTTCTCGAGCCACAGGCTAATGGCTTTCCTAAAACCAAAATGTCAGCCCCCGGTAATTTCCGCCCGGGTACTGAACTGGTAGTAGAGATTGTACTGGCCGAATTCATCCGGCAGCAGGAAAGCATGGAGCAGCTACTGGTAGCAGCCAGCAGGGTTGACCTCGAAAAAGTACGGGTGCCGATATCTATGTCTAAATGGATAAAAATCTCCGCAGGAGATACTTTTGGCTACCTGATTGCCCATATACGCAGGCATATCCTGCAGGCGCAACGAGCCATTGTGAGCGCAAATATGTATGCGGTATAGAACAAAAACGGCTGTCAGAGACAGCCGTGTATATAAAATCAGTTATTCTTTAACAGTTCCGGGAGCAGGCGCATCGCCATGGAAATGTGTATAAATCAGTCTGGCTTTTGCTGCTCCCACTTCATTGGTGAGATCATCCAGTGATAATTGTTTCACCTTGTTCACCGATCTGAAAGTTTTCAGCAGCTGGGTGGCGGTATTTTCACCGATTCCCTTAATGCTTTCCAACTCGTTTTTAAAGGTCCCTTTGCTACGTTTATTTCTATGGAAAGTAATACCAAAGCGGTGTACCTCATCACGTACTCTCCGGATCAGTTTCAGGCTCTCACTGTTGAAAGGCAGTTTGATACTCTCTGAATCCCCGGGAAAGAAGATTTCTTCTTCATTTTTTGCCAGCCCAACGACGGTCATACTGCCGATGAGATTCAATTCACGGATGCTTTCCATGGCTGATCCCAGCTGTCCCTTACCACCATCAATGATTACCAGCTGGGGCAATGGCTGGGCTTCTGCCAGCAACCTGCTGTACCGGCGGTAAACGATTTCTTTCATGGAGGCAAAGTCATTGATGCCTTCCACCGTTTTAATATTGAAATGACGGTAATCTTTTTTGGAAGCAACACCATCCTTGAATACCACACAGGCAGCCACCGGATATGCCCCCTGGAAGTTGGAGTTATCGAAACACTCAATATGCAATGGCAGTGCCGGCAGTTCCAGGTCGGCCTGGAGCTGGTACAATACCTGCTTGCGTTCCATGTCGCTTTTGCCCTCGAGGTGCAATATCTTCTTCCTGTATAACTCCTCTTTAAAATAATTGACGTTCTTTTCTGAGAGCTCCAGCAATTTCTTCTTATCGCCGCCTTTGGGAACGGTAATGGTAACATTGCTTTCCGGGTATTCTACCGGAATAGGTACCACGATCTCACTGTTGATACTTTTAAATACATCACGCATATACGCGATCGCATATGTAAGCACTTCCTCCTCTCCTTCTTCCAGCTGTTTTTCCAGCGTCACGGTTTTGGTGTCGGCAATGGTCCCATTGAGAATACGGAGGTAATTTACATAGGCATGGTTGCCCTCGCTGATGATGGAAAAGACATCCATATTACCCAAACGGGTATTAACAATGGTTGATTTGGCAGAATATTCGCGCAGACTATCAATCTTCTTACGCAGGATTTCTGCCTTTTCAAATTCCATATTGGCGGCATGTTCCATCATCTGTTCCTTGAACATATTCATTACCGGCGTAAGGTTGCCTTTCAGAACGTTACGGACCTGCTGCAGGCCTTCCCTGTAATCCTCTTCCGTTTGCAGTCCTTCGCAGGGGCCTTTACAGTTACCCAGGTGATATTCCAGGCAAACCTTATACTTTCCTTTACGGACATTCTGTTCTGAAAGGTTCAGGTTACAGGTCCTTAACGGGATGTTGTTTTTTATTACTTCCAGCAGTTCGCGGACGCGGCCTACGGAGGTAAATGGCCCGAGATATTCAGAGCCATCCTTGATGACATTCCTGGTAAGGAATACACGCGGAAAAGCTTCGTGTTTTATGACGATATACGGATATGTTTTATCGTCTTTCAGATTGATGTTGTACTTGGGCTGGAACTGCTTTATAAGCGAGTTTTCCAGCAGAAACGCATCCTGTTCTGAGTCTACAATGGTAAACTCAATATGGTGGATATGCTGAACGAGTTTTCTCGTCTTATAGTTGTCGTGATTTTTTACAAAATAGGAGCTGACTCTTTTACGCAGACTTTTAGCCTTACCTACATACAGTAACGTGCCCTGCTCGTCATAGTATTTGTAAATCCCGGCTTCTACAGGGATGGTGTGTGAAATGCTCTGAAACTCCGCTCCTGTCATCTTTACAATTGATTTTTGTCTTCTTTTTTAGCTGTTATCTCCACTTCTTTTGGGGTGAGGAAAGCTATTCTCTGATAAGTATTGATCATGATCGCTTTTCCCCGCTGGTATACGAGATGTTGTCTGTATTCATATACCAGGCTGGAAGTATATGACTGAACGGTTACCTGTTGGATGGTACCGTTCTTATCTGTTTCCATGGTGATTTCATCCGGATTTGTTTGTTTTCCTTTTGACTTGTAAATGATAGACTTTCTGCCGGAGAACGGGTCTGTGAGGCTGGTGGTGTCATATTCATTTACCAGGGAAGGTTTGTTAAGATCAATATCCAGGAATGGTTTAAGGAGATGCTGAATTGCATTGGTATCCTTACTTTCTATGGCAACAGCTTCTGATTTCCCGTTGAAGGTAACCTTTTTTTGAAAGGTGATGCCTGATTGAATCAGTTGTTGTTCTTCGGATTTGAAGTAGGCAGGGATATCAATGAATTTATCCTGTTTGCCTGTCTTTGTATCCTTCACGTTGTTATTGCATCCAACAACGCCTGCAAATATGATGATTAGTATAATGCCGGAAGTGTACTTCATAGGTGCAAAATTACTATTTAAAAGGGGCATAAAAAATGCGCCGTGAAAACGGCGCATCGATGCATGAGCAAATCTGTCGAGAGCACTAAAATTATGAATATCAGTCGTTAAGACTGAGAAATATACTAATTGGTGATAGTAAAACGTCGGTTTATAGTCAAATGTTACAGGGTATCAGAAAAAAGGATATTTAATTATCTAGTACCTGGTAAGTTGGCTAGTACCGTAGGTTTACATGAAAAAAGGTTGTCACAAATATATGCGACAACCTTTAATCTCTTATAAAAAATCAGATTTTTTACACCAATGAATTTCCTGTCATTTCCTTTGGAGCAGGAACGCCCATGAAATGCAGGATGGTAGGGGCTAAGTCACCCAGTTTACCATCTTTCAGGGTACCTTTAAAATCCTTATCAATGATGAAGAACGGTACGAGGTTCAGTGTATGGGCAGTATTAGGAGTGCCATCTGCATTGATCATGAAATCTGCGTTGCCATGATCAGCGGTCAGGAATACAGTATAATCATTTGCGAGAGCAGCAGTTACTACTCTTTCCACGCAATGGTCAACTGTTTCAACTGCTTTCACTGCGGCTTCAAATACGCCGGTATGGCCCACCATGTCGGCATTGGCGAAGTTGAGCGCGATGAAATCTGCTGATTTGCTTTCAATTTCAGGAACGATTGCATCCGTGAGTTCGTTGGCGCTCATTTCTGGTTTCAGGTCATAGGTGGCCACTTTAGGAGAAGGCACCATGATTCTGCGTTCGCCATCGAATTCTTTTTCGCGGCCACCGGAGAAGAAGAAGGAAACGTGCGGATATTTCTCTGTTTCCGCGATACGGATCTGTTTCAGACCTGCGCCTGCAACCACTTCACCCAGTGTCATGTTCAGGTTATCATTTTCGAAGATGACATGTACATTTTTGTAGGTTTTGTCATATTCGGTCATGGTGGTATAGTAGAGTTTCAGCGGCGTCATATCAAACTCAGGGAAGGCTTCCTGACTGAGTACCTGTGTGATTTCACGCGGGCGGTCTGTGCGGAAGTTGAAGCACAGTACGGCATCATCTTCCTGGATGGTAGCCAGTGGCTGACCATTTTCACCGGTAACGATGATTGGTTTGATGAATTCGTCGGTAACACCTTCTGCATAGGAAGCTTTCACTGCAGTGATAACGTCCTGGGTTGGGGTGCCGGTGCCTTTTACTAAAGCATCGTAGGCCAGTTTAACACGTTCCCAGCGTTTGTCGCGGTCCATAGCGTAATAACGACCCGTTACAGAGGCGATTTTGCCACCTGACGTCTGGAGGTGAGCAGTCAGGTCTTCGAGGAAGCCCAGGCCGCTTTTAGGATCGGTATCACGGCCATCGGTGAAGGCATGGATAAATACTTTCTCCACACCATTTTCTTTAGCGATAGAAGTTAACGCTTTAAGATGGCTGATATGAGAGTGTACACCACCATCACTTACCAGACCGATGAGGTGGAGGGCTTTATTATTGTTTTTCGCGTGAGCGAGTGTATCCAGTAATACCTGGTTTTTAGCCAGTTCACCATCGCGGATAGCCACGTTGATGCGTTGCAGTTCCTGATAAACGATACGGCCGGCACCGATATTGAGGTGACCAACTTCAGAGTTACCCATCTGACCTTCAGGTAAACCTACCTGTTCGCCACAGGTGATCAGGTTGCTGTGCGGGTATTTATTGTACAGGCTGCTTACAAAAGGAGTTTTAGCGTTAGCAATGGCATCTGCAGAAGGTACTTTTCCTTCGCCCCATCCGTCCATAATTACGAGAATGGCTCTTTTCTTTTCCATATCCAATCCGGTTAAGATTATATTTAAGTTTCGTAAGTTTTAATACTCAGGGGGTGAAAATACTCATAAAGCGTTGAAATACTTTCTAAATATTTCGGGGGTTAAAGCTACTCGAAAATTCTGAAACCCTTTTTGGCAGGGCTTACTTGATATTTATACATGGTATTTTGGATACATATTATTCTTTTGTTATTGTTTAACCTTTCATTGCTACCACGATGATGGGATTTTGTTGAGTTACAAGGCCTTTGGCATAGTTTTCGCTTTTAATTTGAGTTGGAAGAATCACATTTTTAATTAAATAACTGACAATGAAAAAGCTTTTGATTGTGCTGGGGATATTGTTGGGAGGAGTTATTTCAGCATTTACGCTGTCGGCAAGCTCATACGAAGTTACAGTTGCTGGGCCTTTTGAAGATGTAGTTACAGCTATGAAAGCAGGTGACGCGGGTAGTTTATTCCGTTACCTGGACAATACCGTAGAAATTAACCTTGCAGGTAAATCCAGCGCATATAGTAAAGCACAGGCTGATATTATCCTGAAAGATTTCTTTGCCAAGAACCAGGTAAAATCATTCGAACTGATCCATCAGGGAGGTGAAGGTTCCCGTTTTGGCGTTGGTAACCTGACCACTTCCGGTGGCAATTACCGTGTTACCTTTTTCCTTCAGAAAAAGGGCACCAGCATGGTATTGAATGAACTTCGCTTCGAAACAAAGTAAATATTTACTATATAATTCAGTTGAAAAATCTGGTGCTCCGCATAATATTGCGGAGCACTTTTTATTTTTGCGGCGGTTTAGTTATTCAGACAGGTAACTTTCCAGGGAAATTATCTCCCTGAAAACAACAAAATATAAACATCGCCACAGGCGAATAAAATATGATTCATGTTAAACGAAACTGCGCTTAATACATTTATCAGAAGCGCCCTGGCAGAGGATATCGGCACCGGGGACCACTCTACCCTGGCTAGTATTTCTGCCGATACAAAAGGTAGTGCGCGACTGAAAATTAAGGAAGATGGTATACTTGCAGGTATGCAGGTGGCTGAGGCTGTTTTCCGCTATCTTGATATGTATACGGTATTCACGCCCTATAAAAAGGACGGCGATACCATGAAAGCCGGTGAGGTTGCATTTGAGGTGACGGCTGCGATCCATACCATCCTCATGGCGGAGCGCCTGGTATTAAACTGCATGCAGCGTATGAGCGGTATCGCTACCCTCACGCACCAGTATGCAGAAAAAATCAAAGATTATCATACCAAAATCCTCGATACGCGTAAAACCACTCCTAACTTCCGTATGCTGGAAAAAGAAGCAGTACGTATCGGTGGTGGTGTAAACCATCGTATGGGATTGTATGATATGGTTATGTTGAAAGACAATCACATTGATTTTTCCGGTGGCATTACCGCCGCTGTGAGCAAAACAGTTGCTTATCTGAAAGAAAGGAATCTTCCCCTGAAAATAGAGGTAGAAACCCGCAATATCGACGATGTAAAAGAAGCGCTTGCAACGGGACATGCAGATCGTATTATGTTCGATAACTTTAGTCCCGATGAGATTGTTGAAGCTATGAAATTCACCAATGGAAAAGTGGAAACGGAAGCCTCCGGTGGTATCAACCTTGATACGATCGAGGCATACGCCAAAACAGGCGTAGACTACGTTTCCGTTGGTGCTATTATCCATCATGCTGTAAGTCTGGATCTCAGCCTGAAAGCGATTATTATCTGATTATTTTGAAGAAGATTTTATTTATCATCAACCGGAAAGCGGGAACCGACAGGGAAAAGAAACTGGAGGGAGCCATCACGAAGAATTTCCCGTCAGACCGGTATGATGTGCAGGTAACCCACCTGGCTTACCTTGGCCATGGTAAAGATCTGGCCCTGGAAGCAGTAAAAAACGGGGTTCACACGGTAGTAGCCGTTGGTGGAGATGGTTCCATCAACGAAATCGCGCAGGGACTGGTAGATAGTAATACTGCCCTGGCCATTATTCCGCTGGGAAGCGGTAACGGCCTTGCGCGTGCATTGAAAATCCCGCTGGACGTAAACAAAGCCATGCAGGTTATCCTCGCTGATGCCAGGAAACCCATGGATGTAGGTTATGCCAACGGACATCTTTTCCTCAGCAATGCCGGCGTTGGTTTCGATGCACTGGTAGCAGATGAATTCAGACATACCACCAAACGTGGCCTCTATGGCTACGCAAAACTGGTTATCCAACGTTTCAGCAGCTATAAGCCGGAAGCATACAGCATCAGTATTGATGGTAAAAAGCTGGAAGAAAAGGCGTTTCTGCTGACAGTGGCCAATGGTAACCAGTTTGGCTATGAGTTTAAACTGGCGCCTAAAGCAAGTGTTTTTGACGGCTTGCTGGACCTCTGCGTAATGCCTCCTGTCAATTTCCTGCAATTGCTGCCGGTTAGTTTATATTCTTTGCTGGGAAATATTGATAAAACACGTTATCTTAAACATTATACAGGTAAAACGATCAACGTTTCAGGAAGCAGCTTACAATACCTGCAGGTAGATGGTGATGCAGTGCCGCTGAACGGCAACTCGCTGGAACTTAAAGTAAAACCGGGTGCCATCCAGATGATCGTTAATAGTTAACGTTTAAAACGTAGAAAGATGTCAAAGAAAAAATCAAATAACAGCGGTATAGTATATTCCACCGATCCCAATTACAATTTTGCGCCGGAGCCGGAAACAGAAGCAGACACGTTAGCGCCGGAGAGCCAGCAGCTTCGTGTTAAGCTGGATACCAAACAGCGTGCAGGTAAAGTAGTGACGATGGTAGATGGCTTTATCGGTAAAGAAGCTGACCTGGAGAAATTGGGAAAAGACCTGAAAACAAAATGTGGTACAGGCGGAAGTGTAAAAGACGGATTGATCCTGATTCAGGGCGATTACAGGGAAAAGATGGTGAAGTGGCTCCAGGACTGGGGTTACAAGAAAACAAAATAGTTACTTATTCTCATAAATAATTAAACGGGACGGATAGACATCCGTCCCGTTTTCGTATTGCTTTTTTAACAAATTTTATCTGTTGACCAGTTTCATACCGGCATCATGGTAACGGTTACCAGCTACCTGATGTGACCGGAGAATGTTATCAATCGCGGTCAGGTCTTCACTGGTGAGCATTACATCCGCAGCGCCTGCATTTTCAGTCAGATATTTTCTGCGTTTGGTACCAGGGATCGGGATAATATCATCTCCCTGTGCAAGCAACCATGCGAGCGACAGTTGAGCTGTTGAAATACCTTTATTAATTGCAAAAGCATTTAAAGCATTTACTGTTTCGAGGTTTTGTTCAAAGTTTGTACCCTGGAACCTTGGCATATTTCTGCGGAAATCTCCTTCGGCGAGCTGGTTAGTATCGGTGAGAGTGCCCGTACTCATACCACGACCTAACGGGCTGTAAGCCACTAAGGAAACGCCCAGTTCTCTGGCGGTATGCAGAATATCTCCTTCCACGTCCCGTGAGAAGAGGGAGTATTCGCTTTGCAGTGCTGCTATCGGATGTACGCTATAAGCTCTTTTGAGTGAGTCGGCGCTGGCTTCAGAGAGGCCGAGGTAACGCACTTTGCCTTCTTTCACCAGTTCAGCCATGGCGCCAACCATTTCTTCTACCGGTACGGTGTCGGATATACGGTGAGCGTAGTACAGATCAATTACATCTATGCCGAGCCGTTTGAGACTGGCTTCACAGGCCTGTTTCAGGTATTTTGGTGAGCCATCAAACCAGGTACTGTTATCGTCATTGAAACGGAATCCGAATTTAGTGGCGAGAAAAACTTTATCTCTTTTAGTGGCGAGTAATTTAGAGAGTAATATTTCATTGGCGCCCTTTCCATACATATCTGCTGTATCCAGCAGGTTGATGCCCAGTTCCAGTGCGAGTTCCAGCGTAGAAAGTGATTCAGCTTCGTTGTTATCAAATTCCTGTCCGTTGCCATAGGCGAATGACATTCCCATGCAACCCAGTCCTATTGCGGATATTGATGCTCCTGTTTTTCCAAGTTTTCTGTACTGCATAATATTGTGATTTTGTATCTGATTAGTATGATACAAAAGTACAATGGGGAGGCAGCAGAGAAATTGTATTGTGCAAAGGGATTCTTGTTAATATCAAAGAGCGGACTGGTGACGGAATGAATTTGGCGACTGGTGGCAGTGATTCTGGAAGAAGTGGGTGAAGTTACCGGGATCTTCATAACCCAGACTCCATGCGATATCAGCAATAGGCCAATCGGTATGAATGAGCAGGAGTTTGGCTTCCAGTACTACACGCTGCCGTATATGCTCACTGACAGTGCGTCCTGTGGTATGTTTTACGCAGGCGTTCAGGTGATTGGGATGTGTGTTGAGAAAGGTGGCGAATTCCTTAGCTGTTTTTAATGTTACCTGCTGATGCGGATGTTCGATCGGGAATTGCTTCTCGAGTTTGTCGGTGAAGCGGAAGGCCAGCATTTGAGCGGCTGTCAGTTGCCGTACGGGTGCGGCTTCTTCCTGTGCGATTCTTCTTCCTTCCAGTAACACCAGTTTCAGGTAGATGAGGATGGCTTCCTGTTTAAAGGCTGCATCTTCATTGAATTCTTTCATCAGTTGTCTGAAAATAGAGGCCAGGTATACTGTCTGTGTGTCTGTTATTTTGTATACCGCCTGTCCTTCTCTTTGCAGCAGTGGGTAGTTCAGGATTTCCTGCTGCTGGTTTTCGAAGAGGTGTTCATTAAATAGAATGTAGGTTCCGTCCTGCTCTTCTGAAGTGGCATGCCAGCTTTTGACCTGGTCGGGGTGAAGAAAAATCAATGTTGGCCCATCTATTTCATGTTGTCTGTCATTTACGGTATAGATACCGGTTCCTTTGGTGATCAGTACTATTTTGTAATAATCTCTTCTGGAGGCGGATATATCTGCTTTGACCGGGGTGTCTTTCCGGGAGTATATGGCGAAGCTGCCGTGAACAGGTGCTTTAGGGCGAAGTTCACGATCTGTAAAAAGTAGGAGATCGTTATTGATCTCAGACATTTTTTGGGTACGAATACTGTTGGGGAGGGTTACTTTTTTCGAAGACATTTTCAAATTTACCACTTCTTTAACAGATAAAATAATGGGTGTCTAAAAAATTCACATGAAGTGAAACCCTTGATTTTACTGATGTTTTGGTTTAAATGCAACACAATTGCATTTTTATTTTTGATAATTGCAAAGAAATTTCACAATTTGTTAACGCCTTTATCAACCAAAATCTTGTTATCATCGCGCTTTATGATGAGCTTAAGCAGCAAGGATTTGCGCTAAGTAAAAACAAGAATATTTTCTAAATTATTATATTACCCCTTTGGAAAAAAAGTCTCTACATCGTAGAGACTTTTTTATTATATCTGTGTTGTAGTTTACAGGAAGATGTTAGCCCAGGATAAATTCGATTTCACCGAATCCGTATTCTTCGAGGTTACCGTTTCTTTCCAATACAATATGTCCGGTAGGTTGTACGTCTACAATGGTAGCGGTATATATTTCCCCGTTAATTCTGAATGGGGAGGGTATACCGAAGCGGAAAAGCTTGGATTTATATTCTTTGAGCAGGTCGTGGTGGTCAACTGTCTGGAGTTGATTAACGCGCAGATCAAAGAAGGAGCATAGTTCTTTGGCCATGATGGGGCCTTCCCATGTTTTGCCGGTGATTTGGCGCAGGGAGACGGCATTTTTGAGTTCATCCGGGAATTTTGCCTGGTTGAGGTTGATGCCGATGCCGATGATGGCATATTGCCAGCTGGTACCTCTGATCACATTTTCGATGAGGGTACCTCCTGCCTTTCTGTCACGCCAGTAAATATCATTGGGCCATTTAATAATGGTGTCGTCTCCGGCGTATTTGGAGAGGAAATCATGGGCACCGAGGGCGATGACGATACTTAGCATGAACTGGCTGGAAAGTGGCAGCGATCCGGGATGTATGGCAACGGTTAGTGCGCTGATATCGCCGGGTTCGGCGAGCCATTTTTTACCACGGGTGCCTTTGCCTGCGGTTTGGTTGCCGGTATACCAGGCTGTACCGGATGTCACATCGCCGGAATTGACCTGTGCCATGGCATAGTTATTGGTGCTGTCAACACTTTCGAGGATATAAAACGGGTGTCCTATCACTTGAATCCTTTTTAGTCTGAATTTCAGCTGGAAAAGTAGTTCATTTTATTATTTTCTTAACAGGATTGACGCCCATATGGTGATTTTCTCAAGCTTATATTAATGCTTGTTTAGTAACTTTGACAATTAAAGATTATTTTTAACAAAAACGTGATTTATTGGCACCCTTAACCGTTCTGAGCACGAGGAAAAAAGCGCAGACGCGCTTAACCAGAGAAAGTGAAATATTTACCACCATCATACAGGCCATTCAGGATAAAAAGGGAGAAAATATAGTATCCCTGGATCTTCGCCAGATTCCTGAAGCTGTGGCCGATTTCTTCATTATATGTGAAGCGAATTCCAACACACAAGTACGGGCAATAGCTGATTTTGTCGCTGACGAGGTCCAGAAAAAGGTGGGTGAAGAGCCTTACAAGCATGAGGGCTTCACTGCTCAGCAATGGATTTTGGTTGACTATGTAAATGTAGTTGTGCATGTTTTTCAGCCGGAAACCAGGAAATTCTACAGCCTGGAAGAAATGTGGAGCGATGCTGACAGAATGGAACACAACGATTAATTAAACAAAACAGCTTGGTTCTGTATTATTTTATATATAATTCTGATTGCAATAAACATCCGTAAAGGAGCGAAAGATTATGGAAAAAGGAGGCAATAACTTCAACAGGGGTTCAGACAAATCGCCTAAGAAAGGACCTAGGTTCACGATATATTGGGTTTATGCCTTTATTGGCCTTGCCCTGTTAGCGATGAATTTCATGGATATTGGATCTCACCCCCAGGAGATCAGCTTCCAGGAGTTCCAGGTTAAATACCTGAAACCTGGAGACGTGGACAGGCTGGTCGTTGTAAACAAGAAATATGTAGAAGTCTACATAAAGAAAGACAAATTAAAAGACCCGCAATTTAAAGACGTATCTAAAAGTAAGTTTGGTGGAGAAAATGCTGGTCCTCATTTCCGTTTTACCATAGGTAGCGAGGAAAGTTTCAAGAAAGATATCGACAAAGCCCAGGAAGGCGTAGCTCCTGAGAACCTGGTCAAGATCAGCTATGACGAAAGAACGAGCTGGTTTGAACCATTTATACAGTTGCTGGTGCCGTTATTGCTGATTATTGGTTTATGGGTATTACTCATGCGAAAAGTGGGTGGCCCTGCTGGTGGCAGCGGTGGACCGGGTGGTATCTTCAATATCGGTAAGTCTAAAGCTACCCTTTTTGATAAAGGTACCCGCGTAAACATTACTTTCAACGATGTTGCCGGTTTGGACGAAGCGAAAGTGGAAGTAATGGAAATCGTTGATTTCCTGAAAAATCCAAAGAAATACACCTCTCTGGGTGGTAAAATACCAAAAGGTGCGTTACTGGTAGGCCCTCCGGGTACTGGTAAAACCCTCCTCGCCAAAGCGATGGCAGGTGAAGCACAGGTACCTTTCTTCTCTATGTCCGGTTCCGATTTCGTGGAGCTGTTCGTAGGTGTGGGTGCCAGCCGTGTACGCGACCTGTTTAAACAGGCCCGTGAGAAAGCACCATGTATCATCTTCATCGATGAGATTGATGCAATCGGCCGTGCCAGAGGTAAAAACGTAATGATGAGCAATGATGAGCGTGAAAACACCCTCAACCAGCTGCTCGTTGAAATGGATGGTTTCGGAACTGACAGCGGTATCATTATCCTGGCAGCTACCAACCGCCCGGATGTACTGGATAGCGCATTGCTGCGTCCTGGTCGTTTCGACCGTCAGATCTCTATTGACAAGCCGGATCTGGCAGGTAGAGAGCAGATCTTCTCCGTACACCTGAAGCCAATTAAAACATCTCCAAACCTGGATATTAAGAAACTGGCTTCTATGACACCTGGCTTTGCCGGTGCCGATATCGCCAACGTTTGTAACGAAGCCGCCCTCATCGCTGCCCGTAAAGGCAAAACTGAAGTGGAAATGGATGACTTCAACGATGCGGTAGACCGCGTAATCGGTGGTCTGGAAAAGAAAAACAAAATCATCTCTCCGGAAGAGAAAGAAGTAATTGCCTACCACGAAGCGGGTCACGCTATCTGTGGCTGGTACCTGGAACACGCTAACCCACTCGTGAAAGTAACGATCGTTCCTCGCGGTGTGGCAGCACTGGGTTATGCTCAGTATCTTCCTAAAGAACAATATCTCTACAACACCGAGCAACTGATGGACGACATCTGTATGACCCTCGGCGGCCGTGCTGTAGAAGAAATCGTATTCGGCAAAATCTCTACCGGTGCACAGAACGACCTGCAGGTAATCACCCGCATGGCCTATGCAATGGTAACCGTTTACGGTATGAATGATAAAGTAGGTAACGTATCTTTCTACGATCCTAACAGCGATCAGTCTTTCACCAAACCTTATTCTGAGGAGACAGCGAAAATGATCGATGAGGAAGTTAGAAAACTGATCGACCAGGCTTATGCCAGAACTAAAGCCCTGCTTACAGATAAACTTGAACAGGTGAAAATCCTGGCCAAGGAACTGCTGAAAAGCGAAGTGCTGTACCAGGCAGATCTGGAAAGACTGATCGGTAAACGTCCGTATGATACCAAACAGGAACATCATGTTGCTGATGGTCTTACTTCAGATGGCGTTCAACCTACAGATATCATCAATCCATCACCATCACCTGCTAACGCGTAATTAGTAATATGAAGATTTCTCCTGCCAAGGAAAATATTCTGAAGCGAGTACGAAATGCTTTAAGTCAGCCAGTACAGTTGCCCTTCCCTAACTCGGAGGGCAACACTGCTGTTTTTAAAGCTGAAAGCGAAGGAATGGAAATCAGGTTCGCGGAAGAATTTACCCGCTTGCAGGGAAAATTTGTATTCTGCTCCGGTAAAACAGAACTCATCGAAAATCTGCGTGCTTTATGTGATAATAAGGAATGGCATAATGTATTCTGCCAGACGCCTTCTATCCTGAAGTATATTCATCAGGATGAGTTGCCTTGTCTGAACCAGGGCTCTATGCATGAAGCAGATGCTGCCATCACAGATTGTGAGTACCTGGTAGCACGTACCGGCACCGTTGTATTAAGCGCTGCACAGCCCAGCGGCCGTGCTTTGCCCGTATATACGCCGGTACATGTCATGATTGCCTACACCCACCAACTCGTTTTTGATCTGAAAGATGCGCTCCACAAGCTGAAAGATAAATATGGCAATGACCTTCCGTCCGCCATTTCTTTTGCAACAGGGCCTAGTCGCACTGCAGATATCGAAAAGACACTGGTCGTGGGTATTCACGGACCCAAAGAAGTATACGTCTTCTTAGTAGACGACTAACAAATAATATTTTAGCTGTTAGCAGGTAGTTGCCGGATAGTGACAAACTATGCCGCCGCTATCTGCTAACAGCTTCATAATTTTTAGCATGGATATTAATCTGCCAGCCAATAAGAAAATATATTTTGCTTCCGATTTTCACCTGGGAGCACCTAATGCTACTGCCAGCAGAGAAAGAGAAAGGACGATCATCAAATGGTTGGAAGATGCGGAGAAAGATGCCGCACATATCTTTCTGGTAGGCGATATTTTTGATTTCTGGTTTGAATATAAACATGTAGTTCCGAAAGGATATATCCGTATCCTGGGAAAACTGGCGGACCTCCGCGATAAAGGAATAGGGATTTCTGTTTTCATCGGCAACCATGATATGTGGATGAACGGCTATTTTGAAGACGAACTGGATATCCCTGTTTACTATGAACCGCAAACATATACTATTGCCGGAAAACGTTTCTATATTGGCCATGGCGATGGCCTCGGCCCCGGTGATCATGGCTATAAATTCCTGAAAAAAATATTCCGCAACCCGTTATGCCGGGTGCTGTTTTCCGCTCTGCATCCTGCTATTGGCATCTCTCTTGCCAACTACTTCAGCCGCAAAAGCCGTGCTGCCACCGGGCAAAGCCTGGAGCATTATCTCGGTGAAGAAAATGAATGGCTGGCCATCTACACAAAAGAGGTTTTACAAAAAGAACATTTCGATTATTTCATCTTCGGGCACAGGCATCTTCCGCTTGACCTGAAAGTAGGCGAAAACAGCCATTACATCAACCTGGGTGACTGGCTGAACTACTTCTCCTATGCTGTATTTGACGGGGAAACAACTACGTTGAAATTCCTTACAGCGTCTGGTGAAGCGGCAGCGCGTGAAGCATCAAAAATTCAGGCGTCTAAAATATCGTGAAGTATCGGAGGTGATTGCATCTCCACAAAATCCGGCAGGTGAAGCCGGAAAAACTCCAGGTAAGCGTACAACAGCTTTCTTCTTCTCTCCTTATTCATAGCAATTTTACCCAGTTGTGCCGCATCGGTACATTGAGAGATGGCATCTGTCAGCTCGCTGGCGGCTGGGTCCAGGTGATGGATGTGATGTGGTGGTAAATCGATATAATGCCCTTCCTGGAGGTCGAGGTAAGGCGTATATTCAGAGAACCTGCCGTTCAATTTGAAGCCCAGGTACTCCCCTACTTTTAATGTGAAGAATAAGGGCAGATTTGCCGCTATCGGCATTTCGGCGGTGTCGAGTACTTTCAGTGCGTTTTCTGCAAAATAATACAGCTCCAGGTGCTGTTCCGGTTGTTTCAGCGTTTTCTGCAGCAGCTCGATCATATAGAGTGCGACCGTATTTTTTACAATATTGAAATGCAGGGAATTGAAGATGAAGCCAAGTTTGAACTCCGATATGCGCTGCAGATTTTTGATTTCCTGGTGATAAACCACCAATTCCAGGATATTTCCAGGCTGAAGGAGGTTGCCACGGGCAGCCTTGGGCTTGCTGGACCTTACACCATTTACAATATAGGATTGCAACCCGAACAGTTCAGTAAATACACTGACTATCAGACTGGTGTCGCCGTATTTGACGGTACGTAAAACTATGCCGTTGGTTTTATGTAACATGGAGTAAAGCATGCAATTTAGCTAAAAGGTGGCGGTTAACAGCCAATAGCTATTTTAATTACCTTTACGCCCTTACTAAACTAAATTGAAAAATCCTCATGTGGCAACGTTTAGCCGGCTTTGTGCTTAAATATCGCTTCACACTCTTACTGATTTTGTTGGCCTCAACAGGCGTAATGGCATACTTCGCCAGCAAAGTACAGATGTCCTATGATTATGTGGCTACCATTCCGCATGATAATCCAAAATTTCTCGAGTTCCAGCAGTTTAAAAAGAAGTTTGGAGAAGATGGGAATATGATGGTGCTGGGTGTGCAGACAGATAAATTCTTTCAGAGAGATTTCTTCCGGGATTACATTCAGCTGAATAAAGATATTAAGCAGGTACATGCTGTTGAAAATATCCTGAGTGTGCCGATGGCGATCAATCTTACGAAGAATGACAGCACCAAGAAACTGGAGGCAGGATTGCTGTTTAAAGGGGATCTTTCCAGCCAGGAAACGATTGATAGTTTACAGCACGTTTTTAACACGTTGCTGTTTTATAAGGGCCTGTTGTATAACCCGGAAACACAGGCTTATCTGATGGCCATCTATGTAAACAAAGATGTGTTCAATTCTCCCAAACGTACGGCAGTAGTAGATTCTATCTATAAGATCACAAAAGCATTTGAAGAGAAGCAGCATACAACGGTACGGTTAAGTGGTTTGCCATTAATTCGTACAGTCATGGCCGTTAAGGTCGCAGATGAACTGAAATTATTTCTGAAGATATCTTTTCTGCTGACTGGTTTGATCCTGTTTTTATTTTTCAGGTCATTGGGGTCAGTATTGATGTCGATGGTGGTAGTGGCGATTGGTGTAATCTGGTCGGTGGCAACCATTGTACTGATGGGTTATAAAATCACTTTACTGACGGGGTTGATACCTTCGCTGATAGTGGTAATTGGGATTCCTAACTGTGTGTATTTTATCAGTAAATATCATACAGAATATGCGAAGCACCAGAATAAGGAAAGAGCATTGGTGACGATGATCCAGCGTATGGGTATTGTTACATTATTTACCAATATCACTGCTGCGATTGGCTTTGGTGTTTTCTGTTTTACCAACAGTGCTATTCTGAAGGAATTCGGTGTGGTAGCGGGTTTGAACATTATGTTCATATTCCTGATCTCCTTTATATTGTTGCCATCAGTACTGAGTTATCTGCCAGCGCCTAAGCTGAAACATATCTCTTACAGGGAGAGTGGGTTCATTAAAAAATTGCTCGACTTTATTACAACGCTGGTGTTTAAATATCGTACATCCGTCTACGTAGTTACCGGAGTTATGGTGATTGCGGCAATTATAGGTATGACGAGATTACAGTCTGTAGGCTATATGCTGGATGATATTCCGCATACGGACAAGTTGTATACGGACCTGAAATTTTTTGAAGCAAACTTCAAGGGTGTGATGCCGTTGGAGATTGCGGTAGACACGAAGCGAAAGAATGGTGTGGTGAATTTGCAGACGTTGAACAAGCTGGATGAGCTGACGCAGCTGATAGCGGCGCAGCCTGATTTTGCACGTCCTTTGTCGGTAGTGGAAGGTATTAAATTTGCGAAGCAGGCGTATTATAATGGCGACAGCAGTAACTATGCGGTTCCTAACCAGTTTGACCTTGGATTTCTTGCACCGTACCTGCGTATGAAAGCGCCGGCGGCCGGAGCGGCGGGTGCTAACAGTACTTTCAGTAAGCTGGTATCCTCGTTTATGGACAGTACGAAGCAGATAGCGAGGGTGAGTGTGAATATGGCCGATGTAGGATCAAAGCGTCTGCCTGCATTGCTGGATTCCTTGAAGCCTAAGGTGGATAAGATTTTCGACAGTAGTAAATATACTGTGACGTTTACAGGGACCAGTGTGATTTTCCAGGAGGGTACGCGATTTATCATCAGTGGTTTGACAGAGAGTATCTTATTGGCTTTTGTGCTGATCATGGGATGTATGCTGTATTTATTCAGGTCGTGGCGGATGCTGATTATATCATTGGTGCCAAATATTATTCCGTTGGTGGTAACTGCCGGTGTGATGGGTTGGGTAGGTGTTCCGTTAAAACCTTCTACGGTGTTGGTTTTCAGTGTGGCATTGGGTATAGCAATAGATGTAACGATTCGTTTCCTGGTGAATTTCAAGCAGGAGTTACCGCATCATAATCTGGATATATCCGAGACTGTTAAGCAGACGATACATGAGACGGGGTTGAGTATTATTTATACTTCGTTGATATTGTTTGCAGGGTTTATGATATTCAGTTTCTCGGAGTTTGGCGGAACAAAGGCGTTAGGGTGGCTAACTTCCCTTACGTTAATTGTAGCGATGCTGACAAACCTCACTATACTGCCGGCATTGTTGTTGTGGATGGAGAAGGCATTGTTGAAGCAGGCGAATAAAAAGCAGGAATTGAAAATGGTGGATGAGGCGGAGGATATGCCTATGGATAAGCTGGGAGTGGGCGATAAGGAGTAGTCTGTATAGAACTCATTATAGGTAAGGGATGGCCGTTGGCCATCCTTTTTTATTGTTTTCATGTGGATGAAATTCTACATTTTCTTAATACAAAAGGGGGGACTGGACAAAAAAAATGTATAAAGTAATCTAGTAAAAAACGTTTATCCGTCATATTTACCGTTCATCACAAACAGGTATATATCCACATAAAAAAGTTAGAGGTTTATAATGCCATTCTAACCACTAGTTCATGAAAAACAAATACTTAAAGGGCGCTCATTTGTCTGAGCGGAAATTTAAGGAGATTTTACGGCTGTTTGCCGATGATCTTACTGCCACGCAGATAGCGAATATCAGTGGCGTCAGCCGGGTAACGATCAACAGTTACCTGAAGAAATTAAGAAGCCAGATTGCACGTTATTGTGAGACGATGCATCCGGTAGCTGTACCTGTAGCAGCGATATTTGAGCGGGACCTGATGGTTCGTTCAGAGCAGGAAGAGGATACGTTGGTTGCTGTAAAGACCGAGGTAGACAAGGCGGTGAAGCCTGTTATCTTTGGGATTGTTAAATCGGCAGACCGGTTGTATACAGAGATTCTTCCTGATGTCAGCAGATCAATGATCCATGCGGCTACCCGGGGCAGATCAGTTCTGGAGAAGATAGGAACTACAGAGCGTTTGCGTCATTACACGGGAGTTGTTGATTTGGGTCAGTATCGTTTGTACCGGTTGGGTTCCAAGCCATCGGATGCGAGCGGCACACCACAGATGGACGAGGTAGATGCCTTCTGGGGGCTTACCAAGCATCGTTTAGCCAAGTTTAAGGGGCTGAACAGAAATACGGCTTATTTGCATTTGAAAGAGTGTGAATTCCGTTTCAATTACCGTAGCGATGATCTGTTTACGGTATTACTGGAGTTGTTAAAAACATATCCACTTACATTATCCTGATTTTATTTTCTAACCTAATGGCATTGGCCCGGCTGGACGTCAGCCGGGCTTTTTTGTGTGTTGTCACATGAAAAGTTTAACAATCTTTTTAGTTAAATAATTAACTATATGTGTTTTTTATACTGACAATCATCTAATTAGAAAGCATAAAATTAAATTATAAGTTATAGAAAAGTTAAAGCTTTGTTATCGGCATGTTATTGAACTAGTTAATACTTTAACTTTTTGTTAATAATTTCCTATATTTGGCACTGATTGAAAAATTATTAAGGAAACTGCTTGTGAGAAATAGGATGATTACTTCTTTGTTTGGTTTATTAAAAAAATCATAACAAAGAAGTACATTTCTTAGCGATTGTCATTTTTGAGGTATAATACATTTAGCCATAGCCAACGGACAAACTTTCTCGCCTAATTATCGATCACAAATTCTGTTTAACCTGGACTGTATTCAGACACGGATGGGCCGTGTACTGTAGTGATGATTTTTTATTAACGGAAACAAACATGCTTATGAGGAAAGTGTTATTTCTCCTCCTGGCCGTGCTATGCATTGGCGGTCAGGTCTTTGCGCAAAGTCGCACAGTATCGGGGAAAGTTACTGACGGAAGGGACGGTACTCCTGTTCCGGGTGTAACCATCCAGATCAAGGGTACCAGTAAAGGTACCACCTCCGGAGTGGATGGATCTTACAAAATCAACATTGATGATGAAAAAACTGTGCTGGTATTCTCTTTCGTGGGATTTGCCAAACAGGAAGTTATTGCGTCAGGTTCAGTATTGAACGTGAAACTTGCATCAGACGACAAGCAACTGAGTGAGGTTGTAGTTACCGGTTATACGCAGGTAGACCGTAAGAAAGCGGTGAGTTCAATTGCTGAAGTTAGTTCCAAGCAATTGGAAAACGTACCAATGCCGGATGTGAACCAACTCCTTCAGGGCCGTGCTCCTGGTGTGGTAAGTTCATCTGCGTCCGGTCAGCCTGGTTCTGTGCAGAAGGTTACTGTTCGTGGTATTGGTTCCCTGAGTGCAGGTGCTGGTCCACTGTACGTTATTGATGGTATCATCATGAATAACGGTCAGTTTAACTATGATGTACAATCTCAGAGCAGTGACATCATGGCGAACCTGAACCCGAATGACATCGAAAATGTGACTGTGCTGAAAGATGCGTCTGCATTGGCGCTGTATGGTGCACGTGGTTCTAATGGTGTTATCGTGATCTCTACCAAAAAAGGTAAAGCAGGTACTTCAAAAGTAAATTTCAAAGCACAGTATGGTTTTCAGTCTCCAAGCTTTGGTAACTGGAAACAAATGAACGGACAGCAGGCTTTTGATTACAAAAGAATGGTACTGGCTAACTCAGGATATTCTCAGGAACAGATTGATGCTGCGGTGCCGGATTCTCTTCTGAAACACACCACTGATTGGAGAGATGCTGCATTTCAGAATGGACGCACCCAGAACTATGAGATCAATTCAAGCGGTGGTAATGACAAAACGAAATACTTCCTTTCCGGTGGTTATTTCAGCCAGGATGGTGCTTTGATTTACTCTGGTATCAAAAGATATTCTGTAGTGTCTAATATCCAGCATAAAGTAAGTGATCGTCTGGACATCGGAATGAACCTGAATCTGTCTTACACGGATACTAAAAACTCCGATGCGGGTAACCGCTACAGTAGCCCGCTGATGGGTAGCTTCGCTAATAGCCCGCTTCTGCCGGCATATCAGCCTAATGGCGATCTGTATACAGGTTTGGAAGATTACTGGAAGGCTAATTCAGTTACCAAAGATAACTTCCTGTATTCTGCTGCAAGAAATGGTAATACTAACCAAAACTTCCGTGGACTGGGTAAACTTTACCTGAATTACAGAATTTTCGATTGGATGAAATTTAACCAGACAGTTTCCGGTGATCTGATCATGGCGCATCAGAAAACCTACCAGGATCCTACCACACATGATGGTTTTGCTACAGATCCTGCATCTGCCGGTTATTTATATGAAGCGAATCAGACTAACAGAACCATTACTTCACAGACCTCCCTCAGTGGTAACTTCAACATGGGCGAGAAGCACCAGTTTGATTACCTGGCTATGATGGAGTATGCACCTACTCATTTTGAAGGTTTCAGTTCTGATGGTACTGGTTTTGCCAATGGTCGGATCCGTGTATTGGATGCGGCTTCCACACCTCAGTCTGTAGGCGGTAACGCTTATGATTATCGTTTCCTTTCTTACCTGGGTCAGTTGAACTATACCTACAATGGTAAGTATTACATAACAGGGTCAGTAAGAAGAGATGGTTCCAGCCGTTTTGGTGCTGATAAGAGATATGCGACCTTCTATGCATTGGGTGCTTCATGGCGTATTATCGAAGAGTCGTTCATGAAAGACCAGCATGTCTTCTCTGATCTGAAGATCCGTGCCAGCCAAGGTACCAGTGGTAATGCCAATTTTGGTAACTACCAGGCAATGGCATTGTATAAATATGATATCGCTTATAATGGTTCTCCTTCCAGCAGACCATTTACTATTGGAAATCCAAACCTGACATGGGAAAAAAGTAGCAATACCAACTTAGGTATTGATATGGGCTTCTTCGAAAACAGGCTGACAGCTTCTGTTGATCTGTATTATAAGAAAAATACCAACCTGTTACAGGAGTTACCGATTTCAATGACCAATGGTTTTGCAACTATGTCCCAGAACGTTGGTAGCATTGCCAATAAGGGTATAGAGGCAAGTGTGTCTTCCAGAAATATCGAGCATAAAAACTTCCAGTGGAGTACAGACGTGACTTTTGCCATGAACAGAAACAAGATTCTGTCGCTGTATGATGGTCAGGACATTGTAAACCCTACTGATTATGATGGTACTGCGTACACTGGTACAATTAACAGAGTGGGCATGCCTGCATATACCTGGTACCTGAAACAGTGGGCAGGTGTTGATCCTAACAACGGGGACCCGCTGTGGTACAAAGCTGACGGAACAACCACCAATGATATCAACAAGGCCAACTACAGAACATTTGGTTCTACTATGCCTAAGTTTACATTAGGGTTTAACAATACTTTCAACTACAAAAACTTCACTCTTTCTGCCTTTATCTACGCTTCGCAGGGTAACCAGGTGATGAACGGTACCGCAAGATATGGTGATGCAGATGGTTATCGTATGAACTGGAACTATAATGTTTCAGCAGGAACTGATTACTGGACAACACCAGGACAGAGTGCATCCAGGCCTAAACCAATTGCAGGTGGTAATCACAACTCGACCGCTTTATCCACCCGCTACCTGGAAGATGGCTCCTACATCCGTCTGCGTAACGTAACCTTAGGCTATAACCTGCCTAAAACATGGTTAAAAGCTGCGAAGATCCAGAATATACGTGTTTATGCACAGGGTCAGAACCTGTTGACTATTACCGGTTATTCTGGTGTGGATCCTGAGATCGACTATACTGGCTATGAGTTCTTCAAGTATCCAGTAAGTAAAAGTGTAAGCTTCGGAGTTGATATCACTTTGTAAAATCTATTAAAGGAGAAAAGTTTTATGAAAAAATATATAATCGCGCTTGTTGCAGCAGGTTTGTTTATGCAGTCCTGCAGTAATAAACTGGATGTTAAACCATATGATTCTGTGGAAGCAGGAGAGGCATTATCTGACTTGAATGGTGTTAATACAGCGTTGGGTGGTGTTTATGATGTGCTTCAGGAAACAGCGTACTATGGCCGTAACTATTGGGTTATGACCGAGTTGAACGCAGATAATGGGTATATTTCTACCACCAACGGTAACAGATTCCTGAGTAGTTTTCGTCATGATTATGTGACAGCAGATGCAGATGTGGAAGATTTCTGGGCTTCAGCCTATAAAGGAATCATGCGTGCAAACAGGATTCTTGAAGCTGTTGATAATATCAATGCGTCACAGGATGATAAAGACCGTATCAAAGGGGAAGCGCTTTTTCTGCGTGCCCTGATGCATTTTGATCTGGTGAATGTATTTGCGCGTCCATATGCACAAGGTAATGGTGCACAGGCAGGTATTCCGATTAAGATCAAATATGAATTAGCTACTCCTGGCCGGAACACCGTTAAGGAAGTATATGATCAGGTAATAGCTGATCTGACACAGGCGAAGTCATTGCTGAAAAATATAGGTATCGGCACTAAATACAAAGCAAGTCAGTATGCGGCTTCCGCTTTACTGGCGAGAGTTTACCTGTATAAGGGCGATAAAGCAAATGCTATTACAGAAGCAACGAATGTAATCAATGCGGGATATCAGATTCAGGGATCTTCCATTGAATTCTATAGCACACCAGGAACTGCGGATGAAATTTTCACACTTCGTTTTATGGCTTCTGAGGCAACCGGTTCAAATGACATGGGAGCGATGTACCAGATGTATAGCTATGGTGATGTGAGAGTGTCGCCAGACCTTTATACCACATTGGATAGCAGCGATAGCCGTAATGTTTATTTTGAGGCTTATTCGCACGAATTCCTTAATGCCAAGTTTACTATTCAGGATGGCAAGGATGGATTAACCAGTCCTAAATTGCTTCGTCTGGAGGAAATGTACCTGGTACGTGCGGAAGCAAACAGCAGCACTAATCCGGATGCAGCGATTGCAGATGTGAATGTAATCAGAGAGAAGAGGAATCTGAAGCCATTGTCTGGTGTGGCACCAAATGCGGTATTGGATTCAGTTCTGGCTGAAAGTCGTAAAGAGTTCATGTTTGAAGGTCACCGTTATTTTGATTTATTGAGAAATGGGCGTGGTGTAAACAGGAACTTCTGTGGTAATCCGCTGGCGATTACTGCGCCATGTTCATTTGGTGCGAATGCAACCAATTTGATCTGGCCTATTCCGCAGGCGGAGAAAAATACCAATCCTGGTATTGAGCAGAATGAAGGATACGAATAACAGTAAGCGTGTTATAACTCAGGAGGGGTTCTGCGAAAGCGGAGCCCCTTTTTTTATGCAGATTTTATATATTTTTTATGAAGTTTTAACATATATTTATAAATTAAAAAATTGTTAAAGTATTTTTATCAAGAAAAGTTTTTGTATTTGAATTAAAAAAATATAGTTATATATTTGCTTAGGGGCAACAAATTCGTTATATTCTTGTTATTAACCTGTTATTTAACATTTATTTAGATGGTTTAATATAATGAAATAATTATATCTATATAGCTATAGTCAGTAGTTATATAGTATTGGTTTTTTGCGTGTTACATAGTTTTAAAACCTGTTAACTTCTTTTTTATTAGTCAATCAAAACCAAGTCGCTTATGAAAAAAGAGCTACTACTTTGGCTGTTCGTGTTTGGCTGTGTGCTTAATTCAGTTGCACAGACCCGAACGATCGGCGGTAAAGTTAGTGACGCTAAAGACGGCTCTGCTATTCCCGGTGTTACCGTTGTGATTAAAGGCACTACCAAGGGCGTTTTCACTACTGCAGATGGAACTTATAAATTGAATGGAGTTCCATCCGGATCCACACTAGTCTTCTCTTTTGTGGGGTATTTATCCAAGGAAGTACCAGTTGCTGCTGGCAACACTATCGATGTCGCGCTGGAAGCCGACAAAAAACAACTCGGTGAAGTTGTAGTAACTGCAGTTGGTCTGAAAAAGAACGAGGCAGCATTGGGTTATTCCGTTGCTACCATAAAACCTGATCAGATTACGCAGAAATCAGAACCTGATATGTTAAAAGGCCTGCAAGGTAAAGTTGCGGGTGTTGACATCAGAACTTCACAAGGTACACCAGGTGCCGCTACCCGTATTAACATCCGTGGTAACACCTCTTTCTTCGGAAATAACGAGCCACTGATTGTAGTGGATGGAGTTCCTTACAACAATGACCAGATTACGACCTCTTCTCAGACTTCTGGTGGTGGTGCTTACTCAAGTGGTCTGTCCTCCCTCGACCCGAATGACATTGCTACAATGACCGTACTGAAAGGTGCTGCTGCTGCTGCACTGTATGGCTCAAGAGCATCTAACGGTGCGGTAGTAATTACTACCAAATCCGGTTCTTCAACACTCTCTAAGAGAAAAACTGAAGTAACCTATTCCTCCTCTATCGCATTTGAAACTGTAGCCAGCTATCCTAAATACCAGAACTCTTATGGTGCTGGTAGCAGGTTTGTCTACAATGCAGCATCCAATGGTTCATGGGGTGCTCCTTTTGGCCAGGGCCTGGATTCAGTTCCTATCTGGCAGGATTATCAGACTGCTTATCCTGAATTATATCCTAAAGGATATATGATTCCTTATAAAGCGATCCCAAATAACGTAAGAGATCTCTTCCGTACAGGTTTCATCTCTGAAAACTCAGTAAGTGCAAATGGTGGAAATGAAAAATCCTCTGTAAGCGCTACTGCTTCCTATATGAGCCAGGATGGTTATGTGCCTCACTCCAGCTTCAACCGTGGAAGTATGGCTGTTGGTGGTATCACCAGGCTGACGAATGGTCTGAATGTGAGTGGTAACTTTAGTTACAGCACCACTAACCAGCTGGGTTCTGAGTTTGGTGAAAACCAGGTAGATGGTGCGGCTTCTTCATTTGCCCGTAACCTGTTCCTGGCCAGAAACTGGGATATTGCCGGTTATCCTACACAGGATAAAAATGGTAACCCGATTTCGCCACTCACTGCACAATTCGATAACCCACTCTGGTCATTTGCACACAATACTGTTAATACTAAAACTGACAGATATGTTGCAGGTCTGAAATTAAACTACGATATCCTTCCTTGGTTTAATGCCAGCTACCAGCTCGGTACGAACATCAATAACCTTACCCGTAAGGAAATCATTGATATCGGTTCCCGTGGTGCGTCCGGTCTGGGTCAGATTACTGAACAGAACTACCGCTTCGCTGAAATCGAGTCTAACCTGATTGGTACCTTCACACCGAAACTGAAAAATGAAGATTTCGGATTGAAAGGTATCATTGGTCATAACGTGAACCAGCGTACGACTACTTCTACCATCATGATCGGTAACCAAATGGTGGTTCCGGGCGTATACAATCTTACAAACGTGAAGAGCGTACTGCCTTCTGAGGATGTATTCATCCAGAGAAGACTGTGGGGTGTATTCGCAGAACTCGATCTGGACTATAAGAAATGGTTGTTCCTGACTGTAACAGGTCGTAACGACTGGTCTTCTACCCTGCCTAAAAACAACCGTTCTTACTTCTATCCAAGTGTGTCCGGATCCTGGGTATTCACAGATGCCTTGAAAATCAAGAGCAGCTGGTTTGACTTTGGTAAATTACGTGCAAGCTGGGCTAAGGTAGGCCGTGATGCTGATCCTTATCAACTGCAGAACATATTCTCCGTTAATATTCCTTTCCTGGGACAACCTGGAGCTATCCAGAATCCAACAGGTGGAAATGCTAACCTGAAACCAGAGTTTACACAAGATGTGGAAGTAGGTACAAACCTGGAATTCCTGAACCGCAGAATCACATTGGATTTCGCATGGTACCAGAGAACTTCTACCAGCCTGATTGCACCGATCTCCTTAGGCCCATCCTCTGGTTATACACGTGTAATTGATAACTACGGTAAACTTTCCAACAAAGGTATTGAGGTAGACCTGGGTCTTACTCCGGTTAAAACCAAAGACTTCACCTGGAACCTGCACTGGATATTCACCCGTAACGTGAGCAAGGTGCTTGAACTGAAAGCAGGTGTAGATCGTCTGTTGCTGAATGGTGTACTCGACGAGGTTAGCCCTTACCTGGAAGCAGGTATGCCTTATGGTTACCTCAGAGGAACATTAGACGCACGTGATGCACAAGGTAATCTGCTGATCAATCCTAAAACAGGTCTGCTTATCAGATCTCCTAACCAGGGTATGATCGGTAATCCGAATCCTGATTTCAAAACAGGTCTGACTACCACTTTCAGCTACAAAGGATTTTTCCTGAATGCATTGTTTGATCTGACCAGAGGTGGTGATATTTACTCTGTAACTGTAAGTAGTTTACTGGGTCGTGGTGTTACACTGGATACCAAAGATCGTGAGAAGACGCTTATCATTCCTGGTTACTATGGTGATGTTAATAATCCTGGTACACCACTGCTGGATAGCAAAGGAAACAAAATTCCAAATACCACTGCGATCTCAGTATTTGAGTCTTATTTCGGTGAGTCATTTGCTATCAACTCAGCAACAGAGTGGAACGTTTATGATGCTACAGTATATACCTTCCGTGAGTTAACATTCGGTTATGACTTCCCTAAATCTATGTTCAACAGAACTCCGATTGGTGGATTAACCCTTACACTCACAGGTAGAAACCTTTGGTTCTATGCTCCAGGTATGCCTAAATACACACATTTCAATCCTGAAGTGGGCAGCTTTGGTTCTACGAACACACAAGGTATTGAACTGTCTGGCGCACCTACAACCCGCCGTTTTGGTGTGAACTTGAAAGTGACCTTCTAGTATTCATGAAAAACATTCAATCGATGAAAAAAGTTAGATACATATTATTGGGGGGACTATTAGTTGCAGCTGCTGGTTGTACTAAGGGTTTTCTCGATATTAACCAAGACCCGAATAACCCGACGAAAGTAACATTGCCGCAAATGTTACCTACCTGCGAACAAGGCCTTGCATATTGCCTTGGTTACAGTAACAGTAACCGCGGTGCTATTGGTCTGTCGGAAGTACTGGGTGTATACATGCACCAGGTAACCGTACGTGAGTCGCAGGACCAGTATGGCGCAACCGGTAGCCAGTTTGATATCAACGGCGCCTGGACACAATTCTATAGTGCACAGGCAACCAATGGTAATGGTATCATAGGGTTTCTGCAGAATACAGATGTATTGATCAAACAGGCTGATGACGGAGGAAATAAAGTTTACTCTGGTATCGGTCGTGTGATGAAAGCATATGGCATGAGCCAGTTTGTAGATGCTTTTGCAGATGTACCATATTCAGAAGCTAACCAGTTTTCTGAAAACGGAAATGGTTATCCTCACTTTGACAAAGGTGCGGACATCTATCCGCAGCTGCTGGCTTTGCTGGATACAGCTATTGTAAACCTTGCAACGCCTAATGGTCTTGTACCTAAGACAGATGACGTAATCTTCGGAGGTAACATCAATTCCTGGCGCAAGACAGCGAAAAGTATCAAATTGAAACTGCTGGTGCAGCAACGTCTTGTTAAAGATGTATCTGCAGATGTTTCTGCCTTAATTTCAGGTGGAGACCTTATTAGCAGCACTGCTACCAGTTTCATGATGCCTTATGGTGCCGGAACTTCTCCTGATGACAGGAACCCTGGTTACAATGATTACTATGCAACGCAGCGTTCTCATTATCAAAGCCCATGGTTCTATGAAATCCTGAAAGGTTACAGAGCTCCGTTTAATAACATCGAAGATCCGCGTATTCCTTACTACTTCTTTAATCAGAATACAGCAGGTGATGCTGCACAGAATATTACTGACTATCGTGATGGTGCATTTATTTCTATCCTGTTCGGTTCAAGCGGCCCAGGTAGAGATGGTTCCCAGGATAAGAGTATGACTGTATTCGGTATGTACCCTGTTGGTGGAAGATTTGACCAGAACTACTATTCAACCGGTGGTGCAGGTGATGATACCCTTGTTGTTACCAGTACTTCGGCTACCGGTGCAGCTCCGCTTCGTATGCTTACCTATGCAGATGTACTCTATCTGCAGGCAGAGTGTATCAATACGGGCTTAGTTGCCGGTGATGAAAGAACAGTGCTGAAAAACGCTATCCAGGAGTCATTTAACATGGTAGACTTAGTAGTTACCCGCGCTAAAGGTGCTCAGGATGTTCCCTCTTTTGCCACTACTGATGCTGCGAAAGCAAAAACCTACATTGATAAAGTGATGGCTGTTTATGATGGCCGCGGAGCAGGAAGTCCACGTCTGGAGCTGATCATGACCCAGAAATGGATTCAGAGCTTTGGCTTTAGCTGTGATCAGTATAGCGATTACCGTCGTACAGGTTTCCCTGTGTTATTTGATCCGAATAACCCTTCACAGGCACCTGGAGGATTCTTCCAGCCACCAATTAACGGTGATCCAACCCATCCTGGCGCACAACCTAAAGTGCCGGTAAGTTGCGGTAGAAAATATCCGTTATCATTACCATGGCCTACAGATGAACTGAACGTAAACCGAAATGCTCCGGCTCAGAAATTACCAGATTCATATCCGGTGTTCTGGGATAAATAGTGGCATTGTAAAGCATTAAAATTTGCAAGTATGAAGAAATTAAATAGTTTGATTATAATGCTTCTTGCGGTTTGTGTTTTCTATGCATGCCGTAAGAACGACAACCCTAAATTACCTGATGGTATCACGGAAGGTGTGTTGCCGAGTCTGGTACAGGACACCACTGGTGATGTGCTGATTCAGAACATGAGTACCTTTAAAACTGCTTTCCAGGTTGGTCTGTATTTTCCTAATGCAGAAAAACCTAAAAAAGCAGATCTGCAGGTTGTAATGAACAACAACTATAATAATATCAAAACCTTTCAGGCTGATATCACTACCTTCCCGACAAATGTAAGTATTACAGGGCCTCAACTGGCTACCTTGTTCGGATTGGACGTGAACAATGTTCCAACAAACACCAGCTTTAAATTTGGTCTGGATATTACTACACAGGATGGAAAGGTAACCAAACAGTTTCAATACGGAATTGGTGCAAAGGGAGACTCTGTTGCCATTAATCCTTATGGAGCGGATGCATTGACACTGCCGACTACCACCGGTGACCAGGTTATCGTTGTTGCGATTACTTACACTGTTGTATGTCCGTTGGTAATGTCTAACTATGCCAGTACAACCGGTCAGACACAGTATACTCTGGACGATCCTGATTTCTGGGAAGATACCTATCCGGTGACTTTGCAGAGAAGCGCTTCTGATTCTACCAAACTCACTTTGTCTGGATATGTACAGTCTCCAACTGCGCAATTTGTTATTCAGGCTAACGTGAAGACACAAAAAGCCAGCGTTGCAAAACAGGTTTATGCTGCCAAATTACCTGGTACGTCATACACTAACCCTACCGTTTCTGGTGCTGGTAACTTCAGTGCATGTGATACTTCTATCATATTGTCGCTGACTAATACTGTAGATCAGGGTAGCTTTGGAACTGCCAATATTACGATCAAACATAATTAACAGACTTCTTTGTTAATATACGGCCGCCTCAACAGAGTTGAGGCGGTTTTTTTGTTTATAGGGCTATTACATTTTATCCTTCGGATAAACCATTGCTACATATTATATTCCATATATCCCTTTTTCTAATCTTAACATTTCTTTAATAATAACACGAATGTGTTATGTTTTGACTTTTTCTTTACATTATATTTGCTAGCACATAATGAGGAAGGAGTTCCTCAACAGGACAATAAAATCTAATTGCTTAAGGAAGAATTGAATTGATCTAAATTGCTTATGAGGGAACAAACTTGCCAACAAGAAAATCCCCACATTTTATTGAGATAGTATCTGCATAAAAACGAAGGTTTTTATGGGAGATCTCTTTACCTGATGAATTTCAGCAAGAGCTTTTTTTCAATAGTATTGTAGCAGTCATGTGAAAAGAGCCAGTGTTGTAATGGGGAAGACTTTAAGTAGCATAAGAATCAGAAACATTATTATTTGCTTGTAATGACTAGTTCAGTTAGTATCATTTTGCTTATGTAGTATTGGTTTTTCTTTGGCCATAATAAGGCTTCAATAGTTTAAAGTATTGTACTTGGTAAAATAAAAGCATACCTGCTTAATGGCATACCTATGCACTAAATCATCCATCTACCACCGTTTTACTTTTTATTTTTCTAATCAAGATCGCTTATGAAGAAAGGGTTATTCCTGGGATTGTTAGCAATCCTAAGTGTTTTCCAGGCACTTGCACAATCCAGAACGATTACCGGTAAGGTAACCGACGCAAAAGATGGATCGGCACTTCCTGGTGTTACCGTTAAGGTACCAGGTACTGGTATCGGTACGCTCACCTCCCCGAACGGAGAGTTTAAATTAACAATTGGCGACAAAGTAGCTACGTTGGAGTTTTCCTTCGTTGGTTACATGGTCCAGAAAGTGAACGTTGCTAACAGAAGCAGCGTGAATGTAGTGCTGGAAGGTGACCAGAAAGCACTGAGTGAAGTTGTTGTAGTTGGTTATGGTACTCAGGAACGTAAAAACGTAACTGCTTCCATTGCCAGCATTAATGGTGCTGCACTGAAAAACAATGCTTCTCCTTCAGTTGACCGCCAGCTGGCAGGTCAGGTGAGTGGTGTGCAGGCAACTGTAGCAAGTGGTGTACTGGGTCAGCCGGCTCGTATCCGTATCCGCGGTACAAACTCACTGAGCTCCAGCGCAGATCCACTGTACGTAATTGATGGAGTTCCTATTATCACAGGAAACCAGAGCGGTGTTACGCCTAATAACCCATTAGGTGATCTGAATCCGAACGATATCGAAAGCATGGAAGTGCTGAAAGATGGTTCTGCAACTGCTATCTATGGTTCACGTGCAGCGAACGGTGTGGTGTTGATCACTACTAAAAAAGGTAAGCAAGGTAAAGCCAAAATCAACTATGATGCATGGTTTGCTGCTGCTACTCCAGCAAAGAAATTTGACCTGTTGAATGCAGAGGAGTTTGTTACTATCGCAAATGAAAAATTTGCGAATGTTAGTGATACTTCAAAAGCTCGTCTGTTGGCTAAACCAGGTGGTGGATTCTACGATACCGACTGGCAGAAGGAAGTAATGAGAACAGGATTTCAGCAGAATCACTCTCTGTCTGTAAGTGGTGCAACAGAAACTACGAACTACTATTTTTCACTTGGTTATACAGATATGAACGGTATGCTGGTTGGAAACAATCAGAAAAAGTACCAGGCTCGTATGCGCATTGAACAGAAAGCATTCAATGTTGTAACTGTTGGTCTGAATGCTAATATCGCACATGTGACCAATAATGGGTTTAATACCAGTGCAAATGCTACCGGTAACAACATGGCCAGTGCTTTACGTGCATTGCCAAACGTTCCTGTGTTTAATGCAGATGGAACCTATAATGTAAACTGGACAGAGAATGCCCTGGGTCAAGGTGCTAACTCAAAGTGGATCGATGATAAATATCCGAATCCAAGATTTACTTTAGATAATAATGTTTACAGAAGCAAAAACCTGAACGTTACTGGTAATACCTTTGTGAACGTTGAAGTGATGAAAGGGCTGAACCTGAGAACTCAACTTGGTATTAACCTGCTGAACGGAGAAGATTATCTCTACTGGTCTCCTAAACATGGTGATGGTTATGGTCAGAAAGGTTATGTTATGCAACAGTATATTCCTAGCTTCCGTTACAACTGGGCTAATACCCTGTCTTACAACAAAAACATTGGTAAGCATAACATCAATGCAGTAGCTGGTTTTGAATTGCAGAAAAGCAACGAAAGATCATTCTTTGCAGAAGGTAATAACCTGAGCACTACTTACTTCAGTGGTGAAAACATCATCGACAAGTCACTGAGTCCAATGACAATTGGTGGTGGTATTATCGAGAGAGCATTCAGGTCAATGTTTGCACGTGCATCCTATGCATATGCAGATCGTTACATTTTGAGTGCGACTATACGTAGAGATGCAATTTCTGCACTGCCTCCGGGTAAACAGAATGCAAATCTGCCAGGTGTATCCGCAGGTTGGAGACTTTCACAAGAAAACTTCTTCAAAGAAGGAAGCATTGCAAATGTTATCAGCAACCTGAAAATCCGTGGTGGTTATGCTAAGGTTGGTAACGTGGAAATTGGTGCATATCCATACTATGGTTCTTACTCAGGTGCTAACTACGGTACATTGAATGGTTTCGTTTACAGTCAGGTATACAATCCAAATCTGACCTTCGAAACCAGTAAGAAAGTTAACATTGGTTTTGACCTGGGTCTGTTAAGAGACCGTATCACCGTTACTGCTGATTACTTCAACAATAACATCGATGGTATGATTCTCCAGGCGCCTGTTGCTCCTTCGCTCGGTATTCCTAATGCCAGCAAGCCGAACGTTATTTCAATGAACATTGGAAAAATGTATAACCGCGGTGCTGAGCTCTCTGTAACTAGTATCAATATTCAGAAAGGGGATTTCCAGTGGACAACTACTGCGAATGTAACCTTTGTTAAAAACCAGGTACAGAAACTGGCTAACGGAGATATCTCCTACGCTTATAACGTAACCCGTGAAGGTCGTTCAGTAGGTGAATTCTATGGTTATGTATATAGAGGTGTAAACGCCGCTAACGGTAACCCAATCTATGAGAAAGCTGACGGTTCCCTTGTACAGGCTTCCGTGCCAAATAACGCATACTACGTTTATGACGCTTCAAAACCAGCGGATATGGTAACTAAGTCTTCCCTGGGTGTTGATGACAAACGTTTCCTTGGTCAGGCAACTCCAACCTACTATGGTGGTCTGAATAACACTGTCAACTACAAAGGTTTTGATTTCAATATCTTCTTCTCTTTTGCAGGTGGCAATAAAATCATGAACGTTACCCGTCAGGAAACACTGAATAACCAGAAATTCCAGAACAACGGAAAGGAAATCCTGAACCGTTGGACTCCTACTAACACGGTTACTGACGTACCAAAAATGTATTATGGCTCAGATGCGTTCCTGTTACTTACTGGAAATGCTACCTCCCGTTTTGTTGAGGATGCAAGCTTCATCCGCGCTCAGAACATCGGTTTAGGTTACACTGTGCCTTCTGATCTGCTGAAAAAAGCACGCATTAACAGTGCCCGTTTCTACTTCCAGGTACAGAATGCTTTTGTAATCACTAAGTACAGCGGTGCTGATCCTGAGCTGAACTACTATACTAGTGGAGCAAATGCAAACCTGCAACCAGGCTTGGATATGAGTACTTCTCCAATTCCTCGTACCTATACTTTCGGTGTAAACATTGGTCTGTAAAAAATTGAAATATGAATAAGTTCTTCCAATATAAATATAATAAAAACGCAGGACGTGTGTTGGCAGCTACGCTGGTGATCTCCGCAAGTCTGATGTCCTGCTCCAAGTATACAGAACTGACTCCTAAAGATCGTCTGGGTGAGTCTTCCATTTTTACTGATTCTACTAACGTTGAATTGGCACTGAATGGTGTATACAACAATGCTGCTGTAGGTAGCTACGCTGATAGCTATTCTTCAGGCCGTGGGTATCCTTTTGGTGCAGCCTCTATTGAGCAGGCAGAAATGCGCGGTGAGGATATGGTGAACCTGGCGACTTTTTACGATATCACTTACAGGTCTGTAATCACTACTACCAGTGCAAACAACGTAGCGATGTGGGTAAACCTGTATGCACTGATCAATCAGGCAAACGTGTTTATCGAAGGTGCACAGCTGGCGCAAAAGAATGGTATCATCTCCGATGCAAAGGAAAAACAGGTGGAAGCAGAAGCCCGTTTCCTGCGTGCACTCGCACATCATGAAGCAGTACTGAACTTCAGCCGTCCATATGCTGATAACAGCGGCGCTACTCCTGGTATCCCTTACCGTGATGTTGCTATCAACTCTGTTGCTAAAACTGAAGCAGCGTTGAAAGTAAGCCGTGGAACTGTAAAAGAAACCTATACTAAAATTCTGGCTGATCTCGATTGGGCTGAACAGAATATAGGAGATGGTAAAGCAAGTATCAATAAAGTTTCGAAAGGTGCGATCATTGCGTTGAAAAGCAGAATCAAGCTGCACATGGCTGACTATGCCGGTGTAATTGCTGAAGCTACAAAGCTGGGTGCAAACCTGACAAGCCCGGTAAGCCCTATTGGCAACTATAAATTAGAAGCATTGCCTGAAACTGTTTTCGCCAATAACGAAATCAATAGCGAATCTATTTTCTCTATTGCAAACAGTATTCTCGCAAATGGTGGAACAAACGGTGCGCTTGCGCCTATGTTCGGACCTGGTAGTGTTGGTGCCCGTGGTCTCGTATCTATGAGTCCTAACCTGTACAGTGCCTCCTGGTGGGTTGCTGGTGACAGACGTAGAGATAAAATGACTATTAAAGGTGGCGACGGTAGAATGTACAGCGCTAAATTCACCAAATATGTGGATAAATCTGACTGGGCTCCAATCGTTCGTTATGCAGAAGTACTGTTAAACGCAGCTGAAGCATATTCCAGAACCGGTAACGCCAGCCAGGCGCTTACATTGCTGAATGTAGTACGTGACAGGTCTGTTCCTGCTGCAGCCAGCTATAGCAAAGTACCTCCTGCCGATCTGACTCTTGCTATCCTGAGAGAGCGCAGAATCGAGTTCTTCTCTGAAGGACGTCGCTGGCCGGATATTCACCGCCTTGCATTTGATGCAACCTATGGCTTTAATGGTATTCCTGGTAAAGTACCTGTTGGTGATGCGGTAGCTGCAAACTTTGTAGCTGGCGCAGGTATCTATATCACACCGAAAGTGGACGCCATCCCATATACTGACTACCGTTATGTATGGCCTTTCCCTAACTCTGAAGTGATTGCTAATCCAACACTGAAAGCAGAACAAAATCCTGGTTACTAATGACTATTTCAAAAGTTTATTTAATAGTGAACTTGTAGATAATAATCAGTAAAAAACGATAAAGTCTTCGCTACTGCGAAGACTTTATCGTTTTAAGACAGTAATGCTTTATAGGCATACACGAAAAAGGCCTTCTCACAAGAGAAGGCCTTTTTCGTGTATATATTATCGTTATTTATTGCTTATTTCAACACCTGTTGCAACTTAGCTTCCAGTTCAGGACCTCTCAGGTTTACTCCTATTACTTTACCTGCTGGATCCAGCAGGAAGTTGGAAGGAATAGCGGAAATACCATACATATTCACCACAGCAGATTCCCAGAATTTCAGGTCACTCACCTGTGTCCACGCCAGACCGTCTTCTTTGATAGCTGCCTGCCATGCATCTTTGGTTTTATCCAGTGATACACCCAGTACAGTAAAGTTTTTATTCTTGTAAGTGTTATAGGCTTTTACCACATTTGGATTCTCTCCACGGCAAGGACCACACCAGCTGGCCCAGAAATCTACCAGTACATATTTACCTTTGAATGAACTCAGGCTCACATTTTTACCGGAAACATCAGGCAGGGTAAAGTCTTTTGGTGTCTCTCCAACTTTTACTGCGATAGACGCTTCTTCTCCGCCGTTGGCAGCACCAGTGCTATCGGAGGCCATGCCTTTCTCCAGCTGATTGATTCTGTCTGCCATGCTCTTTACCAATGTATTTTTAGGAAAACGTTTTTCCATATTGGCAATTACCTGCTTGTGCGCAAGGATTTCCTGACCGTCTCTTACCTGGCTGATAGCAAATACTGCGTTGGCAGGATATTTTGTTTTATCAGCAGTGACGAAGAAACTGGTCTCAAACTCTTTTTCACGACGCTGAAAATCCTGAATTTTAGGCTGCAGGATGCTATCGGGAGTTTTGATCGTATGCAAACTGTCCAGCTGACGCATCTCTTCTGTAAGAGAAACAGACTGCTTGCTGATGTCTGCCAGGAATTGCTGTAATTCCTGTGTAGGCTCAGAACCTTCTACAACAATGTTTTGCAGACTGTCCATATCGCCTTTCAGCTTCATGTCGCCGGCATCAAGCGATAACAGGATGAATTTTCCATTGGTAAAACGAATTCTGTAAAGTCCCTGTTCAGGCACCATACCTTTAAAAGTAAAGGAACCACTGGCATCTTTAATGCTGGTGGAATCAACTACTTTTACGTTATCCAGTGTAAGTTCTTCCAGTACAACAGTTCCTAATGGCATATTTGTGAAATGACCATCAATTCTGAACTCTCCTTTTTCCTGTTGTTGCCCGGCGCAACCTGCGAGGAATGCAGCTACAGACAACCCTAAAAAGTATTTTTTCATGCAATCGTTTTTTATATTCTCGTTTCCGCTAAACTGTTAAGTTATACCAAAATAGCGGATAAACGTTAACCTTTGAGTTTTTCGGTTAATAATTCATTTGTAAGACGAGGATCAGCCTTGCCTTTAGATGCTTTCATCACCTCTCCCACAAATAATGCCAGCAGTCCTTTTTTACCGCCTCTGTAGGCTGTTACCTTGTCGGGGAACTTAGCGAGCACCTCGTCGATGATACCCGCAATGTTTTCCGCATTGTTATCCTGCAACAGATTTAGTCTGGTGGCTATTTCCAGTGGATTTTCCGAAGGATGTTGAATCAATTCCGGTAATATCCTGGAAGAAGCAATGGAGAAGCTGACTTTACCGCTGTTGGTTAAGGTGATCAGCTCTGCCAGTGCTGCCGGTGTTACCGGGAAGTCGGCGATATCTGTTCCTGATTCGTTCAGGTATGATTTTACCGGCCCGATAATCCAGTTGGCTGCGGCTTTATGTAATGGAGTAGCGGCAATAAGACCTTCGAAATAATCCGCTGTAGATTTATCATCACAGATAACCCTGGCATCATATTCCGGCAATTGTAGTGTGCTCGTATATTTCAGAATGAGCTCTTCCGGAAGGGGAGGCAATGTTGCCCGTACTGCCTGTATAAATTCATCGCTGAGTTTGAACGGCGCGAGGTCCGGCTCCGGGAAATAGCGATAATCATTGGCTTCTTCTTTGGAGCGCATGGAAAAAGACGTGCCTGTTGCGGCATCGAAGCTGCGGGTTTCCTGTACCAGTGTACCTCCGTTTTCCACAATTTCTATCTGTCTTTTCACTTCCGCATCTATGGCTTTTTTCACGTTACGGATGGAGTTCATATTTTTTACTTCCACCTTGGTACCCAGTGTAGTAGCGCCTTTCAGGCGGATGGAAATATTGGCGTCGCAGCGCATACTGCCTTCTTCCATATTTCCGTCACAAACACCGAGGAAACGTACCAGCCGGCGCAGTTCAGTAAGATAGGCATAAGCTTCATCACTGGTATGCATATCCGGTTCACTGACAATTTCAACCAGTGGTACACCGGCGCGGTTGTAATCTACATAGCTGTTGGAAGGGTCCTGATCGTGGAGGAGCTTACCCGCATCTTCTTCGAGATGGATACGGTTAAGTTGTACGTTTCTGCTGCCGGTTTCTGTAGGGATGCGTATATGCCCGCCATTACAGATAGGCGCAGTATGTTGGGAAACCTGGTATCCTTTGGGGAGATCAGGGTAGAAATAGTTTTTACGCGCGAAGTAGTTTTCTTTCACGATTTCACAATGACAGGCCAGCCCCAGTTTAATGGCATATTCTGCTGCCTTACGGTTCATACGTGGCAGTGTACCCGGATGTGCCAGGGTAATAGGGCTGATATGTGTATTGGGGGCTCCTCCAAATGAGGCGCTGTCGCTGCAGAATAATTTGCTTTCCGTCAGCAGCTGGGCATGAACTTCAAGCCCAATCACGGTTTCGTATTTACTGTAATCCAAGAGGTGACGTTTAAAAAAATTCAATAAAATAGCATCGAAAGCAAATCACCACTAAAATTGCTTGCTGATTGACACAAATATATTTAAATAATGCTGGGTTTCCGGGCAAAATCATGGCAGGAAAATGCTAAATTCGGTAACATTAATATTTAAAAGATCTTCCCTATGATCAGTAATGCCCAGGCAGCCAAACTTTATGAGGGTCAGAAAGCATATTTCGACTCAGGCGCCACACTTACCTATAATTTCAGGAAGACCCAGCTAAAACGCCTGAAAAAAGCGGTCCAGCAGTATGAACCCCGTATTCTGGACGCACTGCACCAGGATTTACATAAACATGCCGTAGAGTCTTATTCCAGTGAAGTAGGATTTCTATATGAAGAAATCAATTATATCCTCGAAGGACTCAAAGCATGGATGGAACCACAGATAGTCAGCTCTCCCCTGGTGACCTATCCCAGTACCAGCCGGATTTACCGGCAGCCCCTGGGGCTCACGCTGATTATAGCGCCATGGAATTACCCTTTCATGTTGCAAATCAGTCCTTTATTGGGTGCTATTGCCGGCGGAAACTGTGCCATACTCAAACCATCTGAATTGGCGCCGGCTACTTCCGCCGTCATCGCAGCCATGATAAAAGAAACCTTTGATCCCACCTATATAGCGGTGGTTGAAGGAGATGGAGGGCAGGTGATCCCAATGCTGATGTCTTTCCGGTTCGATCACGTTTTTTTCACCGGCAGTATCCCTGTTGGGAAGAAAATCATGGAAATGGCAGTTCCACACCTTACGCCGGTTACGTTGGAGCTGGGTGGCAAATCCCCCTGCGTGGTAGATGAAAAAGTAAATATAAAGGTAGCGGCTAAACGTATTGTGTGGGGTAAGTTCTGGAATGCCGGCCAAACCTGCGTTGCACCTGATTACCTGCTGGTACATCAGCATGTAAAGGATGAACTGGTGACGGCGATGAAAAATGCCATCGTGGAATTTTTTGGAGAAGACCCTGCACAAAGCGATTCCTACGCCAGGATGATTAATGATAAGCGCTTTGATGTAGTAGCTGCGTATCTTAATGATGGCCATATAGTACATGGCGGACAAACAGATAAATCGCAACGCTACATTGCTCCTACCCTGCTCACCGATGTAGAGTGGGATGACCCTGTGATGCAGGATGAGATCTTCGGGCCGGTATTGCCGATACTTACCTACTCCGATCTGCCGCAGGCTATCCAGGCTATTAAGAAGTTACCATATCCGTTGGCGTTATATGTTTTTACAAAAAGCAAGAAAACTGAACGGGCGCTGATTGAGCAGGTCCCTTTTGGCGGGGGCTGCGTAAACAATGTGCTGGTACATCTTACAAATCCTGAATTACCCTTTGGTGGAGCCGGCTACAGCGGGATGGGACAATATCACGGGAAGTACAGTTTTGACACCTTCACACATCCGAAAGGAATGCTCAAAACAGGTACCTGGCTTGATGTTCCGGTGAAATATCCGCCGTTTAAGAATAAACTGGGTCTCCTTAAAAAAATAATGAAATAGAAAGAATAGCATATACCATATACTTCTTCTGCCCCGAAGGGGCGAAAATAAAACAACCGATCTCTACTAAGCGGAGATCGGTTGTTTTATTTTTATGCTGTCTGGCGAATGCCTGTTATTATAAATTCACTTTATTAAGACGCTTAGGTACTTTAACTTCAAGGGTCTGGCTTACTCCATTACGTATAACCTTTGCCGTTACAGTAGATTTCTGCTGATTACTGCGATAGGCATTTGCGACATCCCTGGCGGATTTTACCGGTGTGCCGGCAAACTCAGTTACAATGTCATCAGTTTTGAAGCCTGCCTTTTCTGCTGCTGATCCTTCATCAATATTGGTGACTTTTGCGCCCTTACCATCTTCTGTATCGGTTACCTGTAAGCCCAAACGAACATTATTGGAACCACGGGGAGCCCAGCTGTCATCGCCGAATCCCTGGCCAAAGCCCTGACGTGGACGTTGGTCCCTGAAGTTGAAGAAGTCCCTGTTGCTACGGTCTGAAGATGGCGGTGATAAGAAAATGCTATTGCCATTTTCTGCTGTTTTACGTTCGTCCAGCGTGATATTTGCCTTGCTTTCTTTTTTATTGCGTGTATACGTTACCGTTACCTTGTCTCCTGGTTTGTAGGTGCCGATGGTTTCATACAGTTCCTTAGGTTCTGCGATTTTCTTGTCATCTATTTTTGTAATAATATCACCTGTTCGGATTCCTGCCTTTTCTGCCGGACTGCCTGGAGAAACAGTTTTTACCGTTACACCGGCGGCATCAGATTTTTCTGTCAGCACACCAAGCAAAGCCTTATTGGGCTTAATGTTGAAAGAGGGTGTTTCACTTTCATCATCGTCATCATCATCGCCATTGTAAAAGTTCATACCGGGGAATCCGGATAGATCGCTGAGTTCCATCCTGTTTCCGTCCAGCGGGGTAATTCTCCTGTGATAAACAGAGATATCAGGATTGTTATATTGATCTACTTTTTTGCCATCAATGAAGATGTCTCCGTTTTTGATTTCTACGGTTACCTTACCGTCTTTGTCACTTTTCCTTTTGATGATGAGTTCATCAAATTCCCCCAGTTTGTCTTTTGCCTGTTGGGCATGTACCTGCGTAGTCAGAAGGCTGAAGCAGGTAAAACCTGCAATAGAAAGTGTTTGCAGTAACTTGCTCATATGTTTATCTTTTTTGATTTTGCTGAACAAATTTAATGACCCTGTAAAACAAGGAAAAGTTAAAACCGACGAATGGCCATTAAAAATAAATATTCCTTTTCAGTAGATAGCAATAAAAAAAGTCTCCACGTAGTAGAGACTTTTTTTATTGATTGTGAATATTTTAGGTAGATATTAACCGATTATTTTTTTAATCGCGGCGACTACCTGATCGAGTTTATCAGTTTCCTGGCCACCGGCAGTAGCGAAGGATTTCTGTCCGCCGCCGCCACCTTTGATCAGTGGAGCTATGTGTTCTTTGATCAGTTTAGGTGCTTCCCAACCTTTACCGGTAACCAGTTTCTCATCGATGGTGAGGGCTACGCTGGCTTTTCCACCAATGTTGGCAGCGAATACCAGTACGTGATCAGGGATTTCGGTTTTCAGCTGCATGGAGAGCTGTTTCAGGCCTTCAGCGTTATTTACGCTTACTACCTTGCCGAGGAAGTTGATACCGTTGATCTGTTGTGCTTCTGAGCGCAGTTCAGCTCCCAGCTGGCGAACTTTTTCCAGTTCCAGGGCTTCTACCTGTTTTTCCAGTGCAGCTTTGTCTGCTACCAGCGTTTCAGCAGCCTTTACGATCTCTTTTGGATTTTTCAGTGCGGCTTTCACTTCTTTCAGCTGTTGCAGCTGTGTATTGACGAAGTTAATGGCCTGGTTGCCGGTAACGGCTTCCACGCGGCGTACGCCGGCAGCAACTGCACCTTCAGATACAAATTTGAAGAGGCCGAGTTCACCGGTAGAACCTACGTGTGTACCACCGCAAAGCTCAACACTGTATTGAGGGTCCATGATCACTACGCGCACCACGTCTCCGTATTTTTCACCGAAGAGTGCCATAGCACCTAACTGGATGGCTTCTTCCTTAGGTAATTCCTTGATTACCACTGGTACATTGGCCTGGATCTTATCATTTACGATCTGCTCGATCTGCGCCATTTCTTCGTCGGTCACTTTAGCAAAGTGGGAGAAGTCGAAACGGAGCTGTTCTGCATTTACCAGGGAGCCTTTCTGGGCAACGTGTGTACCCAGTACCTGGCGCAGGGCAGCATGCAGGAGGTGTGTCGCAGAGTGATGACGTGCGATATTCTGACGTTTTTCCTTTGCCACTACCGCTTTCACGGCAGCTTTTGGATTAGCAGGGAGCTTATCGGCAAAGTGAATGATCAGGTTATTTTCTTTTTTGGTATCAGTTACGTGGATGATCTCCTCATCGAAGTACAGGATACCGGTATCGCCTACCTGTCCGCCGGATTCAGCGTAGAAAGGCGTTTTGCTCAGTACCAGCTGGAACTGCTCTTTACCTTTAGCGTTAACGGTACGGTATTTCAGCAGTTTGGTATGAGATTCCAGGTTTTCGTAGCCGATGAACACTACATCCGGGGTTTCGTCGAGCACTACCCAGTCGCCGGTATCCAGTGCGGTTGCGGCGCGGGAGCGTTCTTTCTGTTGTTCCAGTGCGGCGTCGAAGCCGGTTTTATCTACATCAAACCCGTTTTCGATTGCGATGAGGGTAGTGAGGTCATAAGGGAAGCCGTAGGTATCGTAGAGTTCGAAGGCGGTCTGGCCGTCGATCATCTTACTGGTGGCTTGCTTCATGAAGTCTTCGATACGTTTGATACCGCTGTCGAGGGTACGGAGGAAGTTATTTTCTTCTTCGAAGATGATGCGTTTCACAAAATCCACCTGTTGTTCCAGTTCAGGGAAAACATGGGAGAATTGAGCTGCCAGAACAGGTACCAGTTCATGGAGCATTGCTTTGCGTACTTCCAGGAAGGAGTAATAGTAACGTACTGCCCTGCGGAGGATACGGCGGATAACATAGCCGGCGCCGGTATTGGAAGGCAGCTGGCCATCAGCGATGGTAAAGGAGATGGCACGGATGTGGTCGGCAATTACGCGGAAAGCCACATCGTTTTTGGCATCGGTGCCTTTATATGTCTGACCGGTGAGCTTTTCAACGGTATGGATGGTACCCATGAAAAGGTCGGTATCGTAGTTGGATGTTTTTTGCTGGAGTACGCGAACCAGGCGTTCGAGTCCCATACCGGTATCTACGTGTTTTGCAGGCAAAGGCACCAGGGATTTATCTTTCTGGCGGTTGAACTGCATGAATACGTTGTTCCAGATTTCGATCACCTGTGGGTGGTCGTTATTGACAAGTGTTTTGCCGTCGATTTCTTTTCTTTCGTTGTCCGGGCGGCAATCTACGTGGATTTCGGAGCAAGGGCCGCAAGGACCGGTATCGCCCATTTCCCAGAAATTATCTTTTTTATTTCCGAGGAGAATACGGTCTTCCGCGATATGTTCTTTCCAGAAATCATATGCTTCCTGGTCTTTTGGCAGGTTTTCCTTCGCATCACCTTCAAAAACGGTCACATATAAACGATCTACGGGGATCTTGTAAACTTCGGTTAACAGTTCCCAGCTCCAGGCGATGGCTTCTTTTTTAAAGTAGTCACCGAAGCTCCAGTTACCGAGCATCTCAAACATGGTATGGTGGTAGGTATCGATACCTACTTCTTCCAGGTCGTTGTGCTTGCCGCTAACACGGAGGCACTTCTGCGTATCTACTACTCTGGTGGCCGCGGGTACTTTATTTCCCAGGAAATAGTCTTTAAACTGGTTCATACCGGCGTTAGTGAACATGAGGGTCGGGTCATTTTTCACTACTATTGGAGCAGAAGGCACGATCACGTGCCCTTTTGACGCAAAAAAGTCCAGGAATTGCTGTCGTATTTCAGATGCTGTCATAAAATATTGATGCGAATTAATATATTATTTATAACTTATTGCTGTAGGGATCGGGCTGGGACTTATATCTGTGTTTCAACCCATTATGAAGTAGTTAGAAAATTGACATTCAAAAGGTTGATGTTTTAATCTAATTACATTAGGTTTGTGCGCCTTATTTTCCCGCCGAGTTACAGGGAGTGCAAAAATATTGAAACCTGTAGGATTATTCAAAACAGGATGGTCTTACCGGCAAAAAAGTTAAGGGGCGGCTAATTAAAATATGCCAATTCTATTCATCCGTTTGAACTCATGCCAGTTAAATCTGCTGCCATGGCGCGTTAGCCGTGGCGCTCAAAGTATGCCATAGGTGCAATGCAATGAAGAAGGTAAAATATTTCTACAATACCCAAACATTAAAATATGAGAAGCTCGTAGTTTCACTACGGGTTAAAGTGCTACGTATTCTCGGATTTGTATCGGCGGCTATCGTTACCGGTGCGATTTTCCTGTCATTTGCGTACCGCTTTTTTGCATCCCCCAAAGAAAAGCTGTTACAGCGGGACCTGGACGGGATGAAAGAGAAATATGAGGCTTTACAGGGCCGCATGAAGGAAGTGAAAGGGAAGCTCACTGAGCTGGAAGACCGCGACAATGAGATCTATCGTGTCATTTTCGAGGCCAACCCTATCCCCGACAGCACCCGTATGGGCAAAATAACCCAGGATGAAGAGGCTTCCCAGCTGCAATCTTTTGCCAGCAGCGAAATCATCGCCTCCACCACCGTACTCCTGAAAGAACTCACCAATCGTATGAAAAGTCAGGAGAAATCCTTCGACGAAATCGATAAGCTGGTAAAAAACAAACAGGAAATGCTGGCATCTATCCCGGCTATTCAACCTGTATCCAATAAAGATCTTAAACACATCGCATCCGGTTTCGGATATAGGATCGACCCGATCTATAAAATGATGAAATACCACTCAGGCCTCGATTTCGCGGCACCGAGCGGCACGCCTATCTATGCTACCGGCAACGGTGTGGTGGAAGAAGCCAGTCTCAGCGACGTTGGTTACGGTAACCACGTGGTGGTACGACATGGATATGGTTACAAAACCCTCTATGGGCACATGCTCCGCATGAAAGTGAAGGCCGGTATGGCCGTAAAACGCGGCGATGTACTGGGATGGGTAGGTAGCACCGGTAAATCTACCGGACCTCACTGTCACTATGAGGTGATCAAAAATGGTGAAAAAGTAGACCCGGTCTACTTCTTCTTCAGCGATCTTACCGCCGAACAGTTCGAAACCATGGTTAAAATGGCCAGATCTGGCAACCAATCGTTCGACTAATGCATCTGGTTTGATTATAATATGATTGTTAATTAAGGGGAAATCAACGAAAGCTGAAACAAATTGGCTAAATTCATGCTTGTAAAAGATATTTTTCAACGTGTTTTTTACTGCCATGCATCAGTTAGACCTCTTTTCAATAGCAACTACTTCTTCTCTGCCAACTGCGGAAACGGTAAGCCGGAAGTTAAAAGCGAATGTAAAAACGAAGGTTAAGGCGGCTGCCCCTTCTGCACCACCGCAAATTGGTAAAAAACGCGGACGAAAATCATTGAAAGAATTCTCCGAAGACCCGGATCTGATTATGGAACTGGATAAACTGGTACTGGATAAACAATATTATTCTATCAGTGAAGTGGCCACCATGTTTAAGGTAAATACTTCGCTGGTACGCTATTGGGAAAACGAGTTCGATATCCTCCAGCCCAAAAAGAACCGTAAGGGCGACCGGCTCTTCCGCCAGGAAGATATCCACTCCCTTAAACTTATTTATCATCTCTTACGCGAAAGGAAATATACCATCGAAGGCGCCAAGCAAAAATTGAAGGAAGATCGTAAGCTTGCAGCACGAAATTTCGAAATGGTACAAGCTTTGCTGAAGGTTAGAGGTTTTTTAACCGAACTGAAAGATCAATTATAAAAAACAAGGTTATGCGATTAAAAATGTTACTATTAGGTGGTGGCCTCCTGTTCTCCTCACTGACATGGGCACAGTCCAGCAGCAACGATAAAGTGCTGAAGGGCAAAATTGACATGAAAACGCTCATGAATGGTAGCGATTATACCTGGTTCTATAAAGGAGTGAACGATTATCAACCTAATGATAATATGCTCAATTATATCAAGGCAAACCGCTCCAGCTTCAACCTTGTAGCGGTAGTGGGTACCTGGGACCAGACCAGCAGAGACGTTGTTCCGCAGCTGTATAAAGTAATGATCCTCGGCGGAAGCCCTGACGACCAGGTGCTGATGTTTGGCGCAGATCAGAAAATGAATACAGATGCTCCTGTTGATTACAAAGTGAAGAAAGTACCTACCATCATCGTTTTCAGAGATGGTAAAGAGGAAGGCCGCATCGTTGGTGCTCCGAAAGAATCTGTAGAAGCCGACCTGTCCCGCATCCTGCTTAAAAGCAGCAAATCCGACAAGGGCGACGGCAAAAGCGAATAATTATCTCGCTTAACTTATAAATAAAAAAGGTCTCTACTCAGTAGAGACCTTTTTTATGTTTATGCCTGTTTCAAAACAACCGTGGTACTGCTTCCCGGCAGTTTAATGCCCCGATGTTCCAGCATTTGAATAATCGCCAGGTTAACCGTTTCCCGCAATGCCGCATACTGCTGGCCATCTATAATAAGTGTATTGAAGATGACCTGCACGATTACCGTGTCCTTGGTAAAGTCATGCAGATTAACGGTGAAACCCGGCAGCACGCTCTGATTGCCCTTTAAAATGGCCCTGATATCCTGTACAATGCCAAGGATGGCATCTGCCGGCGTGTCGGCGGTCAGCTCCAGCTTCATATTTACACGCTGCTGCGTACGAAGGGTCAGGTTATCCAGTATGGAATCCACCATCTTTTTATTGGGTACCGTTACGAAAGTCTTTTCCTGTGTGCGGATACGCGTGCTCCTCAGCCCGATCTTTTCCACCGTACCGGTGTAAGCGTCTACTTTCACGGTGTCGCCTACCCGGAACGGCTTATCGAAGAAAATCATAAAGGAACCAATCAGGTTTTCTATGCTTTCCTTGGCTGCCAGTGCAAGGGCTGCAGCACCGATACCAAGACCCGTAATGATCTTTCCTACCAGGTCCGGACTGAATATCCTGATACAGGCAATCACCCCCATAATCAGGATAATCGCCTTAAAGAAATCTCTGAAAAATATAACAAATTGATTATCAGTTTTATCTGCTGTTAAATCTGCCTTCTTCTCCAATACCAGCGAAATAAAATCCACCAGTCGAAGCAGGATTCTGATAATACTGGCCGTGAAAACCAGCTGTAATATATTATCGGTAACATCCTTCAGGGTGGATTTACCATATATGTGCACGTTCAATATTTCCGGGAATTTAAACCGGTCGATAACAAACATGAAAGTTACCAGCAGGAAGAAGAACTCCAGTGGCTTCAGCAACAGCTCCACAAAGCTTTTTTGTTCTATCTGCGGCGACCAGTGCTTTACCAGCCTGAATAACAATGCGGCTACTATCTTGGAGAGCACACGTTTGATAAAGGACACAAACAATAAAACCAATATCAGAATCAGGTAGTCTTTTACCGGATTATCCAGGATAATGGTATCCAGAAATTTATTCATTGTACGGAACGAGTTTTAAAATAAAGATTTACGGGGCCGAATTTCCGGAAATTCCGGGTGTATTTCTCCCTGTCAGCATAATTTTTATCAGATGAGTCTGCTTATCATATCGTTGTGAATCAATACTACGCCTGGCCGTGCGCCTGGCTGGAAACTGCCATAGGTGCCGGCAATCCCAAGGGCTTCCGCCCCGTTGCTGGTGCCCCATTGAAGCAATTCTTCCAGCGGGATCTCCGGAAAATGCCGGCGGATGGTTTTTATCTCTTCCCAGACAGACAACTGATGGTTAGAGGCCAGACTATCGGTACCGATGCTGATCTGGCAGTTCATCTCCCGTAGCAGGTTTATATCCGGCAATTTGTTTTCTATATAAAGATTTGCCTGCGGGCAGAGGCACCACCATATATTGGCAGACTGCTGCCGGGCAAATTGCACATCAGTAGCTGTGGAGAAGGTGTTATGTACCAGTATTATTTTATGTAGATGGAAATATGGAAGATAGGCCTCCAGACTGCCTGTACCTGTTGGCTGGAAGCCGCTGGCGTCCATGCCGAAGGTGTTGTAAAAGTCGAGGAAGCCGCCGGTTTTGGTGGCATAGAGCTCATTTTCTGCGGCAGTTTCCTGGTTGTGGATACTGAAAGGCGTATTATCGGGGGTATTGGCAATTTTATCGAACAGCGTTTTGCTGACGGAATAGGGGGCATGCGGCACGATGGAGCTGCTATGCATAGCGCCATTGAGGGTTTCGAACTGACGAAGTACGTCCATGCTGTACTGGTAGCGACTTTCGGCGCCGGCATCCGCAACACCCATGCATTCTACAAACGTATGGAAGTAAATTTTGCTGTTTTTTTTATGCGCTATGGTGGCCGGGCCATTGCTGATATCCCCTATGGCACTGATTCCTGCATTCCACATGGCTTCCGCAGCCTGTTCCATGGCAGTTTCCTGCTGGTCGGCATTGGTATTCCGCTGCTTCATGACGGTAGTCAGGAAGGTTGGCAGCCCGGTTTTTTCCGGAATCACATTTTTCATGTGAGAAAGTTCTAGGTGACAATGGGTATTTACAAAGCCCGGGATCAGGATTCCGTCGTGAAAAATGACGTCTTCTCCTGCCTGTTGATCGTCTGAAATGCCTGTCACTACGCCATTTTCATCTAATATCAGTACTTTGTCGGGACCTAAAAACCGGTGCCCGTCAAATATCGCTTTTCCTTTTAATTTGATCTGTTTCAACAACCCTGGTGTTTATTTACGTGAATGATCTTAATTTTGCAACCCGATTGAGTACCGTGACTACCCCATTGGGCAGTATACTCAACAGTCAAAGATAATTATGATAGACAAACTCGAAGCTATAAAAGGCCGATTTGATCAGGTAGCATTGGCCCTTACCAACCCTGAGGTGGTAAGTGATAACAAAAAATTTGGCCAGCTGAGCAAGGAATACCGTCAGCTGGAAAAGATTGTGAAGGCGTATGATGCTTACCGCAATCTGCTGGATAATATTGCCTTTAACAAGGAAGTATTGGATAGTGGAGATGATGAAATGCGTGAGCTGGCGAAGGCCGAAACAGAAGAGCTGCAGGAGCAGAAAGTAGCACAGGAAGAACTGATCCGTAACCTGCTGATCCCTAAAGATCCTCAGGATGAGAAAAACGCGATCCTGGAGATCCGCGCGGGTACTGGTGGTGATGAAGCCAGCCTGTTTGCCGGAGACCTGCTGCGTATGTACCTGCGTTTCTGCGAGCTGAAAGGCTATACAACCAGTATTATGAGTGAAAACCCTGGTTCTGCCGGTGGTTATAAAGAGGTGGTACTGGAAGTAAGTGGAGATGATGTATATGGTACCCTGAAGTTTGAATCGGGCGTACACCGTGTACAGCGTGTTCCTGCTACAGAAGCATCAGGCCGTGTGCACACTTCTGCTGCTACCGTAGCGGTTTTGCCGGAGGCTGAAGAAGTAGATGTGGAGATCCGCGACGCTGATATTAAAATGGATACTTTCCGTTCCAGTGGTGCGGGTGGTCAGCACGTAAATAAAACGGAGTCTGCAGTACGTCTGACGCACGGTCCTACCGGTGTGGTAGTAGAGTGTCAGGAAGGACGTAGTCAGCACTCTAACCGTGAAATCGCCATGAAGATGCTGCGTACGCGTATCTATGAAGCGGCGGTGCGTAAACATGAAGATGCAATTGCCAGCCAGCGTAAGAGTCTGGTATCTACCGGCGACCGTTCTGCGAAGATCAGGACTTATAACTATCCGCAGGGTCGTGTTACAGATCACCGTATTGGTATGACTGTTTACAACCTGGATGCCTTCATGAACGGTGAAATCAAAGATATGATCGAAGCCCTTGCATTTGCTGAAAATGCGGAGAAGCTGAAGCAGGGCAACTAAGCCTTGTATATTGGTAACAGCCTCTGATAATAGCCGCTGACAGCGGGATTTACAGAGGCTGTTGCTTTATTAAGCGACTGTGAAATATTTACCCTGAACTGTCCGTATCTACAGGAAAAATCCTACATTTAATTAGTCCGGGAAACCAATATTACTCCCCCTTTTACTTAAATCATGCAATCATGTTAGAGCAATTATTGCAATTAGTTCAGGAACATGCACAGGGTGCTGTTGTGAACAACCCTGCTGTCCCTAATGAGCAGAACCAGGCTGTAATGCAGGCCGCTTCTGAATCTATCACCAATGGTTTACAGCAGGAGCTGGCAAATGGAAACACGGAGGGCGTTCTGAGCCTGCTTGGTGGCCATACCTCCACTGAAGGTAACCCTGTGGTGAATAATATATCCAACAACTTCCTGGATACATTATTGCAAAAATTCAATCTGGACAAAGGAGCTGCTACGCAGCTGGCTGGAAGCCTGATCCCTACAGTGCTGGGATCGCTTGTTAGCAAAACCAATGATCCTTCCAACAGTCACTTCAGCCTGGATGGTATCCTGGGATCACTGACTGGTGGCGCTTCTTCAGGTCTTGATCTGAACGGTATCCTTGGTAAACTGAAATCAGGCCTGGATACAAATGGTGATGGTAATGTTGATTTGGGCGACCTGAAAAATATATTATCCAATGGTGCCAAAGGACAACAGGAAGGTGGTATCGGCGGTATGCTGAAAAATCTGTTTGGTTGATTTTTTAAGTAGGAAGATTATAAGTTATGATTTTTTTATATTTTTTAACAATTATTAATCATGCTTATTTTTCCGAATTTCAAGTTTGGCAGTATATTTGTTTAGCAGGGAAACGACACCCATTGTCGGACCCCGGAAATTATATAATACCTTCATATCAAAAATTACTATGATGAAAAAACTGAATGTTCTGGTAGCTTGTGTATTAGCTGTAACAATGTTGTTTAGTTGTTCGCAATGGCAGAGCATGGACAATACGAAGAAAGGTGCTGCGATCGGTGTTGGTGGCGGTGCTGCTGCTGGTGCGGTAATCGGTAAAGTAGCTGGTAACACTGCATTGGGAGCTATCCTTGGTGCTGTTGTAGGTGGTGCCGGTGGTGCCCTTATCGGTAAGAAAATGGACAAACAGGCGCAGGAAATCAAAACTGAAGTGCCTAATGCAACTGTAGAACGTGTGGGTGAAGGTATTAACGTGAAATTTGATGCAGGTGTATTATTCGGTTTCGATAAATCTGATCTGTCTCCGGCTGCACAGACAAGCATTACACAACTGGCGCAGGTACTGAATAAATATCCTGATACATATGTACGTGTGGAAGGTCATACCGATTCTACCGGTACTGATGCTTACAACATGGCATTATCAGAAAGAAGGGTAAAAAGCGTATCTGCTTTCCTGACTAAGCAAGGTGTTGATGCTTCCCGTATCCAGGGCTTCTGGTATGGTAAAACTCAGCCAATTGCACCAAACAGCACAGAAGAAGGCCGTGCTAAAAACCGTCGTGTAGAGTTTTCCATCTTTGCTAACGACAAGATGAAATCTGACGCGAAGAAAGAAGCTGGCCAGCAATAATATTCAAGAGATTTTTAAGGTACACTTATTTCTCATAAGCAGTAAATGACTCCCCCCTGATTCCAGGGGGGATTTTTTTTCTGCCGGATATAAAAAGAAAAGAGCGGAAATTATTTCCGCTCTTTTCTTTTTTCCAATATGGAGATGAATATCCTGAAAACCCAGACACCGGCGATAGCGCCTATCGTGTCGGCCAATGCGTCGTAGAGATCAAAGCTCCTGCCTTCGGCATAATATTTTTGTATAAATTCTATAGCGAGGCCATAAGCAGCGGCAAAGAGTACGAAGAGAAACAGCAGTGCCGGAGAAATCTTTTTACGTTGCCACCAGAAGGCCAGACTTAGAAAGAATACAATTCCACCAAACAATCCGAAGTGCACAAATTTATCAAAATGAATTTTTTCCAGGAAGGAGTTGGTAGGAATGTCTCTGCCAGGGAGCGTACACAATACCATGATCAGCACTAACCAGGCTATTGCAGGTATGAAATATCTGAGCTGTTTCATTTACCAGTTTGTTGTATCTGAGTGGTTTCCGTAATTCGAAAAAAGCACGAAGGACAACCGGGGCGCATGATAAACGCAGCCTGTTGTCCTTCGTGGCATGTATAAAAAAGTTATTGATAGCGTAATACTAGCTGATCAGTTTTGCGTAGTCGTCAGCGCTTAACAGCTTATCAACATCAGCAGGATTTTTAACGGTTACTTTTACCATCCAGCCGTCACCGTAAGGGTCAGTGTTAACCAGTTCAGGACTGTCGTTCAGTTCTTCGTTTACTTCGCTGATAGTAGCGGCAACAGGTAAGAACAGGTCAGAAACGGTTTTAACTGCTTCTACGGTACCGAATACATCTTCTGCCTCTAAGGATTTACCAACGGTTGGAATATCCACGAAAACGATGTCTCCCAGTTCGCGCTGAGCAAACTCAGTAATACCGATGGTAGCGGTGTTACCTTCTAACAAAATCCATTCGTGATCCTTTGTGTATTTCAGGTTGGAAGGAAAATTCATACAAGTTTGATTTTTGAGCCGTAAAAATACTGAAAGTTATATTACAACGAGTCTGGCTGTCAAAAGAATAGCCATTTTTTCTTTAGCCTGATTTTCATGGGAATATCCTGCAGGGGCCTGTTACGGCTATCGGTTTTTTCTGCAGCGATTTTATCGATGACATCCATGCCCTTGATGACCTGTCCAAACACGGTGTAGCTCTGGTCCAGGTGGGGAGCGCCGCCTTCTGTCATATAGACATCCCGCTGGTCTACTGGTATTTTACGCCCTCCAAGTCTGGTTTTTTCCAGTGTGTCTAACTGTTGCTCTGTGAAAACCTTTCCCTGAACGATATAGAACTGACAACCTGAAGAGGCTTTGTCCGGGCGGTTATCGCGGGCTGCGGCCAGTGCCCCTTTACGATGAAAGAGGTCCAGCTCAAACTCAGCAGGGATGGTATAGCCCACATCGCCGTTGCCCAGCTCCTGCCCTGGTTTGGCATGTTTGGAGTCGGGATCGCCACCCTGTATCATAAAGTTTTTGATCACCCTGTGAAACAGCGTACTATCGTAGAAGTGATGGCGGGTAAGTTTGATGAAATTATCCCGGTGTTTAGGGGTCTGATCGTAGAGTTTAACGATCATGGTTCCATAAGGGGTAATGATCTTGGCCTTTCTGTTCTTAGCCTGGGTGAAAGCGGCCAGGGATAAAAAGGTGATCAGGAGTAACAGTTTCTTCATAGAGAATTATTCTTCTTCCTTATCGTTAAAATAAGCGATGACATGTTCTTTCAGGAATTGTTCCTGTTCTTCCAGCCCCATTTTAGGAACGGGTTGTACTTCTTTGAAATGTGGCCATCCGTCTTTATCATAGCCATCCAGTTCGAAATAGCCGCTCTGGCTCAGCAACGTGCATACGGCAACGTGCATGAGGTCCTGTTTTTGTTCTTTGGTATATTTTTTTCTAAACTTATTAAGTTCGTTCATGCCTATAAGGAACAGAATGGCCTCCATATTAGGTTTTTTACCAAACCTTTCTGTGAGCATTTCCTCTATAGGCTTCCAACGCGTCGCGAAATCTTCCATATATATTTATTTAGCCTGAACAGCAAATGTACGTGATACTGAAAATATACAATAAAACTAAAGAAGGGCCGCCACCGGGAAATTTCTGTCGTTGATCAGCATAGATAGATCAGCCACTGTGGCAAGTTTAACAGCACTTTAACGGCTCCTTCACACAGTTATAAGTTTTATTTGTGATAAGAATGATTATTTTAGCACACCTGAAAAATTATTAGCATGGAAAATACATCATCCGATATCCGTCAACTGAATGAAAAAATCCATCAGGCAAGTGCTTTCGTGGATTTGCTAAACATGGAGCTGGGCAAGGTAATCGTTGGTCAGAAATACATGGTGGAAAGATTGTTGATTGGTTTACTGGCACAAGGTCACGTACTCCTGGAAGGTGTGCCTGGTCTGGCAAAAACCCTTTCTATCAAATCGCTTTCTTCCGCGATCAATGGTAAATTCAGCCGTATTCAGTTTACGCCGGACTTATTACCGGCCGACGTTATTGGTACTATGATCTATAACCAGCAGCGTAACGAGTTTGTAGTACGCCGTGGTCCTATCTTCGCCAACTTTATCCTGGCGGATGAGATCAACCGTGCCCCGGCAAAAGTGCAGAGTGCCCTGCTGGAAGCAATGCAGGAAAGACAAATCACCATTGGTGATACTACCTTCAAGCTGGATGAGCCTTTCCTGGTACTGGCTACCCAGAACCCGATCGAACAGGAAGGTACCTACATGCTGCCTGAAGCACAGGTAGACCGTTTCATGCTGAAAGTAGTAATCGGTTATCCGACGAAAGAAGAAGAAAGACATATCATCCGTCAGAACCTCAACCCACAGGCTACGCCTGAAATCCGCCCGGTTATTCAGCCTTCCGATATCATGGAAGCCCGTAAACTGGTACGTGAGGTTTATATGGATGAGAAAATCGAGAAATATATCATCGATATCGTTTTCGCTACCCGTAACCCGGAAGAATACAAATTACAGAAATTGAAGCCACTGATCGCCTACGGCGGGTCTCCAAGGGCCAGCATCAACCTGGCACTGGCAGCAAAAGCCTATGCCTTCATGAAACGCAGAGGTTATGTAATTCCGGAAGATGTCCGCAGTATATGCTTCGACGTAATGCGTCACCGTGTGGGACTTACCTACGAAGCAGAGGCAGAGAACGTAACCAGCGAAAACATCCTCAGCGAAATCCTGAACGCAGTAGAAGTACCTTAATCGTACCACACGCCCGTTCAATATCATTTCGTAAAACATTAATTGCTTAAAGGTGGATACTGCAGAAATATTAAAAAAGGTGAGACAGATTGAGATCAAGACCAAAGGTCTCACCAATCACATATTTGCAGGCGAATATCATAGCGCCTTCAAAGGCCGTGGTATGAACTTCAGCGAAGTAAGGGAATACCACTTCGGTGACGACGTACGCTCCATAGACTGGAACGTAACTGCCCGCTTTAACCATCCTTTCATAAAGGTATTTGAAGAAGAGAGAGAGCTGACCGTAATGTTGCTGGTGGATGTCTCCGAAAGTTCTGCCTTTGGTACCAAAAAACAGGATAAACGCCATCTCATCACCGAGCTGTGCGCTGTTTTTGCTTTCTCTGCCATCAAAAACAATGATAAGGTTGGGGTTATCTTTTTCAGTGATGGAATGGAAAAATATATTCCTCCTAAAAAGGGAAAATCTCACATCTTATTCATTATACGTGAATTACTGTCATTCACGCCTAAACGAAAAGGAACCAATATTAAAGAAACCCTGCGCTTCTTTAATAACGCTACCAAAAAGAGAAGTATCGTATTTGTGCTGAGCGATTTTCTGGCAGGTAATTACCAGGACGCCCTCAATATCGCGGCTAAAAGGCACGATGTGGTTGGTGTACATGTATACGACCAGCGCGACAAAGAACTGCCGCCAGTTGGGCTGATACAGGTTGCCGACGCAGAAACCGGCGCCGTACAATGGGTGGACACTACCGACAAAAAAGTACGTCAGTATTACGAACACCAGTTTCAGCAACATGCACAATATTGTAAAAATGCTTTTCTGAAAAGTGGTGCAGAATTAGTATCTATCAGAACAGATGAGGATTATGTGAAAGCATTGCAGACATTCTTCCTCAACAGAGCATAAAGCGGAGCAAAGAAATCATGTATAAACAACCAGGTATACGAAGCATATTTATCTTTTTGTTACTGGGCCTGATATTTCCGGCTGGCCTGATGGCACAAACATCTCCTGAAGTTCATGCAGGAGTGGATACTGCCAGTATCAGGATAGGTGAACAGGTAAAGCTGCGCCTTACTGCTACCATTCCTGCCAGTCAGTTTAACAGTGCACGTATCGGCTTCCCGATTATACCCGATTCACTCGAACATTTTGAAGTAGTATCCAGAGGTTCCATTGATACCAGCGGTGATCAGCAGCTGAAAGTACTGGCGCAGACATTTGTGCTTACCAGCTTTGATTCCGGTCACTGGGAAATACCTCCTATGCGTTTTGAGATACTGAAAGGTGGTACCAGTCTGACAGATTCGCTATACACTGCACCTGTTGGTGTAGATGTTGGAACGGTGGCTGTGGATACGACCAAGGCATTCCGTCCCATTAAAAGTGTACAGGGCGCACCATGGCGCTTCCTGGATTACTGGATGGAGTTTGCCGGCGGCGCGCTGGCAGTACTGATTATTATCGGTATCATCATGTACTTCGCTACACGTAAGAAGAAAGTACCTGAAGTGCCTACTCCTACTGTTTCTCCATTTGATCTGGCTACGCAACAGCTGAAAACGCTGAAAGCAGAGCAGCTCTGGCAGCACGGAGATGTAAAACAGTATTATACCAGATTGACAGATATCCTGCGTACCTATTTTGAACATCAGTTTGGAATAGCTGCCCTGGAACAAACTACTGAAGAGCTGTTACAGAACATCAAGCCTGTAACCAAGCTGAATCAGCAGCGTGATAAATTACGCACCTTGCTTACCATCGCCGACCTGGCAAAATTTGCGAAAATGGAGCCTACGGCAGATGAACATGAGGATTGTATGCGTAAAGCAGAAGAAATTCTCGAATGGACCCGCCCTAAAAGCGAGGGGGGCAATGGTGAAGGTATAGTAACCCAGGAGGCATAACCGGGGTTATACCTGCAATCTTTATAGAAAGGATTTAATAAGATATTGATGGATTTATCTACCTGGAAAAATATTGAATTTGCCTACCCGGCTTACTTCTGGCTGTTATTGCTGGTGCCGGTGATGGTGTATTGGTATATCTCCCGGAATAAGCAACAGCAAGGAGTGATGATGGTATCCTCCATTCAGGGTTTACGGGGACTGCCCGTATCCTGGAAGGTACGGTTCCGCCCATTGCTGCTGGTTCTCCGGATTATCGCCTATTCGGCGCTGGTGGTAGCACTGGCACGTCCGCAAACCTCCAATACCTCCGAAAGTATTGACAGTGAAGGGATCGACATCGTACTGGCGATCGATATTTCGGGTAGTATGCTGGCGCAGGACCTCCAGCCAAACCGTATGGAAGCGGCGAAGAATGTGGCCCTCGACTTTGTGGATAAACGCATCAGCGACCGTATCGGCCTGGTGGTGTTTTCTGGCGAGAGCTTCACACAATGCCCCATTACCACTGACCATGCCGTACTGAAAAATCAGATTATGCAGGTGAAAAGTGGTATGCTGCAGGATGGTACAGCCATCGGTATGGGGCTGGCTACTTCTGTAGACCGCCTCCGTAGCAGTACCGCTAAAAGTAAAGTGATCATCCTGCTGACGGATGGCGTCAACAACACTGGTTTGATTGACCCGCTGACAGCCCTGGAAATTGCAAAAGCATATAAAATCCGTGTATATACAATCGGCGTAGGAACCATTGGTAAAGCACCTTTCCCGATGCCGATGCCGGATGGTTCTGTACAAACTGTTATGCAGGACGTTCAGATCGATGAGCCGCTGATGAAGAAAATCTCCAAGGAAACCGGTGGCCAGTATTTCCGCGCTACCAATACCGGAGACCTCAAGCATATCTACGACGAAATCGATAATATGGAGAAGACTAAGGTAGAAATCACTTCCTATAAGAAGTATGCGGAACATTTCTTCCTGTTTGCCTGCATCGCATTAGCCTGCATCCTGCTGGAAACTGTATTGAGATATACTTTATTCAGAAGTCTGCCGTAAAAAGATATTTATCATTGTGAAATGCCTTATCAGTAGATGATAAGGCATTTTTTTTATCCTTACCTTTGGTGTTCAGAACATCTAAATAAGGGATATTGCAAGCAACGATCTATAAATCAACAGGGAGCTGGTACACTGTGAAAACGGCTGACGGCGAAACTTTTCAGGCACGTATGAAGGGGATCTTCAAGAAAAATGAAGACATCACTTCCACCAACCCGGTGGCAGTAGGTGACCTCGTAGAGATTGAGCCTGAAGATAGTGAACCTGGCAATGCCATGATTACCAGGATCGAAGACCGCACCAACTATATCGTGCGTGCTTCTCCCCATGGTAAAAACAAAAAGCATATTGTTGCTGCAAACCTGGACCAGGCCGTACTGATCTGTACGCTGAAAGAACCCCGTACTTCCACCGGCTTCATCGACCGTTTCCTGGTTACTGCCGCTGCATATCACATCCCGGTGATTCTTATCTTCAATAAAAAAGATATTTATGGAGATAAGGAGATGGAGAAGTTTGAAGAGATTGAGGAAGTATATACCAATATCGGCTATCAGATAATGTTGATATCTGCAAAAGAACAAGATGGTATAGACGAAGTAAAGGCGGTGCTGAAAGATAAGACTACTTTGATTTCCGGCCACTCCGGCGTAGGGAAATCCTCTCTGATAAATGATCTGATGCCCGGATTAACAATCCGTACCACTGCTGTAAGCGGCTGGAGCGGTAAAGGGCTGCATACTACCACGGCAGCGGAAATGTACGACCTTCCTGATGGCGGCCGGCTGATAGATACGCCGGGCGTGAGGGAGTTCGGTATCGTTGATATAGAGAAATCAGAGTTATCGCATTACTTCCTGGAAATGCAGCCATACCTGAGCGAATGCCAGTTCAATAACTGCCTGCATATCAACGAGCCAGGCTGCGCTGTGAAAGCAGCGGTAGAAGCCGGCGAAATAAATATCGACAGGTATGTTAGCTATGCTACCATTCTTGAAACCATCGAAGAAAAAGAATACTAACGTTTCGTTTTACTCAGCTCATCCAGCACTTTTTCGGCGCCCCAGTTACGACGGGGTTGCGGACATCCTTTCTTTTGCGTATGACAGGCGGCGCAGGCAATTACTGCCAGCAGCAAAATGATGATCAGTCTTTTCATAGGATAATGATTTAGAAAAGACGTGTCATTTGCTTGCCAGCCTTGCGGTTAGAGGCCTTAATGTCCTTCGTGTAGTAATTGGAGGCAGGGCAGCCTTTTTCCTGTGAGGCACAGCTTCCCAGCAGGATGCAGCCCAGGAGAAGCAGGCAAATATATAATTTCATAGGGAGCGGATATTTGCCTGCAATATAACGATTTTTCCTAACGCGTCTTCTCTTTTGGAATCACGCCTTCATACCAGGAAGCGTACATGGCGTAATTCTTTGATATTCTGTTGATTTCGCCATTAATGAGACTCGTATCTATATCTTTTACCTTTTTGGCGGGAACGCCGGCCCAGATAGTACCTTTTTCTACGTGTGTGCCTGCCAGTACCACTGCACCTGCTGCAACAATGGAATCACTGTCTATACGGGCATTGTCCATCACAATAGCGCCCATACCTATCAGCACATTATCAGCGATCGTACAGCCATGGAGGATAGCATTATGGCCTATGGACACATTGTTCCCTACAATGGTCTGTGATTTCTGGTAGGTGCAGTGAATAACAGCGTTATCCTGGATATTCACATTGTCGCCGATGCGAATACTGTTTACATCTCCGCGCACAACGGCGTTAAACCACACGGTACAGCCTTTTCCCATAATAACATCACCAACGATTGTAGCATTTGGCGCAATGAAGGTATCTTCCGGCAATTGAGGTGTGTGGCCGTTTAAAGGTAGAATGTATGCCATAGTAAACTGATTTTGAAGCTGTACAAATATAACAATTAGTAATTAGCAGTTGTTTTCTAACTTCGCAGGAATAGTGAATCGAGATATGAACAACAGACAACTTTTTTTGCAGCACGTAGCGCAAACGTCTGATGCCCCGCTGGCATTAGAAATAGTGAAAGCAGAAGGCATGTACATGTGGGATGCTGACGGTAAAAAATACCTTGATCTGATAGCTGGTATCAGCGTATGTAACGTAGGACACTGCCACCCTTCTGTAGTAAAAGCCATACAGGACCAGGCGCAGCAGTATATGCACCTGCTGGTGTACGGAGAATTCGTACAGTCGCCACAGGTATCCTTTGCCAAACTCCTGACAGATCATCTTCCAGAGAATCTTAACACTGTATATTTCACCAATTCCGGTGCAGAAGCTGTAGAAGGCGCCATGAAACTGGCAAAGCGTTATACCGGCAGAACTGAAATCGCGGCCTTTAATCGCAGCTATCATGGTTCTACCCAGGGAGCACTCAGCATCCTGGGAGATGAATTCTGGAGAAATGCCTACAGGCCTTTATTGCCAGGCATTCAGCACCTGACCTATAACGACTACGCTTCATTAGACCTTATCACGGAACGTACTGCTGCTGTGATCGCGGAAAGCGTACAGGCAGAAGGCGGCGTAAACGTACCGCAACTGGAATGGATATACGCATTACGTGAAAAATGTACTGCCACAGGTACTTTGCTGGTCCTGGACGAAATTCAATGCGGACTTGGCCGTAATGGTACATTATGGGCATTTGAGCAACTGGGTATCGTACCTGATATATTACTGCTGGGTAAGGCATTAGGTGGTGGTATGCCATTAGGTGCATTTATATCTTCCAGAGATATTATGTGGACGCTTACCAATAACCCTGTATTAGGCCACATTACTACGTTTGGCGGACATCCGGTGAATTGTGCCGCTGGCCGTGCAGGCTTCCAGGCATTGCTGGACCTGGATGTAGTAAAAGATGTGAAAGCAAAGGGACAGCTGTTCCACCAGCACCTGAAACATCCTAAAATAAAGGAAGTCCGCTCACTCGGCCTGATGATGGCCATTGAGCTGGAAAACTTTGAATCCAATAAGAAAACAATCGATTATTGCATCGCCAATGGTGTGCTGACAGACTGGTTCCTGTTTGCACCGGAATGTATGCGTATTGCACCGCCGCTCATTATTACCGAAGAAGAGATTATTGCAGCGTGTAAGATTATTTGTGAGGGATTGGATAGATTGTAATTATCTTACTAAAGAAAATAAAACCGGCAGGATAATTTATCCTGCCGGTTTTGTTTTAACTCGCCAGTACGCCACCATCCAGCGTAAGAATGCTGCCGTTGCAGTAGCTGCTGTCGTCAGAGGCAAAGAAGATAAAAGCATTTGCTACTTCGTGTGCCAGCCCCAGCCTATGTATAGGAGTCCTATCTTCCCATTTTTTACGGATTTCTGCAGGCAGATTTGCCAGTAATGGCGTATCAATGTAATATGGGCAGATGGCATTGGCGCGGATATGCTGACCGCCATATTGTGCGGCAATGTTTTTTGTGAGTCCCAGCACACCATGTTTGGCAGCGGTATATGGTACCAGGCCAGGTTCTGCTACCAGTCCTGCCAGCGATGAAAGGTTGACGATAACGCCACCACCCTGTGTCAGGAACTGTTGCAATTCATATTTTACGCAGTAGAATTGTCCGGTGAGATTTATGTCGATAATCCGTTGCCATACTTCATCAGGCATATCATGGATGCCGGAATAAGGCCCTCCTACCCCAGCATTGTTAAGCGCCACGTCTATGCGGCCAAACTGTTTCACGGTGGCTGCTATGGCTTCTTTTACGCTGTCCGACTTACTTACATCAATAGCGATAAAAGCATTTTTAGCACCCAGGTCGCTGAGCTCCTTTAATACAGCAGAAGGGTCTGAAGTGATCAGGTCAGCTATCATTACAATAGCACCTTCCTTAGCAGCGGCCAGTGCGCAGGCCTTACCTATACCGGAATTGCCGCCGGTAATGAATACAACTTTATTGTCCAGCTTTCCCATGATAAATCTGTTTAGGATGTAATCATGTTAACACCGGAAAGCGGGAAAGGTTATGTTTAGAATTGTAGCTTAAAGCTGCCAAATACGCCGAATCGTTTGCTGTTGGTATCGTCCGGTAATGCCGTCGGAGAAACGCGCCATACAAAGTCGACACGCAGGAATTTAAAGATGTTTTCGATACCGGTACCTACTTCCACATAAGGGTCGCGGTCCAGTGTTTTGAACGGATAGCCGTTGTTGAGGTTCAGTGCCCTGTTTGCCGGAGAGAGTGAACCGATCACCCCTTTAGCTTCCCAGAACTGGCGCCACTTCAGCTTTTTAATGAGTGGGATATATGCGAAGATACCATTACCGATGGTGTGTTCCAGGTTGAAGCCTGCATAACGATCGCTCAGGAATTCGAAGCGGTTCATCATGTTGAAGGCATATTTGTTATAGTAGTAAATTTCGTTACCGGGATGTACTTCCAGCGAAGTATAAGGCAGATTACCGAAGATACGGCCACCATAAACGTTATAGTACAGCGTACCGAAAGGCGGCAGCTTCACGTAGTCGGATACACTCAGACTCAGTTTATTATATTGCTGGCTGCTGTTCGCGATACCTGGGATACCCAGTGCGTATTTGAATTCTACGATAGGAAATTTACTACCCAGACTATACCGATAAAAATTACCTTCCAGGAATTCTTCCTGGAATGCATATCGGAGTTTTACCTCCACTTCTGCACTGGTCAGCGGATCACCTTTGGTGGTCATCGACTTGTAGGCATCGACAGTAGGCAATGGCGCAAAAGGCCTTACCCACTTATGTATCAGGGATACCTGGTGAGAAAATCCGCTAAAATATTCCTTGAAAAACTCTACGCGTTTTTCATCTACCAGTAAAAACTTCTGTGGTACACCATTTTTACGGATGGCGAGGGTGAATATATTATCAGATCCTACTTCGTCATAATAATGGGAACCATTGTCCAGATCGCGGGCATAGGCGCCATAGAGGTACATGCGCGGATGTTTTTTCAGGAGCCAGAGCGCACTGATTTTACCTTTATAGGCTTCGTCGTTGAAGCCATATGCCAGGTAGCCGTAGAGGTATACATCTTTACTGAATTTAGGCGTGGTACCGAGGTCCAGCCTCATACGGAAGCCTTCCAGTGTGTTCTGCGAAAATGCGTAGTAATAGGGTCCCCATTCCAGTTTGCCGAATGGCTTGTAGCCGGTAGCGAGGAAACGGATCGTATTGGAATACTTCTGAAACAGTGGCATTTTCTGCAGACTATCTACCATTTTGTAGATGCCAGCTTCGTTTTTGCTCAGGTCTTCCGGGCGGTTGTTTGTCCAGAAAGAGTCTTTCTGAAAGCGTGCACTGTCCAGCAGATTGATATTCTGCGGATATCTTTTATCGGCAAAGATATTGGTGGCAGCGGTATCGTTGGTGATAACGTTGGAGTAGGTCGTGGTTTTACGGCCTATGAAGTCCAGCGTTTTAGCCGGATTAGGGCTGGGCGCCCAGAAGTCGGCGATAAATTTATCTTTATAGAGAAACCAGGTACTATCTGGCAGTTGTTTGAATTCCTGTACCAGGCTCACTTTTCGTACGAAGTTGAGATTGGCGGCAGAAGGTACGCTGAGCGTGGTTTTATAAACTGCATAAGTCGTATCATGTACCCAGATATCACCAATGAAAACATTTTCGCCTTTACGTTTAGGCGTGAAGTTTAGTTTGATGAATCGTTGGGAACTGATGTACTGGGTATCTGCGATTTTATAGTCGTAATAGAAAGCACCGTTGTTGTTGATCGGGCTTACAAATTGTTTATCGAATACGGGTATAAAGTTATCGTAGATGTTGATGTTCTGGTACATTCCACCGAGGAACTTGTGAACGCTTTCGTTGTCTATTCCTGAAGTACGGGCAGCTTTGATGACCTCTTTGGTTTTATGAGGTTTTGCCTGGTAGTAGTAATCAGATAATGATTCGGTCAGGAAGATGGGTAGAAAGGGTTTGTCTTCCGAAGTACTGTCGATATTATTGAGGATAAAAGCGAAGGGTTTGGTAAATCTGTTCCTGGATAATTTTTCCTTATTAAGGTTTTTCATATCCAGTTCAAGTTTATTATAAACCTCATACGTATAGTTATCCAGCCTATTATAATTATTTTCTGGTTTATGCCGGATGATTTGCCGTAGTAATATGAGTGCCCAGTTTACGCTTGCTTTTACCTCATGTGCTTTGAGCGAAACATCGGACCTTGCTATATCGAAGTTGATGGTTTGTTCCTTGAGACTGCGGTCTACGGGCATTTTAGTGAGATTGTAGCCCATTACCCTTACCTGTAGTGTGTCTGCTGGGATTACATTCAATTCAAAGATATATTTTCCCTCTGCATCACTAACCATACCTGTTTGAGTATTAGTGAATTGCAAGGTGGCGAAAGGTATAATTTCCTGTGAATGCGCATCTCTGATTACTCCTTTGATTTTATACTGTTGAGCTATCAAACCTGCGGGCCAGGCTAATACAATAAAAATGGTTGCTATGATTCTTTTCCAGTCTGTCATATTCTGAGAACAATATTATAGTATTTAGCGCTAAACTTTCAATCTGCCGGATACCTTAACGTTCCAATGACAAAAAAATATATTTTGAAATATTAAAATTTAAGTTAGCTTTGTATTGCAAAGTGCTTTTTATATGACAGAACACGAACATCTACAAGCTATAACAGACATTCGTCGGATAATGGAGCGGAGTAGTCGGTTTATTTCGCTAAGTGGCCTCAGTAGCATATCTGCGGGGATTGTAGCATTGATAGGTGCGGGTGTGGCGCAGCAGATGTTTGATGGATATTATGCGCGTTGGACAGCGAGGGGAAGATATGATGTAGCGGACTATATATACCTGAGAAACGGTTTAGTTTTATTGGGTTTAGCAGTGATGGCGGGGGCATTTTTATTCGGTATTCTGTTTACTTATCGTAAGGCGAGGAAGAATGGATTGCCGGTATGGGACATGACTGCGCGGAAAGTATTTTTTAGTGGTGCTTTGCCGATGGCAATCGGAGGTGTATTTATACTTGGTTTACTATATAACGGTGCGGAGTGGCTGGTGGGTACTTCTACCCTGATCTTTTACGGACTGGCGCTGATCAATGCCAGTAAGTATACGGTGCCGGAAATACGTTATCTGGGTATAACGGAAACGGTGCTGGGATTGCTAAATCTTTTCTTTTTGGGCAAAGGGCTTTATTTTTGGGCCATTGGATTCGGCATCTGTCACATCATATATGGTATTTTGATGTGGTGGAAGTACGATAGAAAGGAGAATCATCAATCATGAATATAAACCCGATCGGTAATTTAAATAAGGTTTTTGAGAGTCGTATCAGGCTGGGTGTGATGAGCATCCTGATGGTGAATGACGAGATCAATTTTAATGATCTCAAGCAGATGCTGGAGGTTACTGATGGTAATCTGGCGTCTCACCTGAACACGCTGGAAGAAAACGGCTATATCAAAGTCCACAAAGGTTTTATCGGACGTAAAACCAATACGACCTATGCGATTACTGCAGCCGGTGAAAAAGCCTTCAAAGGTCATCTGGTGGCCCTTGAAAACATGATTCGGTTTACGAAATAATTTTTTTTGCCCTTTTACTTTGAAATACAAAGTACTTTTAAAAATAAAAAAATATGGAAAACGAAATACAACAGCCATCGTTCTACGACCGTTTTGCCTATGCGTTAAAGGCTTTTATAGTTTTTGTACTGATCCTTGTTTTGTTGATACCTATCATGATGGTGAGCAGCCTTGTGGACGAGCGTGGTTCACGTTACCGCGAAGCGGCTGCCAAAATCGGGGAAAGCTGGGGCCAGCAACAAACAATAACCGGCCCTCTCCTGGCGATTCCTGCTAAAAATGATTCCAGCGGGTACGGCTATGTATACCTGATGCCACGCGAGCTAAAGATAAATGGCGAGGTAATCCCGCAGGAACTGAAAAGAGGAATTTATAACGTCAATGTCTATACTGCGAAAATGCAGTTAAGCGGTAGCTTTTCTATGCATGATCTACAGGCACTGCATCTCTCTCCTTCCGCCATTCAACCGGAGAAAGCAGTATTGGCATTGGGGTTGGCAGATCTGAAAGGATTAAGCAGCCAGGTAAAGGTGAAATGGAATGATCAATCCTATGAATTTGGGGCAGGCACACCTGGGGGCATTTTCCATGCACATTATCCTGGAAGCAGTGAAACAATGATCCCTGCATCTTCCGGCATTCAGGCTGCCATTCCCCTACCCTACGGAACTTCTGACAGCGTATTCAACTTTACAGTAGATATTGCCCTGAAAGGCTCTACGAAGCTGGTTTTCAGCCCTGTTGGCAAATCAACCGTTATAAGCATAAACTCCAGCTGGCCCAGTCCCAGCTTCGATGACGTGATGCTGCCTGTAGAACGTAAGGTGACTGATAAGGGCTTTACTGCCAGTTGGGAGATGCAGGACCTGAAAAGAGATTTTCCGCAGACATGGATTGATAACCAGTACAATATAAACAAGGATGATTTCGGAGTATCCCTGATCACTCCGGTGGATACCTATCAGCAAACGAGCAGATCTGTCAAGTATGCGTTCCTGCTGATATGTCTCACTTTCTTTGTGTACTATATCGTTGAAACAGCGCAGCAACGCAGCGTTCACCCTGTCCAGTACGGATTGATCGGTATCGCACTTTGCATCTTTTATGTGTTGCTGCTGTCTGTTTCAGAGCAGCTGGGATTTGGCCTCGCTTATCTCATTGCCAGTGTGATGACCATAGGCCTGATAAGCGCATACACGGCTTCTGTGCTCAGTACGCGGATAGCCATCAGCATTGGCGCTGTGCTTGCCCTGATCTATGCTTTTGTATATATCATTATCAGTGCGGAAGATTATGCACTCCTGATGGGTAGCTTTGGGCTCTTTATTACACTGGCAGGCATTATGTTTTATAGCAGGAAGATTAACTGGAACCGCACTCGTAAAAACGTCGCAGTACATTCATAACCTCAGCCGGCCTGTTGCGCTGCCGGTCAGCGTAACAGGCTTTTAAAACAATGTTTTATGTATTCAGATAAAGAATCCCTGGGCAGATTTTTCCTGCGCTTTATGCTGGAAATGATGAAAAGCAACCCGATAATATTTTGCGTTTCAATCATTTCAATAGTAGCAGTGTTTTTTATCGTTAGAGAAGAGTACAGAAAATATCTTCCGGAAAATTAAACTGGTATAACATGGTAATGCTTGATATGTCAGATTATAGACTTCCGATTCTTAAAGTAGTGCTGTGTTTGGTGGCAATTACAATTGTGGGACTTATTTTAGTGCTCTTAGGGGCAATTGTGCTTGCAAACATTGTCAATGCGGTCAGTAAACTGATCAGCTATTTAAGTCACAGGAAGCCGTAAAACCAGATACTTCCGGAAATGATTAAATTTGATTATCTGCATTTAACATTTCTATTAACACAGTGCTATAAACACTGCACTGCAAACAGATAGCTTTGATATGTCAAATTCTTACTTCCGGAAAAGACTCGCCAGTTTCGGTTATGCATTTACAGGGATATTCTCATTTGTAAAATCGGAACCACATGCACGTATACACGCTGTAGCCACTGTGATAGTAGTGGTAGCGGGTTGCTGGTTTCATGTAGGCAAGCAGGACTGGTTATGGCTGATATGGGCCATGGCCATCGTCTGGATTACAGAAATGATGAATACTGTCATTGAAAAAATGATGGACCACTTATCGCCGGCCATTCATCCTACCGTAAAATTTATCAAGGATGTAGCTGCCGGGGCAGTGCTGGTAGCGGCTTTTGCCGCAGCTATCACCGGCGCTGTTATCTTCTGGCCCTACATCTTCCGTTAACCATTTATTCCTATACTGTTTCACCGTTAATAGCGAAACATCATGCAGTATCTAAAGCAATTATTCAGAAAAATCAGCTTAATCGCAGAAAGGCCAAAGCTTTTACACATCCTCTATGCGAGCATCGTATTCAGCTTGTTGCTGGTTACCTTTCGTATGTACTATACCGGTAGTATGCTGAGAGCTTCGCTGGTATGGAACTTGTTCCTGGCATATATTCCTTTTGCACTCACTAACTGGATGGAAAGGAATCCTGCCGAAATGAAACAACGATTGAACTGGTATATCTGCTTTGTGGTATGGCTGGTGTTTATTCCGAATGCGCCGTACATTATCACTGATCTGTTTCACCTGTTCGACGGTGGTGTGCCGGTATGGTTCGAGCTTTTCCTCATCTGCTCTTTTGCCTTTAATGGTATGCTGATGGGATATATGTCGATACGCAGTATGGAGAAGATGTGGAGCCGCAGGTATACGCGCTGGCCGGCCTGGCTGTTCAGTTTCCCGGTTTTGTTCCTCAGCAGTCTGGGTGTTTATATTGGTCGTTATTTGCGTTATAACAGCTGGGATGTAGTAAAAGATCCTGTTACCCTTACAAGAGATTTGATCGCTTTATTTACCCATCCATGGGAAAACCGTCACGCCTGGGCTTTTACCATATGCATGGGCGTGTTCCTAAGCCTGATGTACCCGCTGGTCAAGCAACGTCTTTCACGAGACGTGCAATAAAAAAGGGCCTCTACTTTGTAGAGGCCCTTTTTATATGATCAGTTTCTTTCTCTTAGAAATCAACACCCATACCGAAATACCAGATAGGGCCATTTTTGAAGAAATTCACTAAAGGCCAGCCGGCATCTACACGGAGGAAATAACCTGCGATAGTAGTACGGGCACCAAAGCCATAACCGCCAATGAATGGTCCGAGGAAGCCTTCCTTGATTTTGGTAACAACACCGGTTCCATCATTATATATGGCGTAGTTGGCATCTTTAAATGACAGCTTTTCGTTCCATGCAGTACCAATATCCACGAAGCTGGTCAGCTGTGCATTACGAAGGAATGCGGAGTTGATTGGCTTATCGATGAAGGTGGCGAATATCGGTAACCTGAGCTCTGTATTCAATAACATGACGTTGTTACCATTTTTAGCATTCTGCTTATAACCGCGGAGGTTCTCAGCAAGCGTCTGGTAAGCGTAGTTCGTATTATGAACAGGTGTGTTGAGGTTGATCTGCGGGTTCAGCCAGTTGTCGATACCACCCAGGTAGTACAACAGCTTACGACTACCCCACGACATGTCCATGGAGAATCTGGTAGCCCAGATAAAGTTGCGGTATATTTTTTCGTAGTGGCGGATATCAACTCCCCAGTTGTAAGTAAAGCGCCCGTTGACGGCTGGGGCATTCGGATTGAAAGCCTCATTCAGCCCGTTATTGGTTAACTGCGAGTTGAGATCTACATAGAGCTTATACCGCGTACCATTCCAGATGTTAATGGCCGGGTTGATGGTATTGTCGTATACGTATTCCAGTCTTAATAAAGCGTAGGTTTCTTTCAGATCCGGTGCTTCCAGGCTATGCTGGGTATATGCTTCCTTCACCAGTTTATCTGTACGGATACCACCCTGCATACGTATGCTTCTTACCTGATCAAACGGATAACGTACTTCTGCCTGGAATAAATTGGTAATCAATCTGGCAGGCACCCAGGTAACTAAATTCTGTACCCGGTCAGTATCCTGCACTGCTCCACTTTTATCTACCTTACGATAATAAGTGAATTTATAATCGAAACGCTTCTTGAGGTAAGAGGCGGTAAAGAAGTATTCAGATCCCTGTAAGCTGGATGGAATACGGAAACCTCCGTTGAATTTGACATCTTCAAACAGATCGCTGACGCCTATACGAATTAATCCGTTTACCGGATCGGTCAGGCGGATCGGACCTCCCGGAGGGCCGGTATAGATCTGATATCTGTTGATCAGTACGGAGTTATCTATCTGAAGTATCAGGTAGTCTGACGCGAATTTCCACTTATAAGGGAACAGCTTGGACGATTTCAATACCGATGGCTTGGCGCCGGAGCTCTTATCGCCAAAGAGCGACAAACGGTCGTTGTCTTTATCATCGGCAGCCAGGTTCAGTATGGCAGGTGTGCTGCTGTTATTGCTGTTATTACCGTTGGCAGATGAATCTGTCGTTTCATTGGAGAACTCGTTCTGGAAGAAATTAGGATGACTGCTGGTATCTTTTTTAGGTGCTGACAAATAGGTGGGCAGCCCCTGTTTGATACTGTCTGCATGCATCTGGTCCTGGCGGAAATGCGTAGGACGGGCAGAGACATTGCGTCTGCGTAAGGTGTTGGTATCTACCTTCAGCTTCATCAGTCGTTTGATATCTGCATATCCTACTACTTCCGAAACCTCGCCCTGTTCACCTGTAACTCTTGACTCCAGGATACCATAAGGGTAGTTGGAGATCGGGAACGTATAGGTGGAGTCGTTAGTAATGATCACTGCTTCTACCGAATCCGGAGCGGTGGCGCCATAGGCTGCCAGCGCGGAATCCAGTTCTTCTTTTTCCGGGTTGTGCAGGATCTCTGATCCTACATAGAACAGGGAATCCACGCCCATGTTCTGGGATTTGAAGAAGCCGGCATAACGGTTACGGATACCGTTTGCATCGGAAACGAAAGTAAAGTGCGTGGTATTATATTGCATTGGCAGACGGGCATTGCCATACTTCATGTCTGTCAGCTGCGTGATTTGTTTATCTGCGCTCTTATTCCAGTTATCCACCATGAAGATATTGTATGGATTGCCCAGCAGGGAGGTATCAGTACCTCTGCCTTTAGGGCCTGGTCTGTTGGAAGAGTAGATGATACCGCTCTTACCAGGGAATGCCGCGAAGGACGGGTCGAGGTCATCGTACACGTCGTTGGTGATCTGTTCTGTTTTAGAGTTGGTAATACTATAGGTAAAGATGTCGGTATGGCCATTTTTCACGGCAGACATCAGCAATGTATTTTCCTGAACCGGCATATACTTGAAGTCGATCACGCGGTCGAACTGCGGGAGGTCCTGACGGATGGTGATATGCGAGATCAGGTCATATATCATCAGTTTGGTATGGCCTTCATGTTCGTAGACGATAGCGAGGCGGTTACCTTTAGGGTTCCAGGCCATCATCGGATAATTTGGATCCAGTTGGTTGGCCAGCTGCATCACACCGCTCTTCAGCAATACTTTAGGCTTGTTCCAGCCAAGTTGTATCTGTACTTTATAAAGGCCTTTCTTGAATTCTACTACTGCGTAGGAATTGTTTTTAGGGTTGGCATTGAAGCGGTAATAATCGGATTTACCAATTTCCTGTGCTACTATCGTGCGGCCTTTGGCAGATGTTTTTCTGCGTTTGTTATCGTCTGAGTAGCGTTTGGTATAGTAGTACATGAAGTCCTGGGTCGCTTTTTTAGGCGTCAGACTCAGTACCTGCTCAAAACCTTTTTTCAGTCCGCGGTTGATACGGGTTATATACATCAGGTAAGGAACCGCATCTTTTCCGTATTTGGTTTCCACATAGTACCAGAAGGCATGGCCTGCCAGCAGTGGATGATCATATGCCAGCTGGTTAAAGTTGTTGTATTTCCCGGAAAGCATGATGGACTTGAGTTCTTCATCTTCTTTGGCGCTCCAGTTTTCTGCAGCGTAGGCGATGAAGCCATCGGTAAACCATTTAGGGAAGTCGATCAATGCGGCATTACCGGCAAACTCGCCGATATCTTCCCCGAAAAGGAGGGTTTCCAGCATAATACGCGCAATACCCTGGCGGATTTGCTTTCGGAGATTTTCGTGATTGCCATCAAAGTAAACGATCATTTTATTACCAACCAGCTTGGTAACACCACCTGTGTTCTGCCATTCCACACCGATCCCGATGTTAGATTGCTTCATCTCGGAAAAGCTGTTATACACAACTATGTTTACCCGTTGACGTGGGGTGGTTTCCATAAATTGTTCCAGCTGGGGCAATTCCTTCTCTGCAATCTGTACCACGTATTTTCCTAATTCCAGTCCACCCTGGGAAAAATAGGTATTAAAATGCCGACTTTGGTAGTATCTCCACTTAAAATTCTTAAACTGCACACGATTCTGGCCGAATTCTACTGTATTTGTCTGGGCAAACGATACCATCGTTCCAAGTAATAGGGCTCCGTGGAATAATAACCTGGTAATAAATCTGTTCATACAGAAAGTATTGATAATTTTGGATCTGTTTAAAATTAGCTAAAAAACGGGTAACATGATCGAACTTCACCAATTCACCTTTAGTCCCATGCAGGAAAATACCTACCTGCTTATTAACGAAAAAAAGGAATGTATAATTATAGACCCGGGTTGTTATTTTCAGGACGAAAGAAAAGAATTATTACAATATATACAAACGGAAGGACTAATTGTTACACGGCTGCTGAATACTCACTGCCATCTGGATCACATTTTTGGTAACAAATTAGTGTCTGAAACGTACAAGGTTCGTCCTGAAATTCATCCGCAGGAACAAGTGGTGCTGGACAACTCACAACAGGCTGGTGCTATGTATAACATGCCTTTTGATCCTTCCCCGATGCCCTCCAGGTACCTGCACGAAGGGGAAATTATACCCTTCGGAAAAGATGAGCTGGAGGTAATCCTCACACCAGGACATTCTCCGGGAAGTGTATCATTTTATTGTGCCAGTCAGAAATTATTAATTGCGGGAGATGTGCTGTTTTTCCAGAGCATCGGACGAACAGACCTGCCTGGTGGCGACTATGATACGCTGCTGGCCAGCATCCGGGAGAAACTTTTCGTACTGCCGGACGACGTTAGAGTGTTCCCGGGACATGGACCGGCAACAACCATCGGTTTTGAAAAAAGAAACAATCCATTCCTGGTATAATTAACCCGGAATTAATATTAAGGAGGCAGCCATCCCTATTTTCGTATAGGGATGGCTGTTTTATTAGCGGAGAAATTTACCGATCACCGGCAAACGGGCAAATTCCTTTTTCTCCATTTTCAGGATAAAGGCCAGGTAGCCCAGGAAAAAGACGGTAGCCAAAATCACATTGGAAGCGGTAATGGCATAGATATCTTTTGGAGAAAGGAAAGTAGTATTTATCCAGTTATAGATATAATAAATTCCTATTGCCAGCAATATATACGTAAGTAGTTTAGGTAGATGGTAAGGTACCGGATAGTATTTTTGTCCCCAGACATAACATATGATCATCTGCACCAGGTAACATACGCCAGTTGCCAGGGCTGCCCCGAAGTACCCCATAACAGGTATCCACCACCAGTTCAGCAGAAATGCAAGTCCGGCAGAAATCAGGGTGATTATTGCACCAGCCCTGGTTTGGTTGGTCAGTTTAAACCAGATAGTCAGGTTATAATAGATACCCAGGAAGATATATCCCATGAGCAATACCGGCACGATGGTCAGTCCTTCGTAATAGAAAGGTTTACGCAGGAATATCTTCCAGATATTCAGGTAAAGTGCTACAAAAAGGAACATGGTACATAGCAGCGCCACAAATATCTTCATGATACGGGCATAGGTCCGCTGGGGATTGTCCGTTTCTGCCTGCTTAAAGAAAAATGGTTCTGCCCCTAACTTAAACGCCTGTATGAACATATTGATCAACATGGCCAGTTTATAGTTGGCGCTATAAATAGCGATGGCTTTTTCCTGGTCCTGGCGGCTACCTTTAAGGTAGGTAGGCAGGAAATAGGCCCTGTCCATGGTTTCATTTACCATGCCGGCCATCCCAACGATGATGAGTGGCAGCGAATAGGAGATCATATCTTTCCATAACACCTTGTCAAATACCCATCTGAGCTTTCTGAGCTGGGGAAGGAACATGACAAAGGTGAGGCCGCTGGCCAGTACATTACTTAAAAAGATATAGCTCACCTGTGAGTTGGTACCTATAATATCCGGGAGCCAGTGATGGCCTTTGGCATATAAATAAGGAACACCTAACAGGAAAAATACGTTGAAGAATACGTTGGTCAGGATATTGGCTACTCTGATGGCTGCATATTTCATTGGCCTGTTCTCATAACGGAGCTGGGCAAACGGAATTGCTGTCAGGGCATCAAAACCCATGATCATTACCAGGTAAAGATAGCTTTCCGGATGAGTCAGCAAGCCGGCTAATTGACCCGAATTTGAGTGAACTACGGGGTTTTGTAGCAGAAATAGCAAAAAAGTGGCTATGATCGTGCTACATATCAATGAGATCATGGAAGTACTCAATACCATGTTCTCATTGTCTTTTTTGGCATAACGGAAGAAAGCCGTTTCCATTCCGTAAGTCAATACGATATTGGCAAAAGGAACATAGGCATATGCAATGTTCATTTCGGCCACCGCCTTGTAGGTAAGTATTTGCAGATAAAACGGTGTCAGAAAATAGTTGAGCAGCTTGCTCACTATGTTACTAAGGCCATAATATATCGTTTGCCCTGCCAGGTTCTTTATGCTCAAAGCCTAAAATTTTTTGCTAAGTTATTCAAAGTTTCCGCCTCTGCGTTGCTGCTTTTTGTCGGACAGTCTTTTCTTGAACTGTATCCGCTTCTCTACCATCGCTTTGGAAGGTTTTGTTGCAATACGTTTCTTCCGGGGAATCAGCGCTTTGTTAATCAAGTCATTGATTTTACGGATCACTTCGTATTTATTTCCCAGCTGTGTGCGCGCCGTTTGTGACTTTACCAGCAAAATACCGTCGGCATTGATTCTGTTGGAGAGTTTTTCTCTTACAATTGCTTGTTGCTCAGTGGTTAACAAGGTTGTGGAGCCGATGTCAAAGTAACCTTCTACCATGGTTTCCACCTTATTTACGTTTTGTCCTCCCTTGCCCCCGCTACGTGCTGTACGGAAACTGATCTCAGGAGTTACATCTATATTCATTACGTATTAATATAAAAATTAATAATCTAGTGTTATATTAGAAAGCAATTTATTAAAACTACCGCTAATCTAACCTATGAAATTATTTACTGTTGACCAGAGGCTTGTTATTAATAAGCTCTGGATCCCTGTACTGGCAACAATAGTCATGCTATTGCCGTTTGTTATTTCCAGAATATCCCAAATGGAGTCGGTATCGTATTATGACTTGTCTTTTGCAATGGATGGGAAGTTATGGGGTATTCCTATGAACATGATACTTTTACTGCCTGTATATGTACTGATGTACAGCCTGGAATTTTTCGTGCTAAAAAACAAACGTGCAGTGCCGGTGACGCTCCTGGGTGCTTTGCTCCTGACCGGTTTTTTATTATTTGAATCCAGGGCCTCCATTGCTGAAGGGAACGCCCGGATATATGCCTATGCTGGTGTTGAATGTATTATCTGGGTATCACTCCTGCTCCTGCGCACGTATGCTTTGGAAAAGAAAAGCAAAACTGACCTGATTACGGCCATCATTGCGGGGTTGCTGATTTCAATAATGCCCTGGGGACACTCCATCGTTTATATTATTAACAACTTCCTGGAGTCAAAGTATCTGGCCGGATTTGAATGTATGTTTGGCTATGCCGTGTTTCCGATGGTCTACTATCTCCTTGTCTTTGTGGCGGAAAATATATCGAAAAACAACTTCATTCAAGCGGTGAAATCGAAAATAACGATCATGGATAAACGTACTTATCTGTTTGCCGTTATTGCCTTGTATGCCATGATAGTTGGTGCAGCGATTACTACAACTAATGTCTTTGCACCAAGAGGTTATGGGGTCCTGCTTCATTACATCACGCATGTTCCGTTATTGCTACAATTGCTGGTTGCTATGGGTGTATTACTGCTGGCGCCCTATATGCTGAAAAATATTGTGATGGCAAGATTGCTGACAGTGGGAAAGTCGGGGAAGCTATGGCTGGTTGGTCATTTCATTCCTGTCATTAACGTTATTGTTACACTGGTTCTTTTCAACAGCAGGGAAGTGCATAGCAATGAAGAAGAAAACGCGTTGCTGTATGTGGAGGAACCCGAGTCTGATGTGAGATATTATTTCCTCATATTCAACGTATTTATTCTGATATGGGGCTGCATAATGGTATTTGCAAGGGGCCGTGTTTCAGAAGGAAAACTGTTCCTTTCTTTACTGAGCTTCCGGCTTACACTGGTAAGCGTTTTTTTCAGACATAAATGGCCGGTTTATGTACTGTGTGCTATCTCCGTTATTTGTTGCTGTAGTATTGCCTATGGCGAATTTGCTGCTTTCTGGATGATGCAGATTGTCTTATCTTTCTATTATATGATGGAAGTGTTTCATCCTGCGTTGTATGGTGAAGATGCGGTGCTTTATCACAAAGCAAAAGACGTGGTAGAAGAGGATACTATTCTTGCATGATAATATATTGTTATTATTCCCCTAAACATTTATCCCTATGCAATTATTTACTGATAACCAATCAAAGGTAATAAGTAAGATATGGATACCGGCCGTGCTTGGAGCCATATTTATCTTTGGGCATATCTTACTAAAGAGATTCGCCGACTATACCCCTTCCATGGGTTTGGGCGCCAGGATTTTTGACAATTACCGTGGCGCTTTACTAACTTTTTTGCCGCTACTCTATCTGACGTACAACCTGGAATTTTTTATTTTGGAGAATAAACATCGCTTTACCGTGGCGATAGCAAGTTTTGCACTGCTGGGCGGAGCATGGGCCTACTTTGAGAATTTCTCCACAGATGCAATGACCACCATGAAAGCCGAAATGGTTACGGTACTTATCTGGGCCGTACTGCTATTGATGCGTAGTTTTTCCTTTGGGAAAAAAGATAAAAATAGCTTGGTGCTGGCCATAGCAACAGCCTTTATCTTTGGCTTGAAGCCTTTAAGTGAGTCGGTATTTCATATGCTAACCCAGGGGTATACCTATCAGAATGGTGCGATATTAGAATTGGTATACTGTAGTGTGATATTTCCTGTAACTTATTACCTGGTGCTGTTTATCGGAGACAATCTGACAGATAATTCAACACGAAAAGACTACCTGATCAGTCTTAGGTCTAAACTAACGGTAATAGATAAACGAAGCTATCTGTTTTTATTCATTGGACTTTATAGTCTGCTACTTCCTGCTGCCGAAAGATGTGTTCATATCTTTTCGCTTGGTGGAATGCGTCAGATTCAGGAGTTTTTTTCCGGGAATGGTTTAATGTTGATCAGTTTTTTATATTGTCTGGGTGTAATGATAACAGTACCGTATGTGCTCAGAAATATTCTTGTTGCCAGGTCAATGACGATTAATAATACCGGGAAGGTATGGTTTCTGTTCCATTTTTTTCCGGTGTTCCATATCATACCTGCTATACTTTATTATGCTGCACCGGATGTTAATGTCACAGCAGGAGAAAATGGCACCACTTATATGAGCCAGCCTATGCCGGTACTGAGATATGTGATGTCAGGATTAGGTATTGCTGTACTGGTATACCAGATGATAGTACTGGATGCCCGTATGGACAATGATGTATCCATATTTTATGCACTGGCATTTATTCGTATAGTTTTGTATATCCTGGTATTTAAGAAAGAATTTGCAGCATTCTTACTTCCTGGTATATCTATCCTGATAGTATTTTTTAGCAAAGATTACGGTGTCGCATATGGTGGACTTACAGTAATGCTGGAAGTGCTCGCTATGCAATATTTTCAGGAAATTTATCATCCATCCCTGGAAGATGCGGATGCAGAAATTTACCTGAACGAAGCAGCTACAATCGGAGAAGATGTAGTAGCAATTAATGACTAATATTTCACTTTTTATATTTCCCTATGCATCTGTTTACTGACAACCAATCGGCAGTTATAAAAAAAATCTGGATACCTGTATTGCTGGCAGCTATATTGAGTATAAGCTACCTTGTTTTTGTGAATTTTGGCAGATATGATCCCTATTTACCTATTGGCGGGGCCAGGATGTTTAATAATAGCTATGGTCCGTTGATATTTTGGTTACCGGTTATTTTAGTGACGTATAACCTGGAATTCTTCCTGGTACAACATAAGCACCGCATGCTTATTGCTGCTGTCAGCCTTGTATTGGTGGCGGGTTCATTGGGCCTTCCGGCACTAACGAATATGCTCGGTTCCGGGTACGGTGTAGTATATTTCACCTTTCTCATTTGGACTGCCTTGTTGCTACTGCGCTTTGTGGTGATGGGAAAGAAGGATACTAAAGCTATACTTATTGCGCTGGCGGTAGCTGTAGTGCTGACTGTTCAGCCCCCCGCACGCCCGCTGGCCAGTATTTTTATAAGAATGTTCGGATACGGCTACCTGATGGAATACGATATGCTTTATATGAACATGGTATTTCCCGTGACATATTATCTATTCCTCTTTATTGCTGAAAACCTGACAGACAGCAATTATATAAAGGCACTGAGATCCAAACTAACGGTGATGGATAAACACAGTTACCTGTTTTTGTTTGTTGGTTTATATAGCTTATTAATGCCGGCCGGCCGGATTCTGGCGGAGTTTTTGTCTAAAGGTTCACTGAATAATATAGGGTATATCTTTCGGAACGTTTTCACACCATTAGGCATAATATACGCCGTTGCTGTATTGGTTTTTGTACCTTATTTACTGAGAAATATTGTGGTGGCAAGATCATTGACAATCAGTAATCCTAATAAGTTCTGGTTCTTTCTTCATATCATACCCATTGTTAATACGATTGCTGTCTTGTTTTACTGGTCTGCGCCGGCGGTAAATACGACAGCAGGAGAAAACGGTACTACCTATATGAAAGAGCCGATGTCTGTATTGAGATATGTGATTATCGGAGTGGCTTTGCTGAGTATCTTATCGCAGGCATCGAATATAGCCAGGATGGAAGATGCAGGTGTATTCATGGGAATTGCAGTAGCAAAGCTTGTGCTGCTGATTATATTAATAAAACAGGAATGGGCGGTGTATGTGATGATGGGGTTGGTACTGCTGCCAATATTCTTTACCAGGTATTATGATTCCAGTACTGCTGCCTTAGCACTCTTGCAATGTGCTTTATCCATTCAGGCGTTCCTGGAAGTATATCATCCTTCACTGGAAGATGCTGATGCAGAGATATACCTGAAAGAAGAATCCGCTATCGGAGAAGATCTGGTTGTCGGTATGGACTGATTCCATTAACTTTCCATGAAAATGAAAAGCTAATGAGAGCTGTAATACAACGGGTTAGTCGTGCTTCTGTTACTGTAGATGGCGCTGTTACCGGCGCTATCGAAACAGGTTTACTGGTACTGTTGGGTATTGAAGATGCCGACACGGATGAAGATATACACTGGCTGAGCAGCAAAATCGTTAACCTGCGCATTTTTAATGATGATGCAGGTGTGATGAATGTTTCTGTTAAAGATGTCAACGGCGACATATTGCTGGTCAGCCAGTTTACCTTACACGCATCTACGAAAAAGGGTAACCGGCCATCCTACCTGCGTGCAAGTAAACCTGATTTTGCAATCCCTATGTACGAAAAAATGATTGCAAGGCTGGAGCAGGACATGGAAACAACCATCCAGCGCGGTATTTTTGGTGCCGATATGAAAGTCGAATTACTGAATGACGGTCCTGTAACAATAATTATTGATACCCAAAACCGGGAATAAATTTTTCTGTTAACCCCTGTAACTTTTCTTTGATAATCCCCGTTTTAACTTCATATGTAGATTGGCTACTGTAGTGGATTTAAACTTATCTAGCAAGCGGTAGATGTGCTTAAGTACTGTATTCCACATCCCCTAAAAAATAAATATGAAATTCACCAAAATCTTAATGATAGCCATGATGGCTATCCTGATGACAGCTGCATGCCGAAAGTCAAAAAAAGATAACGTATCTATATGTCCTTCAGTTAATTGTGTTATGTGGAATTCTGATTTTAATTTCCGGCTAATCAATGCTGTCACTAAAGAAGATCTTGTTTTCAGTTCATTCCCGTTAATTAAGCCAGAAGGAATTGCTCTAGATTATGGGGTTATTGTTAATGGGAACCTGGTATCGTATCACCCCTCCACAATGCCTGGTTCTGCTTCAACTAATTCATATTTACGTACGCCTCTTATTACTGGTGGTAATCATTCCAGAGGAAATATGACAATACGACTGACATTCAATTCTGGCTTAGTCAAAGAATTTACACTATCGGCGGATTATGAACAAACCGAGTGTTGCGGTGGTAATGCGGAGCATGTATGGATAGGTGATAAAGAATACACCGCAAAAAATCATGTAATTGATATTCCTGTTGTTGTCGATTAAATGTCGTTCAGCCTACAACGTTATTGCTTTTTTTATATAGAGAATCATATATACCGTTAATCAAAATTTTAATTTAATGAGAAATTTTATCCTGATACTGACTGTAGCTGGTCTGCTGTTTTCCTGTAAAAAAAGTCAGAAAGAGCCTATATGTGATGGAATCTATATCAATGGATCCAACTCATTTTATTTTACACTGGTAGATGCCTCAACGCAGCAGAACCTGGTGTTTGGTGCTGACGCAAAGATTAATCCTGATTATGTTTCCGTCTGGTATTATGATAAACAGATAGCACTGGTAAAAACAGAAGACACCAAAGCAAGCGGATTTTTTACCATGAATGTTACAGACCAGATGAAGCATTCGGCAATGGTGATGCGCTTTGATATTAAGATACGGAATGCCAGTAACGTAACAGATACAACTGTAATTTCTGTGCGTCCTGTATTTGATATGGTCCGCTGTTCTGGAGAACGGATTACCGGCATATATCTTAACAATGAAACTACTTTTTTAAAATCGCCGGAATTTGTTGTAAAGGTTCCTGTAAAATAATTGCTTAAATCCATCTACGTTTTAATTGAACCCGGCTTGCCGGATATTTACGCAGCTGTTAGCCCCAAATTTTCAGCTGAACATTGTTATGCCCCATTCGTTATCTTTAGGATAATAAAACTGTTATCCAAATGACGATAAAAGAAGCGCAGGACCGAATAGACAACTGGATCAATACTACTGGTGTCCGCTATTTCAGCGAACTCACGAATATGGCTATACTCACAGAAGAAGTCGGAGAAGTAGCCCGTGTAATGGCCCGTAAATATGGTGACCAGTCCTCCAAAGAAAGCGACAGTAAAAAAGAACTGGCTGATGAACTGGCTGATGTAATGTGGGTACTGTTGTGTATTGCCAATCAAACCGGTGTAGACATGACCGTGGCCCTCGAGAAAAACTTCGACAAGAAAAATATCCGCGATGCCAGCAGGCATTTAAATAACCCCAAGCTGAAATAATTCCCTTCCTATGAAAATATCAGACAGACTGAAAATAATCTGGCATGTGCTAAAACAATCCGGGAGCGATTTTCTGGATGATAAGGTGCTTAAACTGAGCGCTGCATTATCCTACTATACCATTTTTTCTATCGCACCCATGCTCATTATTATCATCTTTTTATGCGATATTTTTCTGGGAAAGGAGTCTATCGAAGGAAGCGTATATGGGCAGATCCGCTCGCTGGTGGGTAATGATGCCACCTTACAGATCAAGTCCATGATTACCAATGCGACCCTGTCCAATGATGTAAGCTGGGCCACTGTTTTCGGCGGTGCGATGCTGATGGTGGGCGCCACGGGGGTATTTGCGGAAATCCAGGATTCCATCAATTTTATCTGGAAATTAAAGGCAAAACCTAAGAAAAGCGGCATCATTAAGCTTTTACTAAACAGGCTGCTGTCCTTTTCCCTGGTGGTGAGTATGGGCTTCATTTTGCTGGTTTCCCTGGCATTGAATGGACTGATGGAAGTCATGAACCACCGGCTGCTGGCTGTTTTCCCGGAAGTAGAATACGTTGCGGTGTATGCCGCCAACCTCTGTATTACTTTCCTCGTAATTACCACGCTGTTTGCGATTATCTTCAAGGTACTGCCCGATGCCAAAATCCGCTGGAAAGACGTACTGGTAGGGGCTGTTGCTACTGCTACCCTCTTTATGATCGGGAAGTTTGCCATTGGCTTTTACCTGGGGGCCAGTAAGGTCTCTTCTGCCTATGGCGCCGCGGGTTCCATTGTAATTATTCTCCTCTGGGTATATTATTCCGCTGCCATTCTTTATTTTGGGGCCGTCTTCACCCGTGTATGGGTACAGTATTTCGGCTCCCGCATCTATCCAAATGAATACGCCATCTGGATGCAGGAAGTGCCAGTAGTGGAAAATAAGGATGATAATACTGGGGAAGGTTAGAAATATTTATTAATCAATTTTATACAGATGTTAAAATAATTACAACTGTATTTTCAAAATTGCCAGTTATCTTTGCGCAACTATGTCTACAGAACAGAATTTATTCCAGGCGATTATATCGCATTGTAAAGAATACGGTTTTATCTTTCAGTCCAGCGAAATTTACGATGGGCTCAGCGCGGTGTATGACTACGGTCAGAACGGGTCCGAGCTGAAAAAGAACATTAAGGACTACTGGTGGAAAAGCATGACCCAGCTGCATGAGAACATCGTCGGGATCGATGCTGCTATTTTCATGCACCCAACAACCTGGAAAGCTTCCGGACACGTAGATAACTTCTCCGATCCTATGATCGACAACAAGGATAGCAAAAAACGCTACCGTGTGGATCATCTCATCGAAGGCTTTGCTGAAAACTTACCTAAAGAGCAGGCAGATGAGCTGCTGGCTACTATGGACAGACTGCTGGCCGACAATGATTTTGACGGACTGAAGTCCTTAATTGAAGAGAAAAAAATTGCCTGCACTGTAAGCGGTACCGTTAACTGGACAGATGTACGTCAGTTCAACCTGATGTTCTCTACCCAGCTGGGAAGCGTTACAGATGAGGCAAGTGAAATATATCTGCGTCCTGAAACTGCACAGGGTATCTTCGTGAACTTCCTGAATGTGCAGAAAACGGGCCGTATGAAAGTGCCTTTCGGTATTGCACAAATCGGTAAAGCATTCCGTAACGAAATCGTTGCCCGTCAGTTCATCTTCCGTATGCGCGAATTTGAGCAGATGGAAATGCAGTTCTTTGTACGTCCGGGCTCCCAGAAAGAGTGGTACGACAAATGGAAGCAGACCCGCATGGAATGGCACCTGAGCCTGGGTATCGATCCGGCTAAATACCGCTTCAAAGACCACGTGAAACTGGCGCATTATGCTGATGCCGCTGTGGATATCGAATTCGAATTCCCGATTGGTTTCAAAGAGGTAGAAGGTATTCACTCCCGCACCGATTTCGATCTGAAACAACATGCGGAATACAGCAGAAAGAAAATTCAGTACTTCGATACAGAAATAAACCAGAACTATGTTCCTTACGTAATTGAGACCTCCATCGGTCTGGATCGTATGTTCCTGCTGGTTATCTGCAACGCATATGCGGAAGAACAGGTTGGTACCGAAGAAAAACCAGATACCCGCGTGGTATTACGCCTCCCTGCAAAACTGGCGCCTACCAAGCTGGCTATCCTGCCTTTAACCAAGAAGGATGGTCTGCCGGAACTGGCAAGAGAACTCATGGATCAGTGTAAGCCTTACTTCCATTGCTTCTATGAAGAGAAAGATACCATTGGCAGACGTTATCGCCGCCAGGATGCCATCGGTACTCCTTTCTGCGTAACCATCGACCACCAGACCAAAGAAGACGGTACTGTTACTGTTCGTCACCGCGACAGCATGGAGCAGGAACGTGTGCCTATGTCTGAGATCAGGAATATGGTAATGAATGCAATATTCTAATTAGCAGTAATATAACTGAAAGGGCCGTCTCTGCGCAACAGAGGCGGCTTTTTTATGCCTATCCGTACAGCTCCTGGTGAATGGCTTTACGATCGTAGCCCATAGCGGTAATACGTTGTTTTGCCTCGTCTATCATGGCTTTCCAGCCACAGAGATAGAAGTGCGCAGGGCGTTTGTCCTGCAGTAATTCTTCGTAAATGTTATGTACATAGCCTTTACGGCCGGTCCAATGCTCTTCCCTGCTGAGTGTAGGGATATAATGAAAACCGGGAAATTCGGCTTCCAGCTGCCGCATTTCGCTGGCATATAGCAGGTCCTTCTCATACCTGCAGCCATAGATCAGGTGTATGCCTTTATGAGGAACGCCATGCAGCTTAAGGTATTTGGCCATGGCCCTGAATGGCGCAATGCCTGTGCCGGTACAGATAAAGAAAATTTCAGTGTCTAACGTTTCCGGTAACACGAAAACACCCAGCGGCCCCCGTAGTAATAATTCGCTCCCCTCTTTTACCTCATTGAAAAGATAGGTAGTGCCTGCGCCCCCCTCCAGTAATACGATTACCAGCTCTATTTCATTGGTGCCGTCAGGATGTGAAGCAATAGAGTAACTACGCCATCTTTTGTTCTTCTTCTCGTGAATAGGAAGATCTAATGTTACAAATTGCCCCGGCTTGAAATCAAAAATATCCATGTCAGGAATCCTGATCCAAAACCTGCGCGTATTGTGGGTTTCATCCACAATCTTTGTAACAATGCCGGTGTGCCAGTTTTCAATCATGTGGAGTGGAATTTTAGTTACTGAATTTAAGCATATTCCAGTGCATTATGATGCGGTGATTATAAAAAATATCTCCTCGTAATTTTATCTAGATGATTGATAATTATATAGATAATAAATATGAAGTATATTTATATAAAATATCCTATATCTAACTGATCATTAAAATGAAAAATGTTAAACTCCTAACCGGCGCGATAGCCGTCATGCTCTCTATCTATTCCTGTACTAAAACGGATAACCCTTCGCCTGATACAAATACGAATCCAGGCACGGATCCGGGAACAAATCCGATAGTAGTTACTGCAGCGCCCCTACTGGACTCCCTGATCGAAATTGAAAACAACGGTACGCCATACAACTGGATTTTCAGGTATAATACCGATAGTACGTTGCAGGCGGAACTCCACTCCAGCGGCGCTAAACCGGTGGTTCCATATGGTGATTTCTTTACCTACAATTCCAAAAAACAGGTTGTACGACACAATTATGCTAATCCTGCAAATATCCAGGATACATTGGCAAGCGATTACTATTATGTGTATGATAACGCAGGCCGGCTGGCATTGACGAAATCAAAAGCAGGTATAGTAGTGGATTCTTTTGTGTATAACGATAAGAGCCGCCTCTCCGGTAAGTTTGGGTTTGACGGAAAAAGACTTCGCACGGAAGAGGTTTTCACCTGGACAGGTAACAATCTTACATTGATCAAAAGCACGCAGTATTTGATAGACCAAAAGGATCCATATATCAGGACTTATGCCTACAAATATGACGATAAGAAAAATGCCGCTATTAATGTACGTGCATGTGCTGTATATACGCGTAGTGAAATGGATTATTGGTTAAGTGAAAATAATTGTACGCAGATTGTTGAAACAGAACCGGCAAGTACCACCACTACCAGTTTTACATTCACTTATAATGATAAAAATTATCCGGTTAGCGCAAGCTACACAGTGAAAGATGGTACTACTACCCTTAAAACAGGGACACAGCGTTTTGTCTATAAAAAGTAACACTGTTTTTTATGTGTAAAGAATAAAGGAAGGTAGGTTGCCTTCCTTTATTTTTATAATAGAACTGACTCAAGGAGATTAAAGTTATTTTTATCTAGATAATTGAAATTGATTGTTTTATCAGAAAATATATAATTTTATATAAATTTTAAATATTTGAAAGGCAGATTATCTGGAGTTAAATCATTTGGATAGATGTCTGAATAGTAAACTGTAGTAATTTAATCGGTACCATACTATGAAATCAATGTTATCCGCAGCAATACTGCTGGCAATTTTTTTGATGGCTTGTTCTAAATCTGATGTAGAGCAACCAATCACACCGATAGATCCTGTTGTTACTCCACCCAAACAGGCATTACTGGATTCTGTCTATATCGAATCTGGCAACGATGTAGAATACCAGAATTTTATCTACAATGCAGATAGTTCGCTGGGAAAAAGCTACTGGCAACAGTCTTCAGGTAACTTACTTGGCTACTATTACAAGTACCAGAATAATAGAATGGCTGCTGTATGGCTGAACTATAAAGTGGGCAGAAGCGATTCTACCGAATATGCAACATTTACGTATGCTGCAAATGGCACTATTTCTACTGCCATGGTACAGGGATACAAGTATTCATATGAATTCGATGCACAAAAGCAACTGGTGAAAAAACACACGTTTGGATCAGACAATTCACTGCAACATACTTACACCTACACCTGGCAGAACAGTAACCTGGTTAAGGAAGTTGATTCTGTATTCAATGGCCTGGATCTAAAGGTAAATACTTACACCTATACCTATGATAATAAAATAAATCCCTATCGGATGATAACGGCTGCGGCTTTTATTGTAGATGAGGATATGCCGTTGATAAACTTGTCTGCAAACAATATCGTAAAGCAGGAAGAAGTATATTACGGCAATAATTATACTTACATTTATAATTATACCTATAATGAAAAGAATTATCCGTTGACCTGTGTTACCAATAACGGTCACCTCGATTTTAAATACAGGTATATCTATAAAAAATAAGTGCTGTTTACGGAAGTAATAAATACTATATAATTTTTTTTAATAAGAAAGAGATACGGTCACCGTATCTCTTTCTTATTTTAACGTTCTCCTTACTACAAAAATTTATTTTCTTCGTATCTTTGCAGCCTTCATGAATTTACAAGCCGTAATAAATCTATATCAGCGGGATGCACGTCTGCAATCCCTGGTGAAAGGGCTTCAGACCCCCACCCCACAGTACTTCCAGCTCTCTAACCTGAACGGAAGTTCGATCAATTTTGTGGTGGTAAGTACCTGGGCCCAGGCAGACGCAAACCATCTCTTTATCCTCAACGATAAAGAGGAAGCGGCCTATTTTCAAAACGACCTGGAACAACTCTCCCAGGCGCTCGATATCTTCTATTTCCCGGACTCTTTCAAGAAAACCGGTCAGTTCTCCGATCTCAACAGCAGTCATAGCATGTTGCGGACTGAAGCATTGATGAAATTCTCCGGAGATGCTTCCCGGAAAAAGATCCTGGTAACCTACCCCGAAGCCCTCTGGGAAAAGGTAGCTGCCAGCAGAGCCTTCAATGCCAACATGGTGCAACTCAAGGTAGGTGATGTGCTTAAAGTAGATCCCCTCCTGGAAAAGCTGGTGGAATGGGGCTTCCATTACACCGACTTCGTATACGAGCCCGGCCAGTACGCGCTGAGAGGCGGTATCCTCGATATCTACTCCTTCGGTAATGATAAACCATATCGTGTGGAGTTATTCGGGGAAGATATTGATTCCATCCGCTTATTTGATCCGGAAACACAGCTCTCCGAACGCAAACTGAACCAGGTGACGCTCATCGCCAACATGGACACCCGTGCGGCAGAGCACCAGAAAACCTCCCTCCTGGAATTCCTCCCGGAAAATACGGTTGTCTGGATGAAAGATCCTGAATACATCCGCGGGGTAATCGAACAGATGGAACAACGACTGGACGATTTCCTGCAAACCGGCAATAAAGTACGGGTAGACGAAGACGATGAAATGACCATCACTGAGGAAGACTTCGTTAAAGCCGCCCCTATCATGGAACAGCTGCTCAAAAGAACAGCCATCACCTTCGGTAGCAAAAACTGGTTTGCAGAAAACGGACTCCCTGCCACAGATATTACTTTCGATACGCTCGAACAACCTGTTTTTAACAGGCAGTTTGATATGCTGCTGAAAGACCTCGGCACACATAACGCCAACAAATATTCACTGTTTATATTCGCTGATAACCCACGTCAGCTGGAACGTTTACGCTCCATCTTTGAAGACCTGAAAGCATCTTTTGTATTCTATCCGATTCCAGTGCCTATCAGTAAAGGTTTTATCGACCATTCACTGAAACTGGTATGCTATACAGACCATCAGATATTCCAGCGTTTTCATAAATCAAAGGTAAGGCAGGCCTACAATAAGAATAAGGCCATTACCATGAAAACCCTGCGTGAACTGCAGCCGGGCGACTATGTAACCCATATCGATCACGGTGTCGGCGTTTACAGCGGGTTACAGAAGATAGAATCCGGTGGGAAAATGCAGGAAGCCATCCGTATTATTTACAAAAACAACGACCTGTTGTATGTAAATATCAACTCACTGCATAAAATCAGTAAATATACCGGTAAAGAAGGCCAGGAACCGCGGGTGAATAAACTGGGCAGCGATGCCTGGGATAAGCTCAAGGAAAAGGCTAAAACACAGGTAAAAGATATAGCTAAAGACCTGATCCAACTCTATGCCGTGCGCAAAGCACAGCAAGGGTTCTCTCATACGCCTGATACCTACCTCCAGACAGAACTGGAAGCATCCTTCATCTATGAGGATACTCCGGACCAGAGTAAGGCAACAGCCGATGTGAAGAGAGACATGGAATCACCGTCACCTATGGACCGCCTCGTATGCGGCGACGTAGGCTTCGGAAAAACAGAAGTAGCCGTACGCGCTGCCTTTAAGTCTGTTGTGGATGGTAAACAGGCCGCCGTACTGGTACCTACCACCATCCTGGCATTCCAGCACTATAAAACTTTCTCAGAGCGTCTGAAAGATTTCCCTTGTACAGTGGATTATCTTAACAGATTTAAATCTTCAAAAGAGAAAAAAGAAACACTCAAACGCCTGGAAGAAGGTAAGATAGATATCATCATTGGCACCCACGCCCTGCTGGGGAAAGATGTGAAATTCAAAGATATCGGTGTACTCGTAGTAGATGAAGAACAAAAGTTCGGCGTGAGTGCAAAAGAGAAACTGAAACAAATCAAACACAACGTTGATACACTTACACTAACGGCAACGCCTATCCCAAGGACATTGCAGTTCTCACTCATGGGTGCCCGCGATCTCTCCATCATCAATACACCGCCGCCTAACAGGCAGCCTATCGAAACGGAAGTGCACGTGTTCGACCATGATATGATCCGGGACGCGATCTATTATGAAACCGAACGCGGCGGCCAGGTATATTTCGTATACAACCGTGTTAAAGGCCTCGGCGAAATGTCGGCGCTCATCCAGGGACTCTGTCCTGATCTTTCCATTGCTACCGCCCACGGACAAATGGAAGGCCACCAGCTGGAAGAAGTTATTCTCGATTTTATCGATCGTAAATACGACGTACTGGTTTGTACCAACATCGTGGAAAGCGGTGTGGATATCCCTAACGCCAATACGATCATCATCAATAATGCACACCACTTCGGACTCAGCGATCTCCATCAGCTGCGCGGACGCGTAGGACGCAGTAACAAGAAAGCATTCTGTTACCTCATCGCCCCGCCAATGAGCACGCTGCCTGCCGATAGCCGCAAACGCCTGCAAACACTGGAACAACACAGTGAACTGGGCTCCGGTTTCCAGATCGCCATGCGCGACCTCGATATCCGCGGCGCCGGTAACCTGCTCGGTGGTGAACAGAGCGGATTCATGGCGGAAATCGGTTTCGATATGTACCAGAAAATCCTGGACGAAGCCATCCGTGAACTGAAACAAAACGAATTCCGCGACCTCTTCAAAGAACAACTGGAAGAGAAAAAAGACTTCGTCAGCGACTGTACCATCGATACAGACCTGGAAATTCTCATCCCGGATACCTATATCGAAAGTATCCAGGAACGCCTGAACCTCTACCAGGAACTGGACAATATCGTCGAGGAATCCAGGCTGAAAGCTTTCGAAGGGGAACTGGCAGACCGTTTCGGACCACTGCCGGAACCAGTGAAAGACCTGCTCACCATGATCCGTTGCCGTTGGATGGCCATCCAGCTGGGCTTCGAGAAAATGATGCTCAAAGAAGAAAGCCTGCGCTGCTACTTCATCAATAACCCGGATTCCCCGTACTTCGAGTCCCCTACGTTTAATCACTTATTAACGTATATCCAGACCCGTACCAACAACGCCAAACTCAAACAGGTAGGTAAAAACTTCATGCTTGTGGCCAGTCGTATCAAAAATATGAACGACCTGTACGACTTCCTCAGAGGTATGACCGACAGCCGCAACGAAAAATAACCTGCTTTAAACTATATAACTTGATAACCCGGATGCCAGCATCCGGGTTATTTTGCTTTATAAAACCCTTTGCAGACTTGAAATCAAGCCAATCTTTTCCATTTTTAACATTTTGCTTTCTTTTCTTCTGATATATTGCCCGAAACAAACCTATAATTATGAAACAGGTCATTGCATTCGTAGCAGCCTTAGTACTGTACGTCAATTCCTATGCACAACAATTAGATAAGAGAGATATCCAGCGTACCATCGAAGTAACCGGATCAACGGAGATTCAGGTAGTTCCCGACGAAATATATTTCGATATCTCCCTGAAAGAATACATGAAATCAAGAGAAAAGATAGAAATAGCTATCCTGGAAAAACAGCTGTTGCAGGCCGTGGAAGCGGCCGGAATATCCAAAGACAATCTAACTATCGATAATGTATTTGGATTTGGTCGTAACTGGGTAGGAAGTAAAAAGAACCCCGTAGAATTCCTCTCCAGCAGAAATTATAAACTAAAACTGCAAAACCTGGATAAAATTGATCAGATCCTGAATGCCATAGACGCCCTGGGTATTGAAAAAGCCAGTATCGCTTCCGTAAATTCCACAAAGATGGCTATGTATCGCCGGCAGGCTAAAGTACAGGCTACAAAGGTGGCCATGGAAAAAGCGACGGAGATGCTGGCTGTTATTGGTGCTAAATTAGGACAGGTAATAACTGTGACAGAAGTTGATGAACCGAATTTCCTGTCATCCTATAAAAATACTTATTCCAATAGTATAATGAATAATTTTATGGAGAATGAAAATAATAGCACCGATTTAAATGTGAAATCAATAAAGGTAACTGCCAAAGTAAAAGCTACTTTTGCTGTGCTGTAGCTGCCCTGGTCTTTCCCGGAACTAATAAGTAACCCTACCCTTGTAACTTTTTTTCTCTTGCAATCGTTTCAATTATAGTCTATAACAGATTATTAATTAAACTATTTAAAAATTTTTTCACCGCTCTTATGGAATCGTATCTGTACGTAGCATCATAAGGGTGTTAAACGAAAAAGCACATTTATTAAAAGAAAAAAAGTTGAGTCATGAAAAAGGTAATGTTATTAGCCGCAGGATTATTTTTAGCCGTTAGCTCTTTTGCCCAGAACGCAAATGTCAAGGAACCAGAAAAGAAAATCGAAGTAACTGGTTCTGCAGAAATAGAAATCACTCCTGACGAAATCTATGTGGATATCTCCCTGAAAGAATATCAGAAAAATAAAACGAAGGTAGATATCTCCACACTGGAAAAACAACTGGTGAAAGCCGTTGCTGATGCTGGTCTTCCTAAAGAAAGCCTGACCATCGAAAACGTGGCCGGTTCCAACTACACCTGGCCTCGTAAAAAGAAAGATCCGGTAGAGTTTATGGCAAGCAAACAATATCGTCTTAAACTGAACAAGCTGGATAAAATTGACCAGATCCTCGGTGCTGTAGATGATGAAGGTATCGAAAACACCCGCATCTCTTCTTACAGTTCTTCTAAAATGCAGGAGTACCGTAAAGAAGCTAAAATAAAAGCGTTGCAGGCTGCTAAAGCTAAAGCGGAATATATGGTAGCTGCACTCGGCGAAAAAATGGGTAGCATCATCGAAATCCAGGAAATCAATACGGATAACTACACAGACGTAAGACCAATGATGGCGCAGTTCAACGCTAAAATGGCTTCTGCTGATGGTTACACTTCTGACATCGAATTTAAAACTATTAAAGTTCGCGCTGAAGTAAGAACTGTATTCTCTATCAAATAATTAATCAGGTACTGTTTCAATAAAAAAAGAGCGCTGTCCGTATGGACAGCGCTCTTTTTATTTATATAATCTTACTAACTCAGATTAGAAGCTATATCTCAGACCCAGTTGCATTTGTGAACGGGAACCGAAGAAGTCAGTTGCGTAAGGTACGCCTGGGTTAGCCCAGGTGTAAACTGGCTGACCGTTTGCCACTGATTTAGATTTCAGACCAACGCTGGAAGTAGAGTTGAAGGTGTTAGGAGAGAATGTCTGTACACCCCAGTTTTTGTTCAGCAGGTTAGTCAGGTTCACGATATCATAAGTTAATGTGATAGTGTGAGTGCGTTTAGCAGTTTTGATGTTGAAATCCTGTGTCAGACGGAAGTCAGCCTGGTAGTTCCAAGGAGTACGACCACCGTTACGCTCAGTGAAGTTGCCTTTACGACCGCTCAGGTATTTGTTGCCATCAACGTAAGCCATGAAGTCAGCAGCTTGCTGTGCGGCAGTTTTACCACCAGCGATGTCAGCGAAGAAGTTAGTTGCCTGTGCTACATCTTTAGGGATGTAAGCTAAGCTAACCTGCTGTGGAGTACCCTGTACAGTAGCGTTCACGAAACCATAAGTGAATGCAGTACCAGACTGTGCGTTGAAGAACAGGCTGAAGTTGGTAACCCATTTACCTTTAGTGCCCCAGTCTTGTTTGTAGTTAACTGTTGCAACGATACGGTGACGGATGTCGAAGTTAGAGTAAGCCAGTCCTGGGTTGTTAGGGTTCAGGGCCTGGTTCAGCTGCCAGTTAGACTCCATAGAGTTACGGATACCGTTGGTGATGTCTTTAGCCTGACCGTAAGTATAAGCAGTCATGAAGTTCAGACCCCAAGGGAAGGTTTTGCTAACCTGACCGGTGATGCTGTAACGGTAACCTTTATCAGTGTTAGATAACAGGTAAGCGTTAGTGAACAGTGGGTTGATACCTTTACCAGAGAAAATAGGCTGTTGCTTATTTACATCGTAAACATAGTAAGTAGGGTTGTCAACCAGGTTCACCTGTTGGAACATCAGGTCTTTGATAACTTTAGTATAGATACCTTCTGCAGTGAATTTCCACTGGTCAGCAGTTGTGTAGTCGAATGCGAGGCTGCTTCTCCATACCTGTGGCATTTTGAAGTTGTTGTCGATCATATCTACCTGGGTAGCACCTGCAGCGTTGGTAACGTCTACACCATTCTGTTTCGCGAAATCAGCGATACCGTTTGGTGAAGGTTTGGCAGCAGGATTAGGTGTATTTACAAAAGCCTTGCTGGAAGATTTCTGATCGTAAGCACCGAAAGTTACACCGTTGTTGTAGAATGCATAACCTAACCATGCGAAAGGAATACGACCTGTGAAGAAGCCGCTACCACCACGTAACACCATAGAGTTGTCACCTTTGATGTCGTAGTTGAAACCTAAGCGTGGAGAGATCTGTACGTTATTCAGGAAGTCATTTTTGATATCCTGTGGTTTAGTGTAGGTATAAGTGGTACCGTAGTTGGCATCAACTGGTGCGTGGATTGTTTTGTCGCTCAGTGGTTGCTTGTTAGGAATACCAGTATAGTCTAAACGGATACCTGGAGTGATTTTGAAACGGTCAGTCAGTTGGATTTCATCCTGTCCGTACAGGCTCAGCAGGTTAGCTTTGAACTGTGCAGGAGGATTAGCCATGATCGCATCACGTGAGTTGTTGGTATAGTTGTAGTTACCACGTACACGGGATGGATTGTTGTTCAGGAAGTCTTCTACGGAAGAGTAGTCCAGACGACCGTTCCAGGAGTTAACAAAACCATAGGTAATGTTGTAGAACTCATTGTGAGTACCTATGGTGAATGTATTTTTACCTTTGAAGATGGTAACGTTATCAGTTACTTCAAAAGTTTTCTGTTTCATGTTGAAGATACTTGCTTCACGGTCAGTACCGAGGAAGATAGTAGTACCAGGCGTTCTGCCGGCAATCTGGATCTGCGGAGTAGCAGGATCAGACAGTGGCGTACGGTAGTCATGTACAGAAGAATAACCCAGGATCAGGCTGTTGGAAACAGACTGGTTGAAGTTAGATTTCAGTTCAGCTACAGTGGAAGTCTGGTTGTTGGTTTGTACGAAGTCAATGCCTTTGAAACGGAAGTTCTGTTGGTCACGTTCCAGGTTAGTTGCTTCAGAAGTAATAGTGTTGTTACGCAGCGACAGGGTATGTTTACCATTGATGTGCCAGTCGAGGCGGTTGAAGAATTTTGTGGAGTTAGAGTAGATGCTGGTGTTACCATAGGTACCTGCGTCTACGCCATATTCTTTCATTTTGTCGCTGATAGCTTTTGCATCAGCTTCGCTCAGAATGTTGGCAGACAGTTTGGAACCTGCAGCGAGGATAACCGGATCTACACGACGGGTGATTTCTTCGTTGGTGAAGAAGAATAATTTGTTCTTGATGATAGGGAAACCTAAACGGATACCAGTCTGGTAATCGTGGAAATCGCTAGGCAGTTTGGAACCGTCGCCAGCTTTGTCTTTACCGATCATACCGGCAGTACGGCCATAACCGTATACAGAACCGTGGAACTCGTTGGTACCGCTGCGGGTTACCGCGTTGATAGAACCACCGAGGAAGTTACCAACTTTAACATCGAATGGAGCCAGTAAAACCTGTACATCCTGGATCGCATCCAGAGATACCGGGTTAGTACGGGTAGAGCTACCTGGCTGTCCGCTGGTATTGCTCTGGCCACCCATAGATGGACTGAAACCAATCGCATCGTTGTTGATGGCACCATCTAATGTTACGTTGTTGTAACGATAGTTAGTACCAAGGAAAGAGTTGTTGCTGCTCTGTGGAGTGATTTTGGTCATGTCCTGCAGGCTGCGGTTCAGGGAAGGGATACGTTTGATCTGCTCCTGACCTACTCTCGTGCCTTGTTTGTTACCAGCAGCACCAGTAATTACTACCTCATTCAGGGCTTTGCTCTCTTCACCCAGTTTGAAAGTGAAGTTGTTAGAACCTAATCCCAGGTTGAGGTCTGCTTTCTCTTCGCTTTTAAAGCCGATGAAAGAAACAGTGATGGTATAAGGACCACCAGGATTGAGGTTGGAGATGAAGTAGCGTCCTTCAGCATTTGTTTGCGTACCGGCTTTAATACCAGTTGAAACGTTGAGTGCTACTACCGTTGCGCCAGGGATAGCCTGTCCTTTTGCGTCGGACACCTTCCCGGATACTGTTGATGTAGTTACCTGAGCTTGCGCACTGTAAAAGAACAATACTATAAAGCTAGCTAATAACGTAATAAATGATTTCATAAAAGTTGCTGTCTGTATTTACTCCGCAAAGGACGCAACGCAATACAACCAGAATGTTACCGAATCATTACGGAATTGTTAAGAGAGTGATTTGGTTAACATATTTAGATAATTTTCTCTTCAAAAAATGTTTAAAAAGTATCGGTTTGATGAACTTAGTGTTAACAGAATCCTTAGGTTATGTTAAATTTTATTTTGATGTTGAACAATTTCAGGCATTTGACGCTTCGTTTTTTCTGGCTTCTATACCCAATAAATAGCCCCGCCTATATAGGCAGGGCGTCGTAATAACTTAAAACGATGATTTACTAATAATTGACTTGAAAAGTCCCGTCCGTTAAAGGTTTTTCAATTTCACCACTGGTTAAATTACCGAAGAACGTTCCTTCGGCGTGTTTACTATTGATGCTAGTTAAGTTAATTGTTACACCAGTACCTACATTATAATATGATACGGTACCCGTGTTGATATCAGATAATGTTACAAAGATGTCTGTGGTATATTTTCCCGCAACTGCAGAATCAGCAAAGATGATCTGAAGATCCATATGCTGCCTGAAATTGTTGGTAACGCCGTCAATGGTCAGTATAGGCTTGCCCGTTTCCTTGTCCACACCCAGTGATGCCTCCGTAGAGGACGACTGATAAATACTATCGCCTATCTTAAAAGTAAAAAAGCTCTTGGGAGATACATCCTTCTTCGACTCACATCCGGTAATAAATAGCCCCACAGCAAGTATTGCTGTTAACCAAAGTTTAAATCGCATAATTTCAGTTTTTATAGGAATGATATGCTTTTACCTGTCACCCCGGTATGTATGGTGTCAATTCATAGGTATGGTAAACTGCTGGCCGTTACTGTCCAATTTCAAGCCCGACCAGCAATCTTTTTAAATCGACATAGGTCTGCCGGTTGCCTCGGTGGCATAGGGATAAATGCAGATGCAATATAATGCATATATTATAAATTATATAAATAAATTATAAGAAAAAATTGTTATGCTTAGGCAGATGCCCACATTTTCTCCCTAAAACCCATATTTAACAATATTTTTTAAACCTAATCGGCTATAATTACGATCTTACGCCCCTAATAATCAATAGCGCACATTATGTCAGCGGAAGTGATCAAACAATTACAGGAAGCCGTGCAGTTTTCTCCGGAAAATGTGCCCCTGCGTTTACATCTTGCACAGGTGCTTCTTCAGGACTATCAATATATTCAGGCAGAAGAACAATACAGGAAAGTACTCGAGCTTTCCCATGATAATATACCAGCACAGCTCGGACTGGCCCGCACCTTCTATCACCAGCAGAAATATTCTGTGGCCATAGTAGTGCTGGAACAACTGGAACACCAGGAGCCAGACAATTTCGACGCCCTGCTCCTGCATTGCCGCATCCTGGTAAAGGAAAACTCGCTGGAAGCAGCACGCGACAAGTACCAGCACATGCTGGAACTAAACCCGGGCTTCAGAGACGAAGCATTGGACGGCATCTTCAGAATGCCGCAACAACAGTATTCTCCAGCCGCTGAAGATGAGGAGGAAGAAATGGAAAAAATCTTCACCCTGGAAAAACCGGAAATCAACTTCAACGATGTTGGTGGCATGATCAGAGAAAAACAGGAAATAGACCTGAAAATCATCAAGCCACTGCAATTCCCTGATCTGTATAAAGCCTACGGCAAAAAAGCCGGTGGCGGTATCTTATTATATGGCCCTCCGGGCTGTGGTAAAACCTACCTGGCAAGAGCGACTGCCGGCCAGATTCAAGCCGAATTTATCAATGTCGGCATCCACGACGTACTGGATATGTGGATAGGTAACAGTGAAAAGAACCTGCACAGCTTATTTGAACTGGCACGCCAGTCAAAACCATGTGTACTCTTCTTCGACGAAGTAGATGCGCTGGGCGCTAACCGTACCTCCATGCGCAACAGCGGCGCCAGTCACCTGATCAACCAGTTCTTATCTGAAATGGATGGCATCGCCGCCAATAACGATAACGTGCTCATTATCGGTGCTACCAACGCCCCATGGAGCCTGGACCCTGCTTTCCGCCGTCCCGGGCGTTTCGACAGGATCATTTTCGTTGCACCTCCCGATCAGGAAGGCCGCGAAGAAATACTCAAAATTCAACTGAGAAATAAACCGACAGAAGATATCGATTACCGCGCTATCGCTAAAAATACTGCCGGCTATTCCGGCGCAGATCTGAAAGCAATCGTAGACCTGGCCATTGAAGACAAATTAATGGAGGCCTTACAGAAAGGCGTGCCACAACCTATCACGCAGAAAGAACTGCTGAAGGCCGCCAAAACACATAAGGCAACTACCCGCGAATGGTTTAATACAGCCCGTAACTACGCGCTCTATTCCAACGAGGCCGGCCTCTATGATGATGTTTTGAAATATCTGGATATTAAGAAATAAACTATGGCTTTTTTGATACAAAGGGCTCACCTGCTGCTGCAACAAGGCCGCGTTCAGGATGCTGTCACCACTTTAAGACAGCATCTGAGTACCTATGCCAACGATATAGACGGACTATATCTGCTGGCAATATGTTTCCTGGAGCTGGGTAATGTAGAGGAAGCAGAAAGTATTATCAGTAATGCCATCGGAATGGCGCCTGCTGATGACCGCTTCTACTATATCCGCGCCCAGATAGCCTTTAATAAAAGCCAGTATAACGCGGCTATTACGGCTATCAGCGAGGCTGTCAGTATTGACCCTAATGTTGCCGGCTACTTCGGCATGTGGAGCCAGATACTGATCATTAAACGCGATTTTAAGGAAGCACTGGAAAAAGCAGAAGAAGGACTGGCACTGGACCCTGAAAATGAAACCTGCCTCAACCTCCGCTCTACCGCCCTCTTTAACCTGGGCAAAAAAGAAGAGGCTTTCTCTGATTTACATATCGCGCTGGAACATAACCCGGAAAATGCCTATACCCACGCCAATCTCGGCTGGAAATTGCTGGAAAACGGCGACCATAAAAAAGCACTGGAACACTTCCGGGAGGCTTTAAAAATCGATCCTAACCAGCAATGGGCTAAAAGTGGAATGGTTCAGGCCATGCAGGCCCGCTACTGGCTGTTCCGCATGTTCCTGAAATATCAGTTCTTTATGGGCCGCCTCAGCTCCGGCATGCAATGGGGTGTGATCATCGGGCTGTTTATCATCACCCGGCTGGCGAGTACGCTGTTCTTTCCGTTAGCAGTACTGCTGGCGGTTATGGCGGTTTCTACCTGGCTGATAGGCCCTGTTAGTAACCTTTTCCTGCGCCTGAACCCTTATGGCCGCTACGCGCTTACAAAAGAACAAACACAGGTCTCCTCCATGGTGGGTGTCCTGATGGCAGTAGCCATCGTGGCTGGGTTCTCTTTCTGGCTGACAAACTTCGCTCCACTGCTGGCACTGGCCATATCAAGTGCCATCATGCTGCTGCCGGTTTCCAGTATATACAGCTCCGGCACCACCAAAGGCCGCCGCATCTTCCTGGTATATACGCTGACCTTATCAGTATTATCAGTGGCCGGTATCACCTGGACCTTCTTCGATAACGATCCATTTAATATATGTATGACCGTTATGGTAATAGGTGTCTTCATCTACCAGCTAATGGCAAATTTTGTACTTACCAGGGAAAGATAACCCGGTAAGATGATATAAAGCGAAAAGGTCTGGCAGATTATCTGCCAGACCTTTTCGCTTTATATAAAACAGTTGAATCGTCTTATGCGTCGATCTTCGCGTATTTCGCGTGAGATTCGATGAACTCCCTGCGTGGAGGTACTTCATCACCCATCAGCATACTGAATACACGGTCAGCTTCAGCAGCACTTTCAATAGTTACCTGCTTCAGCGTACGGTTATCAGGGTTCATGGTGGTATCCCACAGCTGCTCTGCGTTCATCTCACCAAGACCTTTATATCGCTGTACAGTTACACTGTCTTCACGGCTATTACCCGCAATACGTGCGATGGCGGCTTTACGCTGCTCTTCTGTCCAGCAGTATTCCTGCTCTTTACCTTTCTTAACAAGGTACAGTGGCGGTTGTGCGATATATACATAACCTTGTTCCACCATCGCTTTCATATAACGGAATATGAAAGTCAGGATCAGCGTCGCAATGTGACTACCATCCACGTCAGCATCCGTCATGATGATGAGCTTGTGGTAACGCAGCTTGGCCAGGTTCAGGGCTTTGTCGTCTTCTTCGGTACCGATGGTCACACCCAGTGCCGTAAAGATATTTTTGATCTCTTCGTTCTCGTAGATCTTGTGTTCCATGGCTTTTTCCACGTTCAGGATTTTACCCCTGAGCGGCAGAATCGCCTGGAACTGACGGTTACGGCCTTGCTTGGCAGTACCGCCCGCGGAGTCACCCTCAACCAGGTAGAGCTCACATTTTTCAGGATCGTTATCAGAACAATCGGCCAGTTTACCAGGTAAACCACTACCGGTCATTACAGACTTACGCTGTACCAGCTGACGTGCTTTACGCGCTGCTTCACGTGCCTGTGCGGCCAGTACCACCTTGTTGATAACGGTTTTGGCTTCACGTGGGTGCTCTTCCAGGTAAGCGTCCAGCACGTTTGCAACGGAGCTGTCCACGATACCCATTACATCAGAGTTACCCAGCTTGGTTTTGGTCTGGCCCTCAAACTGAGGCTCAGGAACCTTCACACTGATTACAGCGCTCAAACCTTCGCGGAAGTCATCTCCGGTAACTTCTACCTTGGATTTCTCAAATAATTTATTTTTATCACCATAGGATTTGAATACACGGGTGATGGCACGGCGGAAACCTGCAACGTGTGTACCTCCTTCAATGGTGTTGATATTGTTTACATAAGAGAAGATGCTTTCGCTGAATGAATCGTTATACAGCAAAGCTACTTCTACGGTTACGTTAGCGTCTTTGTCGAATGCTTCAATATAGATTGGAGAAGGCACCAGCGCATTTCTGCGACCGTTTTTATCCAGCATCTGTACAAACTCCTGGATACCGCCTTCACTATAGAAAACTTCTTTAAAAGGCTGTCCCTGTTCGTCTTTATCACGCTCATCAGTGAGGGTGATGCGGATCTGACGGTTCAGATATGCCAGTTCACGTAAACGACCTGCCAGGATTTCCCTGTTATAGGTAGTTTCTTTGAAGATTTCGTTATCTGGCTTGAAATGTACAGTAGTACCAGTGGTGTCGCTCACGCCGATTTCACGAACAGCATACTGCGGGATACCGCGATGATATTCCTGTTCGAATAATTTACCTTCACGACGTACAGTTACGTGCTGACGGCTACTTAATGCGTTTACGCAGCTCACACCTACCCCGTGCAAACCACCGGATACCTTGTAAGTGTTTTTGTCGAACTTACCACCGGCGTGAAGCACGGTCATTACCACCTCCAGTGCAGAACGGCCTTCTTTCGGGATAATACCGGTAGGAATACCACGTCCATCATCCACAACACGGATGGAATTATCTTCTAAGATAGTTACATCAATGTTTTTGCAATATCCGGCCAAAGCCTCATCAATGGAGTTGTCTACCACCTCATACACAAGGTGGTGTAACCCTTTGACTCCGATATCGCCAATGTACATGGCCGGGCGCTTGCGCACGGCTTCCAGTCCTTCCAATACCTGGATACTCCCCGCATCATAACCGTTGCTGGGGCTGGTTGCTTGCACTAATTCTTCGCTCATATGTTGGTGTAAAATCTATTAGAAATCTGTTTGAAATAAAATAAGTCGACAATCATGCAAAAGTACGAAAAATAAGCCTCATTTCAATAAAAAAGATACTGTTTTTAAGCCGGATGGATGTGGGTTTTTCTTTCTATATTTTTCCGGTCCCGACCGTCTCTTTTACCCCTTCCAGTATGGTTTTCCAGACCAGGTTAAAAAATGACTTCTGTATATCCCTTTGCAGCTGGGGTTTGGCTGTCCTAACGGGTTCGCCTATAGCGGGATTTGCGGGGTGCAAAGCCAGGATATTGGCGACCATACTGATCAGCCCTTTCCGTACAAACCCTTTACTGGTCTTATCCTGTTCCAGGATGGCTATCCGCAGATTGCTATAAAGCAGCTTCAGATTGCCCCCGGCTTTTCGTTCGTCTCCCCTGAGCTGGAAGGTCAGTTCCTTCAGGTCGCAGGAACGTATTTCCAGTTTGCCCAGTGGCTTCGTAACCGCGTTAAGGTCTTTGCCATTCATATTACTCAATTCCCCGGATACCCCAAAATTACCGGTTTTACTGCCCAAGGTAAAGTCGAAATGGGCTTTTAGCTTGCCGCTGCCCATAAAAATGGCGTCGAGGTCGGCAGTGAGCTGGTCATTGCGTGCCACCATGGAATCGATATTGGTTATATTCCGGAAGATGCCATTGATATTACTAAACCGGATGGTGCCGGTTTCATTGGTCAGCGGACTGGTTTCCGTGTACTGAATATGTACCCGCCTGCCTTCCAGGGTATCGATGAACAGGGGAATGGGTACCCTGGCCAGCTGCTGATTCGGGAACTGGCCCAGTTTGTCGCCCGGCGGCATAGGTGGCCGCCTGTCTCTGTATATATCGATATTCCCGCCATGTATGACTATTTTATCTGCCCATATCTGCTGGTCCTGCAATAGCCTGGTGATACTAAGATGTTCGGTACTGATATCCGAAAAGGAAAGCTGGTAATAATCCTGCTGAAAGCCGATTTTCTGCTGAAATTCTTCTTTACTTAATGCCGGCGTCATATCAAACTGGCCGATGTTGAAGATCTGTGCGGCCGCATCGTAGCTGATATTACGGATATTCATCCAATACAGACTGTCTTTGCTCATAAACCGGTAATCTCTCATCTTCACCACATAATTTCTTGCATAGAGGATCCTGCCCGGGTCTTCCAGGGCAAGGGAATCTATCAGAAAATCATTTACCAGGATACCCAGGTTACGAAACTGGTGAATAATCCGGGAGGAATCCTTCCTGATAAAAGTGTATTTAATGTTGGTACTGTCCAGCTGCAGGGTGCTGATCAGGATCGATTTCATTTTTGTGGAGATGTGCTCGTAGGCTGTTTCCTCTTTGCTGGTATCTACAACATTTTCATTTTCCTCGAGGATGACGTCGGGAGCAGTTACGGTAAGCTCGCTGGCACTAAGTACCTTACGCTGAAAGTACCGCCATGGTCTGAAGTATTTCAGCTGTAGTTTTTCCACCTTAAACTGATAGGTGGCTGAAGGCGCTATATGCTTTGCCAGCATCCTTTGGTAAACCGCCGAATCCAGGCGCATGCTGGCCTGTTCAACGGTAAGACTGCCGGTAAAAACATTCAGTCTGGCATCTTTGAACTCTGCTACATACAAACTGTCGGATATATCGCGCACATAGGATTTCAGCTCATTTCGTATCGTTTTGTTCCATCGTATATTCAGATATATACCCAGGGCCAGTACCGCTACAATAAGTACACTAAGTACCAGCAGCAATACTTTCAATCCCTTGTTAATATGAAACTTCCTTTCCATGTATAATTGATCTAAACGGAAATTACGCAAAATGGTTGTCTTGCTAAAGCGGAAAAAATTTTTAAGTTTTGTCAGATATATCGAAAAGTATCGATGAATTGTAACTCAATTGTCATATTCATTTTGAATTAATTCTGAATGCCTAAATTTGTGACGGATTTAACACTAGCGCGATGAAAGAAGTACAGGAAATATTGTCACTGGCCATTCCCCAGCCCGCCATGAGCGACCAATTGCAAATGGTAGAGCAGGATAATGTGTCGGTACCTGACTGTCTGGATTTCACCTTACAGCGGTTTACGTATGATAAGCCGTTGCCGGTGGAAGACGTCGCTATGGTGGTATATCAGCCGGCCAAGAGGGGAAGTTCTGCAGCAATTGAGTTACGTTATTGCGTAGCTGGCAATAAATACTGCGAAAATCCTTCCTGTACTGATCAGGCATGTGCGGAAGGTAAAAAAGGTGAATGTAAGGACCAGGCTGCTACGGTAGACCTGATTACTGTACGTTTTCAACCTGCATTTATACAATCCCTTCAGAAGGGCTCTACTACCGTTTCTTTCCTGGAAATGCAGAGCCGTAAACCCTTTGTGAAAACGATCCAGCCATGCACCAAATCCAAGGGTGTACTGGAAACGATGGTACATCACAATTACGAAGGGATGTTAAAGAACATCTTTTTACAAAGTAAGGCATTGGAGCTGCTATTATTCAGCTCTGATCAGTTTATAGAGAACGATACCGACGAGCGTTATGGTTGTCGTTTCCTGACACAGATGGAAGACCGTGAGAAGATAGAGAAGGCGCGTTCCATATTACTGGAGCAGCTGGATTCGCCGGTTACCATTCGTGATCTTGCCCGCAGAGTAGCCATGAATGAATGTTACCTGAAAAAAGGTTTCAAGGCGATGTACGGTACAACGATCTATGATTATTTCCAGAAAGAACGCATGGAAAAAGCGAAAGGATTGTTGTATGAGAAGGGCATGTCAGTGTCGGAAGTAGCTATGCTGATGGGGTATTCCTGCATTTCCCATTTTTCCACTGCATTCAAGAAGCACACGGGGCTTAAACCTTGTGAGTTACTGCTTCGTTAAACCCTCTACAGTAAAGGGTTTATAGTATTTTCCCATTTCGATTAATAGTTTTCCCGATCCGATATGCGGAAGCCGGAATATCGTCGTTTCTTTGTAACACGATAAGCAGATATCTATCTGCAATTCCTCAAGCTTCCTTATCAGATTTGACCATGGAAGAAACTTTAACTGGCAATTAAGTAAGTAAAGCCAAAAATACTTGCCTTATATATCAAACACCATTGAATAAAAGTGCAATTTTTGCCAGGAAAGATTTCGACCACAATATAAAATCGCCTCGCCTCCGCGGGGCGATTTTGTTTTTAGGTAAATGCTTATGCTGGCTGTTTGTCAGGAGATATACTTTATGGCAGACGTTGATATGCTATTGACCATGCATTTAAGCGCTTTTCTGACAGGTTTGGAGTCCGACCTGTCGTTGAGGTTGTCCTAAATAAAAAAAGCGCCTGAGGCGCCTTAAAATGAAAAACCCCGCCCAAAAGAGCAGGGTCTGTCCTATTTATCCCTATACCTATGAAATACGAATTTAATGCTATTCAGTGATGGTGCCTGCGTCGTTCAGTAGCACTGCCTTATCTGCACCATTGTCCTGAATATTAACCTTATAGTAGGCAGCAACATCTGCCCTTTCAATTTTCCAGCCATCTTTAATAGTGGCAGCCGGGTATTTTGTTTTCAGTGTTGTTGCCACTGATTCCGGCAGGTTTTGTGCGTCGTATTCGCTTTTGGTCGCTACCCAGCTTCCATCGGCGTTATACTGCGCAACAGTCTTTATATTATCTTTCAGGAAACTAACGTTCCAGAGTCCTGCACTAGTCTTTGTCCACTTGGCGTCAGTTGTACCCGCAAAATTCTGTTCAAAAGAGCTTTTCACTGCTACCGGAGCTTCTACAACTTTAACTGTAGCAGTTTTTGTTTTTTTAACTGATTTTTTTTGCTGTGCAAAAGTTATGCCGGAAGAGACTAAGACCGCGCAAATAATTAACGTCAACTTTTTCATAAAGAATGATATGGTTTTGCGTTGGGTTAAATTAATTACAAGGTTTCTCAATTCTTCTTCTCTGACACCAAAACAATGCCAAAAACGCAAAATAAGTACTCTTTATTGTAAATTACTAAAAAAAGAACAAAAAAAGTTGAAATAACTGCGATTTTAAGAAAGTAACGGCTTCTCGTCCCAGCCTATTTTATTAACTTCGCACAATTTTAATCAATTATTGTATCATATAACATCAAAGGACGGGGAATTGTTTTATGTCCAGCAAATATCAGGAATATAACCAACTGAATTTACCTCAGATAGAGAAAGATATACTCCAGCAATGGGAGCTCCGACGGGCTTTTGAGAAAAGCGTGGAAGTCCGCGAAGGTGCTACTCCCTTTGTATTTTATGAAGGCCCTCCAAGCGCAAACGGATTACCTGGTATTCACCACGTAATTTCCCGTACCCTGAAAGACCTTGTATGCCGTTACAAAACCATGCAGGGGTTCCAGGTGAAAAGAAAAGGCGGCTGGGACACACACGGTCTGCCTGTTGAATTAGGCGTGGAAAAAATGCTGGGTATCACCAAAGAAGATATCGGTAAGAAAATTTCTATTGCTGATTATAACGACACCTGTCGCCGTGAAGTTTTAAAGTACAAAGACAAATGGGATGAGCTGACCCAGAAAATGGGTTACTGGGTGGATCTGCAGGATCCATACATCACATTCGACAATAAATATATAGAATCCCTCTGGTGGGCACTCCAAACCCTCTATAAGAAAGGATTGCTTTATAAAAGCGTAAGTATCCAGCCTTACTCTCCTGCTGCCGGTACCGGCCTTAGCTCCGCAGAGCTGAACATGCCCGGCACCTACAAGGATGTAAAAGATACTACCGTGGTAGCCATGTTCAAAGCGGCAAAAGCAGCCAACTCACAGTTCCTGTTCGATGCAGCCGGCAACGATGAAGTATTCTTCCTGGCCTGGACCACCACCCCATGGACTTTACCTTCCAACCTCGGTCTGACCGTTGGGGCTAATATAGATTACGTACTGGTAAGTACTTTTAACCAATATACCCATCTGCCAATCAATGTTGTAATGGCTAAAGTGCTGTTACACAAATATTTCAAGGCAGAAGGCGAAAACGCTGACTTCGCTGAATACAAAGAAGGCGACAAGGTAATCCCATGGAAAATCCTGAGCACCTTCAAAGGAAAAGACCTGGAAAACCTCCGTTACGAGCAGCTGCTGCCTTATGCACAGCCGGAAGAAGGAGATCCATTCCGCGTAATTATCGGCGATTTCGTTACCACTGAAGACGGTACCGGTATCGTACACACTGCTCCTGCTTTTGGTGCAGACGATAACCGTGTAGGTAAAAAATATGGTATCGGCATCCTTACCCTCGTGGACAAAGCCGGTAAATTCACAGAAAACGTTGGCGAATTCTCCAACCGTTATGTGAAGAATTATAAAGATGATCCTGATTACAAAGACGTAGATGTGGATATCGCGGTAAAACTGAAAAAGGAAAACCGTGCATTTAAGGTGGAGAAATATGAACACACCTATCCACACTGCTGGCGTACCGATAAGCCAGTACTGTATTATCCGCTGGATGCATGGTTCATCAAAACCACTGCAGTAAAAGACAGGATGATAGAACTGAATAAGACCATCAACTGGAAACCTGCATTCACCGGTACCGGACGTTTCGGTAACTGGCTGGAAAACATGGTAGACTGGAACCTTAGCCGCAGCCGCTACTGGGGTACTCCGCTGCCTATCTGGCGTACAGAAGATGGTACCGAAGAGAAATGTATCGGCAGCATCGAAGAACTGAACACCGAGATCCGCAAAGCCAATGAGGTACTGGGCGGTGATGTGAATAAGTCTTATCTCCATGAAGGTATCCTCGATCTGCATAAACCTTATGTAGATGATATCATCCTGGTAAGTGAATCCGGTCAGCCTATGCGCCGTGAGCCGGATCTGGTAGATGTTTGGTTTGATTCCGGTGCCATGCCTTATGCTCAGCAGCATTATCCGTTTGAGAATAAAGAGGCAATCGACGGCCGCCAGGCATTCCCTGCGGATTTCATTGCTGAAGGTGTGGATCAGACACGTGGATGGTTCTACACATTACATGCACTGGGCGTAATGCTCTTTGATAATGTGGCGTTTAAAACCGTAGTATCCAATGGTCTGGTACTCGATGCTCAGGGTATGAAAATGAGTAAACGCCTCGGTAACGTGGTGAATCCATTTGAAACCATTGCGCAATACGGTGCGGATGCAACCCGCTGGTACCTGATCACCAATGCATCGCCATGGGATAGTCTCAAGTTCGATGTGAAAGGTGTTGGCGAGGCACAGCGTAAATTATTCGGTACACTGTATAACACATATAATTTCTTCGCTATGTATGCGAACCTGGATAATTTCACATTCAAGGAAGCATACATTCCACTGGAAGAACGCCCGGAAATTGACCGCTGGATCATTTCTGTACTGAATACACTGGTGAAGGAAGCAACTGCCTACTTCAACGATTATGAACCTACCCAGGCGGGCAGAGCCATTGAGCGTTTTGTAGATGAGCACCTGAGTAACTGGTACGTGCGTTTATGCCGTCGCCGTTTCTGGAAAGGTGAGTACGAACATGATAAGATTAGTGCATATCAGACACTGTATGAATGTCTTGAGACGGTGATCCAGCTGATGGCTCCGGTTTCTCCATTCTTTACAGACTGGATGTTTAACAACCTAAACAGTGTGACAGGCCGCCTTAAGGCAGAGTCTGTTCATCATTCCGATTTTCCGGTGGCAGTAGCGGAAGCAATTGATCCGGATCTGGAAGAAAGGATGCAGCTGGCGCAGGATATCTCATCATTGGTTTTAAGTTTGCGTAAGAAGGTGAATATCAAGGTTCGCCAGCCATTGCATAAAATCCTTATCCCGGTATCAAATGCACACCAGCAGGAACAGATCGCTAAAGTGGCGGATTTGATAAAAAGTGAAGTGAATGTCAAAGCAATTGATTATCTTACAGAAACTGCGGGTTTTATCAAGAAAAAGATTAAGCCTAATTTCAAATCTCTCGGGAGTAAGATGGGGGCGAAAATGAAATCTGTTGCAGCCGCTATCGGCGCCTTTACAGATGTAGAAATTGCCACTATCGAAAAGGACGGTCACTATGTATTGCGTGTGGAAGGAGAGGATGTACAAATCCAACTCTCTGATGTTGAGATCATTTCCGAAGATATACCTGGATGGACAGTTGCGAATAAGGGTGCACTGACAGTAGCACTCGATATTACTATTACACCTGAGTTACAGGATGAAGGTAATGCAAGGGAACTGGTTAACCGCATCCAGAAAATACGTAAAGACAGTGGTTTTGAACTGACTGACAGAATTGATGTTAAAGTAGCGGTGGTAGACACGCTGAAGTCGGCGATTATTAACTATAATGACTATATTTGCACGGAAATTTTGGCAGATAGCTTGGATTTAGTAGCGACGCTACAAGATGGTACAGAAATCGAGGTTAACGACCTTAAATTTAATGTATTAGTTAACAAAAAAAGCTAATCCCCCATGGCAACAAAAAAGAAGGTTGCTAGCAAATCGACAAAGAAGGCAGCGGCGCCAAAGCCTGCAGCAAAGAAAGCATCATCCGAAAAGAAGGTATCTGCTACTGCTCCCGCTAAAAAAGCATCGCCCGCTACCACGAAAGCAGCCAGTGTAAAAACTGCTGCAAAAGTTGTTAAGCCAGCAGCCTCCAGTGCGAAAAACGAAGCTAAAAAGCCTGAAAAGGCCGTAGCTGCGAAAAAAGCACCCGTTGCCACAAAGGCTTCTGCCCTCCAAAGCAAAGCACCATCCGTCAAAGAAAAAGTTGCTGTACCTGCAAAATCGACCGTAACAAAAGAACCTGCTGCAAAGCAGCTAGTGGTGACCAAAAGCGTTTCCGCTGAAACAAAGAAACCATTAATTTCTAAGTCAGAAGAAAAAGAACTTAAAACGATGGCAGTAAAGAAAGCAGAAAAGGAACAAGTTGCTAAGGAGAAAGAATCCACAAAAAAAGCAGCGGATAAGCCAGTTGTAAAAGCTGAAAAATCAGTAAAGACGGAAAAAGAAAAATCCGTGAAACCCGAAAAAGGAGCTGAGAAAGCTGAAAAATCTGAAAAGAAAAGCAGCAAAGCAGGTAACCTCGTCGCTTATCAACCTGAATTTACCAAATCTGTACTGGATCAGCCAGAACAACCCGCAGGTCCGGTATTCAGGTATAGTGATGCAGATCTTCAGGAATTCAAAGAGCTTATCCTCAAAAAACTGGAAGCAGCTAAGAAAGAACTGATTTACCTGCAAGGCCTTATCACCCGCAAGGACGAAGCTGGTACTGATGATACTGAAAATAAATACATGAGCATGGAAGATGGTAGCGGCTCCCAGGAAAGAGAGCAGCTCAACCAGATGGCCAGCCGTCAGATTCAGTTCATCGACCACCTCGAAAAAGCACTGGTACGTATAGAAAACAAGACTTACGGCATTTGTCGCGTAACCGGCAAACTGATCGATAAGGCTCGTCTGAAAGCAGTACCTCATGCTACCCTTAGCATCGAAGCCAAACTGGCTAAAAGCAAATAAAGCTTTAAAACGCATCTGCGTAAAAATAAAGCGCCCTTCCGCATTAGCCGGAAGGGCGCATTGTTTTTAAAGACTGCCAGTCAAACGCAGTACCAGTACTACCTGGTCATCTGCCTAAACACATTTTCTATCCGCTCCCCTGTTCCGCATCGCCAGGTATATCAATCCGGCTGCTCCCAGCCCCATCAGACTCCCGATACCAATTCGCCTGGCCTGTCGCTTATCAATCTTAACAGGTGGCAATCTTAATTTTTTCTTTTCTACAGAAACATCCGGAACTATCTCCAGTAATGGTTGCAAAGAAAGACCAGTAATTATTTTATCAGCAATCTTTTCTACAGCTGACCGCTGATATTGTGGACAAAATGCAACACCTATACCCGCGTTAATCAATAATTGTTCGTCTTGCTTACCATCTCCCACATACACAATATTTTGAGCGTGTATGCCATATTCTGCAGTGATGTACGAGAATAAATTCAGTTTATCATACACTTCATCTTTGATGAAATAGTCTGCTGCAGTAAATACACCGGTAGAAATACTGTTGACCAGTTGTATTTTATTGGCAAACACGAAATCCATTCCCAGCTTGTTTTTGATATGACGTGCTACACATCCGTAACTGTCTGTAACCATGCCACATACATAGCCGCGTCGTTTCAATTCCTTCACCACAGCTGCAATGCCGGGTACTACAGGAATAGCATCAGCCACTTCCAGCAGCTCCGCCAGGTTTCTGTGTTCAAACAATGTGGTAATCTGCTTCATGCGGTCCACAGGGTCTGTAACGCTGGCCTGTATACGAAGATAGGTAGCTTCTTCGTCGAAAGCGATGGCTGCCCAGTGCAGGTAGTCCTGCGTAAAAACAGCATGGTCCATATTAAAGATGACCATCTTCTCCATTTTCTCAATAGATTCAAGGATAGAATATTCCATCTGTTCCCTGATCACATTGATATTCCCCAGTGTTTCCAGGTTTTCAGAAGGAATGTTTTCTGCTTTACGAAGGATGGTGCGGGATACTTCCCTGGACATCTTGCTCAGTTGTTCCCATGTTTGCATGGCGTTTTCCACTTTGCCGATATTCGCTTCTGTAATGCGTGCGCCTTGCAGGTGTACGTCTATCAACAGGCCTATATCTACGCCATAGTCATTTTCAAAATGTACACTGGAGAGCAATGATTTGCGTGCTGCGATCATGCCGCTGAGTGGTTGCTGAAAGTGAGCAAGTTCAGGAAATAAAATACTCAGCAGTGGCTTGGCCACTAATTGTGTGACCCTGCCTGCCTGCCTTTCAAAGTAGGATTTGACGAAGTCAGCTTCGTCCTTTTCAATCGGAATGGTTAATAAGTCTACAATGTTATCAGGATAGGTGAGGATGTCACCATCTACATAGGCGATGATGTCGCCTTTGGCGGCCATCATTCCCTCTCTCATGGAAATACCTTTGCCGCGCTGGCTGCTGGTAATTACCCGTACATCTTCTTTCATAGCTTCTGCTACGGTATTATCCGTTGAATTATCATCTACTACAATAATCTCAATTTTACGGGATGTCTTCTTTATCGTTTTAATAACCTGGCGGATGGTAGCGCCTTCGTTTAATACAGGAATTACGATTGAAATCATAGGAGTTCGCTATGTTAAAGGTTAATAAAATAAAGCTGCAAAGAGCTGGTTGGCATTATCAATGGGGCGTATAACAAAAACGGGGCCATAACCGGCCACTGATGCGAATCTTCAGGTATTAATACGAATAAAAAAAACGCTTCAGGATTTCCTGAAGCGTTTTACATATATGCATTATCGTTAGATGAGTTATTTGAATTCCTGCATTTCGACTAAACGTCTGTAAATGCCGCCATTAGCGAGGAGTTCCTGGTGATTACCTCTCTCTACAATTTCTCCTTTCTCCATAACAATAATTTCAGACGCATATTGAATGGTACTGAGTCGGTGTGCAATAACAATGCTGGTACGGCTTTCCATCAATTTATCCAGTGCGCCCTGTACCAGTTTTTCTGATTCTGTATCCAGTGCAGAAGTGGCTTCATCGAGGATCATAATAGGCGGATTTTTGAATACCGCTCTTGCGATGGTCAGGCGCTGACGCTGGCCACCACTGAGTTTCATACCACCGTCGCCGATATTGGTATCGTAGCCGTTTTCGAGCTGTTCAATAAATTCGTGTGCATTGGCAATTTTCGCTGCACGGATCACCTCTTCTTTATTGGCATCAGGATAGCCGAAAGCGATGTTGTTGAATACGCTGTCGTTGAACAGGATGGCTTGCTGAGAAACCACGCCCATCAGGCTGCGCAGGTCTTCTACTTTCAGGTCACGTACATCATGTCCATCTATTTTAACAGCGCCTCCCTGTACATCATAGAAGCGCGGAAGCAGGTCGGCCATGGTAGATTTACCGGCACCGCTGCGCCCTACCAATGCGATGATCTGACCTTTTTTAATTGTCAGGTTCACATTTTTAAGTACAGGCTGTTGCTCGTAGGAGAAGTTGATATTATCGTAAACGATTTCGTTGTTGAAATCTTTGATCGCATCCGCATTAGGTTTCTCCTGTATGGTAACCGGCGCATCCAGTACGTCAAAAATTCTTTCACTGGATACCAGTCCTTTCTGAATGGTAGTGATAGCCGTAGAAATATTTTTTGCCGGTTGCAGGATCTGGGAATAGAATACCAGGTAGGTCATGAAAACAGCGCCGGACATGATTGGGTTTTCGCCTATCACCAGGCTGCCTCCGTAAAGGATCAGGATGAGGATAACGGAAACACTGAGGATTTCAGTAATAGGTGATGCCAGTTCACGTTGGTTATACATGGAACGGCTCACATCGATGAACTCCTGGTTGGCAGATCCAAACTTGTTCTGCATAAATTTCTTGGCGCCAAATGCCTGGATAATACGGATCCCGCCAATGCTCTCTTCAAAAATACTTAATACCCTTCCCAATAATGACTGGCTGAAATGTCCTTTTTGCTTCAGTTTTTTACTGATATAGGAGATGATAAAGCCGGAAAGCGGGAAATACCAGATGGTAAACAGGGTCAGTTTGGTAGACATGAAGAACAGCGCGATAAAATACGCGATGATGATAAACGGATCGCGCAGGAATACCTGGATGGAGTTTACCACGTTTGATTCAATTTCCTGTACGTCACTGGCCATGATAGTCAGTATCTCACCTTTTTTCTTATCGTGATAAAAAGACAGTGATTGCTCTGTGAGTTTAGTGTAAAGATCGTTTCTTACACGTTTCAGCATGGTCATGCGGAGGCGGACGATCACGCGTGCACTCATGTACCGGCCGAAGTTGGCCAGGATGGTACAGCAAGCGATAAACATACCTACAAAGTAGAGGGCATGCATTTTATCCTGTACGATATAGGTGCTGAGATGGTATTTAAAGAGATCAATGAAATAGTATACAGAGAATTCGAAATGTGGCTGCACCAGGTTTTTTGCTGCTTCCTGTGCATTCGTCTGGTTAAATAATAGGTCGAGTAATGGTATAAGTGCTGAAAAATTGACCAGTCCGAAAATAATACCGATAATAGTATAGATCAGATATTCGGGCAGGTAATGGTGCAGCGGAGTAGCATATTGTAATAATCGCTTAAACGTCTTCATTCCTGTTGCTTTAATCTTAATTTTTAAGAACAGGCAAAAATAGCACAATATCATAGAAATGAGAGACAAGAGCTTGAATTCGGGTTATTCTTTGCGGGAAATGGTTAATTTCGCGTCATAAGAGGAGTGAGAGCTTTAGTGAAGTTTGGGATTGTGGGACAAATATGTTATTATCGTAATGTCCCGTTTATTAACGAAAAAATTGATTGACATGCAGGAAACAAAGCGCCAAAAACAAATAGGACAGCTGATACAGGAGGAATTAAGTGATATATTTCAACGCATGGGTTTCAATGTGTTAGAGGGCGGAATGATCTCTATAGCAGCGGTGAAAATGACTCCTGACCTGCTGGAAGCCAAGGTATATCTGAGCATGTTTCAGATAAAGGACAAGGATGGGATGCTGGACCGTATCAATGAGCGGATGGGCGAAATCCGTAAATCGCTGGGTATGCGCGTAGGCAAACAGCTGCGTCGGGTACCTGAGCTGACCTTCTTCCTGGACGATACCCTGGATTATGTGTTTAAGATGGAAGAGTTATTTAAGAAGATAAAGGAAGATGATTCCAATATCAAAGGAAATAACGATATCAAAAACGACACAAAATAATTAAGACCCTCTCGTAGAGAGGGTTTTTGGCTTATAAGATATGATCTGGCAATTTGCTTCCCGTTACTTTTGGGCCAGGAAATCTACCAATGCTATCAATATCATTGCCTGGGTGAGTGTAGGTGCGATTGCTGTAGGTGCTGGAGCCCTGATAGTGATATTGAGTGTATTCAATGGTTTTGAAGACCTGGTGAAATCCCTTTATTCTTCTTTTTATCCTTCTGTTAAGGTGGCCCCTGTTTCGGGGAAAACGATTCAGCTGAATGCCGGTCAGCTTTCGGCTATTGGCGGTACGCCTGGCGTACTGGCTTATTCGGCTATAGTGGAGGAGAAGGCGGTTATTCGCTTTGCCGATGATCCGACAATTGCCGTGCTGAAGGGGGTAGACAGCAACTACAATAAGGTTACCGACGTAAAAAACAAGATGGTACGAGGTACGTTCGACACCGGCGACGATGAGAACGGCTATGGTGCTGTTTTGGGGTTGGAGCTGGAAGGGGCGCTGGGTGTGGATGTGGCGCGTAGTATCGCACCCGTTACCGTGTATGTGCCCAGGCGAAGTGCTACTTCCTTTACCATTCCGGAAGAGGCACTGAATAGCGGGATTATCTATCCCAAAGGTACTTTTGCGATCCAGCAGGAGTTTAACAGCAAATACGTTATTACCAATATCGCCTTTATGCGTAAGCTGCTGGAAATGGGACCTGATGAGATGTCGGCCCTGGAAGTGGCTGCCAAACCGGGTGTAAGTGAAGACGAGCTGAAGGGCCGGCTGAAGCGTTTGCTGGGGCCGGGGTATAAGGTGCAAACCCGCTTCGAGCAGAATCAGTCGTTATATGCGGTCATGATTACGGAGAAATGGGCGGTGTATATAATACTGAGCTTTATCCTGGTGATAGCGGCATTCAACATGATAGGTTCGCTGACGATGCTGGTCATAGAAAAGCAAAAGGATATTACCATACTAAAGGCAATGGGTGCACGCCGTTCATTAATTATGAAGATATTTTTAGCGGAGGGGATGATTATTGCCGGTATTGGTACCTTGATTGGTTTTGCACTGGGAGGATTATTCTGTCTTATTCAGCAGCGCTTTGGCCTGATAAAATTAGATGGAGATTCGTTTCTCATACCTGCATACCCGGTAAGTATGCATGCGGGTGATTTTGGATTGGTGTTACTAACGATTATGGTTATAGGTTTATTGGCCAGCTGGTATCCTGCCCGTAAGGCGGCGAATGAAGTAATTGAGTTAAAGGCAACCTGATTGGAAAGCTATTATAAAGAAAGAGGCGCCTTTACACACGGTAGAGGCGCCTCTTTTATGTTAAAGCGTTTATATGCTTAGTAGTCACCTAAAGTTTCAGGCAGCTGTGCCAGTGCTTTAGCCAGTTGTTCATCGTTAGGAGCGATACCATGCCATTCGTGGTGACCTTCCATGAAGTCAACACCTTGTCCCATCACGGTTTTCATGATGATGCAGATTGGTTTGCCCTGACCGGTGAGTCCTTTGGCTTTTTCCAGTGTAGCAACAGTTTCATCCATGTTATTACCATCCATGTGGAGTACATGCCATCCGAAAACTTCGAATTTGGCGCCGATATCACCGAGTCCGGCAACATCATTTGTTGTACCATCTATCTGTTGACCATTTGCGTCAATGGTGACGATAAGATTATCCACTTTGTGGTGAGGAGCAAACATAATTGCTTCCCAGTTCTGACCTTCTTCGAGTTCGCCATCGCCATGGAGGGAGAATACGAGATGTTTATCACCATTCAGTTTTTTAGAGAGTGCAGCACCGATGGCAACGCTCATACCCTGGCCGAGTGAACCGGAAGCAACGCGTACACCTGGAAGGTGTTCGTGTGTGGTAGGGTGACCCTGCAGGCGTGAGTTTAATCTGCGGAAAGTATTCAGCTCAGCAGCCGGAAAGTAACCGGAACGAGCCAGTACACTATAGAATACCGGAGATATGTGCCCGTTAGATAAGAAAAACAGGTCCTGGTCTTTACCGTCCATGTCAAACGGAGAAGGTTTGTGGTCCATTACCTTGAAATAGAGCGCTGTAAGGAAGTCGGTGCAACCTAAAGAACCACCAGGGTGGCCACTTTGTACAGCATGTACCATTCGTACGATATCTCTTCTTACTTGCGTGGCTATATCTTGAAGCTGTGGCATGATAGTTGTGATTTTTATGAGCCGCAAAACTAATAGAATTTCATAGAATTGAGGCTGTTGAATGTTTTTTTTGCGAGGCCAAAATATCACAAAATCTTTATTTTTTCTGCTATTCTTTTCACATTTCATTGAAATTAATATCTTTGCACTCTAACCCCCCTATTAAATGGAGAATGTATTAATTGCTACCGTCCTAAGTTTTGTTGTTACCTATTTTTCGATTCCAATACTCATCAAGGTGGCGGAATTAAAACACCTCTACGACGAACCGGACGAAAGAAAGGCTCATAAAAAGAGAATCCCGACACTGGGAGGAATCGGATTTTTTTCCGGTTTCATCATTGCTGCTACGGTATGCGTACCGATGTTGCAGAATTCCCCTTTTCAGTACATGATGGCTGCTTTCTTTATCATCTTCATGGTTGGTTTGAAAGACGATATCGTTGGGCTCTCTCCGCTTAAAAAACTGATTGGTCAGTTAATGGCGTCTTTTGCCATTGTTTACCTGGGCAATATTCAGCTAACAAACATGTATGGCTTTCTGGGGATACACGAACTACCTCCTAGTATCAGCCTCATGTTGACGTATTTCACCTTTATAGTGGTTATAAATGCCTTTAATCTGATCGACGGGGTGGATGGTCAGGCGGGTAGTATAGGCTTGCTGGTGAGTGCGCTGTTAGGGGCTTATTTTCTACATGTAGGGGAAATCACCTATGCTGTGCTGGGGTTTGCACTGGCGGGTGGTCTGGCAAGTTTCCTTATCTACAATATCTCTCCTGCAAAAATATTTATGGGTGATACCGGTTCATTGCTGATTGGGTTAGTCAATGCAGTGCTGGTGCTAAAGTTTATTGATGTAGCTGGTAATCCTGCTGGTAAAATGCCTATTGGCTCCAGTCCGGGTGTTGCCTTTGCTATCCTGATAGTTCCTTTATTTGACACCCTGCGTGTGTTTACGGTTCGTATGCTGAATGGAAGATCTCCATTTTCTGCAGACAGAAATCACATCCATCACTACCTGCTGGATTTGAAACTGAATCATAAGCAGACTACCCTGGTGGCTGTTACCATTAATGCACTGTTCATCGCCGTAGCTTTCTCCTTACAGTCTGTTGGTACAACAGCGATGGTAATGGGAGTAATCACCGCAGCAATTGTGCTTACAGGCATGTTATATATTGCACGCAAGCGCCGCCTGGCTGCGATTCAGCCTATGCTGGCGCCGGCAGCTGAAGCCGTGGTAGCTACCAATGCTGCACAGGCTAAAATCCTGAAGGTCAGTACAGAGGGGATCTTACAAGATAAATAGAATATATTTTTTATATATAAAGGGTCTCTACCGTGTAGGGACCCTTTTTTAATAGCTTAATGAAGGCCTCTCTTTGACGATTAAAAGAAAACCTGTAGGTTTGCACGCACTTAACTACTTATGTTATGCAAGATGATCTAACGCTTATCCTTGATGATGCAGCAGACTCGATGAAGAAAGCAATCGGGCACCTGGAAGCGGAACTGACTAAAATCAGGGCTGGTAAAGCCAATCCAGCTATCCTGGATGGTATCTATGTTGATTACTATGGCGCTGCTACTGCACTTAACCAGGTGGCAAATGTGGCAATTGCTGATGCCCGTACCCTTACCATACAGCCTTGGGAGAAAAATATGCTTCAACCAATCGAAAGAGCGATCATCGCTTCCAACATTGGCCTGAACCCTCAGAACGATGGTGTTATCATTCGTCTCTTCCTCCCTCCTCTCACAGAAGAAAGAAGGAAAGAGTTCGTAAAAAGAGTAAATGGTGAAGGTGAACAGGCAAAAGTTGCCATCCGCAACATTCGCCGCGATGCAATCGAAGCAATTAAAAAATTGCAGAAAGATGGCCTGAGCGAGGATACCGCCAAAGATGCCGAAGCAGATGTTCAGACTATGACCGACAAGAACAGCGTGGTTATTGATAAACATTGCGAAGCCAAGGAAAAAGAAATTATGTCTATCTAATCTTAAAAGATTATACCAGGACATAAAAAAATAAAAATAGCCGTCTCTACTTAGCAGAGACGGCTATTTATTTTTTTAACGGCATGTAATAAACGTTATCCGGCTTTTTTAGCTTTATTTACCAGGAATACTCCAAACAGGATAATCAGCATACATAATACCGATACCCAGGTAATTGGTTCATGGGCAAGCAAACCCCATCCCATGGCGACTATCGGTAACGCATATGTTACCATCGATGCAAAAACAGCTCCAGCTCTGCGGATCAGCAGATAAAATAGTACTGCCGCCACACCGGTGCCCATAACACCAAGTACTAGTCCGGCTGAAAGTGAGCGCCATGGCGCATTTTCAGTAGTGAACTGTTGGAAGAAACCGGTGAATAAAAGAATAGGTAAAGTAAATAGTCCACAGAAAAACATGGCTATTGATCCCAGTTGTAAAGAGGCATATCCTTTCAGGTGATGATGTACCAGACTGATATTGGCGCCATAGCTGACTGTGGCCACCACCACGAGCAGGCCATAATACCAGTATTCGTTGGAGGCAATGCCTTTATTCATAAACAGTAGCACTACCCCTAACAGACCTACGCAAACACCTGTCAGCTGCGCTTTCTTAATCGGTGCCTTATAAATCAGGAAACCGGTAAGTAACGCCATCAGCGGTGTCAGTGAATTTAAAATGCCAGCCAGGGAGCTGTCGATCTTTGTTTCGGCCAGACAAAAAAGAAAAGCCGGAATACCATTACCCAGTAATCCGGAAAGTATGATGACAGGTAATTTGTTTACTGGCGTTTCCCGCAGGTATTTGGGAAGAAAAGGCAGTAATGCCACACCAGCCGCTACAAGCCGCAAGCTGGCTACCTGGTAGGGACTAAAGGCTTCCAGCCCGATTTTCATGAGTATGAAGGAACTTCCCCAGGTAAGCGACAGTAGCAGAAAGATACCCCAATTGGCAATTCGTTGGTTCAATGCAGCGAGATTTTGAACAGCAAAGGTCTGATTATTTCTGCAAAAGATCGGAAAACACGCAACACATCCGGGATGTTTTTGTTAAATTTAATTATAAGAATGCAATTCCATGGGTAAAATCAAGCTAGCAGATATCAGCACTACCGCTCCCAAAAAAGCAGATAAAGACAAACTGAAAGCAGAAACGAAAGAGATCTTACTGGAACTAGACGAACTCCAGAATCTCCTGTATGCAGAACATAAGCATAGTATTTTAATGGTCATCCAGGGAATGGATGCCAGCGGCAAAGATGGTGTAATCAAAAACGTTACGGGTACATTGAATCCGCAGGGATGTACGGTTGTTTCCTTCAAAACGCCTACCAAGGAGGAAATGGATCACGACTTTTTATGGAGAGTACATAAGCAGGCGCCGGGGAAAGGTATGATACAGGTATTTAACCGCTCGCACTATGAAGATATCCTGATACAACGGGTACACAAGTGGATTGATGATAAGGTGGCCTATAAGCGAATGGATGCCATCAATGATTTTGAAAAATTACTGGCCGTACATGGCAATACACAAATCCTGAAATTCTATTTGCATGTATCCCGGGAAGCCCAGCAGCAAAGACTTATAGAGCGCACAGAAGACCCAAGGAAGATGTGGAAATACAATGAGCAGGACCTGGAAGAAGCCAAACTCTGGGATAAGTATATGTCTGCCTATGAAGATGCCATTAACAACTGCAACTATATACCGTGGATGGTTATACCGGCAGATCAGAACTGGTATAAAGAGTACCTGATTGCAGTAACGTTAAGGGATACACTGAAATCTCTGAAGATGAAATATCCCCGTCTGAAGAAATAATGTATTGTGAATGAAGATGTTCCGCAATTAATATACTAATTTCGTTATAGACTTAACCACTTAAACCTTGCATTATGTCATTCATTAAGGAGTTTAAAGAGTTTGCCTTGAAGGGCAATGTAATGGATCTTGCTGTGGGTGTGATCATTGGAGGAGCGTTTGGAAAGATCGTTACATCATTGGTAGATAATGTGCTGATGCCTATCGTTAGTCTTTTTACAAGAGGCACAGATTTCAATGACCTATTTGTTGTTATAGGTGGTGCTGATACGAATAAGTATCCTACTATAGCTGCTGCAAAAGCCCACGGCCAGAGCGTGCTGGCATATGGTTCCTTTATTCAGAGTGTTATCGATTTCCTGATCATCGCTTTCTGTATTTTCCTGATGGTGAAAGCAATGAATAAACTAATGAAGAAGAAAGAAGAAGCCCCAACTCCTGCAGAACTTACTACCCAGGAGAAATTGCTGACAGAGATCCGCGATACATTAAAATCAAAAAACTAAGTTCCTGACTAATATTTTTATGCCTGTCGCTTCTACCCGGAAGTGGCAGGCATCATATGTTTATTGTTTATCCTAATGAGTAAAATGAAATTGATGAAAAAATTTACTTTATCCATTGCCTGCTGCCTGATGATTTTTGGAATGACAGCACAGGCACAGAATGACTGGATGAAGACAGATCGTGAAACCGCTGCGAAAAAGTTAAAAGTCAAAGACCCCAAAGACACTATTCCGAAATTATGGGACAAGGGGCTGAACCTGAATATCAACATCAACCAGGGATCATTAAGTAACTGGGCTGCGGGTGGTGATAATTTTTCTTTTTCTCTTGGTGCTACTGTTTTCGCCTGGGCTAATTATAAAAAAGGCAGAAGAGAATGGAGCAACGTCGCTGATCTGGCATATGGTTACATCAGTACCACCAGTCTGGGAAGTCGTAAAAGCGATGACCGTATTGACCTTACCACCAAATATGGTTATGATATCGGGAGAAACTGGTACGTAAGCGGATTGGTGAACCTTCGTACACAGTTTACAGATGGTTATCTGTATACGGATACTTCTCATACTTTCTCCTCTACCTTCTTCTCTCCTGCCTATATCCTGGTGTCTCCGGGTTTTGACTGGAGGCCAAACAAGGAGTTCTCCCTGTTCTTATCTCCAATCACAGCGAGATTTGTAACGGTATTCAATAAGTATCTGTCTGACCAGGGCGCTTATGGTGTTGATACCGGTAAAACAGTGAAATATGAAATGGGTGCTTACCTTTCTGCCAATTATATAAAAACGATAGGAAAAAATATTGCCTACAAAGGCCGTTTAGATCTATTCTCCGATTATCGTCATAATCCGCAGAATATAGACGTTTACTTTACGAATGCGCTGGAACTGAAGGTGAATAAATATATCTCTGCCGTACTGACCTTAGATATGATTTATGATGATGATGTGAAAGTCTTTAAGAATAAAGAGACTGGAGTAATGGGGCCACGATTACAGGTAAAGCAGGTGATTGGGGTCGGGTTTGCCGCCAAGTTTTAATTAGCCGGAATTTTGTTATTTTTGATATATACAGCAGCAGGAACTGTTCTTAATAAGACACCTGCTGCTGTTGACAATTAAACAGATATACGTGACTGAGCAAACGACATACAAAATTGTACTACCACAGTTTGAAGGGCCATTTGACCTGCTGCTGTTCTTTATCGAGCGCGATGAGCTGGATATTTACAATATCCCGATAAATAGGATTACGCAGGACTTCCTGAGTTATATCCACCAGATGGAGGCTTTAAACATAGAACTGGCGAGTGAGTTTATTTTGTTTGTGTCTACGTTGATGCGTATCAAGGCAAAAATGCTGCTGCCACGTAAAGAGCTGGATGAGCAGGGAAATGAAATCGATCCCCGCTTAGAGCTGATCGATAAAATCCTGGAATACAAGCGCTATAAGCAGGCCGCCATTGAACTGGCTGAAATGGAGGCCGACAGGATGCTGGCCATCAAACGTGGTAACATCCAGAAAGAGCTCGCCGAAATCGGGGAAGCTACCAGTGAAGGTACTGAGGTACAGACACTTACACTCTTCAAGCTGGCGAAAACCTTTGAAAAGGTCATGCAGCGCATGAAAGAGCGTGACAATAAACCGCAGCACGTGGTGTATAAATACGACTACACCATGGAAGGTTCCAGAATGTACATGGAAGAACTGGCAAGACATGAACGCACGCTGTCTTTTGAGAAGATCTTTGATCATTGTAAAGACCGTGTACATGCTATCTTTCTGTTCCTCAGTATGCTGGAGTTAGTGCAGATGAAACATATGACCATCATGGTCGGAGAAGGCAGAAATAACTTTATTATTGATTATATAGATCCTTCCGACAGGGAGGAAGAACAAGCAGGAGTTTTAATAGATGGCTGATAAACGTGGAAAAATAGAAATCTTGTCCTTACCGGAGTATAATCACACGAATCCTACTTTTATCGTTTCGGGTTTGTGTGAACTAGGTGATAGCTTTTTTGACCAGATCGGAAAAGCGCATCGCCATGATTTCTATACGATTTACTGGATCAGAAAGGGCAAATTACGCCATACTATTGACTCTGTAGCACATGAGGTTAAAGATAATACCCTGTTTTTCCTGGCACCGGGACAGGTTCATAACATCCAGTCCAGCGAAAAAATTGAAGGGTACATGATCGCCTTCCAGGATTCATTTATGTGCCTGCGGGACCAGTCACAGACCTCCGCTATCAAATCCAGCCTGTTTTTCAACAGCCAGTTTAGTTCTGTTATCCAATTATCAGAAAGTGATACGGAAGATTTTGACGCCGTTATCAAGCTGATGATGAAGGAATTATCGTTGCGTGAACCGGATTATGATACCGCCCTGCATGGATTACTGCGGTATTTTCTTGTACTGGCTTCCCGTGTGAAAGGAGAAAGCGTTATCGCCACGAACGAGCAACATGCTGCACATAATAGCTCTATATTCCTGAAATTCAAGAACTTAATCGAAGATAAATATACCGAGCTGAAGAATGTATCTGATTACGCCAATCTGCTTTACATAAAACCGGTATTATTAAACGAAATTAGCAAACAACTTTCCGGTATCACAGCCGGGGAGCATATCCGTAACAGGGTCATCCTTGAAGCGCAGCGCTATTTGCACTTTACGGATCTGACAGCCAAAGAAATAGCCTACAAACTTGGCTTTGAGGATCCTCATTATTTCAGCCGCTTCTTTAAAAAATATACCAACCAGAGCCCTTCTGAGTTTAAAGAAGCTGCCAAAGTGGTCAATACACAGCCATAAATCTCCCCTTTTTGAAAAAAGTCCATTACTAGCTGAAATTTATCCATTTCAAATAGGTGTTGCGACATGTAATTTTGTATTGTCTTAATCGGAGGACGATATGAAAACGATAAAACATGTAACGAACATTTATAAAGCACCTGCACCGCATATGGTGGGTGATGGCTTCAGAGTACACAGTGTACTGCCTGGAGGTACCCGTAACGAGCAGAATAAGGTAAGTCCGTTTATCCTGATGGATTATGGCGCTCCTTCTTACTTCCCTCCTACGAACAGGCCGCGTGGCGTGGACCAGCATCCGCATAAAGGTTTTGAAACCGTGACCGTGGTATATCAGGGCGCATTGGAACACCGTGATTCTACAGGCAGCTATGGTAAACTGGCTCCCGGGGATGTACAGTGGATGACTGCTGCCGGTGGTATTGTACACGAAGAAAAGCATGAAACAGCGTTCAGCAAAAAAGGTGGAAAGGTAGAAATGGCACAACTGTGGGTAAATCTGCCGAAGGCATATAAAAATATCCAGCCACATTATCAGAATCTTACCAAAGCAGAAATACCAGTAGTAGACATTACTGCAAACAGTTACCTGCGTGTAATTGCAGGTGAATTCAATGGTCAGAAAGGTGCTGCCAGCACATATTCGCCGGTAAATGTATTTGATGTGCAATTGAAAAAAGGTGATAGCGTAACCGTTTCTTTCCCTGCACACTTCAATACCATGGCGGTTTTGATGCAAGGTGAAGCTGACTTCGACGGTACTGCTGCGAAAGCTGTTGAAACAGTATTTTTTGATCAGCAGGGTACAGAAATCATGATCACCGCTAAGGAAGATACTTCATTGCTGTTGCTGAGTGGTGAACCTATTGACGAGCCCATCTTCGCTTATGGACCGTTTGTGATGAACAACGAAGAAGAAATTGTAGCGGCCATCAATGACTACAACGCCGGTAAAATGGGCTTCCTGAACTAATAAAAGCATTTAAATATCTCTCTATAAACAATTATTAATACTTAAAATTTTAAATAAAATGACTACCTGGAAAATTGATCCTTCCCACAGTGATGTACAGTTTAAAGTAAAACACCTGATGATCACTACTGTTACCGGCCAGTTCGGTACATTCGATGCAACCATGCAAACTACTGGTAATGATTTTACCAATGCTACTATATCTTTTGAGGCAGATGTTAACAGCATCACTACTCAGAATGCACAACGTGACCAACATCTGTTACAGGGCGATTTCTTCGAAGTAGAGAAGTTTCCAAAACTGAATTTTGTATCTAAAGAAGTGAAGAAAATCGACAACGAAACCTATAAGCTGATCGGTGACCTGACTATCCGCGACAATACCCGCCCTGTTGAACTGAACGTTGAATACGGTGGTGAAGTTGTAGATCCATGGGGCCAGGTAAAAGCAGGTTTTGAACTGAGCGGTAAAATCAACCGTAAAGATTTCGGTCTGACTTTCCACGCTGTAACCGAAGCTGGTGGCGTAATGCTGAGCGACGATGTGAAATTGCTGGCTAGCGTTCAAATGGTTAAACAACAGTAATAATTATAAAGAATAATTTCGATGAACATTATAGAAAAGCTGGAATGGCGCTACGCTGTAAAGAAATATGATCCGGCTAAAAAACTGACCGAAGCACAGTTGAATAACCTGATTACAGCAACACGTTTATCTGCGTCTGCATATGGCTTACAGCCTTATAAAATACTGGTGATAGAGAACCCGGCAGTACGTGAAAAACTGAGAGCTGCTTCCTATAATCAGTCTCAGGTTACTGATGCTTCTCAACTGATCGTATTTGCGCGTGTGGCTGATTTACAGGAAGCTCACGTAGATGCCTATACTCAGAATATTGCGGCTACCCGTAATATAGATCATTCGATGTTAGATGATTTTGCTGCTGTGATGAAAGGTACGGTTAAGAGACTGGATGCAGGCAGTGCCGCTGCCTGGACAGCAAAGCAGGCTTATCTTGCTTTGGGATTTTTACTGACAGCCGCCGCCGCTGAAGGAATTGATGCCAGCCCGATGGAAGGCTTCGATCCGGCGCAATACGATGAAATTTTAGGATTGAAAGATAAGGGATTGTCTGCAGTAGTAATTGCGGCCGTAGGCTTCAGAGCTGCTGATGATCAGATGCAACATGCGAAGAAAGTACGTAAGCCACTGGAAGAATTCGTAGAAGTAATTTAAGGGATCAATTGACAGGAGTAATACAGGCCTTCCGGCATTGCCGGGGGGCCTTTTGTTATGCTTATGTTTCAATCTGCTAACCTGCAGTAAATCCCGGAATTTATTTGTAATTTGGCGGCCTACACTGCTTTTTTCACCGCAAAAAGTTAAACAGATAATACTATGAAAAGATTCGCTTCAGCCAATTGGCAAGGTACCGGCAAAGAAGGTAAAGGAACACTCTCTTCTCAGGCAGGTGCGCTGAACAACACTCCATATTCTTTCAGCAGCCGTTTCGAAGATGGCGCAGGTACTAACCCTGAAGAGCTGATCGCTGCTGCTCACGCAGGTTGCTTTACTATGAAACTGAGCTTCATCATCTCTGGTGCCGGTCTTACCCCAGGTAACATCGATACTAAATGCACTATCACCTTCGAAAACGGTGCTATCACTGAAAGCCACCTCGAAGTGAAAGCCAGCGTTCCTGGTCTGGATGCCGCTAAATTTGAAGAGTTTGCGAAAGATGCAGAAGCTAACTGCCCTATTTCCAAACTGCTGAATACTAAAATTACTATGGACGCTACACTGGTATAATTACCATTGTTTCATGTTTTTAAAGAAGCTGTTTCTACAAGTAGAAGCAGCTTTTTTATTTTATGCCAATAATGGCCTCGGGCCCCGTACCCCCAATCACCCTGGCATGGCGGGATCGACCTCAGGTCCGCCCCATTCACGCGCCATCAGCTAAGTTTGGCTTTGCGAGCCCGCAGCAGGCGGAACAACAGTGTCTCTGCGAGCTTTGCGGATCTTTGCGCACTTTGCGAGAAAGAAAAAAAGTTCACCCTTTTCTAAATAACGTCCATTCTCTACCGCTCACAGATGTACGATATTTGTATCGTAATTAAACACAGGAGCAATTATGAAAAAGGTAATACATCGTGCGGCTGACAGAGGTTTTGCGAATCACGGCTGGCTTAAATCATATCATACTTTCAGTTTCGCTAACTATTACAATCCCGATATGATCCATTTCGGTGCATTGCGCGTACTGAACGACGACTCCGTTAAAGGTGGCATGGGCTTCGGTTCACACCCGCACGACAATATGGAAATTGTATCCATCGTATTGGATGGTGCACTTGCACATAAAGACAATACCGGCAGAGATAAAGTAATTAATAAGAACGAAGTTCAAATCATGAGCGCCGGTACAGGTATCGTGCACAGCGAGTTTAATGCATCTAAAACAGATGATGTAAACTTCCTGCAGATATGGGTATTCCCTAAACACAGGAACGTGGCGCCAAGATATGACCAGCAGGCATTTGACCCGGCAGACAGGCATAACAAATTCCAGGAAGTTGTATCGCCAGGCGAAGAAAGCAGTAAGTTATGGCTGAACCAGGACGCCTGGTTTTCATTGGGAAATTTCGATGAAGGACAACAGTTCGCCATTAAGCCGAAGCAGGCTGGACAAGGAAGTTACCTGTTTCTTATCAGTGGAGAAGCTACGATCGGAGAAGATAAATTGAGTGCCAGAGATGGAATTGGTATTGCTGATTATGATACATTAACAATTGATGTAACCAAACCGGCAGAGTTTTTGTTGATAGATGTGCCAATGATACAGTAAACAGTCGTACTAATTACTAACCCATTATATAGAGGGTGAACAGGCTTTCAAAACCTGTTCACCCTTTTTTAATATGGCTTAGCGGCGTAAATGAGGTAACTTTGCAGCATAATATTAGCCTATGCTTTTAGCTACAGATCTTGATGGGACCTTCCTGGGCGGTACAGACAACGATAGAAAAATACTGTATGACCTTGTTCGTAATAATAACGATATCAAACTGGTTTTTGTAACTGGAAGGGGTGTTGCCGGCGTATTCGATTTACTCGACAGCTCAGACTGGTTACCAAGGCCGGAATATATCATCTGTGATGTAGGTTGTACGGTAACGCATTATGAATCAAAGCAGCCTGTAGCTGCCATTCAACAGCAGATTGCTGCTTTGTGGCCCGGCGACCATATCAGAGAGGAATTAAAAGTGGTGAATGGCTTACTGCATCTGGATTCCCATCAGCAGTACCGTTGCTCCTATTTCTACGATGAAAACACGGATTTTGCACATGCTTCGCAGATGGCAGAACAGCTGGCCTGCGATATATTGCTCTCTGATGGCAAGTATCTCGATTTTCTTCCCAAAGGTGTAAATAAAGGCTTTTCTGTATTAAAACTTACCCAATATCTGCAGATACCCAGGGAGAAAGTACTGGTAGCAGGAGATACGATGAATGATTATTCCATGTTTGCCGCAGGATTTAACGGTGTGGTAGTAGGTGAATCTGAAGCAGAACTGGTAAGGAGTACTGCCGGAATGCCGCATGTATTGCAATCCATACAACCTGGCGCCGGAGGTATTCTGGAAGCACTTGGAAAGTTCCCGGAATTGGCTGCAGTACTAGGAAATTCAACACTAAAATAGTATAGGATCTTTACAGTTTCGGATCAATAAAGTACGTACCTTCGAAGTGAATCTCAGGTAACAATAGTCTGGTGTAATCTGTTGACAGGATAAAGACTACAGCGTTGGAAATGATGCTATTTCATCATCATTTAAACTATACACCATGAGTACAACCGCACAACCAACTGAGCTGAATGAACAGCTCAATTCCTGGAAGGAAGAAGTCAGAGAAGTAAAAGAAGAAGTAACCCTGATGCGGGAGCGTTTAGAGCAGATCGCATTGAGTAAGGCACCTAAAGAAGTACTTAGCCAGGTCGAGCATTTTGAAAACCGTTTGCTGCGTCAACGGGAAGTTGCAGATGAAATGTTCCACGATATTAAACAAAGCGCTAAAAAGCATTCAGACATTCCATCACAGGTACATCACGACGATCGCCCGGTACATGATTATCCCACATTACAAAGCCGCATGGAAACATTCCAGCAATTATACATGCAGCTGAAGAGTGAATTCAACCACTTCATTGCAAGCCTGGGTTAAACATCATTGTGTATCTCCCTTGCTTTCTTTTCTATTTTATGAATGATTTCATCCAGCTGTAAAGTTGACTGATGCAGCCAATCCATGAGCTGCGCGTTGAACTGTGCATCTTTATTGTTTACATCAAACAACTGGGCTATACTTAAAATAGAAACTACCGGCCTTCTGATTTCATGGGAGTTGATCCAGGTGATTTCTTTTAATGTCCGATTTTGCTCCTCCAGCTTTTTAGCCTGGCGGACATGGTTATCTATATCCTGAATGATACCGATCATACGAACAGCCACAGTACCATTATAGGTGATGCTGGCCCTGTCGGAGATATACTTGTAGGTGCCATCTGCACAGCGGAAGCGGTATTCGGCAGACCAGTAATGTTGCTTGTTCAGCATGGCATTTTCCATCATATTGACCACCTTCTGAGAGTCTTCCGGGTGAATATTGTCTTTCCACCAGTGAAGATTATCGTTTGCTTTGGCATTATGATGATGGAAGATGGTGGATAACCCGTGGTTCCAGGCGATTTCGCCGGTCAGGAGATTACGGTCGTAAATGGCGTCGTTGGTGGTTTGTGCCAGTACTTCATACCTGCTGCCCTGTTCCGTTGCCTTGTTGGCCGCTTTCACCTGATCATCCACATCTTTGGCCATGATAAACCTTGCTTCCTTTCCACGATATGTCACAGAGTGGGCATAAAGCTCCACGAAAAACTCAGTACCGTCTTTCTGGCGGTGTTTCCAGATGCCGCGATAATCGACACCATCACAACGGTCTTTAATATTATTCATGAGATATTTCAGCTCACCCGGATCACGTATGTCTTTGATTGTTAGCTGAAGGAATTCCCGCCTGGAATAGCCGTATTTGTTGACCGCCGCATTGTTGACAGAAAGAAAATGAAGGGTGTCCTTTTCGTAAATCCACATGGGGATAGGATGGTCATAGAAAAGCCTTTCGTACTGAACGCTGTGTTTCACCTTACGTACAGTCATGACTACCAGTGTTGCAATTGCAACAAGCAGCAACAATTCGTTGCAGAGTAACAGGTATTGGAAATGGACAGGTATATTCTGTAAACCGCTATTGGCCGCAACCAGGAAATATCCATTTATGCAAGCGACAATAGCTAACAGACACATGAGTATAGCTTTCAACGGAGCCCTTTGCATACCTGAATTTCCATAAAAAATCGGAAATAAATATTTCGCAGATTAAATAATTATACTCTGTATTGTGATTGAATTATTTTCATTTTGATAAAATAATTAATGTGTGCAGATGATGTACCGGACTAGATTTCAATGGTCGCGGGACTCTCTTTTACGTAACCAACGCAGGTAAGAATATAGCCGTTTCCGATTTCCCTGTCGGTAAGTACTTCATTCACGCTCATGTTGATTTTTCCGGTACTGCAACGGGCGGTACAGGAGCCGCAAACGCCACCTTTGCAACTGTAGGGAAGGGCAATGCTGTTTTCCAGCGCATGTTGCAGAATAGTTTTATTGCCGGGTATTTTCAGTTCGTAATCCTGACCGTTTAACCGGATGGTGAGGGCTTTCAGGGAGCTGTCGTCCGGAATGCCTGTTTTTTCGATTTTAACGGCTGTATTTACCACGAAATTCTCTTTATGCAGCTGATCCTGGCTGAAGCCGGCAAAAGTAAGCGTAAACATAATCATCCGCATATAATCCGGAGGGCCGCAGAGATAGAAATGAGCATCTGCCGGCTGATAGCGCATATATTGCTTTACCATGGTTTCCAGCAGCAGATTACTGAGCCGGCGGTAGGTATGGGTAGCATCCGGGTCGCCGGAATAGAGGTAGATGACCTGCAGTTGTTCCGGGTATTGTTTTTCCAGCGATTGTATTTGGGAGAGGAAGATTGTTCTGTCTGGCGAAGAATTGCTGTAAATAAGCTTGATATGGGCCGTGGGCTCTTCTCTTAAAAGATAATTCAGTATGGAGAAAACCGGGGAAATGCCGCTGCCTGCGGCCAGGAGGAAGATATCCCTGGGCGTTGCCGATGGCGCAACAGGTGTAAATCTCCCGGAGGGGGCAATGGCGGAAATAACATCTCCGGTTTGCCAGTCGTGCAGGATATGGCGGGATATCTCCCCATTTTCCTTGCGGCGTACGGTGATGGCCGGTAATGGGTCTATTCCTGGCGTGGTGCTGATAGAATAGGAGCGGCGATGGGTGATGCCATGTAAGGTAATAAGGAAAGTGAGAAACTGTCCGGGGAGCCAGTGTATCGGTGTGGCGTCGGTATTTTCCAGTACATAGGTTCTGGTATCTTCTGTTTCCCTGATGATATCTTTTATGCGTAATTGCAGGTACATGGCAGTGGGAGGATAAAAAAAGAGTTACAGGAAAACCCTGTAACTCCCTGAAAAAATATGGTGATTACTGCTGTGTTATTTTCAGACAGTAACGGTGATTTTATTTTTCATCATTTCGCGGGTAGCGCGGGCAATACCGGCGGCATCGTAGCCACATTCGCGGAAGAGTTCTTCCGGTTTACCGTGTTCGATGATGGTATCAGGAACACCGAGCATGCGGATATCAGCCTTGTAGTTATGTTTAGCCATGAATTCGAGGATGGCAGAGCCAAATCCGCCAACGATGGTTCCATCTTCCACGGTGATCACTTTATCGTATTGCTGGAATACTTCATGGAGGAGTATTTCGTCCAGTGGTTTTACGAAACGGAGGTCGTAGTGTGCAGGCTGGAGGCCATCTGCCATCAGTTCCCTGATAGCTTCGGTCACGAAGTTGCCTGGGTGTCCGATGGAGAGGATGGCGATATCTTTACCATCGCGGAGTTTGCGGCCGGTACCGGGTTTAATGGCTTTGAACGGCGTGCGCCATTCAGGCATAACACCTTGTCCGCGTGGATAGCGGATAACATAAGGCAGGTTGTTATCAGGCAGCTGGGCGCTATACATGAGGTTTCTGAGTTCTTCCTCATTCATTGGTGCGCTGATGATAACGTTAGGGATGCCGCGCATGTAGGCGATATCATAAACGCCGTGGTGCGTAGGTCCGTCTTCTCCAACGAGTCCGGCTCTGTCGAGGCAGAATACTACCGGCAGTTTCTGGATGGCTACATCGTGAACGGCCTGGTCGAATGCACGTTGGAAGAAGGAAGAATATATATTACAGAAAACACGCATGCCTTGAGTGGCCATACCGGCGGAGAGGGTAACGGCGTGTTGTTCGCAGATACCTACATCGAATGCGCGGTTGGGCATTTTCTCCATCATGAATTTGAGGGAGGAGCCGGAAGGCATGGCAGGCGTGATGCCTAAAATTTTATCGTTTTGTTCGGCGAGTTCAATGATGGTATGACCAAAAACGTCCTGATATTTAGGCGGTTGTGGTCTTTCCGGTACTTTTTTGAAGATTTCGCCGGTGATTTTATCGAAGAGGCCTGGTGCGTGCCAGGTGGTCTGGTCTTTTTCTGCGAGTGCGTACCCTTTACCTTTTGTGGTAACGATATGGAGCAGTTTAGGGCCGGGGATATCTTTCAGGTCCAGCAGGGTATCTGTGAGTTTGGTAATATTATGGCCGTCGATGGGGCCGAAATATCTCATTTTGAGTGACTCAAAGAGGTTGCTGGATTTGGACACCACACCTTTCAGACTGGCTTCCAGTTTGGAGGCCATATCGCGGGTGAAGTTTTTACCTACCGGCAGTTTACCGAGGAGGTTCCATACGTCATCGCGTAATTTGTTATAGGTTGGAGAGGTGGTGATATCGGTGAGATATTCTTTCAGGGCGCCTACGTTTGGATCAATGGACATGCAGTTATCGTTGAGGATAATGAGCACGTTGGCATTGGCAACGCCGGCGTGGTTGAGTGCTTCGAAGGCCATACCTGCTGTCATGGCGCCGTCGCCGATGACTGCGATATGCTGGCGGTCGAACTCCCCTTTATAGGCGGAGGCCATGGCCATGCCGAGGGCAGCAGAAATCGACGTAGACGAGTGTCCTACGCCGAAGGTATCGTAATTACTTTCGTCTCTTTTAGGGAAACCGCTGATGCCTTTGTATTTCCTGTTGGTAGGAAATGCTTCTCTCCTTCCGGTCAGGATTTTGTGGCCGTAAGCCTGGTGGCCTACGTCCCAAACGAGCTGATCATAAGGCGTATTAAATACATAGTGCAATGCCACTGTAAGCTCCACCACACCCAGGCTGGCAGCAAAGTGCCCGCCATGCACACTTACAACGTCAATGATGTACTGACGCAGTTCTTCACAAACCTGGTGAAGTTGTTCCTTACTGAGCTTTCGCAGATCAGCAGGATATTCGATTTGGCTCAACAGTTGACCAGCCGTAATATTCATAATATGGCTCAGGGTTTATTTTAAAAAACAAAAATAAGTAAAAATGCTGTGGTTTTGGGCGTTTGGTCTTCGGTTATTTGACTATCTGATAAGTTTCCTAAATTTACAGAATTGTATTTTAAATACCATCGCACTGTTTGAATACTTTCAGCCCCATTGTTAGTGAGTGACCAACTAAACCAGTTAAAAATGCAATCTGCCTTTTGTAACAATTAGGTTTTACCCCGAAAGTTCAAACGGTATATTTGGAAGAATAGGAGATATACTAATTTTTATTAATGTTTAAAGTAATTTCTAAATATTGGTGGTGCCAGATTCTGGGATGGTTAGCATATTTCCTGATTAATGCCTTTATCTTTTCTGTTTCGGCAGATTTGCTGGTATTTACCTTAATGGGGGTAATGTCTACACATCTTTTCCGGTATCTGATACACAAAGCAGACTGGGGAACCTATAGCCTGGATAAGCAATTGCTGTTGTTTTTCTGGATACTGGTAGGTTCGGGTACGCTGTTATTCATCTGCTATTATCTCATTCTGCGTTTTATTTTTATGGATGAGCAGCCAATATCGGATGTATTCAGAAGGCTGGTAACGGCTTACCTGATTGCGACGATGTGGTGGACCATCTACTTCCTGTACCATTACGTAGAGCGTACTACGGCGGAGAAGGTGGACCAGCTGACGTTGCAGGCTACGGTAAAGGAGCTGGAGCTGAAGACGATCAAGGCGCAGCTGAACCCGCATTTTATCTTTAATGCGCTGAACAGTATCCGTGCGTTGGTGGATGAGAATCCGCAGCGTGCGCGAACGGCTATAACGGAGTTGTCGAATATCCTGCGGAGCTCTATGGCGGCGGAGAAGTCGGAAACGGTGAGTATGGAGAAGGAGTTGAATATAGTAAGGGATTACCTGGCGCTGGAAACGATTCGTTTTGAGGAGCGGCTGGTAGTGACTTACGATATTGATCCGGATACGTTGTCGTTGCAGGTACCGCCGATGATGTTGCAGACATTGGTAGAAAATGCGATCAAGCATGGTATTTCCAAGACCATCAATGGTGGAAACGTGATGATTAGTTCTCATTTGAAGGGCTTGCAGCATGAGATAACCATTGAAAATACCGGGCAGTTTGTGGAAAACGCGAGGAATGGGCACGGTTTTGGGCTGGAAAGTACCAGGCAGCGGTTAAGTTTGTTATTTGGTAACCGTGCATCCTTTGCTATCCGTAATAAGGACGCACAGATTGTAGAGGCGAGGGTATTAATGCCGATATTATAAGCAGGAAAATGTATTTGTTTAACCGCTATAGCAGGAGTATTCTTGCTATGGCATTTTTATATTAACTAAATTAATCATTCAACCAAACTTCATATTGCCAATGAAAAAAGCATTGATAATAGATGATGAACGCCTGGCCAGGAGTGAGCTAAAGAAGCTGCTTGCCGATCACCCGGAGATAGTGGTGGTGGGAGAAGCCGTTAATGCGAAGGATGGTATCGAGAAGATTGAGACGTTACATCCTGATCTCCTGTTTCTGGACATTCAAATGCCTGACAAGACTGGCTTTGAGCTGTTGGCTGAGTTGGAAAAAACACCGCAGGTGATTTTCACTACTGCCTACGATGAGTATGCGTTGAAAGCCTTTGAGTACAATGCGCTGGATTACCTGTTGAAGCCTATAGAGCCGAAACGACTGGCGGATGCGATTCAGAAGCTGCACCAGCAGGAAGAGAAAGAGCGTATGGCTGCTACCGGCGCTATTCGTACTACCTTATCCGAGAGTGACCAGGTTTTTGTGAAAGATGGGGACCGTTGCTGGTTTGTGAAACTGCAGGAAATCCGTCTTTTTGAAAGTGTGGGTAACTATGCCAGGGTTTATTTTGAAACTAATAAACCATTGATTTTGAAATCATTGAACGCGCTCGAGGAACGTCTTGACGAGCGGGTATTTTTCCGTGCCAACCGTAAACATATCGTCAATCTTCGTATGATTGAAAAAATTGATACGTATTTCAATGGTGGATTACTACTTGAAATGCGTGGCGGTGAAAAAATTGAAGTCAGCCGCAGACAGGCAGTGAAGTTTAAGGAGATGATGAGTCTCTGATATGATCAGGCCAGAAACCCCGTTGCTGGTAATATTTGGGGGGCCATTAAAAAGTGTGTTGTAAACAGGCGGCCAAGAGCCTGACTTGTAAAGTTGCTAAATAAAATATTAGGGCCTTCACTTCTGTGAAGGCCCTCTTTATTAAAGCGTTTAAGATCAGATATTGAATCAGGCGTTGACTGGTACGGAGTGTACGGCGTCAGCCAGTTCTTTGATGAGAGAGAGATCATTTTCGATGGCATTGCCAACAACGATAATATCGGCGCCGGCTTTGCAGTTGCGGTAGGCTTTTTCAGCATCTCTGATACCACCGCCAACGATGATAGGAGCGCTTACCTGGCTGGATACCCTGCTGATCATGGTTTCGGTGATCGGGTTTTTAGCCCCGCTTCCGGCGTCCATATAGATCACTTTCATACCCAGCATTTCGCCTGCCATAGCGGTACACATGGCAATATCCGCCTTGTCTGCCGGGATGGGCGTAGCATTACTGATATAAGAAACAGTAGTAGGTGCACCACCGTCAATTACCATATAACCTGTTGAAATGACTTCCAGGCCGCTCTTTTTAACAGCAGCGGCAGAAACCACATGTTGTCCTATCAGCAGTTCCGGGTTTCTTCCGGAGATCATGGATAAGTACAAAAGGGCGTCAGCGTAGCGTGATACCTGTGATGGGCTTCCCGGGAATAGTATAACCGGGATATCGCAACTGGCTTTCATCTGCTGGACACATTCGTCCAGATGGTCTGTGATAACAAGGCTGCCACCAAGGAAGATATAGTCCACTTTGGCAGCGGTGCATTTGGCGGCTAGTTCAATGATGCCCGCAGGAGTGACCTTATCGGGGTCAATTAAAACCGCGAATGCTTTTTCCTTCTTAGACTTCCTTTCGATGAACGAATTGTAAATTTTATTGTACATCAATAGCGCATTGTTCCGGTTGTCGCAAATGTATAATTTTTTTGTTAATAACCTACATTGATAAATAAATATGCATGAGATTCATTTTTTATTCATGAAGATCAAGATAAATACTTTTTTATATAAGGTTAATTACATCTGATAGTATTTGTCAAAATTTAAGCCGATTTACGACAATAGTACCACTGTTGGTATAACAATTCCGGCCCCAAAGAGTTTGTGGAATTATCCACAACTTGTGCAAAATAAATGGGTTGTCCTCCGCAATTAAAAAATTATTTTAGTAGTAACCGCGTTTAAGAAAGTACGTATTGTTAACTATTGTCTGATCCTAGAAAAAATTCAGCATGAAAAATCCAGCAAACACTAGCGCCGGGCTTACATTTTCACGTCAATATACGAAGGAAAATGTTAGTGCGTTCGATCAGTTTGAATATGATTACAGAACATCGGTCATCAGAAACCCCGGGGGTGATATAGTATTCGAGATGACGAATGTGGAGGTCCCGTCGGGCTGGTCGCAGATAGCTACGGATATTCTTGCACAGAAATATTTTCGCAAGGCAGGCGTACCACAGGCAGATGGCAGTACCGGCAAGGAGACTTCCGTAAAACAGGTAGTACATCGTATGGCCAACTGCTGGCGGGCTTGGGGCGAAAAATATCATTATTTCGCAACGCCGGAAGACGCACAGGTGTTCTATGATGAACTGGTGTATAGTATGCTGAATCAGGGCTGCGTGCCTAATTCTCCCCAATGGTTCAACACCGGATTATATGAAAGTTATGGTATAAAAGGCAAGCCACAAGGACACTATTATGTAGAACAAAACACAGGGAAACTGGAAAAATCTACCTCTGCCTATGAGCGGCCTCAGCCGCATGCCTGCTTTATCCTCAGTGTAGCAGACGACCTTGTAAATGAAGGTGGTATCATGGATTTGTGGATGCGGGAAGCCAGGATATTCAAATATGGTTCTGGTGTGGGTACTAATTTTTCCGCCATCAGAGGAGAAGGTGAAAAGCTGAGTGGTGGTGGTACCAGTAGTGGTCTGATGAGTTTTCTGAAGATAGGTGACCGTGCTGCCGGCGCTATCAAATCAGGTGGAACAACCCGTCGTGCAGCCAAAATGGTTTGTCTGGATCTCGACCATCCCGAGATCCTGGATTTTATCAACTGGAAAGTAGAGGAAGAAAAGAAAGTGGCCGCATTAATAGCTGCGGGATATGCTGCTGATTATGAAGGGGAAGCTTATAAAACTGTATCCGGACAAAATTCCAATAACTCCGTTCGTATTCCTAATAAATTTTTCCATCAGTTACAGGAAGGTGGCGACTGGGACCTGATTGCCCGTACCACGGGTAAGTCTGTCAAAACCATTGCTGCGCGCGAGTTGTGGGATCAGATAGCCTATGCGGCGTGGCGCTGTGCCGATCCCGGCACCCAGTACGATACCACTATCAATGAGTGGCATACCTGTCCGCAGGGAGGGCGAATCAATGCGTCGAATCCGTGTTCGGAATATATGTTCCTGGACAACACTGCCTGTAACCTGGCGTCGGTGAACCTTCGCCGGTTCTTTGATGAAGATTCGAACCGTTTTGATGTACCTGGATTTGAGTATACGGTGCGTCTCTGGACGGTGGTGCTGGAGATATCAGTATTGATGGCACAATTTCCTTCGAAGGAAGTGGCGCAGCTGAGTTATGATTACAGAACGCTGGGGCTGGGCTATGCCAATTTAGGCTCTATGCTGATGGTGAGTGGGATACCTTACGACAGCGAAGAAGCGCGTGGCATTACCGGTGCTATTACCGCTATTATGACAGGTGTTGCCTATAAAACATCTGCGGAGATGGCGGCGCATCTGGGGCCTTTTGCGCGGTATGCAGCTAACAGGGAAGATATGTTGCGCGTTATGCGGAATCATCGTGCTGCCGCTTATGATGCTGCTGATGCCTACGAAGGATTAGAGATAAAGCCCGGTGGGATCAATGCGGTGTATTGTCCGGATTATCTGCTGAAAGCCGCAACTGTAGCCTGGGACGAGGCCGTGCAGTTAGGAGAGCAGTATGGGTACCGTAATGCACAGGCAACGGTGATCGCGCCAACAGGCACCATCGGATTAGTGATGGATTGTGATACAACCGGCGTGGAACCTGATTTTGCGCTGGTGAAATTTAAGAAATTATCAGGAGGAGGATATTTCAAGATCATTAATCAGTCTATACCCACTGCATTAAAAAATCTAGGTTATTCATCTGCAGAAATAAAAGCGATAGTAGCCTATGCGAAAGGTACGGGGTCTTTTGCAGGAGCGCCTTATATCAATCATCAGTCGCTGAGCGAGAAGGGATTTATCGGGGATGAATTGAAAAAGCTGGATAATGCGGTTATTTCTTCCTTTGATATATCATTTGTTTTTAATGTACATACATTGGGAGAAGAATGTTTACAAAGATTGGGTTTTACGCCTGAACAATATTTCAGTTTAGAATTTAGTCTGTTACATGCCCTGGGTTTTACAGATGATCAGATAGATGCAGCAAATGATTATGTGTGTGGTACAATGACGGTGGAAGGTGCGCCCTATCTGAAAGAAGAGCATCTGCCGGTATTTGATTGTGCCAACAAATGTGGAAAAAATGGTCAGCGATATATTCATCCGCACGGGCATATTCGCATGATGGCGGCAGCTCAGCCATTTATATCGGGGGCTATTTCAAAAACGATCAATTTGCCACATGAGGCGGTGGTGGAAGAAATTGCGGATGCTTATTATCTAAGCTGGGAGCTTGGATTGAAGGCCTGTGCATTATACAGGGACGGCAGTAAATTAAGTCAGCCGCTGAGTAATAAGGCCGACAAGAAGAAGACTGCAGATGCCTCCGCAGCGCAGCCTTTGCAGTTGACGGACCTGGAACAGCTGCGTACAGAAGAGCTGCTGGAAGAGGTGAGTAAACGGATGATAGCCAGCAAGGATACGACATTAAAGCGTCAGTTGTCGAGGATTGTGGAGCATAAGACATTACCGGGTAAGCGGGGTGGTTTTACGCAGAAGGCACAGGTAGGAGGTCAAACTATCTTCCTGCGGACGGGCGAGTATAACGATGGCACTTTGGGAGAGATATTTATTGATCTGGCGAAGGAAGGTTCTACGTTGCGCAGTCTGATGAACTGCTTTGCCATTGCGGTATCGGTGGGGTTGCAGTATGGGGTGCCGCTGGAAGAGTTTGTGGACAAGTTTGTATTTACCAGGTTTGAGCCTGCGGGGATGGTAGACCATCCGAATATAAAGACGGCTACGTCTTTGGTGGATTATATATTCCGGGTGTTGGGTTACGAGTACCTGGGTCGGACCGACCTGGTGCATTTGCTGGATGCGCCTGGCAATACCGGGGAAGATGATGGTACTGCGGAGGAATTGCCTGCTCCTCCCCTGTCGGGTGTGCGGGTAACGGCGCCGGGGAACCAGGTGGATAGTGGTCAGCCGGCCTCCAGGCCTGTGAAGCAGTCTCTTGCCGGTGTGCATAAAGGTGAAAATAGTACGCAAGATTATATGCGAAGCATGCAAAGTGATGCGCCTGCCTGTAATGTTTGCGGTCATATAACAGTGCGTTCGGGAACGTGCTACAAATGCCTGAATTGCGGTAACAGTATGGGTTGTAGCTGATTTGGTGTTGCAACTTCTTGTTAATGATATGTTATTTAGGCTCTAAAATTTCAAAGAAAAATAACATGCCCTTACCTTTGTATTCAAATAGGGTTTTCATAGGATAGTAACAAATTGAGGGCGCTTTTCTAGGCGCCCTTTTACTTTTTAAAAAAGACCCCGATTGGGTGTTTTTTCCTGGAATACTACTATTTGCGGTCCATACTTACCATCTACTCTATCTCCGATATTCCCATCGGCTGATCAGGATTTTCATTTTCATTTAAAAACGAGCCTTTTTTTTCGAGATATCGAAAAATCAAGGGGTTATTTTTTTCATTTCTCAATATTTGTCATGATCTGATCATCATGATATAATTTTATTATATTTGTTATTGTATTAATTTTTATTATGGTTACTGTCCTATGAAAAACCAAATATTCCTACAGCGTGACTCTTCACGCACGTAAATGACTCTCGAAAGCAATGGTTCGCCCATTGCTTTTGTTTTTTCCGGGAGTTGCGCCTTCGGCGCTTTTTCTTTCACGCAGAGCAGCATAAGGAGCAAAGCAGCATAAGGCTTATGTTTTGTTGGTAATGGCAAAGATTGAGTTTTCATTATCTTTTTTATTGATTTTTAGAGAGATAAAAAAGCTGATCAGATTGCTTTTTTAAGTCAAAAATGACTAAAACTTTGAGTTTTTGGTTGATTTTGGCAAAAAAAGAAGCGTTAATTTTCCAGCGCAAAATTTTGTGGCGAGGCAGGATTTCTGAAAATAATTTGTATTTTTAGACTCGAAAAATTTACGCCTTATGAAGAAGCTGTTGTTCTTGCTGTTGGTAGTACTGGCCGCAGCCGCATCAGCAAATGCCAACACTGGGGTAATAAAGTACGGAGAAAAGATCTTCATCTATGGAGATAACAACGGGGATAAAAACGGAGGAGATAACAACGATAACCGTAAAGATTCCAAAACCGTCACTACCAATAACAAGCCTGTTCGTTTAGAAGAGTTTTTGTTATTATTTCCCAAAGCTGAAACTACTGAAAAAGTAGATGAAGGTGAGTTGGAAAAAGCGATTGTGGACCTGTACAAATGGTACCTGCAGAACGAAAATAAGATCAATACCAACGACTTCCTGAAGACGACGGATGGTAGTTCTCCTTTGTTTCCATTTAAAGTGGATCCTAAGGTGCTGCAACAGTATTTTCTCTTTGTAAAAAAGAATTTTCCAGGTTTCAGCGAAGATGACCTGAGTAATGTAAAACGTCCGCGTAAGAACGAACCCGTTACCAGACGCGACGATATGGATAATCCATTATCCATTTCTGTAAACAGATAGTAAATCATTGAAAGTCGGGATTGCCTAATGCATTTAGAGTTTAACTACGATAGAAATGAGGTGTTGAGTGCATTGCGGTATCATTTTCTGCATCGAGGCGAAATAAAAGTCTTTCGCAATACCATCATTATCTTCCTGCTAGCGACCTTTGCCGGGTATTTTTACCACCTGGTTACCATCAATGCCTTGACTGGTATTACCATCATGATCCTGGCATTAGTATGGATATTCTGGTATTTACTCCCGGTTTCTATCTACAATAAAGCAGCTACCTTTAAAGATGATATCCGCCTGAGATTCAATGACGACGGATTAGTGATTTCTACCGGAGCTACCTATCATGAACGGGTAATCGGCTGGAATAAGTTTTCGAAGGTGGTAGAAACAAAAAAATTCATCTACCTATATAGAGATCAAAAAACATTTTTTCTTATTCCCAGCAGTGCATTTGAGACGCCGGAGGCGTATAAAGAATGTTTGAGGTTATTGAAAGAGAAGATATCGTAAGAAAGCGCCTGATGGCGCTTTTTTTATGTGCGTATGATTTATTTCGTCCAACAAAAAGCGATGCCTCCGGCATCGCTTTTTGTTGGACGGGGGGCTGGCCTCTACTTCGTAGAGGCCAGCCCCCCGAACCCCGGAATAATGTATTATAGCTCAAATGTGTGGAAAACGGAGAGGTGCAGAATATGATTCATGGTTTTAGCACCTGAAGTTACCTGGATGAGCTGGTTCATATAACCGATATCGGCTTTGAGATTGGCATTAAACTGATAACCGGCCGCTACCAGGAAGCGGTTCTGATCGAATAGCAGGTTGCTGATCTGGTTTCCCCAGAGATTTAGAAAGATTTCGTCCTGGAGGGCTACATAAAACGGCGTGGTCGTCTCTTTATGTTTGATTGCCAGCTGAGTACGATTGAAGTAGCGTGTACGGTTACCATATTTCCAGTTGGTTACTGGCTTGTGCTCACCGGCAGGGTCCGGTTGTCCTACCCAGCGCTGCTCCAGTCTGAAGCGGTGCGTCATATCCACTTTTTTGCTTTTGTGAATAAACTGCTCGAAAATACGGTGCTCCGGTAACCAGGAGTCGGCGGTATTATTGTAGGTAGGCACATAGGCGTATCCCAATAATACGTGGTTCTGTTTGTTGAGAGAGTACTGTAAGCCTCCCCGCATCAGCAGCTGGCCTCTGTCGCTGATACCGTCACGGAGTCGTAACTGAACGTCGAAAGGAACCGCCCATTTGCTGTTGATTTTAGCGGTACCGAAATAAGTGTACCAGTTCTGGTAAAGATGAGTAATGTCCTGCGCGCCTGCCATCCGCACTGAAAATACCAATAGCAGCAGGCATGAAAGTTTTTTGATCATGTCTTCTTATGAATATAGGTTGGGCTAAAGATAAATATTTACAGAAGATAAGAAAAGCGATAAACGGATGAAGGGTTAGGACCTGCAACTATTTGGGGCTAAAAAGGAAAACGCCCGAATCAGTATGAGAACCGATCCGGGCGCGTGTTGATTGTAGTTGTGTTATAGTTTTAGTTTATATACATGTCTTTTCTTACTTAAAATTTATTGTACCACAGCTTGGTTCCTTGCTTGTCCCCACCAATCGCCGTAGCGGCAGACTGGTAATTAGCGGCATTCTGGGTGGCTTCTGACTTAAGGTAAGTGAGTCGGTAAGGTACCATGGACACACTTGGATCAACGGAGCCGGACACAGGCGCAATGAAGAGCGGACTGCCACCAGGTTTTGCAAAATGAAGCCTTGTCCTTTCGAACCATGCCTGGAATCCCTGGAGGTACAGCGACAGCCATTTCTGGGTACCGATTACATTTCTCCAGTCGGCGGCAGTGTATGGCACACGTTGCAGATAGGCAGCGATGTCGGACTCCGATACGGAAATGCCGGAGAGTTTCGCCCAGTAGTTGATGGAAGCTCTGACACCATTTGCATAGTGGGTAGCCGCATCACCTACATTGTAGCCTCTTGCAGCAGCTTCAGCGAGAATGAATTCCACCTCTGAATAAGTCATCAGAATACCCGGCATAGTGGCGCTATATGCTGCTGCGCCAGGGAAGGAGTAGTCGTTCGGAGAGAGGCGTTTTGCATCAGAAGCGGCGGTGCCGTAAGGCATGCCTTTGATGGTATCGGAATTTTTTGCAGGACGCGCATACATTGGCAGACGTGGATCGTTTATGCTTTTCATGTAATCGGTGAGCGTCGTTGTTACAAAAAATTCGCTTATTTCTCTCTCTGACTCATTATATGGGAATTTATTAGGCGCGGTATTGATATACTGGAATTGCGCGTTATCAGCGTTGCTGGTGAAAGCACCCAGATAATTTGCTTCGATGAGTTGCTGGGCCATTTGCGGGCTGGCATCTGCCATACGGATAGCCATACGGAGCACCAGCGAACGGGCCAGTTTTTTCCAGGCAGCAACATTACCATTATAAATTACATCCCCGGATGTGAAGCTGGCTTGTTTCTCATCCATTGCTGTAATCTGCTGTTGCAGTGTATCCAGCAGGGATTTGTAAACAGTTTGTGCATCATCATATTTAGGTGTGATGTTGGAGGTTACCTGGAATGCGTCGGTATATGGCACATTGCCGTAGGTGTCTGTCAGCATCTGATAGATCCAGCATTTCATGATCAGTGCAACACCATTCTGGTTGGTAATGGTGGGCACTACCGTTTTGGAATTATTTTCCTTAACCAGTTCATCCAGGTTGTGTAATGCCGAGGTATACAGTGTATTCCAGAAAGCGGCGTTATTACCTTCATCGAGGTTGTATTGCGCATCGTTGGTGCGGGAGTTACCACTCCAGAACTGTGCGTATTCCATCCCGATATAACCATTCTGTAATCCGCTGTAGAGTATGTCCATGGCGGATTTCTGTGCACCTGTCAGCAGTATCTGTGGTTGTGTGGTAGTAGGTTTTGTAGGGTCACGATTCATGTTGTCCAGTTTGCTACAACCGGTGATGGCTATCGTTGCTGCTACCATTACTACGCTACTATATTTGAATATCTTACTAATCATCTTCACAAATTTTAGAATGAAACATTCAGGTTAAGCCCCAGCGATCTGGTTGATGGTAATGCACCGCCTTCAATACCTTGTACGTTTGAAGAAGAGTTCAGGATATTGGCAGGGTCCACATTTGGTGCATTGGATTTGATCAGCCAGAGGTTACGACCATATAATGAGATACGGGCGGACTGTGCTTTGATTTTGCTGTACCATGCCTGTGGAATATTGACACCTACTTTTACTTCTCTCAGGTAGATGTAGCTTGCATCGTAGAGGTTGGCTTTACTGATGACGTTACCACCGTTGAAGTTGAAATGGTTTTGTGCTGTGATGACAGTCGTGTTAGGTTTGCCATCATCAGTAACACCAGGAACAACGATACCGTTTTCGCGGATATTGTTTTCCACGGTGCTTTGGAGCAGCCCGGATTTCTCACCGTACAGGTTTGTGTAGGAGAAGAAGTTACCGCCATGCTGGAAGTCTACCAGTGCAGTCAGGTATATTCCTTTATAGGTGAAGGTGTTGGTGATACCGCCTACATAATCAGGATATGCGTTACCGATAGCTTTGATATCGCTTACCTGATAGTAGCCATTTGCATCTACCAGTTTATTGCCTTTGTCGTCATATTTGTAATCGGTACCCATGATGGTTCCGAGGGCCTCTCCTACTTTGGCCACTACAGATACTTTCTGAGTGCGTCTGTCTGTACCGATGGTCAGCATTGGCAGCGAAGTATTGTACTGGTCGATGTTCATGTTGAGGAGTTTGTTTCTGTTGCGGGCAACGTTGGCGTTGATATCCCAACGAAAACCATTTTTGAGACGGATCGGGTTCAGGTTGATACCGAGTTCCACGCCCTGGTTCCGTACACTTCCTCCGTTTACATATGTGCCGGTGAAACCTGTAGCAGCAGGGATCTGGAGGGTGATGATCTGATCTTTTGTAGTTCTGTTATAGTAGGTAACGTCGAAGCCTATACGGTTGTCCAGGAATTTCAGTTCGAGGCCTGTTTCAAATTCAGAAGTACGTTCAGGTTTCAGATCAACATTGTATTTGGTTGGAGAGAAGGTGTTAATCGGGTTGTTGCCGAAAGGTAACACGTACTGGTAGGTATCGTATAAGCGATATGGATCCGCATCGTTACCTACGGCGGCCATGCTACCTCTGAGTTTACCAAAGCTCAGCCATTTCCAGTCTTTCAGCAGGTCGGAGAATACGAAAGACATAGACGCAGAAGGGTAGAAATACTGGTTATTACCTTTTGCGAGGGTAGAGCTCCAGTCGCTGCGGCCTGTCAGATCGAGGAACAGGAAGTTTCTGAATCCGAGGTTAGCGGTAGCGAATGCGGAGTTGATTTGTTTTTCGTAGTATTCGTCGATAGGTGTTGCCGGCGCAACGGAGTTGTTGAGGTTATAAACACCTGGTGTGATGAGTCCGCCGTTGGTAGAGCCACCGGTAACGGTCCATCTACGGTTCATGACGTTGCCACCGACAGTAGCGTTGAGTTGTAAGTCTTTGCTAAGGTCTTTATGAGCATTTGCTGTCAGTTCGTAGTTGAGTTCACGTGAGGTACGGATGCGTTTAATGTATCCGCCTACTACGTAGTCTTTGGCCGTTCTTTCTTCTTCCAGGGTGTTATAGTCGTCCATGTATACGCGGCCGCGGATCTGGAGCCATTTGGTAGCATCGAGATCGAGGCCTGCGTAGCCGAAGAGGCGGTTGCGGCTATCGGTTTCATAGTCCATGTAACGGTTCCAGTAAGGGCCGTTGCTGGATGACATGGTATCATTATTCCAGGCGCGGCGGTTCCAGGTCATCTGGGAGCCGTCCGGGTATTTGTATATTTTTTCTTTGTCCAGTTCCAGCTGGCGTTGGCCGTACATGGTGAACTGGAGGGTTGGGTTAGGTCCGGTGAAGCCGGTACCCGGGCGTGCGGTGGCGCTAAGGGAGCTATAGTTCACTGCAGCGGTTGCTGTAAGGAATTTCGCTACTTTATAGTTACCGTTGAAGCTCAGGTTGTTACGTTTCAGGGAAGCGTTCGGGAGCACAAAAGTCTGGTCCATGTTGCCATAAGAGAGGCGGAAGGCGCCTTTGTCGTTGTTGCCGCTCATGGCGATAGTATTGCTCAGGGTGACGCCTGTTTTATAGAAATCGCGAACGTTATTGGGTTGTGCAACCCATTTAGTTGTTTGTCCGAAGTATGGGTTGTTTTTATCTTTTCCCCATGACCAGTAAGGGCGGATTACCTGGCCGTTGAGTTTAGGCCCCCATGATTGGTCTTCGTAGTATTGCGGCATGAGGTCGTAGCGTCCTTTACCGTTGTTGTCATCATATGTAGCGGCGGATTCGCTGAGAAATCCTTCCGGGTGTTGATTATAGTAGAGTGTATCGAAGCGTCCGTTAGCACCGCCGCCGTATTGGTTTTGGTATTTAGGAAGCACAGATACCTGATTCATTTCCGCATTGAGGTTGTAGGTAACACCGATGCCGCCTTCTGCGTCGGGGCGTTTTTTGGTAGTGATGAGGAGAACGCCGTTTGCACCACGACTGCCGTATAATGCAGTAGCGGCGGCACCTTTCAGCACGGAGATATTCTCGATATCATCCGGGTTGATATCCTGGAGCGGGCTACCATAGTCGTAGCCGCCACCACCGTTGAGCTGTCCGCCCTGGTTGGTGTTGTTATTCATCATAGGCACACCGTCTACAACGAAGAAGGCGTTGTTATCACCGAGAATGGATTTCACGCCACGGATGGTGATTTTAGAGGAGCCACCCATAGATCCGCTGTTGGTATTTACCTGGAGGCCAGGAACTTTACCGGAGAGTGCGTTTACGAAGTTTACCTCTTTAGCTTCCTGCACGGTATTTCCTGTTACTTCTGACATGGCAAAACCGACGCTGCGAGGGTTTTTCTTGATACCGAGGGCAGTTACTACTACTTCGTTCAGTACCTTTTTAGAATCGCTCGCTGCGGAGAGTTTTACTGTAGCTTCTTTTTTTGCTGCAGTGATTGTTTGTTCAGCATAGGTAGGAGCACTAATTGAAATCTGGTCATTAATAGCTGCCTTAATACTGAATTTTCCAGTAGGAGATGATTGCGCAACGAGATTAGAATTTTTATTTTTAATCATTGCACCTGGGATAGGTGTGCCGCTATCATCTTTTACTGTGCCTGAGAAAGTAAATTTATTCAGATCATCTTTTTGTTTTTGAGGATCAGGAGGAAGGATTAATCCGGTATCTTTTTTAGCGTTTCCGGTATCGTTGCTTTTAGATGAATCCTGTTTCTGTGCAGGATTTGCCGGATTTGCCTTACTGGAATCTTTTGGGACTACCGTTGTGTCGGCAGCGGGTTTTATTACCACAGGCGTAGTGGTGTCAGCTTTGGGCTGTTGTAGTTTAAATTGCCCGTGTGGGATTGTGTATGCACTACTCGTGGTATAGCAGAAAAGGGCATAGCACAGCCCCAACCAGGCTTGTACTTGGCTTCTCATTGTATAATGCGCGATTTGGTTACAAATTTTTTTAAAGGTGGATGAGCACGAACTAAGTGGCTTACAGTTACATTGCTATGATCTATCCATATAACTATACAATCGAATGAAGCCTTACAATGTGTTGGGGCACAAAAAAAATCAATTTATATTTTTTCTCACTACAAAATGAGGTATGCCAACATCTGTGAAGTTGTTGACAGTGAAGGACTATTTGCCGATATTTATCTTGATCTGTTACAGGGTGTGGTTGCTTTCGAAGAAGTTGAGGATCATGTGGTCTACGGAGCGTACTTCGAGCATGGGGTCCTGGATAGAGAGTGCGTTAGGATGAGTATCTGTGCAGATAATTTTTTTGATGATGCCGGTGTTTTTGATGCGTTGGAATCCGTTGCCTGCGAATATGCCGTGTGTGGTGATGACATAGATATCGTTTGCTCCTGCTTGTTTATAGGCTTCGGCGGCGTGGATGAGAGAGCCACCGGTACGGATCATGTCGTCGTAGATGATAACAGTTTTATCCTGTACATCGGCGCTGATGGCGGTGATGGCGGTTTCTTCACCGGAGAGGCGGCGTTTGAATACGAATGCTGCTGGTACGTGGAGGTCGTTTGCGAGGGATTCTACCCATTTTGCGCGTCCGGCATCGGTGCTGGCGAGCACGAATGGGGAGCCATCTACGAGCTCCATAGCGGCCTCTTTTACGATTTCCTTGCCGTAGAGATGTGTAGGGCGTACACCGCTCTCAAAATAGTGTGTAATGCCGTCTACGTGGAGATCGATCAGGACGATCTGTGTGCCCTGGGCGGTGGTAGGCAGACTGGAGAACAGTACGGCGCGGGTTTTGGCTTTCACGATTTCGCCGTATTTAACGGAGCGTTCCATGGTGGAATAGCCAAAATACGGGATTACAATGGTGATGGCGCTGGCGCCGAGCTGTATGCAGCCGCTGGCGAGGTCGTAGAGTTCGAGTGTTTCTTTGTCATCGATGGTGCCACCGAGGAGGACCACTTCGCGGTTTCTGACATTGGAGAGGATACGGTGGTAGTGTTCTCCATCCGGAAAATCGCGGATATCGAGCTCTCCGTTTTCCCATTGGGGTACGGAAATGGCCAGTAGTCTCTCTTTCAGGTACTGATAATGTTGAGTTGCGAAGATGATTTTCTGTGGCATGTGTTAAATGTCTATGGTAAAAATAGATAATAATATGGATAGACGGGATATTTATCCCGCTGAGAATTAATATTTTTGTCGCTGAGCGCTGTCAATTGCTGGCAAAATAAGATGTTAAAGGTTTCTATTTTAACGTTTCATTTGCTAGTGGAAAGTTAATTTTGAGAGATTACTATATTCATGATTCGTTTTTTTGCATATATCGGAGCATTGTTTCTTTTCTTATTCATCAACCTGCAGGATACTGTTGCACAGGTCCGGCTTTCCGGTATGGTGGCGGATCAGGATACAAAAACAGGAATACCGTTTGTTTCAATCGTAAATAAGAGAGCGATGACAGGGACACTCAGTACCGAAAGTGGTCGTTTCTATTTAGAAGGAATGGCTGGGGATACTATTGAGTTTTCCATGATCGGTTATGCGACAAGAGTGGTGGTGATGCCGGGTATGTCGGCAAGTATGGATGTTTTGTTACAGAAGCGTTTGTATGAGCTGGAAGGCGTGAATGTACAGGGTAAGAGTCATTATAAGGATTCTCTTGCCATGCGTGAAGAGTACAACAGATATTTCAATTATAAGAAGCCTGGCGCTATGGACGTGTTGAAAACGTTGCCGGCAAATCCTGTGACAGCATTGAGTTACCTTGTTCCCAGCAAGGCACGTAAGCGTAAGGAAGAATTCCGCGGACAACTGGAGTACTGGGAAAAAGAGAAGTACATAGATTACCGTTATTCTCCTGAGATAGTTGGCAGAATGACGAAGTTACAGAGTCCGGAGCTGGATTCATTTATGTACAAGTATCGTCCCGGATATGATTTTCTGAATGCAGCATCAGAATATGATCTGTTGTTGTATATCAAGAATTCTTTCGAAGAATACAAAAAAGGCAAAGCCCAGGCTACAGATCCTGTAGGCGCTTCTCCCGCAAAACAATAATAAAATATATATCTTCCTATACCAGATTTTACAATTGCAGCAATTGTATGTAGTGCCGTGTAATATAGTATAGGTGGGCATCTTACTAAAAATATATAATACCTGTGAAAATACAGCAATGTTCTTGGCCCTGTATATTTGTATTTGCTTTGGCAGCATGTGCTTCGCCACAGCAAAATAATAGTGTCATAACCGATACGGTTCCTCCAAAGACACACATCTTCCCCGATAAAATTGATACAGCGGCGGCCGGAAAGCTGGCAAAAGACGCACTAAGCTGGTATAAACAGCATTACGACACAGTTGCCGGTATTAGTCTGGTCCGCATGTCTGATACGCTTCTCCCCTATCGTATTGATTATGGTGGCGTAGACCGCTATATAAAAATCTTTAAAAGCTCCGGTTATTTTTCTGAAAAATACTTTTATGATCTGCATAAATATTTTAAAGATTGTGATAGCCGGTTTCAGGAGCGTAAGCAGTTGGACGGGCCGCCGGAAGGACTGGACTATGACCTGGTGTTGAAGTCGCAGGAGATTGATAGTGAGATGGAGGACTTGAAAAATGTGGGGGTAGTCAATTACAAGCCTATGGCAAATGATCATGGTATTATGGTGAAGTTGTCGAATGGTTTATGCTTTAGAGTGGTGCAGGCAAATGGAAAAATGTTGATTGATAGTATTTATCGGGAGTCTAAATAGTTGTGGGTTACTATTATTAATAATTAAATATGATATGGGCAACTATATTACGGTATCCGGAGGTTTTACATGCGCACGAGAGGAGGTGTTGCTACTTGAAAAAGTATTATTAGAAACAATAGCAGATTCTTCTGACTTTGTAGTGGATCGGGAAAGAGCTGAGTTTTATATGAAATGCTGGCGATTTCCAACTGAAGAAATCAATTGGACAAGTCATGTGTTTTTTGGTGGCAGCATACGTGATTATGCCCGCGATTACTTACAATATCAAATCCTATGTTGTTGTTGGGCATTGAAGGTTGCTAACACAGATGAAGGTTGTTGTGATGATACGGTAGATGCTATGTTTTATGTAACTGATTGGGAAGATGGAAGGTTTATGTGGGAAATCTATAATAACAGAATTAATGTTTATCGTATGCCTAAAGGTGAAAGCCGTTATGAATTGATGTACTACCTTGATCTGTAAATGCAGACGCATTACTATATGAGCCCCACATTTCGGGTAGATTAAAACCAAAATCTATGTCTACGAAGTACAAACTTGTTTTCATTTTATTGTTGTCAGCAGTTGTTTGTTTGCTGCATAGTTGTATTGATGTAGTTGATGATGTGGATGGAAGTCAGCTGAGAGGGTATGATTTCAGGTTGTTTAAGAAGACTAAAGCCTGGGACCTGATTAAGGCTGTGAGGTCTGAGGATACTAAGGAGATAGCAGCTGCAATTCAGCAGGATACATCCGTATTGAATTTGCAGGAGCCCTATTATGGAAAGACACCATTGATGTTAGCCATTATGAACCATAAATTCAAAGCTGCTGAATTCCTGTTGAATAATGGTGCAGATCCCAATGTACATGATAGTTATGATGGAAAATCAGCAATAATATTAGCGGCAGACATTCAAAACGAGGAGACAGCAACGCTCAGATTACTGTCGCTGTTACTTTCTAAAAGTGCGAACCCAAATGATGACGAAGTAGGGCCCCGAAGAGAAGGGAATACCACCAGACAGACTCCCCTGTTGGAAGCCAGTGCAACGCTGAAAGCGGGTGACTTCGCATTGAAAAAGGTAAAGATATTGGTTGAAGGAGGTGCAGATGTTAATCATGTTAATGATTACGGTGACTTCCCATTGAAAGAAGCATTGATATTTGACCATTATGATGTTGCATTGTTTCTCCTGGAAAGCGGCGCTAAATATGATTTGCTTTTTTTCGACAGGTCACAATTCGGAAAAGGGGGAGAAAAGGTTTACATTCTGGACTTAATGAGAGAAGATGTGTATTCTCCTGATAGTGAAGCTTATGGTCAGAAAATGAAGGTGGTGGCTTTTCTTAAAGCACATGGACTTGATTATTGGAAGAAGCCTGTTCCAGATTTCATAAAGAAAAAAATACAGGAAGATTATCCTGATAACTGGCAGGAATATCTGCGTAAATATTAAACAATTAATTACGGTGATGATGGAGGAAGCGGTAATTATTAATGCAACTAATTATGATTAAGGCCATCGGAGAATTTATGCAAAAGTGGGGAAACCTGCTGGGCGTCCTATTTGGAATTTTTATTGCTTTGATTGGGTTGATTCTTCAACTGAGAGGTACAAACTCCTATCCGTTTTATTTTGAAAAGTTCAAAGAAGTGGTTGATTTTCCTATATGGGCGAACTATGTTTTTGGTTTCGTCTTTGTTAGTACCAATCTCAGGAGGGAATGGTTCTGGGGTGTGAAGCGGAGATTAAAAAAGATATTTCATAGAAAGTGAATTGGTGTATGCAGTAACTGTTTTTTGTAATGAATGTTTAGCAGGAAAACAGTTCAGTCTTGTCATTTATGTATATGATGTTTATTCCTGAAATAGTAGCTATGTTATTTGCTTGAGCTTGCTATTTCAACTGAAAGTAACTTGTGTTTAATTTCATGACATATCCTCTGTATTTCAATGTGGTAAAGGCATTGGAGGTATAATAAGTGTTTCTACTTAGATGTTTTTACTTAAGTGTTTACTTTCAAAAAAATTTTTTTTTGTCATAATCGAATGTCAATAAGGGTTTCTAAAAACTTCTCCATATTAAACTTTACATGTTTTAAATTTTTATTTTGATGGGCAGTTTTTTATTATAGTTTTGTGGTGAATAATATCCTATTTTTTGTCATCACCTTTAAAATTTTTGTAAGAGCATTATAATTGGTTGAACCCACCCTATGAAGAGAATAATCATAACCCTGTTATGGTTATTGATTACCCGTAATTGTTTTGCCCAGATACCACTGTCAAAGGATTATCAACCGGTAGATTCAGGTTTTATTAGTGTTCCAGGCGCTTCATGCAAAGCTCCTGCCCTCATTCCTGTGTCAATGTATCGTCGATTGTCAGATGTCAGGATGTCCCCTGAACGGAGCATTCGAGTAAAGCCAATAACCAGTACGCCTGTACGAAAGAATTTGTTGACTGTGCATGGTAATATTCTGTACGACTTTTATTATCAGTCTGCAAGAGATACGCCAATACAGGCAAGGGATATCGTGCAACATACGTTGCAGACGAACCTTCAATTGGTCTGGAAGGATAAATATCCATTTCGTATTGCATTTTCAACGAGTAAGAGTAATGCTGATTTCGTCCGGAATATCACCGGCGTGAATATGCAGTACACTAACCGTGATTTCAAAAATATGCTGTTGCAAAAGGCAATGGGCTGGGATAATGTACGCGAAAAGGACAGGAAAGAATTACTGAGAATGCGTTCTCAGCTGGATTCTCAATACCTGGAGCTCTATCAGTTGCAGGCGAAGATGAAAGCTCCTTCTCTTTCTCAGCAGATTGTTGAGGAGAAGGAAAAGCAGCTATATGGCAGGGTGCGTGATTCTATTGCAAACCAGCAAAAGCTGGATCTTAAAAGGCCTAATATTGACCTGAACCGTGGTTATGCGCAGGCTGGTATCCCTGATCCGGTTGCCAAAGATTCCGGGATGGCCAATAGTGCGGAAAAGTTAGCGTTGCTAAAGCAAAGAGCTGATTCTATATTAGCTAAAATAGAGAAGACGCAGGCGCTCTACAACCGCAAACGATCGCAGTATGACTCCCGCAGATCAGGAATGAAAGATGCGCTTGGAAAACATGCTACTAACAGGGAATTGGCCGATGACCTGGAGTCTATGAATCTGCCGGATAGTTTGTTGCCCAAAGGTAGTCGTACTTTACTTGCCTTACGTTCTGTTGGCATTGGCAGAACTATGGTTGATTATTCTGAGCTTACTGCGAAGAATATCAGTATTACTGGATTTCAGGCAGAGTATAATCCTGACTGGTATTTTGCCTTTGCTACCGGCGCTGTGGATTATGTTTTCAGGGATTATACCATCAATCAGAAAAGGAGTAAGCAGTATTTAAGTATAGCAAGATTGGGATATGGTTTGCGTGATAAATCCAGTATAATTTTTTCTTTTTATACAGGACGGAAGCAGTTGTACAATTTCAATACTACAGCACCGGATCCCGGCCAGCATATTCAGGAGCCTGATACAAAGCTGATGGGGATTTCGTTGGAAGGCCGCTGGCAGGTATTCCCGCATCATACAATAGCTGTGGAGGCGGCAAGGTCATCTCTGCCATATTATAAAAGAGGAGATCAGTCTGCCTTTTCCAGTATCTTTTCCTTCAATGATCATTCTGCTGATGCAATAGCAACGACTTATACCGGATTTCTACCGGTAACGGGCACACGTATGAATGCTATGGTGAAAAAGATGAATGCTAACTTTCAATCGTTTAGTATTTACAACACCGGTTCTAATCAAACTGCCTGGTCAGTAAAGGTGGACCAGCCTTTCTGGAAACAGCAATTATTGTTATCAGCAGGTATCCGGAAAAATGATTTTAACAGTGTTTTTGAAAATACCAGTATCCAGAGTAATACAATTTTTAAAAGTTTACAGTTGACCCTTAAACGTAAGAGATGGCCTGTGTTGTCTGTAGGCTACTATCCGAGCTCTCAGCTCATGAAGCTCGATGATGGCCATTATCAGGAAAATGTTTTCAATACCCTCACAGGTACGGCTAATTACAGCTATGATTATCATCATCTGATGATGAATACCAACTTCACTTATACCCGATTCTTTAATCACGCTACAGATAGTGGTTTTATATATTTCAACAGTAGCAATCTGGCACTTAATCATACCGTGTTTTTTGGCAGGGTAACACTTAACGGTGGATTATCAGAATCCATTAACCCGGATTATTCATTGCATGGAGCGGATGTTTCAGCGCAATGGAAACTCAAAAGCTGGTTGGAAGTAGGAGGAGGTTTGAAGTACAATTACCAGACTATGTATGATATAACGCAGTTAGGCTACAATGGCAATTTAAGGATAGCTGTGCCGAAAGTGGGTGAGTTTTCCTTCATGGGTGACCAGGGGTATATTCCGGGAGCGCAACGAAAGCTGGTATCAAATAAAACAGGAAGAATCGTATACACAAAAATATTTTAACGCTAAAAAATGAAGAAAATCCTTTGGTTGTCTATGCTGGTTTTCTGCATGAAAGCCTCGGCACAGGTGAGTATGACCCCACTGTTGCCTTCTGGTGGAGTATTGCTGAAAGCGCAGCTTTGGAATGTCAGGATGGTGTCCGTTTCGGCCAATCCTGTTTATGCACGCATTCTGTTTACCCTTCGGGATGTCCGGAACAATCAGGTGGTGATGACTGCGGCCACGAAAACTTTTAGTCTGGATAAAGGTGCCCGGCAGATGCAGGTAAATGATTTCGCCCCTATCCAGTATGAAATTTTATCTCCGGTTATGGACCGTAATCCGAATGGGATGATTGCTGCGGGTAATTACCTGGCCTGTTATAATCTGGTTGTGGAAGGAGATAAAAGAGGTCAGGGGGGAGAAGATTGTATTCCTTTTTCGGTGGAGCCGATGAGTCCTCCTTTGTTAAATAACCCGGCTGATAGGAGTATGTTGGACAGCCGTTTGCCCCAGTTTACGTGGATTCCCCCTGCACCGGTGAATATTTTTAATGATCTGAATTACCGGATGATTGTTACGGAAGTTTTCCCCGGACAAGATGCTTACGAGGCTGTACAGCAGAATGTACCGGTGTACCAGGCTAACAATCTGCGCTTGAACTATGTGAATTTCGCAGATGGTGCCATGAACCTGGATACCGCCAAAACCTATGCCTGGACGGTGATTGCAAAGAATACAGAGATGACCGTATCACAGGCGGAGGTATGGACATTCCGGTTAAAGCAACCGTTACGCAGCAGCGGTGTTAGTCAAAGCTCCTATGTACAGTTAAAGAGAACTACCGATGGTACCGTGATTAACTGTAATGAAAGACTGCTTTGCCAATACACGAATGAAACGACAGATAGTACTGCGTCATTTGAGCTGATAGATCTTGATCATCATAATAAAGTAGTTTATAAAGGAAGCATTCCTGTGGATGCCGGTAGTAATCAGTTGGAGCTCTTACTGGATAAGGATTTCCATCTTGTAAGTGACAGGAATTATCTGTTTAGAATACAGAATTCAAGGAATGATAGCTGGATGATTAAGTTTCACTATCAACGTTCCGAAAGACAATAAGCCTATTTCCCGATACCTATAAAATAATTAAGCAATGATACTGGCTCTCTGTGAGAAAGGTAAAAAGACGATTGCCTATACGATGCTGGCTTTGATTTATTTTGAAGCTGTCATCCCACAATTTGCGCTGGGTGCTGTTTCGCGGCCACCTGTGGTCCGGCTCCATGCGGCGCCTGCTGGCAATACAGATTCTAAGAAAAATAATATTGCTCCTGTTCCTGTCCCCTCTCCGGCTGCTGCTGTGGCTAAGGTGGAGGATAAAGTAGCGGAAACTGCTGTGGAGAAAACCGAATCGGCTTCGGCTTTCGGTGGTCCTACGCAGCCGGAAACGCAGGCATTTACGTCAGTTAATGGCGACAACATGGTAGATCTCTTTACCGGTGATTTCAGTTATAGTATTCCGTTGATAGATGTGGGTGGCTATCCTGTGGCACTTGGTTATAACAGTGGCGTGTCTATGGACCAGGAAGCCAGTTGGACAGGACTTGGCTGGAATATCAATCCGGGAACTGTTACACGAAATATGCGTGGGTTACCGGATGATTTCAATGGGCTGGATTCCGTAACCAAAACCATGTCTATAAAAGATAATAAAACAATTGGTGTTACTGCTGCCGCCGATGCGGAATTTGTGGGGGTGCCATTCGGAGTAGGCGCACAGCTGGGGATTTTTCATAACACTTATCGTGGCTGGGGTCTGGAAACAGGTATCAATGCCAGTATTAATGTAGGAGAAAAGGCTTCTGGTCCATTATCAGGAGGATTGTCTGTTACCAATAATTCCCAGGAAGGCCTGACGATCTCCCCTACCTTATCTTATTCTTTCCTGGAGAAAGCTGTATCGGAAAACGGTAGTATGAGTGGCTCGCTTACTATTGGTACCGGGTATAACTCCCGTGGAGGAATGAAAGCCCTGCAGTTTTCAGGTGGCGTACGTCTGTCGAAGCGGGAAGAAGTAAAGGCGACTGAAAGTAAGAAACAAGCGTCAAAAAGTTACGGTACGCAGAAGAACCTCTTTAGTGGCGGTATCTCTTTTGTATACCCATCTTTTACGCCAACCATTTCCGTTCCTTACACCAGTACATCCTATGCGCTGTCTATTAAAGGTGGATTGGCGTACAAGTTTGTACATCCCAACTTTTCCCTGAGTGGGTACGTAAGTAATCAGTTTATCGCTGATGAGGACACAACGGCCATACGTGCTGCTTATGGCTATCTGAATTATCAGAATGCAAATGGAAATGCCGAAGCCCTTCTTGACTATAACAGAGAGAAAGAAATGCCATATCGGGCAAAGCCGAAGCCTTCCAATATTGCTATTCCTTCTTACACGTACGACGTGTTTAATATTTCAGGAGAAGGGACTGGTGGTATGTTCCGTGCATTTAGAAGTGATATTGGCTATGTATATGATCACCATATGCGTACCCGTGATAATGCGCTCAGTGGCGGTATTGATTTGGGTACCGGTGACCTGGCGCATATGGGTGCCGATATAAATTACACGCATGCCTTTACAGAATCGGGACCATGGCTTGCGGCTAATCCGCTTGCTGAATTGTTCGCATTTCGTAAATCCAATAAAGACTTTGAGGCTTCCTATTTCAAGAATCCGGCGGAGATATCGACAGGTGATTGGGATAATTTTTATTCAGGCCTCAACTTTTTAGATATTTGGGAACCCCAGATAGATAATTCGAATGACATTGCAGGAACCTCTAGCAGCATGGCGTATATTCCTGATAAGTGGTATAGCCACAGATACTGGGAGATGACCCCGGACAATGTTGTTCGTCGGACACGGGATAAGCGGTCCCAGGTTATCTCTTATCTGACAGCAAAAGAGGCTGCGCTAGCCGGACAGGTCAAATATATTGATAACTATCAGCTCAATCGTTACCGCATCTCGAATTGTGATGATGTTACAGACGATACACAAATTCCGGGAACTGGCTTTAAGGGTGAATATTTTAAAGGAATAAATTTTAATGAAAAGTTATTTGAACGGATAGACAGTAATATCACGTTTAGTAATCCCACCTCTTTCAAGGTCATTACTGCAGGGAGTACTCAACTGAATGAAGTATTTTCCGTAAGATGGACTGGCCGTATCAAAGCTACTGTGAGTGGTAAGTATACCATTAGAACGGCATCTGATGACGGTGTTCGTTTATGGGTCAACGATAGTCTGTTTATAGATGACTGGAGGATACATGGTACCAATGTTACCCAGAACTATGTTTATCTGGAAGCTGGCCAGGTTTACAGGGTGAGGGTTGATTTTTATCAGAACAAAGGAGATGCGAACCTGAATGTTAAGTTTACCAGTCCTGAAGGGGATCTCTGGTCGCATAATTTCTACCCTCCTGAAAAAGAATCCTTCCAGGCCAGCGATGTATTGACAAAGGAAAAGCGCGTAAACGGTTTCCGTAAGGCGAATCACATTTCAGAAATTGATGTACTTAATCCTGATGGGCGGAAATATACCTATGGTATTCCTGTATACAATTTCAATCAGAAGGATGTTACCTTTTCTGTAGATCATGCGAAAGGTAATGAGGCAGAAGGTCTGGTGGATTATACGCCCGGAATAGATAATACGACACGTAATTCGCAGGGGAATGATCACTACTTTAATAAGGATGAAATGCCAGCCTATGCGCATTCCTTTCTGCTCACCGGTATTACTTCACCAGATTATGTAGATGTTACAGGGAATGGTATCAGTGATGATGACCTGGGAGAAGCGGTAAGATTTAACTATTCAAAAGTTGCAGGTAAAGAAAAGCCTTATCAGTGGCGCACACCATATTCCGACAGTGCCAGCCTCAATCCGGGTATGCGCACCGATGATCGTGACGACAAAGGAAGTTATGTTTATGGAGAAAAAGAACTCTGGTACCTGAACTCTATAGAGTCGAAAAATATGATTGCCACCTTCAAGGTGAGTAATCGTGAAGATCTTCTCGCAATTGATGAAAACGGTCATAAGATCCAGAATCATCTGGCAAAAAAACTAGATGAAATCAATCTGTATACCAAGGCTGATTTCCTGAAATATGATACGCTGGCTACGCCGGTGAAAACGGTGCATTTTGAATATGCTTATGACTTATGTCGGGGTGTAAATGGAGCGGTGAATGATTCCGGAAAACTGACACTGAAAAAAGTATGGTTTACCTATAATGGCAATAAAAAAGGGCAAAGAAATCCTTATGTATTTAATTACAATGCCAGGAATCCGACTTTTAACCCTAAATCAAATGACCGTTGGGGCACCTATAAGGATCCGGGCCAGAACCCGGGAGCTGCGGCGGATAAGTTAGTTACCAACGCAGATTATCCCTATGCATTGCAGGATAGTTCAGTAGCTGCTGCCAACGTGGCCGCCTGGACGTTGGACTCTATTCACCTTCCTTCCGGAGGAAGAATAAAAGTAAATTACGAGAGTGACGACTATGCCTATGTACAGAATAAAATTGCTGCACAGATGGTACGTCTTGTAGGATTTTCTGCAACCATGCCTACTTCTATGCAGGGTGTTGTAAATAGTATGTACAATACAAAAGAAGATTTCAGGTATGTGGTCGTAAGAACACCATGGGAGATTAATGATGATAATGCTTTCTCTGTTATACCTGACAACAAGCAATTGTATTTCCGTTTGTTTGTCAATATGCCTTCCGACAAATGGGGAAGCGGTGGAGAGTATGTTCCATGTTATGCTACTGCAACAGGAAAGACCCAGGTGATTGGTAAAAACTTAGTGGCAATTGAAATTACCGGAATAAAGGCAGATGGTACATTAAATGGTCCTTACAGCCCGCTGGTAATGACTGCCATTCAATTTCTTCGTTTAAATCTGCCGTCAAAAGCATATCCGGGATCTGACGTAGGAGATGACCTGAGTTTGTCTGATATGGTGAAGATTGTCTTTTCTCAGGCTACCAATATTAAAGATGCTTTCAGAAGATTTGATGCAATCGCAAGAGATAATAAATGGGCAAGAGATATAGATACCTTGCATTCCCTGGTGCGTATCAACAACGTTACCGGTAAAAAGTATGGTGGTGGCGTAAGGGTGAAGAGTGTGTTAATATATGACCATTGGAACCAAATGACTGGTCAGAAAGAATCAGTTTATGGAAATGAGTATAAGTATACTACTTTCCTGAACGACGATCCAAATATTGAAATCAGCAGTGGTGTTGCTGCATATGAGCCGGCGTTGGGAGGTGAAGAAAATCCATTCCATAATCCGATTCCGTTTTTTGAAAAGGCAGCGCTCTTTGCACCTACCAATATGGGTTATACTGAGGAACCATTAGGCGAAGGGTTCTTCCCGGGGGCTACAGTAGGGTACCGAAAAGTTCAGATAAGATCTATTCATGGTGCAGGTAAGAAGTCGGCTGCCGGATTTACAGAGAAATGTTTCTATACCTCTTATGAGTATCCGACAATCGTTACCCGTACTCCGCTGAAAGAATACTCCTATCAGCCGAAGATTGCAAATTTCCTGAAAGTAAATGCCAAACACTATCTTACGCTATCACAAGGCTTTGATGTAGAGTTGAATGACATGACTGGTAAAGTAAGGTCTGAAGCAATATATGGAGAAGAGGATGATCGAACACCTATAACTATAACTACCACAAATTATAAGTCTGATTATTTTGAAGGAAAATCGCTGAAGCTGAATAATTATGCTGATGTAGCTGACAGGCAGGGTGGTATTAGGGGTAATGCGGTGTTAGGTGTTGATGTGGAGTTAATGACAGATATGCGCGAGCAGATATCAATTACCAGCAGTAGCAATCTGAATGTCAACGGCGTACTTTTCACTTTCTTTATTCCTCCGGTACTGGCACTTCCATTTATTATTCCAATGGGACAGCATGAGACCAATATGTTCCACTCTTATGCCGCCACTAAAGTTATCAACAGACATGGAATTGTATCCAATATTGTTACAGTAGATAAAGGAAGCAAGGTTGTAACATCAAATGTGATATTCGATGCAGAAACAGGTGCGCCGATTGTAACAAAAATAGAAAATGAATTTGAGGATCCTATATTCAGTACGTCTTACCCTGCATCATGGGCGTATGATGGCATGTCAGGCGCCTACCAGAATATTGGAGTGGTGGCTGATGGTGTCACGTTCAGGGATGGTCGCTTAACAGAAGGTCTGACACAGGCAGAAGTGGTTAAGTTATTTAGTGCAGGAGATGAAGTCTTGGTATATTCCCGAAATGCAATAGATCAGAATGGCTGTACTCCACAGCTGGCTTCCTTCCCTGGAAATGCGATACTGACAGTATTAGATACTGCTCAGTATACAACGCCATCGCAATTCTTCTTTATGACTAAGGATGGCCGTCCATTTACAGGTTATGATGTATCATTGAAAATTGTTCGTTCCGGCAGAAGGAATATACAAGAGACGATTGGTACGGTGGTGTCAATGGAAGATCCTCACAATTGGGCCGGAAACCTGATCCCCGACTCTACCTCCAATGTAATTAATGCATCAGCTGCTCAATATGGCCAGTTCTGGAAGGTGAGAGATAGCCGGAGAGGTGCACCGGGTACAGTTTGCGTGGCTACAAAATATCAGGATTGTACAACAACGGGTACCTCTTCCCTGCTGAAGACACAGGGAGCAAGTTTGAAGGTAGCAGCACCTGCTATTGCTGAAACCGTCGATAGTATTGCCCGGATGGTGCATACCGCTAACGGACCTAAAATTGTAATGTCGGCATTATCGACAAGTACTGCTAAAGCTGCTGCAGCGCAGCCTCAATCGCTCGCTGCACAATCTACTTCCGGTATTTCCTGCACTTGTTCCTGTATTAAACCGCTGTTCGATTATTTGTTGAATCAGAAGCGACTTTTCATGAGGAGAAGCGATAATATGACCGTGCAGCAAGTGGTAAATGCCGCAAATGCAGCAGGATATAGTGTTTCCATCTCTGATTGTCCACTTTTAGCTAAGAATGCCAATAAGCTGTTCTATGCCCTCACTACAAACCCGGTTGATACAATATACAAAGCACAAATTGGTGATTGTCTGCTCTCTATCAGATCTACTACTGGTAAAGCAATTCCATTTGCCAACATGAAATCAGGCACCTGCGATGCTACTACCGGATTGAATTTCTCAGCAGAGTCAGATCCGGTGTCACTTTCCCTTACACCTACCAGTGGTATGAATGTGTATTTCCGTGACGATGTTTCTACTGACGCCTGGGCAGATTGGAACCCGACGAAAATTAAAGGCAGCTGGGGAATTCCGCTGACTTATCAGTCGAACCCTGCTACTATCATGACTTCTGTAGTTAAATTCGGTGGTATCAGTGTAATTAACCCTACAGCGGTAATTCTTGATGCTAAGGTGACTTTCAGTGCAGCGGCAGAAGGATTTAATCCACCTGCTATCACCAACGCACATACGCTTTCTGATGATAATCCATATGGAGACGTGGTGTTTGTTGGTTTACCTACCAAAGCATGGACTACCAGCTCCGATCTGAATATGTTCAGAGATGTTACCACGCCATGGACGCATCCACAGATAAGCAGTCCGTTCCAGAATTTACAGATTAGTGCTAAGCCTTTTGTAGAAGCATGGTTAAGAAAACCTGCCGGTAACGTCGGTATGATTATGACCAGCTATAATGACGGTGGTTCAAGTTACTTCGCATTCAATGGTCTTAATATCTCCACTGAGACTAATAAACCAAAACTGGATGTAACCTATAAAGACACAATGAGCGCCCGTTTGGTTGTAGACAGCTGTGTGACCTGTGAGGTATTACCTACCGCATCCTGCTACAGTGCAATTACCGATACAAGTGTAAATCCATATACCTATAATGTTGCCGGTGTATGGCGTCCGATGAAGGGCTTTGTATATATGGGCTCCAGGACACCAGCTGCTATCAGGACACCCGTAAACACCAATATACGTGAAGATGGTACCATACAAAGCTTCGTGCCATTCTGGACCAGAAATAGTGATAAGCTTCTTGTGCCTCAGTACGATACCATGAAATGGCGATGGGCGGAAGAAAAAACACTCTATAACTCGCATGGGTATGAATTAGAAACACGTAATCCGCTGGGCATCTATTCATCCATGAATTATGGCTTTGATTATAGTCTGCCTGTAAGTGTTTCACAAAATGCACAATACAGAGAAACAGGTAATGAAGGATTCGAGGATTATGACTTTGAAGTAGCTTCCTGTGATGCCGGTGCTTGTAAGGTGCCAAGGAACTTTGACTTCTCCGGATATAAGAATCTCTTTAGTACTGCTGAAAGCCATACAGGACGTTACAGTATCAAAATCCCTGGTGGGGGCTCTGCAGGTATTACTGCTAATGTAACCAGCGGAAATGCCGCAGGATTCGGTCTGATAGCCAATATGCAGACTGATGCCTGTACTACAATGCCTACCCTGAAGAGTATGCGGGTTAACAATAATGTATTACTGCCGGCATTCGCTCCTACTGTTGGAAAACGTCAGCTGGTAAGTGGCTGGGTAAAAGAAGGCCAGACCTGTAATTGTACTACCTATGAGCATAGCAGAGTGGTGGTAGTGATTGCGACACAATCAGGAAATGTTACTGTTACTGCAAGGCCATCGGGTCCTATCATCGAAGGCTGGCAGCGATTTGAGCAGATCGTGGATATTCCATTAAATGCTACTGCTATTACTTTCTCCATGGAAGCAACAGATAGTAATGTCCCTGTTTATTTCGATGATATCCGTTTGCATCCTTACAATGCCAATATGAAATCGTTTATCTATAGCCCGATGAACCTGCGGCTGATAGCTGAACTGGATGCAAACAACTTTGCCACTTTCTATGAATATGATGACGATGGTGTGCTGATCAGAGTGAAGAAAGAGACAGAAAGAGGTATCAAAACGATTAAAGAGTCAAGAGATGGTTTGTTAAAAGAAGACTAATTATGAAGAAGTTAACTATATACTTATTGCTGCTACTTGCCGGGATTTGCCGGCAGGCAGCAGCCCAAACGATAGACCGGACAGTTGCCCTGCAGTACCTCAGCCGGTTACAGGCTCCTTATGAAGGAAAAGCCCTTGCCTTTGATATCGCCTATAAATACAGCAACGAGTCTAAACCAGGCGTAACACTCGACTCTTTGAAAGGTAGGCTGGAAGTACAAGGAAATAAATATCGTTATCTGATTGATAGTACAATTATGCTTAGTAACGATCAATACAATATCATGGTATTTAAAACCGATCAGCTCATTGTATTGTCTAAACCCAAAGAATCACCGGTGGATTTGACAGTAGTATGGAACATGTTGCTGGATTCGGCAAGTATCCAGTCATATGCCATGGTTCCAGGTAAAAAGGATACCACCATGATCGTTACTTTCCTGCCAGATCAGCATTATAAGAAGATGACGATTCATGTTGATAATAAGAGCAGATATATCACTGCGGTAGAGTATGTCGTACAGACCAGCATGTTGATGGATGAGGGGCAGGATCCGGGAAAAGGTTATGATCCTTATGCCAGAATAAGTATTGCATTCAGCAATTATCTTCCCTTATCTCCAGACCCGGAAAGATTCTCTGAATCTGCTTTCGTCATAAAAGAGGGTTCCGAGTTTAAGCCGTCATCAGCTTACAAAAATTTTAAAATTTTTAAAGGATCCCCAAATCTGTAGCAATATGCCTTTAACTAAGAGATTAAAATCCGGCATCCTGATATTGATGATTCTCCTGATGGGGATCAGCCATCAGGTGGTAGCACAACATGCCCCGGCCACTGTCTTAAAGCGAATACTCGATGGACAGAAAGGCCAGTTGGCGACCGACTCCTTAAGTCAGGTCTATGATTCAGTTTATTTCAATGCTGGCTTGCAACCTAAACTGGATACCCCTTACAGCGTCAGAAATGCGGTAAGCCTTCAGTTAAATGAATACTCACGAAATGTTCTGCCAGGGCTGTTTACGGCTGCTGTAGATGTTCGTATTATTTATACCAGAAGAGATAATCAGCTTGATTCCATTCAGCGTACACTAACGATCAATTATGATACGACCAAAGCTTACACCAGCAGAACGTCGTTTATGTTTTCCGGTGCACATAATGTAACCGTGAGAATATTACATGTGGATGCACCTTCCAATGTGGTTGCATCGCTACAGGTAGAGAATATGATGGAAGTTTCTCCGACATATAAACTTTCGTGTACTGATGATGTTGTCACTGCCTTTACGACCGTTAACCCTCCCAATACTGATTCTACGGATGAAATACTGGTAAGTTGGCCAGTGGTGCTGGGCGCAGATGTTTATGATCTGGAATGGACTTATGCAGATAGTAGTGTATTGGCAGATAACAAATATGGTAACCCAATTGACCCTTTAAAATTATTTTATAATAGTTCTACCCGCGTTACTATCACCGGTAATAGCTATGCTATCCCGCTGATGTATGACAGCAAAGGTGCGCTTTTTTACAGGGTCAGACCAGTTCAGGAAAAAGCCGGAGGAAAGCGTGTGGAGGCCAACTGGAGCTCCTTACAGCCTACTGGTTTAGGAAGATTTGATTTTGTGGGGCATCAGCGCCGGATGAACTGGCAATCTGCTATTAGTTATGCAGAGGATGGAAAGAGAAAAGTGGTGGTAAATTATTTTGATGGTAGTCTTCATAATCGCCAGATAGTAACTAAGGACAATACTTCCAATAATATCATTGCAGCAGAAACGCTGCTGGACTATCAGGGTCGTCCTGCCATTAGCGTGATGCCTGCTCCATTATTGAGTAATGTGCTCAAGTACACGCCGGGGCTGAATCATGGTATCAATGGTGCTAACTATGATAAAGACCAATACGATAAACTGGATAATCCGCAGGATTTCCAGGATGCCAGTGCTGCAAAGATGAGTACAGATGCCGGTGCCAATCAGTATTACTCTTCGCAGAACCCATTGAAAGATCAGGGTTTTGATCGATTCCTGCCGGATGCAGACGGTTATGCCTTTTCTGAAACGGAGTATATGCGTGACGGTACGGGTCGTATCAGTCGTCAGGGTGGCGTAGGTCGTGATTTTCAATTGGGTAGTAACCATGAAACCAAATATTTCTACGGCACACCTTCTCAGGCAGAGCTAGACGCAATGTTTGGAACAGAGGCAGGAGAAAATACACACTATTTCAAAAATATGGTGAAAGATGCCAATGGTCAGTTAAGTGTTTCTTATCTGGATATGCATGGTCGTATAATCGCTACTGCCCTTGTAGGCTCGCCCGACAGTGCACAGCTAAGGGATATTCCTGAAAAGAAGGTATATGCTATCAGTGAAGTCTTATCTGCTCCGGAGCGTAATTTAGTTAAAGACTTCAGTTATACCATTAATACTACCAAGCTGGTAACGGTGCCAGGTAATTATACTTTCCATTATGAGGTAACGCATCCACAGGTGCAAGTTGGTGATTGTTCTACTAAGTACATTAATACTGGTTTTGTAACCTTACCATTTGATATTGAGATTACGATTTCAGATGGGAAGGGAAATAAAGTTTTTGGAGGCAAACCATACCGCAAATTTGTCAGCAGAGGGAATGCCATGATTCCAAGCGATGATCTGCAATATGATACTATTGATTTCTCGCTCGACTTACCTATAGGTAGCTACCAGATATCCAAGGTGGCGCGTGTTAATAGCAGGGCGTTGGATGAATGGATCCAGTTTTATACGAATACAGCTATGTCTTGCCTGACACTGGAAGATGAAATTAATGAATGGAAAGGTCGTTATTCTGATGGTGTGGGAAATTGTGCGCCTGATTGCGCCAGTTGCCGGGCTGCTATAGGTACCTTCCAGGATTATAGGGATAATTATTATCGCTACCTTCCAGATGGCGAAACACCAAAGTCTGATGCAGTACTGGAAAAGGAATTTGAGAATTTGTTGCATCAATGTGATGACTTATGTAACCTTGCCGGAACAGATGTAGATATCCGCAAAGCGATGTTGCTGGATATGACCCCGCCATCCGGACAATATGCGAACCTGAACATATCTGACAACAAATATTCGATCTTCTATCAGGAAAATGACCAGAGTGTACCCGTGTATCAAAAAGCGGTTATAAACTATGGTGGTACTGTTTTCAGCAATTCTACCAAAAATTTTGTAACTCCGCAGCAACTCTCCGCAGCCGAGTTTACGGAGGCCTTCAAGTCAGAATGGGCAGAAGCACTGTTACCCTACCATCCTGAATATTGTAAGCTGATGGAGTTTGAGAAGTACAAGAAATCGCATAGCTGGGACCTTACTTTTGAAGAAGTAGATACCTATGACGAGGCGAAAGCCAAAGGTTACCTAAACCCAACAGCTAATGCCACAGCGCCGTTCAATACTTTCCCTGCGGTATCAGCAGAAGCAGACCCGGTTTCTACCGACTTTCCAACGCTGCGTCAGCAGATAGAAAGTAAGATGAAAAACTACGTCAGCAATATCAATCTCTGGGCTTTTGCTACCAGTACAGCGCTTTGCACACAGGATGATCAAAGTTGTTTGAATAGTTTCTCCACAGCAGCATCAGCATTTGATGCAAGCAAACTTTGTCCTGGTGACCTGAATACTGCCTGGAGGACCTTCCGCGGGTTATATCTGCAGGTTAAGCGTGACCTGATCAATGACCTGGTGAAGAATGCCTCCTGCAGTGATAATATCAGCCGTCCTACGGCAGATCAGCTGACTACCGCCGGTATGCAGCTTAACTTTAATGTGACGCAGAAAGTCCTGCAACAAAATAATATGTCCTATATGGACCCTTCCAGTCCTGACAAGCAGAAGGCGCAGGATTCCGTTAATGCTAATGTGCTGCGTGGTTATGAAGATAACTGTAAGGCCTATGCTACCATGTGGGTACAACAGCTGGCGCCTTGTAAATACAATCAGGCGGCATTAGACGAGATCATTCCAAACCTGATTGCTGTATGTAAAAACGGTTCGGATGCGGACCATCCTATGGGCAGCAGCTCGCTGAAGGCGCCGGTAGCTGGTGTTGCAAACAGTTTCGAAGAAGTATTGGCGCAATACAATGCAGCCCATAATATCACTAATCCGCTGGAATGTAACAGCATGCTGATTACCTATCCGGCGCCATATGATAGGCAGCCTCCACTCACCAACAAGATCGTGGTTGGTAAACCTGAGCCCTGCGAATGTGAGCGGCTCAACGCTCTGTTCCAGGAATATACGTATACACGAACCAGTGCTGATGGGGATTTTTCCAATTACTTAAAGGTCAGAAAGAATATCAATCTGACTGGAGCGGAAATCAGCGACTTATTATACGCCTGTGGCACCACCGGTGGGTCTTGTAGATTTATGACCAAGCCGGTAAAACTCCCACCGGCATTACAATGTTATACCGCCCCTATTTGTGCTGGCTGCGACGCGATAAAATCAGCGGTACTACAATATAATATGAAATACCCGGGCAATACTGCCGTAATGACTAGTGACAGTACCGACCTGGATAGCATACAGCTGCAGAAGAACAAACTCTTTGCAACGTTTATGAACCGGGAGTTGAACACGCATAAATCGAGTGATGAGTTCCTGCACTTCATGGATACCTGTGCTACAAAAGTCAGCTGGGATTCGCTGATTTGTATCAGAGGGCGTAAAATAAATGGATATGTATTTGGTAGCCAGGATACGATCCAGCATATGGCTCCTACCTCAGATGGAGGGTATATCATGGCTGGTGCTACGCCAGTAGGCAGTAGTACAGATGGTTACGTTATTAAGCTGGACCAGTTAGGAAATGTTCAATGGTCCAAGTCCTATGGGGGTGTTTATAATGACTGGTTCAGTGGTATACAGCAAACAGCCGATGGTGGCTATATTGCTGGTGGTGCTACCCGTTCTTATGGCACACCGGCTACCTCACAGATAATGAGGGCAATGATCACCAAACTGGATGCAAATGGAAACGTACAATGGAATAGAACAATAAGTGAGGGTAGTGCCAATGGTGAGGACGTACGTAAATTAATCCAGACTTCCGATGGCGGTTATGCTTTTGTGGGTAATGAGAACTTGGCGGCAGGTGTAGGTAATGATTATGTAGGCAAGTTGTCTGCTAATGGTGATCTGGAATGGGTGAAGATCATGGATGGTGTTAGTAGTGATCAGTTCTATGATGTGATGCAGAATGGTAATGAAGTAATGGTTGTGGGGATTGGGTATTTTGTTGGCGGGCAATATTATGATGGTGTAATCATAGGTTTTGACCTGACAGATGGGCATGTGACTAAGCAACGGTCTTTTAAAGCTGAATCGGGATTAAAGACGGTGTTCCGTTCAATCCATAAAACGGCTTCTGGTTTTAGGATTAATGTTGAGAGTGCAACTGATTGGGGGTATAATAACGGAGATGCATTTATTCTAAATGTGGACGACGACCTGAATATTGTTTCTGCACTTAAATTCAATCATCCTGAAGGTAATAATACAGCGATCACTTCTCTTGGCGTAACAGATGATAATGGCTCTATTTTTAGTATTGCTTACGAGTCAGCACCTCAGGATATCGTTTTACACCGGGTGACGCCGGATAATACGGTTTTATGGGCCAATCGTGTAAAGATGGGTCAGGTTACAATTACCAACATTTATCCACGCGTGGGCGGTTATGCGGCTGGCGGAACGCAGAACTCCAAAGCAGTATTGTTATTTGTTGATGATCTTGGAAAGGCGACCTGTAATGATGACCTGGCAGGAGTGTCCAGTGAAGCGGTTAATTTTCTTGCTTCCGGGAATGAACTGCATGAGGTGCCTTCCAAGAAGATCTTTGAGCGTCCGGTGTTAACTGTGGCCAATTGCAGCCCTGTCCTGACAGAACTAGGTTGTGGTGCATCTACCAGCGACAGCTGCTTTAATTTTTACGTAGGCCCTAAGTTATGTGGTGATGGAGATATTGTTTTTGAGCCGATAGATACCCCTATTTTCAGTTCCTGTAAAGCTATTGATAATCCAGATCTGTTTGCCGAGGGCTGGAGAAACTGGATGAACGACAGGAGAAGCCAACTTTACAATGTTAACTATATGATGTACTATTACATCGATGAGGCTATAAATACGGAGAAGTTTACACTTGATTATAGTTCTTCAGAGTACCACTATACCTTGTACTACTATGATCAGGCTGGCAACCTGGTGAAAACTATTCCACCGGCAGGAGCAGTAGTAGACATGTCTCCAGACTGGCTTACAAAGGTAACTGTCGCGCGTGGCCAATACGATGAGATGGTACCGGCGCATAAAATGGCTACACAGTATCGCTATAATGTATTGAATGGTGTAAAACTCCAGTCAACACCTGATGGTGGTGAAAGTCAGTTCTGGTATGATAAACTAGGCAGGCTCGCTGTATCACAGAATGCCAAACAAAAAGGAGTAAATGCATACAGCTACACCAGGTACGATGCCCTGGGTCGTATTGTAGAAGTGGGCGAGTTGACGAGTGCAACTGCTATGACTGATGAAATCAGTATGATGGAAAGTACCCTGAGTGGCTGGCTTACCGCTGCGGATGCTACCAGGAAGGATATTGTGGTTACCAGCTATGATGTGCCATATTCGCCGATAGAAACAGAATTGGTGGCAGAGAATCTTAGAAACAGGGTGGCTTACAGCTCTAAATATCCTGATCATAATTCCCTGATTAGTGGCGCCCATGATTTTGCATCTTACTATAGTTATGATATTGTTGGTAATGTAAAAACACTTTTGCAGGATTTCAATGCCGGTAGTATGAAGACCTCCGGTAACAGGTTTAAACACCTGGATTATAACTATGACCTGGTAAGTGGAAAAGTAAATACGGTAAGTTATCAATCTGGTAAACCGGATGCATTCTATCACCGATATAGTTATAATGCGGAAAATGAGGTTATTACTGCGGAAACCAGCAGGGATAGTCTTTTCTGGGAAAATGATGCCTTCTACCAGTACAATAGAAATCACCAGCTTGCGCGTACCGTGCTTGGTCAGCAACAAGTGCAGGGGCTTGATTATGCCTATACTTTACAGGGCTGGATTAAAGGCGTAAACAGTACCAACAATACCGATATGGGTAACGATGGCGCTACTGGTAGTAATACTCCTGCAGATGTTTATGGTTATTCGCTCAATTATTTTGGAGCGAGAGATTATAAACCAATCAGTACTTTCAAGGCTTTTGCTGGTGTATCTGAAGATACTTCGAAGATGAAGCACCTGTTCAATGGCAATATTTCTGGTATAGGTGTGTCTATCCCTAAACTCAGTGAGCCATTGCTGTATACCTATAATTATGATGTGCTGAATCGCCTTGTTCAGATGGATGTTTCTAAGGGTTATGATGTTGCTTCCAATTCATGGCAGCATAACAAAGTGCCTGATTTCCATGAGCGTATTCAATATGATCCGAATGGAAATATCCTGAACTATGTGCGTCGTGGTAATAAGACATGGGCAGGGAAGTCATTGGATATGGATAGCCTGACTTATAACTATACGACTGGAAAGAATCAGCTGACATCTATCAATGATGGCGTGGATGAATTCAACTACGATGTAGATATTGATAATCAACAGCTTGATAACTATGCCTATGATGCCATCGGTAATTTAATATCGGATAGGCAGGCCGGTACTACCATTGAGTGGAATAGTTACGGAAAAATAGATCGGATTAAACGCTCTGGTAAACCTGATATTTCATATTTTTATGATGTAGCTGGTAACCGAATATCCAAGCAGGTAGGTGATGTAAGTACATGGTATGTTCGTGATGGAAGTGGAAATGTAATGGGGGTATATGTGAAAGGTGATCCGAGCATCAATAATGGAAATCTGACCAGAACGGAAGCATACATGTTTGGTGTCTCCAGGCTGGGCGTTATGGAAGAAGTAGTGAATGTGGAAAGTCCGGTGTCTCAGTTGCTGGTCAATATGCCAGGTTTGGGTGAGGCTACCACGTCTGGCTTCCAGAGAGGAAACAGGTACTATGAGATTAGTAATCACCTTGGTAACGTAATTGCTACTGTTGCAGATTGGAAAAAGCAGAAGGTCGATAATAATGCGGTGTCTGGATTTGAGGCGGTATTGCTTTCAGCTGGTGATTACTATCCATTTGGTATGCAGATGCCGGGTAGGACGTATAATACCGGAAAATACCGTTATGGGTTTAATGGGCAGGAGAAGAGTGATGAGATCAAGGGTGACGGAAATAGTTACACGGCTCAGTTCTGGGAGTATGATCCGAGGATAGGAAGGAGATGGAATAGAGATCCGAAACCGAATATTTCATTAAGCCAATATTCTACATTCAATAATAATCCTGTATTACTGAGTGATGCTTTGGGCGATAGTAGTGTATGGGATAATAGAGGTTATGCAATTCATTACGATCGAAATGATAAAGATCTGAGAGCTTTTATGCTTGATAAAGGTAAACTTACACCTATAGGTTCCTTGGGAGGAACTATTAATGCAAATGTTTGGTTTAAAAATTTGTTAGAAGATAATGGATCGGAGACCAAATGGACAATAGTATTACCGACGACATTTAAGAATTATGTTCGTCAATATGGGAAATGGGATTATAAATATCGCAGTGGTCATAATGAGGATCCTGATAAGGAGGTACAGCGAATGACGAATCATATATTGGGAGTTGCTTTTGAACGAAAAGATAAAGATAAAGGTATTGGTGATTTAGGCGAGACAAGGTTTGAATTCCTAGACTACCAATATAAAGGTGAATGCCCTAGGGCTGAGGATTTAAATAATATGCATTTTGGATTTGTTGGAGATAAGTTTAATTGGTTTCCTGAAACGTTTATGCTTAAAAAAGCTGGTGAAATAGAAATGGGAAAATGGGAAGACGATTTTAAAGCAGGTAAGAAGTCTTCCCCATTAGTGCCAGAAAGTTGGAGGCCAGTGTTAAAGGTTCGCGTAGCTATTCCAAATACTGATGGAGGGACATTTGAATATTATAAATTACTTCCACCATATGGAGACAATCCTCAGGATCATTATTGGATAAAAATGGGATTTAAATATTATCATGATAACTATTAAGAAATACTTATTCATAGCATTTGGTATTGTTTTATTAATAATATCTTTTGTGTGTTATATGAAACATCAACGGAAGTCGTTTGATGTAGATCGTCTATTAAGCCATTTTCGAAATAATGAAAACCAGTTTGCATATACTTACGAAAGATTTAAAACGATTTCAAAAGGAAGAATTATAGAATTTAGAATTGATAACCAAGATGAATTAAGAATTGATACTGGATCTGATGCCAATAAGATTTCAATTCATATTGATGTAAAGACTGTAAGAGAAGATAGCGAAGGTTGTAATAAAGTATTAAATCTGAAAAACAGAGAAATGGTTGAGATTTATGATTTAATGCAAAAATTGTATTTGGTGATATTGAGACAATATTATGGCTTTGGAAAACCTGTGATAATGAAGTGCTATCAGAATGGATGGAATAGTTATGAATATTATATTTATGATTTTCCTGTTAATGATTCTATAAAACGTATTTCAGGTAAACCATTGAACGATAGCGGATTTGGAAGACAGTGCTATTTACGATAAAACAAAGAACCAAATTCGAAGATGTTGATAACTATTCTATTGGTACGCTTATTAATGATGCTAAAATAACTCCATATAATTACTCATTGCTAGATAAGGTATTGGAGAAAATCAGAAATAAGGAATATTAATGATGTTAGTAAAATAAGCTGGTCAAAATTTAATGACCGGCTTGTTTTTATTTATGCAGAGCTCTGTATATAAACGGTAATAAGGTCTTTGAATTAAGTAATCACCTGGCAGTGTTCTGGCAACAATTTCAGATCGTAAACGTCCTGTTTCTTTAACCGGAACCAGTATAGATCACTATAATCCAATACTATCCTCCACACAGGATTACTATCAATTTGGTTCGTTGATGCCTGACAGTAATGGTAAATCCACATCGGGAGGCTGGGTAAACAAGTCTGATAACGTTAACAGTTGTTATGTTCCGCAATCGCTGGAACTTAGCGGCAAGGCTAACAATCAGCCAAAAGAGTATGTAGCATCAGGATCGATAGATATATATCCTGGATTTATTTCAGCCGATGGTGATGATTTTACAGCCTACAATGCTGATGGGACTTATGCCGGTGGCAGTGGCGGAAGTTCAGTGAATGGATGGAGCCGGAGTGTATAGGTATGGGTTTAATGGTAAGGAGAATGATAATGAGGTGAAAGGTGAAGGGAATCAGCAGGATTATGGAATGAGGATTTATGATCCGAGGGTGGGGAGGTTCTTGAGTGTGGATCCATTGGCGAAAGAATATCCATGGAACTCGACCTATGCATTTGCCGAAAATGACATCATCAGAGCAATTGATTTAGATGGATTAGAGAAATATTTAATCCAAAATGATTTTGATCGATTTGGTCGGATTACCGCGATGCGGATTTCAACAATTTCAGTAATTAAAACACATGCACTGGTAGATTTAATGGTTAAAGAACGTGGTTCATCCGCGCCTGTTACAAAAAAAGATATATTGTATTTTAAAGATAAACCAGATGGCCTTCAGATAACCTCGCGAGATGGTAATTTGAGCCAGCAAGAAATGACCGTGTATACTGGTGGTGTCCATATAAAAGATGGGGATAATAAAGACTTTCCTGATGGTTTGGCCGATGAGACGCTCGCTGTAGGGGCTGATTATGGGAACAGAAAATGGGATGGAGCTGTGGATAAGTCTTCTCCCGATACCCATGAATATATATATGGAGATCGATCCTTTAGAAATCAGGCAGTTGTTACCAAACAAAATGATTTCACTGGGGCTAATTTCGCTGGAGCAGAGTTATCAGCTAATGGTAGTGTAGGGAAAGGAAAAGGCGCGCTAAATCAGAATACTGTTGTGGATTTCGTAGCTGGGTCTATTAATGGAGATGTCAGACAATTCATGACGAAATCAGGGCTCAATGTGGCATTTGTTGATAGAATTAAACTAATAATAGGTAATAATGATAGAAGAAGTGAATGGGAGCAAGTTAGGGCAAAAATTGCGGCTAAATTTCAGTTGCCTATAAGGTCGGTAACTATATCAGTAGATGCTAACGGTGAGAAAAATGCAAATGGAAATAGTGCTGCGACCTACCTTAATTACTCTGCAGAATATTCAGGTGTACGTGATGGAAGAGCAGCAGACGCTTCAAAAGGTGCTATCACAATTCCATAAAATAGAATTATGAAAACAATGAAATATTTTTTTCTAATTATATCAATACTAGTGCTTAGAGCAGGATCAATAAGTGCGCAAGTTACAGGCTCATTAAGTACCCAAATTAACTATGTAATTAAACCGATACCTGTTTTTATTACATTTGATTCTATGGGTAAAAGTAGATGGTATTATAAAAAAGTAATATTAGTTAACGTTGACAAGGCAAACGATTCTTTACTTATTTTGTCTGTAAAATCACCCGGAATTAATTTGAATAAAATTAATTGTGTGTATTTAGGAAATGAATATTTTCAGAAAGTAAATATGCGAAGATATAAGAAAGGTAGTGGGTTTATAAGATCACTCGATTCTCTTAAAGTGAGGGAATTTGTTCTCCAGGATACCGCTGCATTTAAAAAAATTCAGGATTTAATTGGAGAATAATTTTTCTACTTGAGAATCCCCAAGGCTTTGTAAGTATTGTATCGATATTTCGGTACAGTACTCACAAAGCTTTTTTTGTTAACAATATTGTAAGTTACTTTCTTCCCTATTGTCTCTTTTACAATAGCAAAATCTATTTTTGTTATTGTAAAATGCGAAGTAAGTGAGGGTATTACCATTTCTGCGGATTTAGTAGTATATAATAATTAACCGAAAAATATCTGTTGGCAATTCTGTTGACTATTGAAATTGATTTAATCCTTCCAGAATTGGGGGGACAGATGCAAGTGGCAGAAGTAGTAGGACTATTAACACACGGCGAAAAATAGCTATTGTTGTGAGTAGAAGTAGCATTTATAATAAATAAAAAGCAGATCTGTATTATTAAATAATATTGGTCTGCTTTTTTATCTTTAGGCTATTACACTGGTTTAATAAAAAGAAGTAGATATCCCTACCATGAAGAACAGTAAAGCCAAGATGAACGGCTGGTTACAACTTACCCTTAGGGTATTGGATGGCGAAAATCCTATCCCCTCTCCTTTTGCAGCAGATGGTGTGATGGAGTCTGTATTTTTTGAATACGATCATGATAACTTTATGGTGCATGGGTTGGTATGGTGTTCGGTTACACATCAGGCAGTACATGTTGGTAAGATGCAACGCTCTGGCCATTTAAATATTGTTGATAAGAAGGAGGAGGCACATGTAAAAAGCAATATGCCGAAGTTGAATATTTTAATGTTCATAAATTAGGATAATGAACTGATCTGCCAACTACTGTAAATTTATCTGATGAAATTTAATTATCTGCTATTCCTGTTTTTTATACTTTTATATACTTCCTGTAAACCTAAGCCTAAACCCTTTCATTTTCGTGAACTAAGTTTCACACCAGGCGAGAAGCTGAGTGAAACAAGTCAGAAGCTCGAATTAGATGTTTGTCCGGACTGTAATACAAAAGATACGATTGTGTATTGGACATCTTTCAGGCCTATAGCCATCAGAAGTACCCGGAATTATGAATCATGTACGTTGTATCTGAATTATGGAGCGAAAAGTAAAAGATTGGGAAGCATTAGCCTTATCTACCTGTTTAACCGAAAAGCTTCAGCCCTCGATATGGATGACATTATACATGAGACGCCCTTAATCAGGAAAATGAAAGCTGGTCGTTATAAATCAAATGCTGATGGCGTGTGTACGGCTATATGGACCGAGCAAAATAGCTACTACACTGTACATGTAAGTATTCAGAAAAGATGATGATAATGCCCGCAATTTTTAGAAAAATGTCCCTGCTGGCCAGAGTGATGTTTGTTGCGATATCCTTGAAAATATTGCTGATAGCGGCTTTTGTTGGGATAAAACATTTCAGGATAGTGCATAAGCACGTTGTTATTAATACCAGCTATGTTGCTTATGCCTGCGATTGTGTTCCCAAATGGAGTGTATCAAAGATTGTGAAAGGAAAGGGCTTGCCGGTAGAATTACTTCATAAGGATATTTACATTGAATTCGATGATGATAAGGCTGAGTATAAACTGGATAGTACAATTGGGCCTTGCGCAATCTGTTATACAGAAACGTTTAGCGGAGACTTAAAAATTTATCCTTTCAGGGAGTATAAATATGTTCTAAAAGTACGGTCTTATAAACTGAAATTGAGAAAGGGTTGCTGTAGTTCCTTGAAGTAAATGAGTATCTTAACTGATAGCATAGAAAAACTTGAAACTGGCTAAAATACTTACTTAGCTGATTTTGGAATGGTGATCTGATACTTATCTTTATAGCTTAATATACCTATACCACATGAAATATCTTCCTATAGTCTTGCTGCTATGCTGCTACAGCTGTGGTAATCATAAGCCCAAACAGTCTGATAAGCCGCTGATAGACTCCGTAACCGTAAACCCGTCCGGGCGTGCCGTGGTTGATTCGGTCTCAATAACAAACATACCATCAGATAATGATCCTGAAGCCTTGAAGGAGGGTGAAATAGCTATTAGCTCCGATAAATTAGAGGACTACGTAAAAAATACCTTTCATTACGATTCGAGTTTCGGAAAGCTTATTGCGGCCAAAGTAAGCGCCCGGGAGGTCATTAAAAATGGCGTTACGTCGACTATAACTACCTTTGATATTCCTGATCACCAGTTCCGACTGGAAAGCCATGTTCCTGCTAAAAGTGGCACAGAACAGACTGCATTCTATTACAATGGCCACCTGATGACTTCCAAAGGTGAAGATGGTCAACCAATCAGGCATGCTGGTTTTGATTTCAAAGATTTTCCTTCTTTAATTTTATATAAGGTAGATGGTAAAGATTTTTATTATGTAGAAGGATATGCCAGCGATGCCGGATTCTCTTCTTTTAGTCATATAGTGAATGCGTTTATCTTCGATGTTGCAGCCAATAAAGTATATGCTATCTCCGTATTGAACCAGGACGGAGCGTGTTATATGAAGGCTGAAAATGGCCAGCTGGTAGCGTTAAGTACTATGCCGTTAGGAGGTTTGGGAGATACTGACAGTCTTCGGGTTAAAGAGGTGATTTTAAATTATTAATTGAATGATGAGGAGACATATATTTCGAAGGCAAGTTAAAAACAGAGGATGTTATGCAGAAATTGTATTCGACTTAGAAGTTGCTGCCGATGATAAAATAGCTATTGATATAGCGTGTCATTGTCCCGAATGGGAGCTCATGTGCAAATCTGCAGGAGCAATATTTTATGATTATTTTAGAAGACTGAAAACAGGAAGTGTAAAGATTGTAGTTTATGAAATCCTGTGGTATCCTGTTGATACCAATAACTTAATTGTTCTCTTTGCCTGCCTTCAGGCTTTCGCTGAAGCTGCAGGGATCTCACTGGATAATTTAACATTTGATACAGATAAGGAGTTGTTTTGTTTCCCGGAAATAAGAAGTATTGGATAATGAAATATATCCTGGTAATCTTGAGATTGCAGATCCGTAACTGAATTAATATGCAAAAAGAATTGGAGACATGGTGTGCGGCACATCCATCTACATCAGTAAATAACTATACTATTTCAGCAGTGACTCAGGAGAAAGCAATTGTGTTTCTTTTCGCTTCCTGGAGCCCGACTATTGTTCAGTTGAAAACTTTACTTCAGTCGCTGACATCCAACCCTGAAATACCACTCTTCGTGTATGATATTGATAACGTGGATTATCTAAAAATAAGTGATACGTTTCACTCGGATGGCTGGGGAGAAACCTTTTGGATAAAAGCGGGTCAGGTGATAGCTACGTTGAAAAAATATGCCATAAGAGATCTTAATAAATTAATTGTTAATAATAACCAGTTAATATCATGAAAAATAAATTTTCAGCCTTTATTATCCTGTTGCTGCTAAGCCTGGTGTCCAGCTACAGCTACGGCCAAACCAGAGAACAAATAGTATCCTATTTGAAAACAAAGAATATTGATTCTTTGGTAATGTACTGTGCTTATCCCTTTGACTTAAATTGCACTGGTAATAATGCAGATCGTAACGTTAAAGATGCTGCTACACTCAAAAGCAAGCTGCTGCAAATCAATAAAAAACACTGGTTTGATTCCTTCTTCAAAAAAAGTACCGTGGTAAAAGAGGGGTACGATATTATACTGATTAGCAAGTATTTTAATAATGAGGGTGAGTTGGATGGCGAATCGTCTTTGAAATTGGAATTTAAGAAGTTAGCCAATGGGACATTCAGACTAAAAGGCTTATTTATTGCCGGATAATTATTTCCGGAAAACGCTGAGAGATGGAAAGGCTTCCTGGCATGTAGAAACTAAAATTGATGAAGATATGCTTGCCCGTATTTATAACTGGATGAAGGATGTTGATCGCTGGTGGTAATAACAACGACTATGACAGGAACGCTTATCTATACCGGAGTAAAATCGACTCAAATATATCTTCATACAGATGATCACCTTTATCTGAAACAAGCAGAATATTTTGAACCAATAATAGAGCCCGAATCGCTTATGCGCCTGCTGCCGCAGTTGGAGCTACCGGTGACTGATTTGAAAAGGAATATCTGTGACAGTAACTATAGAATAGAAGATATAATTCCTTTTAATGAATTAGTGCTCTTCTTATTTACACATATGAAATCAGGATATTGGGTAAGTCTGGCTTGTAATCTACTTTTAGATGAGCAATTGCAGCTCTTATTGTCACCTCAGGTTATCAGTTATTTAAGAAAAAGTGAATTGGAGGGCAGGCTACCTCAGAAAGAACTACATCTGGTTTGGAAACTACTTAGTAAGATGAGAAGATTGAGTGCATTATAGGAATTAAATTATATCTAACCGCTTTATTTTTTTGAATAGATTTCCTGTTTTAACGCCAAAATTATTGTCGGATTTTTAACATCTTTGTACCCTAAATACACCTATACGCCATGAAACGCTCCTTCCCTATTGCCCTGCTGGCTTTAACCAGCCTTGTCAGCGGCTGCCACGGCTGCCATGCCCAAACAAAGGTTAATTCTCCCTTTAAAACTCAAATCTCCAATTACACTAAAGTTTCCTCACAGATTGCCAAAGTTGAATCGGACGATGATGATATCGTGTTCCTGGAAAGTTCTGCGGCGAAACTCGGTTACTACAGTCTTACAGAAGTCTCTTTGATCGATAAGACCGCCAAACCGAAAATGCTGAAGAACTTCAAGTCGCTCGCTGATACAAAACCTGTTCTCCTTTATAACGGAAAACAAATTGCCCTTCCTAAGCCTATTCAGCAAAGTGTTATCCTGCTTCCTACCGAGTTAACTTCGTTTAGTCTTGGCAGTGATAAGTACCTCCTCCTGGAGCTGGACCTGGTTTCTTTCAGTGGCAACAACGGATGTGAATATCTCCTCCTGCAACTGGACCCTAAAGGTAACCTGGTACATACCTACGACTTCCAGACAGCCGAACCCCTCACCCAGGCTGATCTTGGCGACTTCGATGGTGATGGTATCCTCGATTTCCGCATCAACGCCACTGGTAAGGTAAAGCGCGCCATCTACCGCACCACCGACGAGAAAAAGCTTAAGGGCTAATCCTCCTGGTATTACCAAATTGTTAACTCCAGCTTTCCCATTAGTCCTCCTTCTTTTTTGAAGCGTACTCTCTATGTATGCAAATGAATCGCGACATATTAGAAAGGTACTTCCAGGGTAACTGCTCCGAACAGGAACAGATGCTCGTAGAGGAATACCTGCAGCAGGAAGCAACCCCTATGCTGGATAATATGTTGCAGCAGACCTATATTCAGGCTAATAAACCTAAATCCCGCATACATAAATTATGGTACGGCGTTGCCGCCGCGGTGGCTACAGGTATCATCCTCCTGGCAGGCATCTACAAATATGAACCTGCCAGACCGATGGCACAACAAATCGATACCATCTTCAATAATACCGGCAACGTACAGATTTACAATCTCCCCGATGGCTCACAGGTATGGCTAAACGCTCATAGTATGCTGGGCTATGCGAATGATTATAACAAAAATGGCCGTAACCTCTGGCTGCAAGGCGTGGCACTGTTTAAAGTGGTAACCAACCCTAAACAGCCCTTTAATGTACATACCAGGCACCTGACAACCACCGTGCTGGGAACAACCTTCCAGATATCCACAGATAACCGCGCTGATGGCGGTATCCAGGTGAGCCTGATAGAAGGTAAAGTAGCAGTTACCGGTAATAGTGGGTACTCAAAAATATTGCAACCTGGCGAAATGCTTACCAGTAAAGAAGATACCCCTCCTGTTACGGCGCATTTCGATAGTAACGAACTGTTAGACTGGAAGAACAACAAAATCATTTTTAATAAAACCACGCTGGCTGACGTGCTGACCCGCCTGCAGCAACGTGAAGGCCTTAAAATTGTACTGCAGGATAAACAACTGGCAAACAAAAAGATATCAGGTGAATTCAGTGCCAGAATGCCTGTGAAAGACATTCTCCACTCACTGGCCTATGTGCATAACTTATCCTGTACGCGTGTAAACGATAGCACATACCTGGTGGCCGGAAAAAAGTAAACTAATCATTTCTTAATAAGTTAATAAGTATGCAAAAATCTTTACGAGGATTTTGTACAGGGAATCGTATGCCCGTGAAATTGGTATCCCTGTTGATGCTGACGGTATCAGCCAATCATCTGTACGCCCAGTCTTACAAAGGACTGCATGACAAAGTATCCCTTCAGTTTGAAAAGTCTAATGCGGTGGAAATAGTGAAATCACTGCAAAAACAAACACCCTATACTTTTGTATACGATCCTGAATATTTACAACATTGTACGGTAGGCGCTGTGAAGTTTAATGCGGCCCCGCTTACTGCAGTACTCGAATACCTCGATTATAATGCGCCTATTGATATAGAACTGACTACCAGCAACACGATTGCCCTGCGTAAAGGTCGTGCGGAAAAGCCTGCCAGTCGCGCCGATGGCCGTGTAACCGGTAAAGTGGTAGACAGTAAAAATGACCCTATTCCTGGTGTAACTATATTGGTAAGTAATGGAGCCGGCACCGTTACCAACGTCGACGGTTCTTTCGATCTGCCGTTGGCGCCGGGTTCCTATACCCTCACCTTTTCATTCATCTCCTACGATTCCCGCAAAATAACAGATGTGGTGGTTGCCCCCAAAGGTACCACCCCGCTGAATGTTGTCCTGAAAAATAATGGTGCTAAGCTAAAAGAAGTGACAGTAACGGGAACGTATAAACGTGCTTCTGTGGAAGGCCTCTATGCCTTGCAGAAAAACAGCGCGGGCATTACGGATGGTATCAGCGCCGCGCAGATCGGCCGCACACCTGATAAGAATGTGGGAGAAGTGCTGAAGCGTGTATCCGGATTATCTACTATGGAAAATAAGTATGTTGTAGTAAGAGGATTGAGCGAAAGATATAACCTGGCAGTATTAAACGGCCAGATCATGCCCAGCACGGAATTAAACAGAAAGAATTTCAACTACGATATTATCCCTGCAAACCTTATAGAAAATGTGACGGTGGTGAAAACCCTTACACCGGACCGTAGCGCCGAATTCGGTGGCGGTCTGGTGGAGGTAAATACCATCGATATCCCAACGGAAAGCTTCTTTAACATCGCTGTGGGAGCCAGTTACAACGACAAAACCACCGGTAAGCAATTCCTCTCGCTGCCACTGGAAGGAAAAGAATATAGCGGACAAATTTCCGATCACAGGAAATGGTATGGCCGCACCGATTGGAGTTCTAATAAAGAACTGGCTGACGCTGCTGCTGCCTGGCCTAAGGATAAATCCATGTTTAACAATAACTGGATCTTAACCGACCTCAAAGCGCCGGTATCACCAAACTTCCAGATCTCCGGAGGTAAAGTACTGAACAGGCACTTCGGATTTGTAGCTTCCCTTGGTTACAGAAATACTTTTGCCACACAGGATGTTATTTCCGGCCGCGATGGTTTTGAACCACGACCATATACTGAGGAGCCGGATAGTACCATCTTTCATGGTCAGCGGTACGGATTTACCAGTAATATCAATGGTTTATGGGGAGTAGGGTACAGAAATGAACGTAATAAAATCAGCTATAATGGCTTATTCTTACAGGTGCTGGACCAGCAACTGACCGTGGGAAAAGGCTACCATGACGCAAGCGGACCTAAAAGCATGCAGCTCCAGGATATCACTACGCAAAGTAAAATTCTGCAGCACCAGTTAAAAGGGGAACATCTCTTTGGTAACAAAGGCATTAAACTCAAATGGCAGGCTAATTACATGACTATGGACAAAATACGGCCTGATAACCATATGCTGATTGCTGAATATTACCCTAATAAAAATGCAGACCTGAATGATATAAGTATCTCCAATTATTTTCCTAACGGACGATCTGGTGTACTTCGCTGGTGGAGCCGTGCTAAAGAAAAGAATCTCAGCTGGGATATGGCGCTTTCTGCTCCGTTTAAACTAGGCCCACTCGCCAATACCGCTAAAATTGGCTATAGCGGCTGGAATAAGGATAGGTACTTTTTCGTTGCCAATACGTCCACTGCACAACAATCTTACGGTGTACCACAGCCGCTGTCAAAATATTTCAAAGACTCGGGTCAGGTAGCCCAACTGGACGGAGACCGCGACGATTTCAAGGCAAATGTTTCGCTGAATGCAGTATATGCCATGCTGGATAATAAATGGGGAAAATTCAGACTGGTATGGGGTGTGAGAGCAGAAAACTATAACCTCAACGATGTGAATGCTGTATTGGAGAGAGCTATAAATCCTGCTAATAATGGTAATAAGAAGCTTGATGCCAGTGAAGTATTAAACAGAGAGCCTGGTCTGCGCTTCTTTCCATCTGCAAATCTTACCTATAGTCTGACTCCGGCCATGAATCTCCGGTTAGCATATGCTGAAAGCATTATCAGGCCTGATTTACGAGAACTGTCTTATTTCAGGGAATATGATTACGAGCTGGGAGGGGAATATTTAGCACTGGACCCTATCCGCTCTACCACCATCAAACATTATGATTTCAGGTATGAATGGTATCCTTCCCCTGGAGATATTGTGTCCGCTTCTGTTTTTATGAAGAAGCTGGAATATCCAATGGAGATCTATCAACAGGGTAGCAATAGAATTTTTAATCTGAAAAATAATAAATCTGCTGATAACTATGGTTTAGAGGTAGAAGTGCGTAAGTCGTTTGCTTTCACCAATGTGCCTGTACTGCGCAATTTCACCCTGTATGGCAATTTTACCTACCTCGATGCATGGGTGAAACCATTATCTACTACTATTATCCGTGATGAAAATGATGATACCAGGTTACGTGTAATGGAAAAAGTGGGTGCATATGAACACCGTCCGCAGTCAGGAGCAAGCAACTATATGATGAATGCAGGTATCTACTATGATCTGCCGGTATTCACTGCCAGTATGAACTACAACTTCGTTACCAACAGGGTATTCCGTCCGGTAGATACCTGGCAGAACTCTTTCATAGAACAACCGCTGAAATCACTCGATGCACAGATTTCAGGAAAACTACTTCGCAATAGAATGGAAATTAAACTGAGCATGGCTAATATCCTTAATAGTTATAGTGTAGTATATCAGAATATGTTTCAGGGAGTAATTCCTAAAAATCCTTCTAAATCTGAAATGGAATACCAGTCGTCCCGTGATTTGATTAACTACCGACTGGCTCCGGGACGTACTTATAGCGCTACGCTTACCTATAAATTCTGATTTTACTCAAAATAATTTACGCGTAATACAGCACCCTGATCAGGTAAGTATCTAAACAAAAGAAAACTCTCAAAAGACAAAATCCATGAACAAAAAGACCTTATTTGCAACATTATCAGCAATGACCCTCGCTGGTATGTTCCTGGCAACTTCCTGTAAGAAAGATGCCGGTAACAATCGTCCGGTACTGGCAGGTACCCTCGCTTCTGATAGCACTATCACAGGCGTAATCACTTCAGACCTGTACCTGACAGCCTCCAAAACCTATACCCTGAGTGGTCTGGTTTATGTATCTAACGGTGCTAAACTGACTATCCAGGCTGGTACTACCCTCCTGGGTGAACTCGGCGACCATACTACTGGCGGTAACCCAGGCGGTGGTCTGATTGTCACCCGTGGTTCTAAAATCATTGCGCAAGGTACTGCTACATCCCCTATTGTATTCACCTCTGCCAGCTCTACACCTATATCTGGTGACTGGGCAGGTGTGATCATCCTGGGCCGTGCTACTACTAACTGGCCTTCTATCGCTACGATCGAAGGTATCCCTGGTACGCCACTGGCCAATGCTCAGTATGGCGATCCTTCCGAAAAAATCGATAACGACAACTCTGGTATCCTGAAATATGTTCGTATCGAATACGCTGGTTATCCATTGTCTGCTAACAACGAAATCAACGGTCTGACCCTGGGTGGCGTTGGTTCTGGTACTGTTCTGGACTACATCGAAGTATACAAATCCAACGATGATGCTTTCGAATTCTTCGGAGGTACTGTAAACGCTTCTCACCTGATCGCAGTAGATGCATTGGATGATATGTTTGATACCGATAATGGTTACACTGGTTCTATCACTGAATCAATCGGTATGTCTGATACAACCCGTGCAGACCTTAGCCAATCTAACGGTTTTGAAAGTGATAACGATGCAAGTGGTTCTAACAACCTGCCTATCACCCGTCCTAAATATGACTTCATCACCATCATTGGTCTGCCTACTGCTGCTAAAGCTAACATCTCCAATGGCCAGCCTTCTGGTACTGGTAAATACGGCCGCGCTGCTCACCTGAGAAGAAATTCTGAGTTTGAAATCACCAACTCTATCTTCCTTGGTTTCAACGTAGGTATTTCTCTGGATGGTACTGGCACATATAACAAATACAATGCTGGTAAAGATGTATTCTGCAACAACTACGTACATGCCTATACTTACCCTAACGCTTACGAGCTGTCTGGTGTATGGACATCTACTACCTGGAGCGTTGGTTGCTCATCTAACCTGAAAGATGCTAGTACAAATCCTAATGCATTGGCTGAGCTGAACTTCCCATTTGTTCGCGTGCCTTATGCTCCATCTAACTATCAACCTACTTTCTCTTCTGCAGCTGCTGGTGCGGGTGCATTTGCGAACGATGCTAATTGGGCTGATGGTTGGTCAAGATTCTAATTTTTTGTTTAAAACTACCAGGGAGCCGGTAAGCAATTGCCGGCCCCTATTTTTCAAATGAATTTTTATATGCGTATTCAACAATTAGTAATCGCTGCACTCTTAGTTTTCTCCTTTGTAGCTTGTCGCAAAGGCGCTTCACCTGAAGAAGTGTATTATGGACAGGTGTCGTATAGATCTATGGCATTGCCAGGAACGCCCGCTATCAGTGTGAAATGGAACGGACAGCTGATGGATTCAGCACTGACAGACTCCTACAAAGGATTTATGAAAGAAGCCAGCAACACACCTGGGAAACTGGGTTTCTATAAGGCTGGTACCGATTCTCTGATTGTTGATACTACCATTACTATCCTGCCTAATACTAAACAGGAATTCCGTATCATGGCCAGCAGCACGCTGGGGATGAGCGGTTTCATGCCTGCTACCACTGTCAGCCCTGATTCGCTGACCTTTCAGATCTATCTGAACCTCAGTACTTACTATAAATACGACGTCATCGACCTGCAGATAGCCTCTTTAAAAGTGCCTGGTAATATAACCACTGATTTTGTGTTGCTGAAAGGTCTCAGTAATAAAAAATTATATCCCATCACATTGACATTACCCTTTAAAGATGCTACGGGCAAGCAATATCAATGGGTGGGTATTTTAAAAGATCCTGCCACCGGGCAAGTGATCCCACTGCCACGTACGCCTTATATGTTCATTTTCGCGAATGTAATATATGCTGGCATCTACTTTGCAACTATTGCAGATACCAATGGAACAATAAAAACAACACAGACAATGTTATAGAAAGAATTTTGTGTGTAATATATGTTTGCTGTCCCAGGCCATTCCTATCAGGAATGGCTTTATTTTTTGTGTGGAATGATCACCTCATTAGCAATTGCCGGCGCCTGGAAGTACGTAGCTACAAGGTTTTCACTGGTGGTGGCCCTTCCGTTGCCGGTAATTAAAGCTATTGCTTTTGCAATCAATGGATCAGCAGGATCACCCAGTTCTGCCAGGGGCTGTTTACTCATCTCATCGACAGTATAATCCGGCGTAAGACCGCCAGTATAGCCACCCTGACCACTGGCATTGCTAAGCAGGTAAGTAATGGGTTGCATCACCCAGACGATCCGCTTAGGGTTCCGCTGGTCTCTTACAATAACGGCGCCTTTGTCTTTGCCATAGGTGGCAGCGCCAATCTGTATCACTTTCGTATAGGGCTTGAGGTTATTAACAGTCAGTTCAGCCGCTGAAATAGTTTGATGAGAAGTAAGAATGTATACCCTGGAAAGTCGCAGCCGTGCATTGGAAATGTCAGCAAACTTAATGGCAACGCCACTTTCCGGAACTGCCATTGTTTCTCCGAAACTCATCTTATAACTGCCCTGTATATTATTCCCTGATAACTGGATGAAGGTACTGCTCTCATTGATGCCATCAGTGATCAGTGCCGATAATAGCGCGGCCGCCGCAATACTGCCACCGGTATTGTATCTCAGGTCAAGTATAAGGTCTGTTATTCCTGTAGAGATATAATTTCGGAAGATGTTGACAAGGTCTGTATTGTAATTGTCGTTAAAAGAGTTGTAGTAGAGATATCCGATTTTTTTGCTGGCAGATGATAACGTGGCCGTATATATGGGTTTGTCTTTTGGGTAGCCGAAATCCAGCTGTACTGCTGTTTCTTCTGTAAGTACGCCATTTGAAAAGGTGGCCGGAGTAAAAGAGCCTGTCTTGTTTTGTAATACTTGTGCTACCAGCTGGGCCGCATTGGCAGCGGTAACGGGAGTATTGTTGATACGGGATATATAACTGCCACGGCTGAACTTAGTAGCCACAAATGTATTAGGGGTAACTAATTTCACTACGGCAATAACCCCGCTGGGCGAGGCCGGAAAGTCAATAACGCTGATGTCTATCCCGAAATTAGTGTATAAAGATGTTTGTAAGGTGCTGGCATCATCCGGATTATACAACACAGAAAAGGGGTCTGCGGCATGGCGCATGCTGAGGAAAAAGTTGAGTGGAGTCAGCCCTGTATCCGGTTTTGCTGGCAGTTGCTGGTTCCACAAATAAAAATGATGTAAACTATCGGATATCCAGGTGTTGACTTCGGCTTGTGTAACCGGTCCTGTGGGCGGGGCGGGACTAACGGGGGCATCACGTCGGCAGGCGCTGAAACAAATGGTCAGGCCGGCTGCTAACAAAGTACAGTAGGTACGCATAATTACCGGGATTTTTCTATATCAAAATGGGCACTCACCTGTTGTTTGATGGCCTGCATGGCAAGTCCCAGGTGGTTTTTAACAGTGGCTACAGAAATAGATAGTTTATCCGCAATCTCTTTATTGCTATAGCCATGATAACGGCTAAGCATATACACATTTTTTCGTTGTTCCGGAAGTTGCTGTACGGCGCTGTTCATCTGCTGGTCAAACTCTTTACGGATAACATATCTTTCTACGTTATCATCCGATGATGGCTGTGTTTTCTGCTCTTCGGTGGCTGCTGCAATTAACTTCTTCTCCCGATAATGCCTGCGGGCTTCATCGATAACCAGGTGCTTTACATATACAAACAATAACGGAAATATATCCTGTCCTTCTTCAACCTTATCTATATGCTCCCACAGGCGGATAAAGCATTGCTGGGTTATATCCTGTGCCCGCGATGCATCGCCGGTGAGCTTCAGGGCAAACCGGTAAATTTTCTCATTGTTGTTGGCAAAGAGACTTTCAAATTTGGATTTGACAGGGCTATCAGACATAGTTCGCAGTTGACGCGTTTCGCTGTATAAATATAAAATACGAATGTTACAGGAATGTTAAGAAATGCTGTGTCATAGCGCATTTACGAAGAAATGACAGACATCGTGCTATAGCCGGTACCGTTAGTTCTTTCTGCAAAAAGCATTGCCAGCTCATCAACGGATTTATTACTAAATTGTTAACTTAGTACTACTGTCTTTTTTAGCCAGATACTTTCGGTTTTACTTTGCAGATACTATTTTTAAAACAACGAACAGATATAACGATGAAAGCTATTTTTCCTATGTTATTAAGCGCTGCATTGTTTACAGGTAACGTGCAGGCACAAACGAAATTAGATGTGCAGGCACACCGCGGTGGAATGGGCCTGATGCCGGAAAATACCATTCCTGCCATGATCAATGCGGTGAAGCTGGGTGCGCGCACGCTGGAGCTGGACTGCATCATTACTGCAGATAATAAAGTAGTGGTGTCTCATGATGCCTTTATGTCGGCGGCCTTCATGCTTAAGCCTGATGGTTCCGAAATTACAAAGGATGAGCAAAAGACGCTGCTGCTCTACTCCATGACCTACGATAGCATCCGTAAATTCGATGCAGGTACCAAACACAATGCCCGTTTCCCGGAACAGCAGAATTTTAAAACGTATCGTCCACTCCTGGCTGAACTGATTGATAGCGTGGAGCATTACGTGAAATTAAATCACCTCACACCGGTTTATTACAACGTAGAAACCAAGTCTGAGGCACAGGGCGACGGCAAACTGAATCCTGCTCCCGATGTTTTTGTTGACCTGGTAATGGGTGTCATTAACAAGAAGAAAATTGCCAGCAGGGTAACGATTCAGTCTTTTGATCCACGCACCCTGCAGCAGCTGCACGTGAAATTTCCTAAACAGCAAACTGCCTGGCTGATTGCTAATAAGGAATCTTTTGAGACTAATATCAAAACACTGGGATTCACACCAAATATCTACAGTCCCGCATTTCAGCTGGTTACTGCGGACCTGGTAAAGGAAGCCCATGATAAAAAAGTACAGGTATTACCGTGGACGGTTGATGAAGTGGATGATATGAAGAAGATGATTGATTTGGGCGTAGATGGTATTATCACCAATTACCCGAATAGATTGATTGAAATAGTTGGTAGCTACCAGCAAAAATAATTATTGCGGCCCTGGCATGGATACGATTGCCGTGATAATACCTGCGTTTTGAAGGAGACACTATCACGACTCTTCCAGGAGATAGCGGCACCGCGGAGCGGGGCAGCCCCCACCCGATACCGAAGGTATCGGGTGCAAAAACAAAACATAATAAAAAATCCCCGACAGCACTCGCTATCGGGGATTTTTATATAATCTGAAAAAAACATTATTGTATAATCGAACTATTCAATCTCCTCAACTCCGTCTCGGCAAGCTTGGTATTATATCTCGCCTGTATCAACCTGTAATAGCTATCTTCCAGACTTTGCTGCGCCTGTTTTACTTCAATGGTAGTAGAAACCCCTTGCTTAAAGCGTTCCAGCGCTACCATCATATTTTCTTTTGCCAGGTCGAGGTTTTCTTCTTCTAACGCGAACGCCTGTTTGTAATATTCATAATCTTTGAATGCATTCACCAGTCCGAGGTCTATCTGGGATTTCACATTATCTAATGTGATGTTCTGATATTCCAGGTTGAGCTGTGCATTACGTACCTGCCTTTTAACATTAAAGCCGTTAAAGATCGGAATGGCAGCGGTGAAGCCATAGTTCAATACGCCGTTCCTGTTGAATTTAGGGCTGAAGTTATTGGAGGCTGCATTAGAAGTATTTTTGTTGAAGTTATAGGCAGAGTTAAAGGAGATTACCGGGAAGTAATCTGCTTTGCTTTCTTTTACCGCCAGTGAAGAAACGGTAACATTCTGCTGTTGTACTTTAATGCTGGTGTTATTTTTAGAGATATTGTCCTGCAATTCTCCCAGCGACAAAGCCATGTTTACCGGAATAGAATCCATTACATCATATTGCGTAGCGCCTGATGGAACGGCCATCAGCTGGTTCAGTAAGGCCTTGCTTTGCTCTATTATAGTCAGCTGGCGCAGATATAATGCTTTCTGCGCGTTCAGGTCTACCTTGGATTGCAGCAGGTCTGTTTTAGGTCCCAGGCCTGTGGTAAACTTGGCGTCAGAGAGTTTTACTCTTTCTTCAGAGATAGACATTTGTTCTGCCAATGCTTTCAGCTGTTGTTTTTCCTGTACGATGTTATAGTATCCGCCTATAACGGTGGCGATGCTATTCTGTATCTGGTCTTTGATGGCCAGTTCGCCAAGCGAACGGATAGCGTCCAGCTTATCTCTGGTGGCAAACATTTTAAGACCGTCAAACAGCGTCCAGTTAAGGTTTACGCTGGCATTAACGTTGGTGCCTTTGATGCCGCTGGTATCACGCTTGGTGCCGTTGGCAAATTCCTGCTTGGTGGCAGTTCTGTTCCAGGTGGTGCCGGCAGTGGCATTCAGCCGTGGTGCAAACGCGAAATTCGCATAGGCGTAATCGTTAGCTGCTACTTCTGCAGTATTCTTCGCCAGACGAATATTATAGTTATTTTTCAATGCCACATCGATTGCCTGCTCAAGTGTAAGCACCTGCTGCTGTGCCATGGCTACCGTGATAGTAGCCATGAAACACATTACAGACAAACAAATTTTAGCGATATACTTTTTCATAATCTGTTTAATAATAATTATGCATGTACTTTCAGCACCGCTGTTTCTTCTTCTTCTTCCTCTTCTGCTGGTTTCCCTGCTTTTTTACGGCTCAGGTAAGTGTACATCGCAGGAACTACATAAAGGGTAAGGATCAGGGAGAAGATAATACCGCCCACGATTACAATACCCAGAGGTATACGGCTGGTAGCCGCAGCACCCAGCGACATGGCAATAGGTAATGCACCCAGCGCCATTGCCAGACTCGTCATCAGGATCGGACGCAAACGCATGGAAGATGCCGTGATTACAGAATCAGATTTCGTTAAACCTTCTTCACGCTTATGGTTGGCAAATTCCACGATAAGGATACCGTTCTTCGTTACCAGGCCAATCAGCATGATTACCCCGATCTGAGAGAAGATATTCCATGTCTGACCAAATATCCACAGTGATAACAACGCTCCTGCAAAGGCCAGTGGTACCGTGATCATGATAATCAGCGGATCTATCCAGCTTTCGAACTGCGCAGCCAATACCAGGTAAATCAGTACCAATGCCAGCGATAACGCAAACATGGTATTGGAGCCACTTTCCGCATAGTCGCGGGAAGAACCTGACAATGCAGTGCTGTAGTTATCGTTCAGCACATTCTCTTTCTTCAGCTTTTCATAAATGCGGTACATTTCTTTAATACCGTCTCCGATGGTTTTTCCAGGAGCCAGGCCGGCAGAAATGGTCGCAGACTTGAATCGGTTGAAGTGGTAGATGATCGGCGGACTGGTCTCCTCTTCGATGGTCACCAGGTTATCCAGCTGAATAGCTTCCCCACGGCTGTTACGAACGTAAAGATTCTGTAGGTCGTTAGGGTCATCGCGGTCGCGGCGGAACACCTGCCCCATTACCTGGTACTGTTTACCATTACGGATAAAGTAGCCATAGCGGAGGTTACTCAGGGCCAGCTGTAAGGTCTGGGAGATGTCCTGTACGGATACACCCAGCTGTGTGGCCTTGTTACGGTCGATATGTATACGTAATTCCGGTTTGTTAAACTTAAGGTCTACGTCTGTTCCCTGGAATACCGGGCTGTTACCTACTTCGTCCATAAACCTTGGAAGTACATGGGATAAGGAGTCGAAGTTGATATGCTCGAGTACAAATGCGATCGGTAAGCCGGCACGGCGCCCTACCTGGATGGTTTGCTGTTCAATGGCAAATACTTTACCGGTAGGGAAACGGCTCATATTCCTGTTTACCATCTGCACGATTTCTTTCTGGGAACGGCTGCGTTCATTTGGCTCGGTGAGCATTACGTTCACGAATGCACTGTTTACAGCACCTGCACCGCTGAATCCAGGTGAGGTCACACTCAGCACGATCTTACGCTCCGGTACAGAGTCGGCCATGAACTGCGTGAGTCTGTCCACATAGTTATCCATGTAGTCGTAGGATGTTCCTTCCGGCGCGGTAACCGACAGGCGGAATTGGCCACGGTCTTCCAGCGGAGCCAGCTCCGACTGCAATACTTTGAACAGGCCATAGATCATGCCCAGACAAACCAATACAATCAAAAATGCGGTCCAACGGAAACGCATAAACGCATCCAGCGACTTTTTATATCCATCTTCCATGGCGCGGAAGAAAGGTTCTGTTTTGGTATAGAACCAGGAGTGTGTATGTGTGGCACGGCCCAGTTTTACGTTCAGTACAGGCGTCAGCGTGAGGGACACAAATGCGGAAATCAATACCGCACCTGCTACCACGATACCGAACTCACGGAACAGCTGTCCAACGAAGCCCTGTAAGAATATGATAGGGAGAAATACGAATGCCAGCGTAATCGATGTGGCGATAACCGCAAAGAAGATCTCTTCCGAACCTTCACGGGCAGCACGCATACGCGGGATACCCGCTTCAATCTTCTTATAGATATTCTCTGTTACCACAATACCGTCATCCACCACAAGTCCCGTTGCCAGTACGATCGCCAGCAAGGTGAGGATGTTGATGGTAAAGCCGCAGGCATACATGATAAAGAAGGCGCCTATGAGGGACACCGGAATATCTATCAGCGGACGGAAGGCCATCAGCCAGTCACGGAAGAAGAGGTATACGATGATGATTACCAGCACGAGTGCGATAAGCAGCGTTTCTTCTACCTCTTCAATAGATTTCTTGATGAACTTGGTGTTGTCCATCGCGATATCTACTTTATAATCTTCCGGTATTTCTTTCTTCAGCAGTTCAAATCGTTTGTAGAACTCATCAGCGATGGCTACATAGTTGGAGCCTGGCTGAGGGATCAGCGCCAGCGCGATCATCGGGATACCCGATTCTTTCAGCACCGTTTCTTCATTTTCTGGTCCCAGCACGGCCTGACCGATGTCGCGGATACGGATTTCGCTGCCGTTCACGTTTTTCACAATCAGGTTATTGAAATCGTCTTCGCTGACAAGTCGGCCGAAGGTACGCACCGTAAAGTCGGTGGCGTTACCGGCGATCTTACCGGAAGGCAGTTCCACGTTTTCGCGTTGCAGGGCGGCCTGCACGTCGGAAGGGGTCAGACTGTAGGAAGATAATTTGGACGGGTCCATCCAGATACGCATGGCGTAACGTTTCTCACCCCATATCTGGATCTGGGAAACGCCCGGGATGGTCTGGAGTTTTTCCAGGAGTACGTTGGTACCGTATTCCGTTACTTCCAGCTGGTTACGGGTATTACTCTGTACGGTCATGGAGATGATCGCGTCGGAGTTGGCGTCCTGTTTGGATACTACAGGTGGCGCGTCGATATCGGGAGGTAAGCTGCGGAGTGCCTGAGAAACTTTATCACGCACGTCGTTGGTAGCACCTTCGAGATCCTGTCCCAGTTCAAATTCCACGGTAATATTGCTACTACCCTGGCTGGAGCTGGAAGAAATATTTTTGATACCGGCGATACCGTTGATTTGTTTTTCCAGCGGTTCGGTAATCTGTGTTTCAATAATATCGGAGTTGGCACCTGCATAGGAGGTGCGTACGTTCACGATAGGCGGGTCGATGGCAGGAAAGTCCCTGACGCCCAGGAAAGTAAAGCCCACAAGACCGAATATCACGATAATGATATTCATCACAATTGCCAGCACGGGCCGTTTAAGAGATAAGGACGGCAGACTCATAATACGTTATTCAGATTATTGGATCTTGTTATACTTCAGCGGCATTCCAGGTTTCAGCTGGAGGATACCAGAGGTGATGACAGTGTCGCCAGGTTTGAGGCCGTTGGTGATCTGTACATTACTTTCATCGCGGATACCGGTTTCCACAATCACAAATTTGGCTTTGCCACTGTCAGCCACGATAACTTTCTTATCACGGGTACCAGGAATAACGGCCTGGGACGGAATCATGATAGCTGCGGGAAGATCTTTCAGGTTGATTCTAACTTTCGCGAAGGAGCCCGGGAACAGGTTGCCGTTATTATTGGGAACCATGGCACGTAATTTCACTGTACGGGTGTTCAGGTCGATTTTAGGATCGATGGCATAGATATTACCCTGGTACTCACTAACGTCGCCGGCTACTGTAAAACGGAGTTTATCACCATTTTTGATGACATTTCTGTATTTCTCAGGCACGGTAAAATCGATTTTCAGCGGGTCTATCTGTTGCAGGGTGGTGATTACCACGCTGTTAGAAACGATGGCACCTTCAGAAACATTCCGTAAACCGAGGCGTCCGCTGAAGGGCGCACGTAATTCAGTTTTCTGTAATTGCGTCTGTGTATAGTCCATATCAGCAGCGAAGGCGCTTACCTGGTTACGGGTAACGTCTACATCCTGGCGGCTGATACCGTTGATTTTCAGGAGATTTTCCTGGCGTTCCAGGGTAGTTTTGGCTAATTGTTGCTGTAATTTCAGCTTCTGCAGCTGGGCTTTCAGGTCTTCATCATAGATTTTTACCAGCAGGTCGCCTTTTTTCACATTGGTACCTTCTTTAAAATAAAGGTGTGTGATACGTCCGTTAATTTCGGGTTTTACCTCTACTTCCTCATTACTCTGCAATGTACCACTGGCATCGATGTACTGGTCGATGGCAGATGATTTGACAATCCATGCATCAATGACAACCTGCGGTTTGGCAGGGGCCTTGGCGGGTTCAGAAGATTTTTTACTACCAGCCCTGTCGCAACCAAAAAGACAGGCGATACCAGCAATTCCCACTACAGCTATAGCGTGGAAGGTTCGTTTGGTGTTGGCCATTAAATATTAAGCGTTTAGAAATTCGATGATCGGCGTATAGGAAAGGCTAAATCGTTTTACAAGCACAGCACTACAGCACTATCTGATTAGAAAACCTACTAACGTTGATAGCTTTTTTCCTCTATAAGCCCGACAAATTTAATAAATGGCAGAGCTGTTGGGAACCGGCTACTGTTAAATAGCGTTAACACTTTAGATAAAAGGCGAAATAAACGGTTGAATGGAAATTTGTCCTATTATATTATATGAGTGGTAGGAATATCGGGGAAATTTAGTATGGTTTTATTATTAAATCTTAAATTCAGAAAATCCGTAAAGTGTTCACTGTATTGACTTTGCTCCGATTTTCGAGGGTTTTGAGCAGTTAAAATTTGGCCTTCCTGTTGGCAATTCAATAAAAATTATATTTTTGCAGTCAAGTTTTAAACCAAAAACACTTAAAATTATGTCAGACATTGCATCAAGAGTTAAAAAGATCATCATTGACAAATTGGGCGTTGACGAAGCCGAGGTAACTCCTGAAGCCAGCTTCACCAACGACTTAGGCGCTGACTCTTTGGATACGGTAGAACTGATCATGGAATTCGAAAAAGAATTCAACATCTCCATTCCTGACGAACAAGCTGAAACTATTACTACTGTTGGCCAGGCAGTTGCTTACCTGGAAGAACACGTAAAATAATCCTACTAATCAGAATTGTTTTAATGCAACCAAGACGAGTTGTCGTTACAGGTTTAGGCGCTCTTACACCGCTCGGCAATACTGTGGCCGATTCATGGCACGGATTGACGAACGGTGTATCCGGCGCGGATTTTATCAAGCAATTTGACGCTTCCAAGTTCAAAACCCGTTTTGCTTGCGAACTGAAGAATTTCGATCCTACTAACTACCTGGACAAGAAGGAGGCCCGTAAAATGGACCCCTTTACCCAAACAGCGGTTATATCCGCAGATCAGGCTATACTTGATGCCAAGATAGATGCTAATAATGTCAATCCAGACAGAGTTGGTGTTATCTGGGGCACAGGTGTGGGTGGTATGATCAACTACAGTAACGAGCTGAAAGAATTTTATACCGGCGACGGGACACCCCGTTTCAGCCCTTTCCTCATTACCAGGCTTATAACTGATATCGCTGCTGGCTCTATTTCGATACGCCACGGCTTCAGAGGGCCAAACTTTTCTGTGGCCTCAGCCTGTGCATCCGCTACCAATGCCATCATTGAAGCAATGTACAATATCCGCTATGGTAAAGCGGATGTGGTAGTTACCGGCGGCTCTGAAAATGTCATCAATGAACCTTGTGTTGGCGGCTTCAACGCCATGAAGGCGCTATCCGAAAGAAATGATGATCCTAAAACTGCCTCCCGTCCCTTCGACCTCGATCGCGATGGCTTCGTAATGGGCGAAGGCGCCGGTGCACTGGTACTGGAATCCCTGGATCACGCGTTGGAAAGAGGAGCCAAAATATATGCTGAACTCGCCGGTGGCGCCGCTACCGCCGATGCTTACCATATCACCGCTCCGCATCCTGAAGGTTTAGGTGCCCGTAACGTAATGACACAGGCACTCTTAGATGCAGGTATGCAAGCCGGCGATATCGACTATATCAACGTTCACGGTACCTCCACCCCTCTGGGCGATGTGGCCGAAATTAAAGCTGTCCAGCACGTGTTTGGTGAACACGCATATAATCTTAATATCTCGTCCACCAAATCCATGACAGGACACCTTCTCGGCGCAGCAGGAGCTGTAGAGTCCATCGCTGTGATACTGTCGATTATCAACGGAATCGTGCCTCCAACCATCAACCACTTTACCGACGATCCTCAGCTGGATCCTAAATTAAACTTTACCTTTAACACCGCACAACAGAGAGAAGTAAGAGCCGGTCTGTCCAATACCTTCGGGTTCGGTGGACATAACGCCTCCGTTATTTTCAAAAAATTTGTTCCTTGATCTTGATTGTGTGAATTTACTGCCAGGTTTTCTATATCGACTTGTATCTCGAAAAAGGCACTTGTATAAAGAGCTGCATAACTTACTGGGCTTCCCGCCCGGTAACTTTGCGCTATACGAGGTAGCCCTGAGCCACCGCTCCAGCAAAGAGAAATTTCTCGAAAGCAATGAGCGGCTGGAATACCTCGGCGATGCCATCCTCGGAGCAATCGTAGGCGACTACCTCTTCAAAAAATATCCCTACAAAACAGAAGGATATCTCACAGAGATGCGCTCTAAAATAGTAAACCGCCAGCAACTGAATGATATCGCTATCAAAATGGGGCTGCGTAAACTCACCATCTACGATAAATATAACAGCTTCCTCAAAATCTCCCAGATATTCGGAAATACACTGGAAGCCCTGGTAGGAGCTGTTTACCTCGATAAAGGTTACAATAAAACCCAACAGTTCGTTCATCGCCGCATTATCATGCCCTACATCGACCTCGAACAACTCGAGAGCGTTGAGATGAACCACAAAAACAAATTGTACGGCTGGGCCAATAAAAACGGCAAAGCCCTCGAATTTGAACTGCTGGAAGAACAAATGGATAACGGCAGACGCATATTTACAGTAGGCGCCGTAGTAGACGGCCAGCTGATCTGTAGCGGTAAAGCCTTTAATAAAAAAGATGCCAGCCAGATAGCCGCCTCCCAGGCAATTCAGATCCTTGGCCTCGGCGACGATTCCAAAGATTAATTCATCTTACCTTACAAAATGCCTTAATATCGTCTTCTGTTTCCCCGGTACTATCTTCCGCGGGTCAGAAAGATATAGCTCATGATGTGGCCCCATATATTGCAGAAAATGCTGCTTCGCATAGGCTTCCATCTTAGCCAGACTCACCGGCTCTTCACTGTACGGCCCGATATGCAGCACCTGTACCGCCCTGCCCCCTTCCACATTTTTCAAATCCACCGCCCTTAACCGGGAATTGTTCTTTTTCTTCTCTGCCGTAGTAACTGCCTGCACCAGCTGCGCCGCTTCTACATAGTCCGGCACCCGTATCATCAGCTGATAACGCCATAAATGCCGGGGTACCGTCAGGGGATCTACGCTTTTATCATCTACCCACCAATTACCCTCCAGCTTGCTTACTACAAAATCCTTTTGTAAAGCCTTGTTAATGAATTTAATAGCATACGCAACGGTATACAAGGCTTCCACATCGGTGCTGAAAACAGCTCCATCAGGGTCGCCCTGACCAATAATGGTAAGAAATAAGGCATCTTCAATATGTACCAGCTCTGCTGATGTGCCTGCTGTATAGTAGCTCCTGTAGGCCTTGGTAAGATCCAGTTTGTCCATCGCGGTTAGTTTTAGTAAGAAATCAGGGTTTTATTTTTCTATACAAAACAACAACCGGCAAATGACAGCCTTATGTCAGGAGCCTGCTTTTTATTATTTGTGATTTTGTGAGATAAATGCCTGTTTTTTGGCATTTTTAGGTAGATGAGCCCGCTTTTTATTTATTTTTCGGTGAGATAATGGTCCTGTAGCTCTTTCGCCAGCTCTTTCATTCCCGCTTTTAACTCTTCCGGGGCAACGATGGTGACATCATTCCCAAACATGATCAGCCAGCGCCGGATATACTCGACAGAAGGCTGGAGAAATACCATTTCTGTTTCTTCCCCCAGGTTTTTCTCGGAAACAAGGCCATAATAGTACTTCTGATCGTGAATAAAGCGAAGCACCTGATTGCGCATCCTCACGGTGAATTCCTGCATCCGCTCCTGGTCGTTCCTATGATAACGATCGAGGTAGTCCTTTAGCGTCACATGGTGGCTTCTGTCGAAGCGCTCGCCCATTGTATGGAGCTTCCGGATACGGTCGGCCCTGAAGTCGCGGTAACCGCCGCGCAGCCGGCACCAGGCTATCAGATGCCATTTGGCGCTCATATGAAATATCCCGATAGGTTCTACATCTCTCTTCGTAGCAGCCTCATCTTTAATAGAAAAATACTCTAAACTTATAACATGTTGATTTCCAATAGCATGCTGAAGGTCTGAGAGAAATTTGTTCGGAAAGCTACTGCTATCTTCCGGATGGATGGGCTGGTATCTGACAACGGCAATGTTATCATCGAGGGACTCCAGGTAGTCTTTATCGCTGCCTCTCAGTACGGACCGGATTTTCTGCATGGCAAAGCCGAACTGCTTTTCATTGGAGTGGTCGCTGTATTTTTCCATGAGCTTTTCAGCTGTCAGGAGTGCGGCAGCCTCTTCTTTGGAAAACATTACGGGGGGCAAATGATATCCATCTACTATATAATAACCGGTACCAGCTTCTGCCCCTATGGGCACACCGGCTTCCTGCAAGGCTTTCACGTCTCTGTATACCGTTCTCAGGCTGATATCGAAGCGCTCAGATATCTCGGAGGCCTTTACTACTCGTTTACCCTGCAGTTGGATAAGTATGGCTGTTAGTCTGTCTATACGGTTCATGGGGATTGGAAATTACCACTAAGGTCGGGTGTCCGAAAAAATTTTTTAAATTTTTTTTACCGGAGATTAAACTTCGTTCAATTAACCCAGTCTCTTATATATAACACCTCTTTTGGAACGCGAAAGAAATAGAGTGCAAGAGATTAAGTAGATGTTCTAAGAGATTTCAATTCGATGCTACAGTACAGAATATAGGTTAAATGGTAAGCCCCTGCAATTTCTTGCGGGGGCCTGTTTTTTTAGGCACTTTCTGCTTCCGCCCTATATTCTCACCTAATAATATTTATTTGAAAATAGCCCGTCGCCGCAGGCGACGGGCTATTTTCAAATAAAAAGCGATGCCGAAGGCATCGCTTTTTATTTGAAGGAAACAACAGGCTATCATTTATCTTTCGATAAAAAAATATATATCTAATAACTCATCTCATTCAACTTCACCTTACCTCTAAACGTCCAGAAGACAAATACCGTATAAGATATTACCAGCGGTGTTCCTATTGCCGCAATCAGTAGCATAATCTTCAGAGATTTATTCGAAGACGCTGCCTGATAGATACTGATGCTATTAGCAGGATCTGTAGAGGAAATCACAATGTTAGGATACAATCCTATCGCAAATAATACCAGCAACGACGACATAATAATACAACTGAACAAAAAGGCCGTCAGATAATTGCGGGCATCTACATTACGCTTGATATTCAATAGGGTAAATACGGCAATCATCGGCAGCACAAATAATACCGGGTTATTTTTGAATGCCTGCGTCATATGGGGAATATAAATGAGTGTAGCCATAGACGTTAATATGAAACAAAGAATGAAAAACTTACTGCAATTATTTACCAGCACCGTTAGTTTGGCATACAAACGATGCTCAGTTTTCATGACCAGGTAAATGGCGCCATGCAACATGAACAAAGCCAGTGTGGTAAAGGCTATCAGTAATGAATATGGATTGAAGAAGGTAAGTATATTTCCGGTGAATTCCCGCTGACTGTTGATCGGCAGGCCATGAATAAGGTTCCCTAAAACCAACCCGAGTAAGAAGGTGATCAATATACTCGACACACAATAACTGATATCCCACATTTTACGCCACCATTTCCAGGGTTCCTTACTCCTGAATTCAATGGAAATAGCCCTGAAAATCAACGCCACCAGGAATAACATGAAGGGTATGTAGAAGGTGGAAAATATTACCCCGTATACCAGCGGGAAGCCCGCAAATAAAGCACCTCCGGCAATTACCAGCCATACCTCGTTGCCGTCCCATACCGGGCCGATCGCATTCAGCACCAGCCGCCGGCTTTCTTCTTTATTAAAAAACAAGTGAAGCGCACCGGCGCCTAAGTCGAACCCATCCAGCATACCATAACCAGTGATCAAGCCACCAATTACCAGAAACCACCAGGTTGGAAGATCTATTCCGAGTATTGTTTCCATGCAGATTTATTTAAGCGGGTACATTAGATGTATAGAAAGAATCGTCGTTATTGTGGTTGTCGCTGTCGTCGGACTGAGTAGCTGTAACATCAGGACCATGGGCGATCTTACGCGTCAGCAGGAAGATAAACAGGGTGAACAGCAACAGGTAGACGAACGTGAATAGTACGAGCGAAAACACGACTTCATCCGCCGTTACTTTTTTAGAAAGTGCGTCGGAAGTGCGTAGCAGTCCATATACCACCCATGGCTGACGGCCTACCTCGGCGGCATACCATCCCAGCTGGTTAGCTATCTGTGGCAGCAATACAGAGAAAACGAATATCCACATCAGCCACCGTTTGTCGAAGAGTTTTTTACGCCACAACAGGAATACCGCCAGCAGTGAAAGCCCTATCAACGTAATGCCGATAGCGACCATAAAGTGATAGGTTTGGAATACGAAATTAACAGCCCCGGGTCTGTCTTGCGGAGGAGTAGCCCTCAAGCCTTGTACAGGCGCGCTAAAGCTGCCATGGGTCAGGAAAGAGAGTCCGCCGGGAATTTTGATGCCACTGGTTTTCTCTTCCTTATTATTGACCCATCCCATGATATACATGTCGGCCACGGCCAGACTATCATAATGCCCTTCCATAGCAGCGAGCTTGGCGGGTTGGTATTTGCTCACATATTCTGCAGAGCGGTGCCCGGTGAATAACTGCGCTAAAGAGGCTACAGTAGCCACTGCAAGCCCTATTTTAAACATGGCTTTTGCATGTGGAACGAACCGGTTCTTCACTATATAAAAAGCACCTACGCTAATGACTAAAAATGATCCGGAGAGGAAGGAGCCTATCACCACATGTGAAAAACGGTCCCAGGATGAAGGGTTGTTGACCATTTCCCAGAAATCTGTAACAACAGCTCTGGCGGCCAGGTCGTGGCCTTCAATTACAAACCCGGCAGGGGTTTGCTGCCAGGAATTGGCGATAACGATCCACAGCGCCGAGAAGATAGACCCTAACGCCACCATGATAGTAGCAAAGAAGTGAACCCCCTTCCCTACCTTATTCCATCCGAAAAGCAATACACCCAGGAAGGCCGACTCCATGGCAAAGGCGAAGATGCCTTCCGCCGCAAGCGCACTACCGAAGATATCGCCCACATAATGTGAATAAGTAGCCCAGTTAGTGCCAAACTCGAATTCCATCACAATACCGGTGGCCACGCCAATACCAAATATCAGCGCGAAAATCTTTATCCAGAATCGCGTAATATCTTTATAAACCGGTAAGCCTGTTTTAAGGTACAGTGCTTCCATGATTACCAAACATACTCCCAGCCCTATACTTAGCGGCGGATAGATGTAATGAAACGCCACAGTAAAGGCGAACTGAATTCGGGAAAGGATTTCAACTGACGGCATAATTTGTACGGATATTTTACAAAGTTATTCCTGCCCTGCACTCACGAAACTGATGTTTATCATGTTTACTAAATTTAACCTATTTCAAAGGCAATAGCAAAATATAAAACAGGCAGCTACATTATGGGATAGCAGCTTATGTTATGTCGTTTTCTCCCCCTTACAGCAATGCCTTCGGCATCGCTGTAAGGGGGAGGGGTCCCGTCGCCGCCGGCGACGGGACCCCTCCCCCGAAAAAATATGAGTGGTGCGCTTATCCAATCTTCACAACAATCTTTCCAAAATTCCTCCCACTCTCTAAATGATAAAATGCAGCTTGTATATCTTCCAGATCATATACACTATCAATAACAGGCTTCACATTATTCACCTCAAACGCATTCGCCATTTGCAGGAAATTTTCTTTATTACCTACAGAGAAAGCCTGTATCCTCGGATAGTTCTGCATCAGCGTCATAAAATCCAGCGGCAGCGCAAAGCCAGACATAAAACCTACCAGACCTGCAAACCCATTATAGGCCAGCGACTTAACAGAGTGATTGATGGTACTGCTGCCTGCAACATCCAATGTGGCCTGAACACCTTTCCCATGCGTCAGCCGTTTTACTTCTTCATGCCATTCAGGGTGCTGACGGTAGTTAATCACTTCCGTAGCTCCGAGACTTTTCAGTTTTGTTATTTTACTTTCATCGCCGGTGGTAGCGATGACTTTAGCGCCCGCTATCAGGGCTATTTGCAGGGCAAACAGCGATACGCCGCCTGTCCCCTGTGTAAGCACCGTATCTCCAGGTTTAATGCCGGCATATTGCATTAACCCGCTCCATGCAGTTAAGGCGGCAACAGGTAAGGTAGCAGCTTCCACGCTGCTAAGGTTAGCCGGAGTAGGCACCAGCGCATATTCAGGAATTACATAATATTCAGATAGCAATCCGGGGGCATTGACCCCTGTGCGTACCTTATTTACTTCCGGTGTTATCGGGCCGTTCTGCCACAACTGGTTATAATGGGTCGTCACCCGGTCGCCGGGCTTCCAGGCAGTAACTTTACTGCCGGTTGCCGCCACCACGCCGGCACCTTCAGCCCCTGGCGTAAATGGAAAGGCCACATCTTTATATTGGCCCTTTACCAGCGCGGTTTCCAAATAATTAAGAGAGGCAGCCTCCACTTTGATCAATACTTCGTAATCGCCAGGAACCGGTGCAGGAACTTCATTCAGGGTGAGTTGATCTATGCCGGACTGATTTATCTGAATTGTTTTCATAAATAGTAATTTTATAAGGCAAAATTGAGTAGTATGCATACATTAGTCAAGTATGCACCTTTTGGGAATCTACTTACCTAATAGGTAGTATTGTTGATAATCAATGCCAAAAAATGAAGAAACCTGAAAAAAATAATAACCCGACTACTATTTGCGCGGTAGATTACGCCTTTCAGCGTATCGGAGGAAAGCACAAAGGGAGGCTGCTATATCACCTTGCCGGCGGAACACAGCGCTACGGGGAGCTGGGACGCCGACTCACCGGCATCACCCCTAAAATGCTCACACAGGTATTAAGGGAGCTGGAAGAAGACGGCCTGATATCCAGACGTGTATACCTGGAAGTACCGCCGAAAGTGGAGTATTCCCTGACAGCCACCGGCAGGGAACTGATACCGTTCATTATGCTGCTGGCAGAATGGGGCCGCACCAAAATTTTAGATGATGGCCATGAATGTTATCCAATCATAATGCCTGTAATAGAAAACGTCTCTACAGAGTAGAGACGTTTTCTATTTGAAAATATTGTCAGATCAGGCCATAGCCATTGATTCGAACTCTTTTTTACGCTCGCGGTATTCCTCCATCGTGAAGTTATATACCACCGAATCGCGTTTGTTTTTATTGGCCACAAAGTGACAGGCGTGGATATATGGTTCGGCAATATTCAGTTTATCCAATGGTGTTACTACCAGCAGCTGCAGGTTCAGCTGACCGCAATATTCCATCAGGTAATGGCTCTTCTCCGGGTCAAGCTTGCTGAAAGCCTCATCCACCGTAATAAAGCGTAAACTTCTATGCTGCCTGTTCGCCTCGTTGATACCAAACTGGTACGCAATAGCCGCTCCCAAGATCGTATAGGTAAACTGGGCCTTCTCTCCACCAGACAAACTGGCTGTATCTTCATAATACTTAAATGCCTTGTTATCCGCGATGTAGTATTCTTTGGCGCCGAAATCAAGCCAGTTGCGGACATCCGTCACTTTACGTCTCCAGGCTTCATTTTGCTGTAACTCTGTGATCAGCGCCTGTATATTCTGGAACAGCTGTTCGCCATAGGCAGTGTCTTTTTCTGTCTGGTATTTCAGCGTATCAGGAACGGCATTGCTCAGCTTCTCTTTAAAGTTCCTGATTTCCACATCACGTACATGCCTGCATTCCAGCTGGAGATATGTATCCGGGTTTTTATTGAAGGTAATGTTACGCAGCGGTTCGTTCAGGTCTTCCATCACTTCGCGGATGGCATCTTCCTGTCCGTATATCCATGCACGGTAGTTGGTGATGGCATTGAGCATACTGGTATCCATGTATTTACGGAAGCGCTCTTTATGCTCGATCAGGCGCTGGTACTTGATTTGCTCATATAAAGAAATGAACTCATCCAGGTATTCCACATGAGCACGCAGGTCGGTAACATCGCCGAGCCAGTCAGGGAAAGTGTCGTGGATGGATTTAGGCGGATTCACGAACGCCGCCAGCAGCCGCGTGATCTCCGTCTGTTTCTCTGAACTGTTGCGCTGTGCTTCTTTCAGGGATACGTTCAGGCTTTCTTCAGCACGTTTGCGGTAGTTGTACAACTGCGCCGCAGAGGTGGCAGGAGCTGTGATAGCGAGTTCCGTGAGGAAGTCGATGGCTCTTTGCAGGGCTGTTTCGTCGGTATTGGTGACTTTCAGCTGTGCATAATAGTTTTGTTTTTCTGCCAGTTTATTATCCAGGTGACCTTTCTGTTGCAGGGTGTCAGCTTTCGACTCTTCCTGGTCTTTGATGGCTGCAGTGGCTTCATCCAGCTGCTCGCAGATCACTTTATATTTGTCGCTGGCTTGCAGCAGTGTTTCTTTTTCGCGGGTATGCGTTTCGATAACGATGGCGTGCTGTTGCCAGCTGATCTCGTCGAAGTTGCGCTGGGTAAGGAATGCGCTCAGTACTGTTTGCATGGCGCCCAGCTCTTTGCGCGTGATTTCCAGTTCGTTCAGTCCTGATTGCAGCTCGTTGATGGCCGCATCGCATTCATCCATGTCCTCTTTCAGGAGGCGAAGTTTGGCTTTGTTATTCCAGCCTAATACGAAGTTGTTACGTTGCGATTTTCCCGGACGGTCATCTTTTTCATGTCGTGTGGCCTGTCGCGTTAGTCCATTGCTGGTAACGGCTTTGCGGGCACGGTTGAAGAGATTCATATCATCGGTACAAACAAAATCAAACTGCTCCAGCAGCTGGTTTTGCAGCCAGTCTTTGAATTCCGTACCGGGCTTGATTTCTATCTTTTGCAGCAGACTATCTTCTTCCTTAGGCATGCGTAGCATGGTGTAGGTTTCGTTTTCTACCTTATGATAGATCAGGCGTGTTTGCAGGTTGTTTTCGTTGATATACCTGTTGATGCGGGTGATATAACCTTCCGGTACCAGCAAACGCAGGGCAAAGTTGTGCAAAACCTTTTCTATGGCGAATTCCCAGTGAGATTCATCTTCTTTTACCCGTAGCAGTTCGCCGGCAAAAGGCAGCTCTTCTTCAGGAACGTCCAGCATGTCGGCCAGTTGCTGGCGAATGCGGATCAGTTCATAAGGAATGTTATTTTTTCTGTTGAGCAGTGATTCTATTTCTTCATTGAGTGCGGCAGCATGGTTCTTTTCTGCTGTCAGATTGCTTTTATGTAGAAAGATTTCTTCCTGTAGCTGTTCCAGTTGTTTGTCGATACCCTTCAGCTGTTTCTCAGCACCTTTGAGGTTGTCATGAAACTGTTGTTCACCGGGAGAGGTGATGAGGCCCAGCCGCTCTGCGAGTTTATTGTAGTCCTCCATTTTGCTGCGCTTGGCTTCCAGCGACTTCTGCTCGTAATGGATAGTTTTTTCTATGGAGCGGAGCTGTTCATCTACGCTGCTGTTGGCCTTTTGAGCGATCAGCTCATCTTTGCGGAGATGGAGTTTTTCCAGTTTGGTGTTGATACCTGTTAAGGTGCTGGCAGTCACTTCCAGTTCCTGTTGCAGTTGCTGGATTTCCTGTTGCAGGAGTTCTCTTTCCTGTTTGTTGAAATAACCGGGAAGGGTGTCTTGTAAGGAAAGCAGCTCTCTGCCTTTGTCCTGAAGTCTTTCCCATTCTTCGCGCTGTAATACGATAGGCTCCAGCAGTTGCAGCTGCATTTCATCTTTCTGGATGGCGCGGTGGCTGGAGAGGAGACTGTCGTAGTTTTCACGCAGTTTAAGGAATTCCGCCTCACTGTCTGTTTCTTCCAGCATATGCTGGCGGATAAAGGTGTTCAGGTCTCCCAAAACCTTAATACCCACGGTCTGGTTGAATAAAGCCAGGGCCTTTTCGCTTCTGAGTCCGAAGATATTACTGAACAGGGTGGCGTATTCTTTAAAGCTGTCGGTGACTTCGGTTTTAGGGAATTCCATGCGCAGGCGTTTTTTCCAGTCGCCTTTTGCATCGAACTTACCATTGCCGAAATGGTCGTTGATATTGAGTTTATGTGGAGAAACGATAAACTGACGTTTCATTTCTCCGGCATACCAGCGTACTTGTGCAAGTGTGATGGTGTGCATGGTAGCAGCATTGTAGAAGTAGGCCAGCAGTACGGAGTACGGGTTCTGGTCTTTATGGCGCAGCTGCTCTGTTTTGGACTGTAAAGACTCTTCGGAGAAGGTTTTACCGTAGTATCCCCAGAAGTAGGATTCTTCGCCACGGTCGCGGCGTTGTTCCGTGCCGGAGGATTGGTTATAGAAGCGTTTACCGGATGGTACCAGCAATGTTAACAGTGCGTCGATGAGGGTAGTTTTTCCGCTACCGTTGGCGCCGGTTAAGAGTGATGTGTTACCATTCGTGTTTACACGATATATTTTATTGTGAAAGGTACCCCAGTTATATACTTCGAAATACTGTAAACGGAATCCACTTTCCTGTGCTTCACTATTGAATAGGGTTGACATGCAAGTTGAGTTTTGTTTTAATTTCTTCCAGCTTCTCGTTATTTACGATGGCTTTGATGACACGTTTCACTTCATACTGCTGCAATTCCTTGTTGGTAACATCTTCTCTGGAAACCCGGAGAATACCTATGGATAACAGACTATTGATAGGTTTGTTAAGATCTTTCAGCATTTTAGAGCGGTTATGTCGCTCTTTGAAGAACAGGGCGAGGCGTTCCTTAATTTCTTTCTGTGTGAGGAAAAGCTTTGTACCATTGCCTTTCAGGTCAAATTCTTCCAGTGCTTCCCTTAACACGATACAGAGCAAGGTTGCTTCATAGGTAAGTTTGGCCTTACGCATGAGCCTTGGCAGCTGTTTTTCGCCATTGTCTTCATTCTCCGGCTGCACTATACGGGCAAATCCGTCTGCTTCGTTGATCACCAGTTGCAGGCCTACCTGCTGAAGGTATTTATGCAATTCTGTTTGCCAGGAGAGCAGGTCTTTCCAGTAGCTGCGTTCTTCTTCGTAAATGACTCCCTGCATCAGCTTCAGAAACACATGTGCAAAGGGAGCTATATTTCGTTCAGACATAAAGGTTAGTTTTTGCTGTTGGTAAACAATACCATTGGCAGGTTAATGATACGGTTACCAAGTTTGACAGGGTCTGGTGTTTCCAGGATGATATGGGAAGATGACTGGCTGGCGATCGCGAAATAGGTGATCAGCTCAGTGAGGCCTTTTTCGGTGCCATATATATCTACCAGTTCTTTCAGACTGACCTGTTTTTTGTTTTCAAGTTGTTGCTGGATGCGGTTTTCGAGTTGAGTACGATCTATATGGAAATGATTGAATAATGCCTGCATATCTTCCATGGAATAATCGTCTCCGCCAACACCTTCCGGTAGCTGGAAGACAGGAGGAGCTGTTTTTTCATCCGCCATGTCCCATCTGTCGGGCAGATCTATTTCCGGATCTTCTTCAATTTCGATAAAGTATTCATCCGTAGGGTGGTTGCCCAGCGCCTGGAAAGCGAGTACACGGATATCGTTTATCAGCTCCATGGTTTTGCGGCGTTCGGTCATATTTTTTTCATTGAGTACCCGGCTGAGTTTATCGCTCAGCTTTTTATTGGCATCAATTACTTTTTTCCCGGAGGCGTGCAGGAGCTGTTTCAGCTTTTTGAGGAAGCGGTCGTCTTTATATTCAATGTCGCGGTCATCCATCAGCTCGTAGAGCTTTTCAATGAGCTCACGCATTTCATTCTGTTTATTTTCGTCCATGAGGAACTGCCAGAATGAGTAGAAGCTTTTTCCCTGGTCTTTCTGGCGCAGCGCCTCGAAAGAGTCCAGTGTATAGGCCAGCAGGGTACCTTTGGCTACATCGCGTTCACTTTGTTTGCGATATATTTCCTGGGTGATCTGCTCAAAGTTACCTTCCACCTCCTTGAAGTCGCCCAGCAGTTCGCGGGCCATGCGGTTTACATCGTATACCCTTTCTTTGATCTGGGTATCGTCGAAAACCTGCACTTTTCCGGTGATGCTGATGGCTTGAATTTCCTGTTCTATCTCGAATTTTTTCCTTTCCAGCTCCTGTATACGCTGTTGAGGGTCTTTATTGCTCTGGTCTACCAGTTCTTTTAATTTGGAGAAAATATCTTTAAACCGGCTTTCTGTGCCGACAAATTCTCTTTTCTGGAGTGTAGAAACGAAGTGCAATACTTTTTCTGTATCGCTGCTTAGTTCATGGATGTCCACGCCATCGTCGTCAGGGTATTTCCTGAGGAAGCCCTGGTTACTCCATTGGTCAATATATTTTCTGGCTTTAATATCGTCGTCTTCCAGCAGGCTGTTAGCGTCTATTTCATCATCTGTAGCGCGGTAGCCGGTGTGGCTGAGGTAATCTGACAAACGGGTAACCAGTTCAGCATTGGTGATGATCGTCTGGTTTTTCTCTTTAAATACCGAATGAAAAAATGACAACATCATGGGAGCACTGCGAGCCCGTAGTATCTTGAGGGTTACTGACTGGGCAAACAGAATACATAATTGGTCGTACGTCATGGGGTAAAAATAAGGAAAAAAGGTATTCCTTTACATGATGTAAAGGCCATTTGCGCGGGCTTCCACAGGAGCCGGTATCTCTGGTTCTCCCAGGGCCTGTAACAGATTGATTTCTATATTGCGGGTAATGCTGTCCAGTGGCATGGCCAGCGGACTATATTCGAATGGGTTCATGAGGGCGATACCATTCAGGTGGGTGCTGTGGAACACAAAGCCAAAGGCCCATCCAAACAGGATAGACCAGGCGCCGATGGTTTCTGCCATCATCATCGTATTCATGATCACATAAAACCAGATGAACATCTTGGTAAAAAAAACATAATTGGGTGGGAAAACAGTGCTTTTGATACGCTCGGATTTTCCCATACTATCGGTATGTTTCACCAGCAGGTCGTTGATTTCCAGAAATTGAAATCCGTCTACAGTGCCGGTTTGCTTGAGTTTTTGCAGGTCGCGGGCCTGCAGGGAGAGGATGGCATTGGGGATATTGGTTTCCTGCTGTACCTGGGCGAGGTCTTCGGGGCTTAAATATTGGTGGTAATAATTATCAGGGCGGTTGCGGAGGGCCGATTTCAGGGCATATAGAAAAGCCAGGTGCCGGTATACCATGTTCCTGGCGGTGGTCTGGCGCTGTTCCGGATTGTCGGAGGCGTAGTACTGTAGCAGACTCCGGGCCCAGGACCGGGAATCGTTTACGAGTCCGCCCCAGATGATGCGGGCCTCCCACCAGCGGTCGTAGGCCTGGTTATTGTTAAAACCCACGAAAAAGGCGATGGCAGTACCCAATACCGCCGAAATGGACACAGGAATGGCGATATGGGATTTCAGCCAGGTGATATCCAGGTAATATACGATGGTACAGCAAACGAGTAGGAGCAAATCCACCTTCCAGGTGAAGGAGAATACCTGCATTAATGACAACCTGGATCTTATCAGCATACGCGAAAATTTATTTTTTCAATAGCCTGTTTTGGAGGATCTTTTCCATCGCTATTTCTTTCATACCCCTGGAAAATGGTACGGTGGCCTTTCCCATCTCTACTAAATTTCCATCTATCCCTGTAATCTTCTTACTATTTACTACATATGATTTATGCGTTTGCACAAAATCTTTGCTATTGATGCTGTCGACGACGGATTTCAGGGTTGCATGGATCACATAACGCTGGTCGGCAGTGTAAATATTCACGTAGTTTTCCATTGCTTCCAGGTAAAAGATCTCTTCACAGAAAATTTTAACCAGCTTTTCGTTGGTCTTTACGAATATATACGCCGGATCGGCCGGTATTGTTTGGCTAAAACTTTCATAAGCCCTGTTTGCCGCCTTTAAAAACCGGTCGAAAGACACCGGCTTCAGGAGGTAATCCAGCACCTGTAGCTCGTATCCTTTGATGGCGTATTGTTCATAGGCCGTGATAAAAATGACTTTTGGCGGGTGGTCCAGACTTTGCAATAACTCCAGTCCGGTCACATACGGCATTTCTATATCTAAAAAAATCAAATCTACCGGCTGCTGGCGGAGGAGGTTGTTCAAACTCACCGCATCTTCACAAATACCTACCAGTTCGAGGAAGTCCACTTTTTCCACATAGGAGGCGATGCCTTTGCGGGCCACTGGCTCATCGTCGGTGATTACACATTTAATTTTCATAATATAATTTTTAGCGTGGCCGTATAATGGTCGCCGTTATGGCTGGCAGTAAATTCATGCTGATCAGGGTAAAGCAATGCCAGCCTGCGTTGCAGGTTTTCCTGGCCGATACCGCCGTTTTTGAATACCTGCCTGTTGGCAGGCACCGCATTGCTGACATCAAACGTTAACCTGTTCGCTTCCAGCTTCGCCGAAATGTTGATCCAGTAAGCGCCGCCGGCATATTTAAAGGCATTTTCCACCAAAGGCAATAACAGCAACGGGTATACGGACTGATGCTGCAATGCCGGGTCGAACTCCACTTTCAGCTGCAGGTGTTCGTTCATGCGTTGTTGCTGCAACTCTATGAAAGAGTGGAGGTATTGCAGCTCCTGCCCTATCGTTACGGTCTGGCGCTGGTCATATAGTTGATAGCGCAGCAGCTCTGATAACTTTTCGACGGTGAGTTTGGCATCCTGCACACTTTCATCCATCTGAAAGTAGATCATATTCAGCGCATTGAACAGGAAATGCGGATGGAATTGCGCTTTCAGGAAACGTAGTTCTGTATTGAGTTTATCGTTACTGATTTTTTCCAGTAAGAGCTGCTGTTCATAGTTTTTATGCAGTGATGCCGTAGCACGGATAATCGCGTAATACAGCATAGAAAATAAAAACGGCAACAGGGTGACATTCACCACATCGTACCATTGCAGACCATCGTCCGTAAGGGCCACCATCGGAATGATGAGCGTATAGCTGATAAGGGTAATGATTATAGCAACAAAACCATATTCCTTCCAGACCGGTAATGGTATATTCTTTTCTGCCTGCCGCCTGGCTATCAGCCGAAGTGCTCCAATGTATACATAGCTGGCGATGATCGTGACCGCTATTTCAATGGCGGTGGTTATCCATGGCCTCGTCCAGAATCTTGTATCGGAAATGACATCATTTACCAGCCGCAGGCTGGTATATACCATCAATGAGTAGAAGATGGGGAAAAGGTATATTCGCCAGATTTTCTTCATTATTATTAAGATAAATAAAAAATACTGTTTTCCGATCAGGCTAAACACAAGCGATTTCATCCTAATCAGGATTTTACAAACTTAAGGTTTACCCACCTCCCTGCCGGCTGTTTTTTGACGTTCTGCATACTGGCTTTGACGAAATGCAATATTTTTTTCCGGCGAAGCCCATAGATACTCAATGCGTTATAAAATTAATTACTCTATTAGTCTATAGGATTAGTAGGAAATTAAAATAATCTCCCTATATTTGTTTCACAATTGGTAAGAAACCTGTTGCAATCATTCCAACCATTTTAAAATATACCAGGATGTCTACACTTTACCGTTACGCCGACTACCTCCAGCAGCCAATTCCGGAGAACTTTCCTAAAACAGGATATCATAGAGAGAAGGTTTCGCCGATTCAATCCGGTCAGCGTTTTCCTGAGTTTTTCCTTGACAGGTCCGATGTAATCCGGGATGCCGGGTTATTAACACAGGGGGCTAGTATTCACACTTTAACTTCGCAGCCACTGGTAGTGGTGTATTATTCTATTCACTGGAATGGTTATGCAGATACATTGATTGAGCAGCTGAAAGCTTTGCAACCGGCTATAGAAGCGGCTGGCGCTAAATTACTGGTGGTTGCCAGTGAGGGCAGACAGGCGTTTGAAAATGTAAATGGTCAGGTTCCTTTTGATGTGGCTTTTGATGCGGATAAGCATATCGCCCGTAAGACGGGTATCTATAAAAAGTCGGATCCTATCTGGGGTTTTGTGGCTGGCGTAAATGAAGATGTTCCGGTACCGGCAGTATTTGTGGTAACACCATCGTTGCAGATCAGGTATGCTTTTGCAGATCTCTACCTGGAAAAACAATTACAGCCAGCGGATATACTGGCTGCAATCGATAATCGTGTTGCTATCAGCGCTTAATCATTGATAGCCTGGTATACCAGGTTTTTAAAAAGCTCGTTCATATCTCCGTGAGAGGTAGGCCAGACATTCGTGTAGATCAATCCCACAATTTTTTCTTTAGGATCGGCCCAGTAGGTGGTGCAGAACATGCCACCCCACTGGAATACGCCGGCAGGCTGTAGCGAAACCGCACTTCCCTTTTCTGTAGTCACCTTAAAGCCAAGACCAAAACAATTGTATTTGTCCCAGGCCACTTCCAGGTCGCCGGTCTGGTTCATTGTCATAATACGTACGGTATTTCTGCTCAATATTCTCACGCCATTATAAATACCTCCATTGACCAGCATCTGCAAAAAAATTGCATAATCCTTTGTGGTAGACGATAATCCGCCACCACCGGAAAAGTAGGTACCGTTAAATTTAGGGTAGTCGGCCCATAGGTCAACACCCTTCAGGTTCACCGATTTTCCGATGTTATGTACCGTATGGGTGTTAGGGTCTTCTGTGTAAAGCGGTACCAGGCGGGACTTTTTATCTTCCGGAAGATAAAAATAGGTATCATTCATGCCCAGGGGCTGGAACAGGCGTTCTTTAAAAAACTGGTCCAGGGACTTGCCGGACAAGACTTCCACCAGGTATCCCAGTACATCTACACCGAGGCCATAGGTCCATTTCTCGCCGGGGTTATGCAGCAATGGAAGTTTGGCAAGTATTTTCATCTTATCGCCCACCACCTGGTCTTTCAGTCCAACACCACCTACTATACCGGCTTTTGCATAAATAGCCGTTTCCATAGGGCCGCCGATCTGGGCATAACCCAATCCGGAGGTATGCCTGAACAGGTCGCGGATGGTAATTTCCCGTGTAGCCGACACCGTTGTCCAGGTGGTGTCCTTACTGTTGAAAGACCTGATTACCTGTGGATTAGCGAATTCCGGGAGATATTTAGACAGCGGATCATCCAGCTGAAATTTACCCTCTTCGTATAACATCATGGCTGCGACGCTGGTGATAGCTTTGGTCTGGGAGGCAATCCTGAATATGTTATCGGTCCTTTCGGGAATTTTTTTATCCGTGTCGCTATAACCAAATGCTTTGTCATACACGATCTTTCCGTCACGGATGACCATGGCGGTGGCGCCATTCACATACCCTTTCTTTACATAACTATTTACAAGGGAGTCTATCCTGGATAATCTTTCGGCCGACATATGCGCCTCTTCAGGTGCTGCCGGCTTCAATTGCTGGCTCTGACCATGGAGGCAGCCAAGTAATAAAAACGGGAACAGTATTCGTTTCATAGCGGAATTTTAACGGCGGTTAAGATATAAATAGTTCAAGAATTTTTACGGCAGATAATTATAACTACTTGAAAAGTATAGTGTTTAATGGGTCTGGCGGGCAATCTAAAAATACCAACATCTAGGTATTTTATACTCCCTGCTATTCAGCTACTTTTGCGGTGAGCACGTTTAAAATGTCGGACTCACTTAAAGAGTCTTTTTCCATATAAAATTTTTCTACGACCGTAAAATCGGTCAATTACCCCCAAAATTGGGTCTCACCGTTATGGATGGGACCCAAACTGTTTTTATAAATTTCTAATTACATTTGCAGAAAATAGACCAAAACCAACCACCTGTAAAAACCTCTTGCCATCAGTTCCGGAATAGTGTGTATGTAGAAGATGGGGTTCACTATTGTTTTTTTCCCGCTTTGTCTTAATTGTATATCAACGTAGAATACGAGTCAAACATGTCAGGAGTAACGCTGGAAGAGAAGATAAAAGCATTGCAATCTATTGAAGATGAATTGCCGGCTGTTCTATTGATCCATAAATTTCCGGAAGGAGGAGTGGTGCATATGTCGCAACGGGGTTGTCATGCCCTTGGCTATACGCTGGAAGAAATCATTGCCCTGGGCCAGGAGTATTACCAGCGTGTATTCAATCCACAGGACGTGGAAGATTTTGTACCACGAATTCTGGAACTGGTGGAATCCCCTGCCGAAGAGGACAGGATCGTTTCTTTTTTTCAGCAGGTAAGGCTGGCGGGCCGTGAGGATTACGAATGGCACCTGAGCACGACCCGTGTTTTTTTCCGCGATGAAACAGGGCTGCCTACACACCTGATTACCTGCGCTATTCCCATAGATCCGCTACATCACGTTACCAGCAAATTAAAAAGACTGTTAAAGGAAAATACTTTTCTGCGACAGCACCAGCACGTTTTTGCTGAACTCACCAAAAGAGAAAAAGAAATTCTCCGATTGACGGCATTAGGTCACAGTGCCGGAGAAATGGCCAGGGAACTGCATATATCAGAAAAAACAGTTGTCACCCACCGTAGAAATATCAAATCAAAAATCAATGCAGAATCTATGTATGATCTTACGCAGTTCGCCCAGGCATTTGATATGATCTGATTTTGTTATTATTTTTTGTAAGAAGATGATATAATATTAACAATATTTTGTTGTTGGATATTATACCTAAAATTTTTTTAGGTAGATGAAAGTGCCGCTATTAAAGGGTTTTGTGGAGAAGTGTTTTTTGTTAAAACGATTTTATGCACTTATGAATTTTTTATAGGTTGATGTTTGATTAATCTTAAAAATGTAATTTTAGTTGGATGTCCTATTGATGCATCAGGATATCTGTTAACCCGATCTTGTTTGTTTAACCGTTTTACCATGTCTTTTAAAGCACGTTGTACTATAAACGGCCTTGATTTCAATGTTCTTGAATGCCGGTTTTCCTTTTTTCAAAGCACAGATTATTGCGGCAGGCCCAATGCCAGTACACTGGCCCATCACCTGGAATTGTTGCTGGAGTCTTCATCAGAAACCAGTTTGCTGGATTGGATGATCAGCGATACAGCCACACATAACGGCAGTATTACCTTTTACCGCCGGGATGCATTGTCACGGCTGAAAGAGCTGAAGTTTTCCGACACCTACTGTATTGGCTATTCGGAGCATTTTAATGCTGCCAATGAACAACCCATGCAGATAAAACTGCTGTTATCTGCCAGGAAAATTCAGGTAAACAATTCCACATTCGAACATCAATGGCCAGCCTGATAAAACTACTGCTTATGACTGCTATCGCTACTATTTCCGTCATCCTCGACGGAGAGCAATATACCAATGTATTGTCGCTACAGCTGGAACAATACCTACATATGCCACATGGTTTCGAACTGATGGTACCGGGAAACTGGCTACAGCAGCAGCATACACCCGAACAGTTAGTACAAAGACTACTGGGTAAACAGCTGGAAATAAATCTTCAAACCGGCAGCCGGCAGAAAAATACTTTCCGAGGCCTGGTAACAAGTGTGCATATCAATGCCACTGCTGCCGGCCATGGCAGCTGTATCGTGAAAGGCAGCAGTCCGGACATAACCTTGCACCGTACTGCAGCAATGCAGGTGTTTGAGAACAAATCGGCAGCTACACTGGCAAAAGATTTCACCACGTCCCTGCGACAAACCAATATCAGCCCTAAGGCACACGAACCAATCCCCTACCTGTTACAGTGCCAGGAAACCAATCTGCTATTGCTACAGCGCATCGCCGTCCTGTACAAGGAATGGTGTTTTTATGACGGCACCACCTTTCATTTCGGTAACTATCAGCCTGCATATATTTCTTTACAGACAGGAATACAGCTACTGGATTTTGAAATCAGTGTTGCCATGCCTGCGCCGGCCGCACAGGTGCATTGTTTCGACTATATGCTGTCCAGCCAGCAATATGCTACCGTAAAAGATTTGCCCAAAGATAACTACCTGCATCACCTCTTTGATGAAGTAACAGTATTGAATAATGCTTCAACATTAATATCAGCCGGCGCCTCAGCGGAATCTGAAGCGATAATGCAACAAGCGGTAGACAAACAAACGCGGACTTTATTCACACAAGGGTTGCAGCTCCGCGGCAGGAGTATCCATGCCGGTATTCGTCCCGGAGATATTATCCGCGTGGAGCCGGCAGATAAAAGTAAGTCCTACGGCGATTTCAGGGTGATGGCTGTCCGGCATTTCATGACAGGAGACCATAGTTATTACAATACGTTCCAAGCTATATCTACAGCAGTGGAAGCGCCGGGATACAACGTTGAAACCCCGCGTTGTCATGGACAAAGCGCTGTAGTAACGGATAATGAGGACCCTGAGAATTTAGGACGCGTGAAGGTTCGGTACCAATGGCAAACTACAGGAAGTTCTCCATGGATGCGGATAATGCAGCCTGTAGCCGGAAATGGAAAAGGCTGGTATTTTCTTCCTGAAATCAATGAAGAGGTATGGATTGGTTATGAACAACAGCATTCAGACAAGCCATTTGTGGCGGGATCCTTCTATAACAATAGCCAGCGTCCTGCTCCGGCAGCAGTACAGAATAACCTCAAGGTGATACGTAGCCGAAGCGGGCATACCATCACCCTGGACGATACTCCCGGCGCAGAACAGGTACACATTGCAGATAAAGGTGGAAACCAGTTATTGCTGGATACTTCCAGCGGAACGATGCAGCTACAGGCACCTGAATTAATAACCTTGCACAGTAAAAATATTCTGCTAAAAGCAGATGCGGCGGTAACATTAGCCGCTGCAGGCGATGTTTCCATATCAGCTGCCAGCAACCTTTACCAATATGCAACCGCAACAGCAGTACTGTCGGCCGGAGAGCTAAGTCTTATTACAGATAAACAACTCTCCCTGTTTGCAGCCGAGCTGAAAGCCGTTTCGGAAAATGCAGCATTACATTCCACAAAAGGCGATTTCCTGATCAAATCGGCAAAAGCATTACATATACAGGGAGAAGAGAAAATCAATATGCATTAAGCAACCAACCATATCAACAATAAACTATGAAAAACGCAAACCAGTCATTGCACCTGGTATGTGCCGGAGCTTTGTGTACCTGCGACAAAGCACTTAGTCCGGCCCCCATATCATTGCATGTAATCAGCAACAACAAGTATTTTATCCGGGACGCCAATGGGAAAAATGTCGCTACCACAGCAGATAACAACGTACTTGCGCTGAATTTCTCGCTCTGCAGAATTCCGGACCCGAAGAACCCCGTTCCCTGTACCGCGCAGCTACAGTGGCAGCATTATTATAAACAGATGATATTGCCTGGGGGCGTATATCCGTTGACAGCCGATAGTGAGGCCAGCTGTGTCAAAGGAGGAACGATAAAACTGCAGCAACATGGCCAGCTGCCACCATATCCCGGTGATATGCCTGTGGCAGTACCGGGAAACAATGAGACTACAGCCCCCAAAGCACAACCGGAGGAAAAACAGACCCCTGAAACGCAACCAACAGCTACTGAGGCACCAGGCACCGGGAAGTCTGAGGCAGATACCAGGCCTATCGCATTGATGTATGCATCATGGCGGGATGATAAAGGGAGTCTTAAAAAAGTAACCGGGTGGCATGAAATATCGTATCTCCATCTGATGTTTTCAGGCATTACGACTATTGATGTTGAAGTGGAAATTGTAGCTACAGACATGCATCTGCAGCACTTTACTACCATTATGTCTGCTACTGCGTTTCAATCAGCAGAGGGACGTATCATCGTCCCATTCCGCACAGATAAACTCCAAAGCGATTTACTGAAAGATGGCGACCTGCTATATGCGCGTATCTATACGAATGGCATAGCTATCAAAGGCGCAAATGTATTGCAGCCCAGACGGCCATTGCTGTTTAAGGAACGCCCGGGAATCAGAACAGTCAGCTTTCATAGAGAAGGTAATGAATTGGTCACGGCCCATTATGGAGATACAATTACCTGTAAACTGGTGGCAGTCAACATGTGCAGAGAAACCATTGCGGTAAAGATAAAAAGACTGGAAAAGGCAAATGGTAAAGATCTGGAAAGACTTGACCGGACTATATTTCAAGGCACCTATACCTTTAACGATCACGGGTATATTGAATTTGAGTTCACTATTAAAAAAGAGTGGGAAAATGAATATGATGAAAGGGTGCAACGTTTTTATCTGGCCGTAAAATCACTTAACTGGTATGCCTGGTGGAAAACACTAAATGCCTTTCCGGTAATTGCTGCTCCGGAAAAGCAACGTAATAGCGCGGTGGTTATTAATGCTGCCGGTGCCGGGAAAGAACCTGTCCTGTGTGCAGCTTGCGAAGAAGAAATAACCATGACGCATATACGGAATATGGCCGTCAATAAAGATGGTAAGATGTTCCTGAAAGATGAGCATAAAATCAGGGAAGGGCTGGAAGTACTTAATCAGCACAGGGCGGCATTTCAGCTGGATACCTGTGCCCGCAAGGCGCACTTCCTGGCACAGATTGCGACTGAAACAAGGTTTCAGCAGCTGGAAGAGGGTTTCAACTATGCGGCCGATGTGTTGGTAAAGAAATTCAAACGGTTTAAAACCAATGAAGGAAGCCGCAGGGCCACGGCCTGGGGGCGTGCAGAAAATGATGATACACCAGTATCCAATGAGCATCAGCAGCAAATAGCCAATTGGGCATATGCCGGCATTAATGGCAATGGTGCCTATGAAACTGCTGATGGGTGGAATTACCGTGGCCGCGGATTTATTCAGCTGACGGGCCGTGGCAATTATAAGCTCGCTGCCAGTCTGTACGCCAAATGGATGAATGCGGGTACTGTCGACTGGGAATCTTCGCCGGAACAGGTTTCCTCCAACGCCCGTCATGCCATGGCGGCGGCTATGATCTATTGGCGTTCTCATGCCCTTGCCTACCGGGCCGATTATGCCGATGGCTATGCGGTTGAAAGCGTAAGCCGACTTATCAATGCTGCCCTGGATAATATTGCAGAGCGGAAACGCTTTTTCAGGGAGGCTTGTAAGTCGCTGCAGGTAAGCAGTTGCAAACGCTACCAATCCCGGCAATGGCAGGAGCCCAACCAGGATACGATAGTGGTTATATCTGGTACCGCATCCGGTACTGGCAATGAGCATTATGTAAAGAAAAGTGGCAAAATAAATATAGATGCAACATGGCCGGTTTATGCCACACAGGTATACCGCCGGCTTTCGCTGGCGCAGTATAAACAACTGAAGGCAGCCAATAAGTTGCCTGCCCCGGACTATGCCACCTGGCTCACCAGGGATGGGCATGGCGAAACTTACGGAAAACATGATGCCGCACGTTATGGATATATGAATGAATGTCCACCCGGTGAATATTACCTGAATCCGGGATTGTCTTCCCAGAAATACAGGATGTACCTCTCTGATACAAAAGGTATTGGAAGTGCATCTGTTTCGGGGGCGGCCGGCGAACGTACAGGCATAGCGATTCATGGCGGCTGGCCTGTAGGAAGCATTGGCTGCCTGACCACCCATTCAAGAGGGTACTCTTTTCACGAAAATGCGTTGGTAAGAGAACTGTATGCCAATATCCCTGACCTGGATATTGTTGCCCAGCAGGATAACGGCAGAACGGTCCGTGTAATCCTTGAACCACGGGAGGTAGATACCACTACCTGGAATGATCCTGCAGTAGGGAGCACAAAATGGACAGGTCATATTACTCACTAATTAATCATTGAATTATGTTCAGCCAATCATTCAGCACAGTATTGTTGCTGTACTTTAAGTTCATCACTATACTACCCGTTATGCCGTTAAATAGCTTCATGGAAGAACCAGTAAATCAGCGTATCAGTAACAAGGAAACGCAGAAAATATGTAATAAGCTAAAGCTGCTGGGATACAAGTTCCCGGAGCCTGCAGCGTTTGAAAGGATCGTGCAGGAATTGGCTGGTATTTCACTGGCAGATAGTAAGTATAATGATATCAGGTTAATGCACACAAAAGAGCCTGGGAAAAGCGATATATGGGCCGTTCGCAGTGCTCGGATCCTTATTCCGGATGAAGACCTGGAAAACTTTTGTGATACCTACGACGAACATCATCAGGTAATAGACATTCCAATAAGCCAATGGAGCGAACGGTTCTTTCATTATCTGCTGGCTTTTAATCGTTTCCTGGTGTATAACGATACCAGCTTATTTCCTATGGTGAAATATCACTATGGCGCAGCCTTGCAGAACATTTTTTTTGATCTCGGATATTCAATATCCCAACCGTTGAATAAATGGATGATCGCGGGTATCAGCGAAGACGCCGAAGGCAGGGCAGATTTTATCAGGACCATATATGGTTGGAACCAACAGGCCGGAAAACTAATGTTGCGTGAAAACAGGCTGTTGCTAATACAGGAGCTGAAACCTGCCTTGTTTGTGCATACCGTTAGTACCATTCAATATCTCCGAATGATGAAAGTGGCACCGCTGGAAATTGGAAAATTGATAAATGCAGCCATAGTAGCCGGTTTTACCGACTTCGTGGAAGACGTGTGTGAAGAGGATCAACCGCTTATACAGGAATTGGTAAAGGCAGATTTTAAGACCTGTCCTCTATTGAAATCGCTCATAGATGAAACTGATTATTCGTTTCGCCGATGAGCATCAGAATACGATACCTGCTGATATCAGATTCGCTGTAGGCTTGTCATCCGGAAACGACACCACCGAATTATTGGCAGTAAAGCTGGCATATTTATAAGTGTAGCCACGGAATGTATAAGACGCAAATACACCTATATGGCCAAACAGGTAAGAAACGCCGGCGCCGACACCATAGAATAGCTTCCCGGTTTTCTGATAATTCGTAGTGGCCGGATTGCCATTATTATCGGAATAATGATACTGGTACGTAACCCGATAGTTGTTGTATCCAAATTGACCATTGATGAACGGTTCAAATTTTCCAAATGGATACCTGGCTTTCAGGTCTATGAATGTAGGAATCAGCAGGTGGTCCTCAAAGGAGGTGAATTCTACCCCAAGGCCGGCAGCAAGATATTTGTTGAATCCATAGTCATAGGTTATACCGCCGCCAAATTTATCCTGGTGAAGCATACCGTAGACATATCCCCTGCTAAGGTTTTTCCAGCGGGGAGGATTGAATTCTGAATCCTGCGCCTGAAGCCGCAACGGGAAGTATATAAGTAGTAGTAAGAGGAGCTTTTTCATGTAATAGTATTAGAAAGTTCTATACTCTACTAACAATCTGAAAGGTAAAGAGTTCTGTATCTTTTTCCGGAATAACCGGCTTTAAGTCCGGTGGTTAGGTCAACCTGTATATAAACCATTAGTTTGGCATAGCGGCCTGACTGGATTTTAAGGCTGACTGGTACCTGTTGACAGCAATGTTTTATTGTTGAGTATTGTTAGCACAACTCCATGCAGATCATTGAAAAATGCATCTTTATTCCGGCTATTGCATAACAGTACGACATTGACGCCATTACGGGAGCTCCATATTTCGCTGGCAGTACCTGGAATTGAGCCGGCATGTCCCCGGTTTCCGGCGCCATCTATAAGCCAGCCGCAGCCATAGCCGGGATTAGCCTCGGAACCTTTTGTCATTGTGGTAATGGATGCAGCTGTAAGCACATCCGGTGCTGTATCGAAACCATCAATAGCCAGCAGGAATTTGGCCAGATCCTTAGCGGAAGTGATCCAGCCACCGGCGGCCTCTAACCGCGAAACATTGGTAACATAGGCTAAGCCAGGCCAGTTATCATAATAGGCGACCTCCGCAGGCAAACGTGTAACCTTGCTGTTGCTGCCTATATGCATGTCGTTTATACCTACGGGATGAAGCAGGTGCTCCTGTATATATCCTTCGTAAGTCATACCGCTTACGCTGGCAATAACGCGTCCCAGGAGGCAGTAACCAAAGTTGGAATACATATACATCACTCCTGGCTTGTATTTTAATGTACTGCTGGCTAATATATGAGGTATCAGGGAGTCTATAGGTAGTGTGGGTAGAAGTGCCATGGGATCATTGCCGGCGCTGTTGGGCCATCCGCCAGCCGTATGGTGTAGCAGCTGATCCACGGTGATATCCAGGATGGAAGAATCATACCCGTTACGAAGGTAGCGCGTGCCAAGTAAACCGTGCTCGCCGAAAATCTTATCATTTAGCTGAAGTTTGCCTTCTTCCGCAAGCTTCAGTATAGCCGCCGCAGTGATACATTTGGATACGCTGGCAATACGAAAAAGACTGTTTGTAGTAACAGGTGTGCTGTCTTCTCTTACGGCAAACCCATATCCTTTACTATAAACCATTTTACCCTGATAGGTTACGGCTACGGACATTCCGGGAATATTATATTGCTGCATGAACTTTTGAATAGTGCTATCAATTTGCGGATTAGCAAAAGTTCCCTGAAAGCAGCTGAGTAATATTAGCAGACTTTTCATTAATTAGGCGATCCTGGTTCCGGGATTTGGAAGGAATTAGTGGTGGAAGATGTAGTTAAAAAGTTTGCCGCTTCTCCATTTCAGGGAGTGCCGCATCCAGCCGCTTAGCCAGCTCAGGAAGCTTAATAGTAGGGACTGCAGGAAACAGGTGGTGTTCCAGGTGATAGAACATACTGAAAGTAAGCCAGTTTTTCCAGCGACTACGCTGGGTACGGGCCAATTCCGGCGTTTCGTGTGTGTCGTGGTGAACCGTCCATACCGCAAAGAAAGCCATCAGCAACTCACCAACCAGCATCACGATCATATGATATATCAGGAAGGGGATTTTCAGGTAGATAATAATAGCCGCCATTACCAGTATAGAAATGATTTCAATCCATACATTCCGGACATAATTTTTGTTACCATGCTTAATCGTTACCTTATGAATCAGGAACATATGAATGGGACCATACAAAATGGCGCCATACCAGGTCATACCGGCCGCTTTTCCTTCATAGTCCTGGTCAGACAAACAGTACTTATGATGCCGGATATGATTGAACTTCACCGCATGAATGGCAGTCATCATGGAAAGACTATTCAGGTACAGGGAAAGCCAGGTAAGAAATTTACTGGTGCCCAGGGAATTATGGAACCCGTTATGCACCTGCCTTAACGCGGTTAGAAAATAAAAAGCGGAGAATGGCAATGCAACCAGGTAGTAACCTTTCCATGCCAGGAACCAGGATGCTAAAAGCCAGGGGAGGGAAATGTTGTTTTCAATTAACATCTCCTTAGTGGAAAGATGCTTCAAGTCTTTCCATGCTACTTTACTGAGGATTTCCTGTTGCGTCATAGGGTGGATTTTACGACCATGTAAAAGTACTGGCAGGTGCGATGAAAAACAAAAACTATTTATAAACTTGAAAACTATGCGGACGCGGGTTCCTGGCTATAAGTGCAGCATAACAGGGGCTCATCATACATATGAAAAATAAAACAGACCACACCGTTATACGTTGTATGGCCTGTTGCTGTTATTTATCTGAAATGTTAGTAAATGGCGACTACTATTTGGAGCCCCCATTAATCAGGGTATCAACCTTTTACGATTCGGCGTGTAGCCCTACCCGGTTGCCTTCCGGATCAAGAATGATAGCGATGAATCCTGCTGGAATAGGCGTCCGGGGAAGGACGATCTTCCCTCCTGCTGCTATTACCTTTCCAAGAACTTTATCCAGCGAAGGACTGGCATTGAGATATACGGTTGTCCCGTTTTCAGAAGGCTTGTTATTAGATGATTTCGATAAAACACCGGTAACCCTTCCGGAAGTAGCCTGCACCACAGCAGGATCATAGGGGAAAAACACCGCTTCATTTTCGCCATCTTTACGCGTCGTCATTTCAATATCCAGAATGGTTTCATAAAATATCTTAGCGCTTGCTATATCCGATACAGGTATCTCGAACCAGGTAATTACATTGGTGGTTGCATCAATTTTTTTCAGTAGACTCATATACTTTTGTTTGATGCAAAGTTGAGTAATGTAGTTCAACCCAACCTGTGACGATCGTCACAAAAGTTATCGTATTGCCCTGCGTTTTCTTATCCGGCTCAACGTTTCGCGTGCTACACCCAGAAACGAGGCTAGCTGCGATAAGGAGACTCTTTGTAGTATCTCCGGATGGTGGTTTTCAAGGTATATAAGTCGCTCCTCCGCAGAATATAGCTGAAATAGTTTTGAGAACTCTTCCTGTATAGATGCAAACCGACGTATACAGAGCCGGCCGAGCAACTCAATTTCTTTATTGCCATTGGAAATCTCAAACAATTTATCCCTATCGAAACAGATGGCTGTCGTAGGCTCAGTAACAATTATACTATACGCTGATTTATCGCCATTGCCCAGACTGGTAATATTGGTAACAATCTGACCTTCGAAAAAAAAACCGGTATTTTTCTCTATACCATCCATGTCATAAAAGCTCCGGCAAGCCCCTTTTTCAATAAAATACAGGGATTTACATACTTCACCAGCTTTCAGCAAAAAGTCATTCTTTTTGTAGGTATGCGTAGTCAGGGCGGGCTGCAACTGATGCCATGCATCATCACTGAAAGTATTGCTCAGACTGCGAAGAAAAGCTAATAACATACGCATGGTTGTGGAAAAGGTGATTGGTATAAAGATACAAAAAAGCCCTCCGACTGGATCGGAGGGCCCTGAAAGTTATATAGATATGCTTAGTTAATGCTGATCTTAGCTACAGCAATTTTTGTTTTTCCAAGCCATCTGTCCGACTTTCCTACCATATACATATCATTTCCAATAACAGCTCCCAGACGCGGCATTGCAGTAGGGACTTCTTTATTGGAGAAGAATGTTTTACGGTTAAATGTACCGGTAGTAGCGTCCAGGTCTAAAACATAACAATCTGTTTTGCTAAAGCGCATAGTGGTTTTGGCCTTTTGTCCTGCCTGTACTACACTCGCATTTTTGGTATTGTCATTGAATAAGATGTGAATCTTATTGCCAGATTGCACAGCGCCAAAACCGGAATAGAAAGGTCTGTTGCCATCATTGAAATAGCTGTAGCTATAGCTTAGGCCACCGATACCAATACCACTGGTAGCACCAGCTATTACCTCACGCTGTGTTTTAGGAAGTACCTGTAACCATCCTATATTGCCGGCGGCATCTATTTTACACATCATCAGGTCACCGCAAATATAGTTGGAATTGGCAGTGGTGCGGCTGCTGCCCATCATGCCGGTTACGCCACTGTAGGTCGTAGTGGTAGAGTAAGTGATGTAATGGTGGTAGTATTCCGCCAGAATCACCAGACCACCGTCTGGGGTATAGAAAATATTTCTGAACTGCATGTACTTGGAGAAACCTTCTCCTTCGTCTTTCATTTTATTCAGACTTTGACGCATTTTTCTTTCTTCTTTGCTTTCCTCTTTGTCGTCGTCATCATCATTATCATCGCTATCCTGGTTGCCGGACAACATGGCAGTATTGATGGTTTTGTCGCTGGTAGATAACACCGTTCCATTGTTTATATCGATGCGTTGTACCAGTAACCCATCAAATTTTTTCCCTCTTTTCTCGTTGGAATAGAAGGCTGCCAGTACTAGGTCTTTACTTTTTTCCTGTGTTAACTTAGTGCTAATCAGCCATTTACCATTGATGGCCGTATTCACTTCTGTCTGTTGTTTTCCTTTCTCGTCGTAGATACGGATGTTATAGTTCGCGAAATCGAGGAATTTAGCTTTTTTCCTTTTTCCTTCTTCATACTCGTACATACGACCAACCAGTACAATACGCTTGTCGGAGGTATACAGTACATCCTCTAATTCATACTTGTCATGTTCGAACTCATTGGAAAGCGTCACAGGTTTGGAAGTAGTTTTCAGGTTTTTGCCAAGTTCCTGGATCATGTAGGCATTCTTTTCTTTTCCTTCCAGGCTGCTAACGATAATAACCTTTGAACTATCGGCGCTATAGGTAATCTTAAAGTTGATGTCATCGCTTTTAGATTCCTGCTGATAAGTGGCTACCTGCTTCCATTCGCCGGTTAACTCACCGGTTTTTTTATCAATGGCAGAAGCAAAAATGGCTAGCTGTTTATCGCGTTTGCTATATTCCGATGAGAACATGTAAATTTTGTCATCAAACGGAAGGAATTGTTCAAACTCTTTTCCTCTTAATTCCTTGTTGAAATCATTGCGATAAACTTCTTTTAAATCATTATCTACTTTTACAAGTGTAGCAGAGCCTCTCTTTGAAGTGACAACAAAGTAGCTCTTCGTGATATCATGACTTTCTTCAAGATAAGCGCCGGTCTTATCTACGGCTACTACTTTCAGATCAGAGGTGCCTTTTTTAAGATTGAAGTCTTCTCCCCAGGTGACAGCGGGTTTCTGGGCATAGGTAGTGAGGCTAAACAAAGCCAGACTAAGGGACAGATAAATGGTTCTCATTTAGTTACTCTTTGGTATAATATAATTGTTGGTATAGGATATTGGGTGTTTAATTATCAGAGCACAATATTAGTGGATTATAATAAGATTTTTATCTAGAGAAGTTTAGAAATAAAGGAGTTACGGCTAATGAGGATATTGTCAGAAAGTAATACATTGCAGGATAGAATTGACCCGAAAAGTGAAAAATCCTGATTATTAAACCTGATATACCTATGAACACGCTGTACGGAGAAAATAGCATCACCAAAGAAAGAAATGTCCTGTTGGTTTTACAGGAAGTTGAAAATTCAGATGCAGAAACAAAAGATCTTATCAAGAGATTCTGTGGGAAAATAATCTATAATGTTGCTGAAATACAAGCGGGTAAAAGATTGTATGTATGTGGAGATATCAGCTTGTTGCAAGAACAATCGCTCCCATTATTTATCATCCAGGAACTTTCCCGCAATTATGAACATCTCCATGAAAATAATATCCACCTCATTACGCTCGGTGAAGTGCCTGTTATAGTGAGTAATGCCGGTGTGTATTTCAGAAGATTATTTACGGGAGATGATTTTTTTGATAAGATAAAATCAGAACATGCTTTCCAGGAGCTGACAGAGTCGAATAAGCCGTCTAAAGCATTCAGGAAAGGGATTTACTTAACAGATATCAGGAAGGAAGAAGCGGCTGCCGGAAATGAAGCCCTGCACTATCGCCTGTTGAGGTGTTCGAGTAATTTAACCGGACCTACGGATAATTTCAGGACCACAGATCGTCAGATTATAGATAGATTAAATGAAGAAGTAAAATATGTTTTTGAAGAAAGGACAGACCTCAATCACGTATTAGCGCAGATTTATGAGAATAAAGCCAAAACAGAGGATACGGATAAAGAGGTGAAATCAAGGATCAAGGCTCATTCCGACAAAACGAAAGACATGCCTGCCGAAGGATTGATCGTATTCTGTACTTTTTATGATACTGCCGATCTCGCACATCTTAAACCTGTTGAAGCTGACAGGTACGATAGATGTTATAAAGATGTCAGTGGTTTTACAAGGCTTTTCTTCAAATTGAAAAGTACGGTAGAGGATGATTCCCTGGAAAAGGATTTCAGCGTTACCCTGTATCCGAATTCCGTGTTCATGATTCCGCTTTCAACGAACCGTTTATATACACATGAAATCAGGCCGTCTATGCTAAATGTGGATATGATCCCAACGCGATTGGGGTATGTGGTGCGCTGCTCAAACCTGGAAGCTGTACATACCAATAACCAGACATTCATCAAAGACAATGGCCAGTTCATTGAACTGGAGAAGATGACCGTGGAAATGCAGGAAGAATTGAGAAGTTCTTATTACGAGGAGAATAAGTCAGAAAAACTGATGACCTATGGTAAAGTGCATTTCAGCATGAATGCCGGCGATTACGAAAAACCTATTTTTTAAAGAGACATGGCTGCTGCGTTTAATAAAATCGTACTTGATTTTAACTCAAATTTGTTTGAAGCATTATCGAAGGCAACTATTTTTGAAGCACTTTCAAAAGGCAGAATTGGCAATCATCTTGTAAGAGAAATGACCAATGGAGTACCTGTTGTAAGAACTACTTCAAAATACAGCATTCCGGCGCAGTTCTTTGCTCCTATCCATGAAGCAGTAGCTGATAATATCCTTGAAACTATCAATAGACAAAGCCTGCAGGGGCCCAATCCTGCAGGTTTCAATAATGCTTTGATCGAGGTGTACGATGCCAGTTATGCAAAAATGGGCTATCATTCGGATCAGGCCCTGGATCTGGTAGATGACTCCCTCATTGCGGTATTTTCCTGTTACGAAAATCCGGATGAACTAACAGAAAAACATATACGAAAATTAAGAATTAAGGATAAAGTGACCGACGAAGAATTTGAATATTCACTGACACATAACTCAGTTATCCTATTCTCAACGGAAACGAATAAACGATTTCAGCATAAGATCATACTGGATCCTGTTCCTGTCAACTCGCCTGACAATAAATGGCTGGGCATTACATTCCGCACGTCAAAAACATATATTCTGTTTAAAGATGACTTACCAATGTTTGCCAATGGAAACGTATTAACAATGGCAGATAAAGACCAGGAAACAGCATTTTATAAACTGAGAGGAGAAGAAAATAGAAGTCTGAATTTTGTTTATCCTGAATTGGAGTATACAATAAGCCCGGCAGACATTATGCAGCCACAGCGGCGCATATAGACCTCACTATTTTTTTAAACGCCGTTGTTGAATAGCAGAAAAGCTTTGTTTTAAAATCTGCTGACTCTTTCTGCTTACTGGTAAAGTATATGCTGCAACGCTGATTTGTAAAGATTCCAGTGTTGTTATATGTTGTAAAGCTACAATATAGGATTTGTGTATTCTGAGAAAGTCTGTCCCAGGTAAACATTCTTCTATTGATTTTAAACTGGCGTAGACAATATATTTTTTATTGGGAGTTACAATCTGTACATAGTTCAACTTCGCTTCAATGAAGAGAATATCAGCGAGCAGTATTTTTTCCAGCCGATGATTACATCGTACATATAATGAATCCGGCTGTTCCCTGTTCATTTTTACCGTGGAAGCGCCGGATACCTTGGCATTGGCCTTTTCACAGGCTTTCAGGAAGCGCTCAAAAGTAACAGGCTTCATCAGGTAGTCGGTAACATCCAGTTCGTAGCCCTGTAAGGCATATTCAGGATAAGCAGTAATAAAGATGACCTGCTGAAAAATGCTATGTTTTTGCAAAAGCTCGATGCCACTCATTTGTGGCATTTTAATATCCAGGAAAATCAGGTCCACAGCTTCGGTAGACAATATAGCCTGTGCTACAACCGGATTACGGGCAGTGCCCACTAAATGTAGAAATGGTATCTGTTCAATGTAGCTTTCAATTTGTTTGCGGACCAATGGCTCATCATCCACAATGATACAGTTTAGCATCTTTGTAATGTTAGATTTAAATGAACGGAAAAGCTGTTGTCATTTTCGCTGATCTCCAGCTGGTGTTGATGAGGGTACATTAATTCCAGTCGCTGCCTTACATTCTGTAACCCGACACCATGGCGGTTGTTGGTGGGTTGTTTCCTGGCAGTAGAATTCATGCAATAAAAATGAAGTTGGTCATCTGTCAGCTGAATATCAATCTGAATAATATTCTCCCGGTTGTCATCATCAGAAACATATTTAAATGCATTCTCTATAAATGGCATCAGTAACAAAGGCGCAATTTTAAGGTCCTGGTTCATAGCGATGATATTCAGACTGGCCGTGGCATCTGTGCGGATTCGCTGAAGATTAAAATAATTTTCCAGGTAGATGAATTCTTTTGACAACGGAATATAATCGCTATTGCATTCATACAACTGATAACGCAGCAAATCAGCAATAGATATCAATGTAACCTTTGCCTGCGGTACGTCAAAGTCTAGCTGTGTATACAGGCTGTTGAGAGAATTAAATAAAAAATGTGGATTCAGCTGTGCTTTGAGGTAAGTTAGTTCTGCGAGAGAATTGGCTTTTTCCATAGCATCCAGTTTACGTTGAGTATTGATGCGATCAAGCGCCAGCTTAAGAAAGGCGCCCCCAAGTATCCCCACTAAAGCTATAAAAAAACGATTGTACTGCAGGTCTGTATAGTTCCAGGAAAAATCAAAATGGATGGGCACCAGCATGTGGGTCAGGAATATCTTCATGATAAATGCATAGCCTCCTGCCAGTAAACCCAGCCAGATAAATGACTGTACCAGCAACCTAAGCAGCTGTTTATGCTTAAAGTAGGATGGCATCAGCCACGCATATACGCCATAGAACGCACAGATAATCAAGCTGACATCCAGTGCAGAAAAATAAAGACGGTTCCCAGTATCGCTAATGTAGAAATACATGATCTGGTTCCACATAAAGTAGAAACCAAGCCAGAAGAAGGAATGCATTAAAAAACGTCTCATGTTCCAATTTAAGCAAAACGGGAAAGTAAGTCTTTTCCATTATAGCAACAGACATAAAAGCGGGATTAATGGCAGATAGCAATAGGAAACACCGATAGTATAGTAAATCCTTCACTTTATGTAAATCGGCTGATTCTTCCCTGTCTGAAGCGTATTTTTCGTAAAAAGAAACTATGAGAACAATCCTTGTTGTCACGCTGCTATTTACCGCCATATACAGTGGCAATGCGCAGGATCGTGATACTGTTGTCCTGCAGGCTGCCCATTACTTCAGTGAAGCTGATTCGGCAGCCAGGGGCCAGAAAGTATGGAATTTACCACTGTATGGCCCGATGATATTTGTAGAACCCAATTCAAGAGTAGCATATACCAATGTACCAGACAGCGCAGGCATCTTCATAAAAAAACAGGAAGGGGTTTATGTAGGAAAGCTGCCCGCTGATATTATCCTTGCCAATACTGCTACGCTTTGGCAAAATCGTTTATGGACACTCGTATTATGGCCATTGCCGTCCGACAAAGATGAGCGCCTTAGTCTGATGATGCACGAAAGCTTTCACCGGATACAACGCCAGCTTAATTTACCGGATAATAGCCCAACAGTGGATCACCTGGCAACCATGTACGGACGTGTGTACTTTTTGCTGGAATTGCAGGCATTAAAAGCCGCACTCAACAAACCGGTTGAGCAGCGTAAAAATGATCTGTCAAATGCTTTGTTATTCCATAGAAAAAGACAACAGCTGTTCCCTGCTACCTTCCCCAGAGAACGTATCCTTGAAATGAACGAAGGATTGGCAGAGTACACCGGAATGATATTAGGACGCCCCGCAGCAAGCATACACCAGCACTTAAACGATGAAATTGATAAAACAGCCTCAAAGAAATCAATTATCAGATCAATGGCATATGTTACAGGCCCTGTATACGGGTATTTGTTGTATGAGAAATTTCCTGCCTGGACACGCAACATCGACTCAACGTCCTCTTTGTCTGCCCTTGTGGAGAAATACTACCACCTGAAAACACCCGAACCAATTACGGATGTTGCGCTAAATAAGATGGCAAAGCAGTATAATGGAGCGGCTATTCTTCAAACAGAGAAAGAGAAAGAAGATAAAAGATTAGTGAAGGTGGCCAGGTATACGCACCGTTTTGCTGAACTGCCGGTATTGGTCATTAATCTCGAAAACATGAGTATCGGCTTCAACCCCAACAATTTATTCGATTTAGGCCAATTGGGAACAGTATATCCTACCGCAGAAGTAAATGATGTATGGGGTAAATTGATTGTTACCGATGGCGGTATGTTGATGAAAGACTGGAAAGTGGTTACATTGTCAGCGCCAGAATACATCTCTGTGGAAAATAATACAGCAAAAGGAAGTGGCTGGGAGTTGCAGTTAAATAATGGCTGGGAAATTAAAAAAGATGATGACCTGCATGTGGTGCTGGTGAGGAAGCCTTAAAAGTAAAAGCCCCCAGGTCTTTCGATCTGAGGGCTTAAAGCTTGCGGAAGAGAAGGGATTCGAACCCTTGATAGGCTTTCACCTATACACACTTTCCAGGCGTGCCAGTTCAACCACTCCTGCACTCTTCCGTGATTATCTTTTTGATACTAAAACGGAGAGGTTGATTTTCCGTTTCAGGGTTGCAAAGATAATCTTAAAATTAATATTTCCAATTTTTTTTTATTTATTATCGTATAGTTTCCAAATCGCGCCACCAATAAGGCCTCCGATGATAGGCCCAACGATGAATACCCATAGGTTAGACAAAGCAGCACCTCCAACGAAGAGCGCAGGACCAATGCTACGGGCCGGATTTACGGACACTCCTGTAACAGGGATACCCACAATATGGATCAGGGTAAGGGAGAGGCCAATAGCGACGCCTGCAAAACCAATATTGGTGGTGTTTTTACTGGTACTGCCATGCACAACTACCAGGAAGATGGTTGTCAGCACTATTTCTGCTACCAGACCGCTGACAAGATTGTAATGATCAGGAGAACCTTCACCTACACCATTTGCACCCAGGCCATTTGCTGCCAGTGAATAGTCAGCCTTGCCCTGAGCAATAAAGTAAAGTAACGCGGATGCCACAATAGCTCCCAATACCTGTGCGATGATATAGGACACCGCATCCTTACCGGAAATTTTGCCAAAGGCCAGCATGGAAATAGTAATAGCAGGGTTGATATGACAGCCGGAAATATAACCGATAGCATACACCATTACCAGTACTGATAACCCAAATGCAAATGCGATCCCTAAAAAGCCCACATGTGCCCCGGCCAGTACAGCCGCGCCTGTGCCCATAAACACCAACACGAAGGTGCCGAAGAATTCTGCAATGAATTTTTGCGAAGAAGAGACATTCATAAGAGCAATTGTTTAGAGGTTATATAAAATCTTGGGGTACAGGGTAATAAACAATCTATACTATAAATATATCACAAATTGATGAACATAAAAAAACGGGAAGATATCTTTCGACATCTTCCCGTTTGCATAAAATATAACTGCTACTAATACACTTCAGCAATCGTTAACTCCCCGCGGAGCGGTGTTTCCATCATTGTCTTACTTTCTTCCAGTGTAAGCCCCTGACCCAATACAAACATCAGCTTCGTTACCGCCGCCTCAAATGTAAGGTCATGGCCACTTACAACGCCCATGTCCAGCAAGTGCTGACTGGTTTCATATTTACCCAGTTCCACAGAACCACCATCACATTGCGTAATATCCAATACCAGCGCGCCTGCATCAGATACCCTTTTGATGCAATCAACAAACCACGATTGCGTGGTCGTATTACCACTACCGAAAGTCTCCAGGATAACGCCTTTCAGATCCGGTATATTCAGCGTTGCCTCCACTGCCCTGCGGGTAATACCCGGAAACAGTTTCAGTACCGTGATATTCGTTTCCAGCTCCTTGTGAACTTTCAATGATGCAGCCGGTGTCGGTAAAATAGATTGCGTCTTGTATTTAATATCTATACCTGCTTCCGCCAGCTGCGGATAGTTCATGGTATAAAATGCTTCAAACTTTTCAGCATTGTACTTCTTGGAACGATTTCCCCTGAACAGGGAAAAGTCAAAGTAGATACATACTTCCGGTACCATCGCTACATTACTGCCATTGTGCTTGGCACAGGCAATCTCCATTGCGGTAATAATGTTCTCCTTGGCATCTGTACGTATCTTTCCGATTGGAAGTTGTGATCCGGTAAGTATCACTGGCTTGGAGAGGTTCTCCAGCATGAAACTTAATGCCGATGCGGTAAACGCCATTGTATCGGAGCCGTGAAGAATTACAAATCCATCGTAACGGTCATAACGGTCCTCAATGATACTGGCCAGTTCCACCCATATTTCAGGTTGCATATCGGAGGAATCAATAGGTGGATTAAATGCATAAACATAGAAGTCTATTCCCATCCTATATAGCTCAGGCAAGTTATTCCTGATCTCGTTGAATCCTATCGGGCGCAGTGCTTTGGTTTTGTCGTCATAGATCATCCCTACAGTTCCGCCCGTGTAAATAATCAATATTTTACTCATTGTGCTAAGTCTGCCAGTTCTATGCAAAGTTATCCTTTAAAAGGTTAGAGCATTTTGAATAATTTCCGGGCATTACTGCTGGTAATAGCGGCTACCTCTTCTATTTTTAGATTTTTTACATCCGCTACTTTCTCACCTATCAACGGAATATAACTGCTCTCGTTGCGCTTACCTCTGTATGGAACCGGCGCCAGATACGGTGCATCCGTTTCCAGTACAATGTGCTGCAGGTCTATTCCTTCTATGATCCTGTCCAGTCCGGCCTTCTTGAAAGTCACTACTCCGCCTATTCCCAGGTAAAATCCCAGGTCGATGATCTCCTGCGCTTCTTCCTGCGTGCCCGAAAAGCAATGGAATACGCCACTCAGATTGCCGTCCTGTAAGGCTTTCACTTCGTTTATGCACTCCCGTGTCGATTCACGGCTGTGTATGGCTACCGGCAAACCATGTTCCCTGGCCATTTTCAGCTGTGCCCTGAATGCTTCATACTGTTGCGGTACATAAGTCTTGTCCCAGTAAAAATCCAATCCAATCTCTCCTACCGCCCAGTATTTTCGCTGCTCCAGCTGACGCCGAACTAATTCCAGCTGAGGAGCATAATCGGGCTTTACATAGCAGGGATGTATCCCCATCATCGGGAAACAATGCGCCGGATATGCCTCCTCCAGCTCCAGCATGCCCGGAATGGAATCCTCATCAATATTCGGTAGAAATAACTTTTCCACGCCCATTGATAATGCCCGGGCTATTATCTCCTTTCTATCAGTACTAAATTCTTCTGAATATAAATGTGCGTGGGTATCTATCCAAAACATAACATTATTTTTATAATATAAAATCCTATCTTTATGGAATAACAAAGGTACAGCCAGAAAAACCGAATTGCTAAAAATCTATCACTATGAAAAGCTATTTCAGCACAAATCGCGTGCTGGCATGGGCATTCACCGGTATATTGACGACCGGATTGTTCTTTGCCTGTAAAAAAGACAATAACAATAATAGTTCAACTACGAATCCACCTACTAATCCTGTTGGCAACAATCAGACAGATAATCAGGTGATACTGGCAGGCAGCCACGAAACGCAGGTAAACGCCATCTATGCGGATGTGTTTGCATCTGTTTCCAGCGCGTCTTCCGGCCAGGGCCTCGACTCCAATACGGCACGTATAGCTGTTGGAGATAAAAGCCTGCAGGCATCCGGCTCCTGCCCGGAAGTGTCAATGGACACCTATAGCGCAGGTGTATGGCCAAGAACAGTAACCATTAACTACGGTACATCCTGCTCTTCCAATTCTTTTATCGGTGTTCGCGGAGGTATTGTTAATGCTACCTTCAGTGCTCCGCTGTGGTCTGGCAACGCTACCGTTACTGTAACGTTCTCCAATTACACGGTGAATGGCTACCCTGTTTCCGGTACCGTTACCTATTCCGGTATCAGCTATCACGCAACAGCAGACGGCGGACTTACCTATACCCAGAAAATCACTGATGGAAAGGTGAAACTGAACGATACTACCTATATCGTTTACAACACTACCAAAACGGTAAAACAGATCGCTGGCGGTAAAACGCCTGTAAATCCTGGTGATGATGTATTCTCAGTAACTGGCAACGGTACTATCTCCAGCGCCAATGCTGCCGGTACAGTAGCATACAGCGCTGCTTTATCTACGCCTGTAGCCCTGGTGAAAGCCTGGAACTGCCAGTATATCTCAAAAGGACAACTGCAAATCGTTATTGGTACTGTAACCGGAACGATCGACTATGGCGATGGTACCTGTGATAATAAGGCTACTATCACTGTTGGCGACAAAGTGAAGGATATAACACTCTAGTAAATACTTATACGGACTAATAGTGCAACAGGCAGTCGGGCGTACCGGCTGCCTTTATTTTTAGAGTGCCTTTAAGGCATACTTCTGCTTTTTGCAGAATTCCAGCACACGGGGAAGTGCATAGGATAAACGGCTCCAGGCCTTGGTGCTATCATGGAAAACGACAATAGCGCCCGGATTCAGCTTGAAAACAACATTCTGAACACAGGCCTCTCCGTTAATATCCACATCGAAATCACCGCTCAGAATGTCCCACATGATTACATTCGCCCCCGGGATCTTTTTTTTCAACATCCTGATCTCAAAAGGTGTTATTTTCCCATATGGAGGCCGGAATAGTGGAGAATCAATATATTCCCTGGCTTGCAGGATATTCTCAATATATTTGTCTGTACTGGTTTTCCATCCGTTGAGATGATTGTGTGTATGATTACCCGTACTGTGGCCTTCTTCCAATATCCGCTGGTATATTTCGGGATATTCAATCACATTTTTACCAATACAAAAGAAAGTAGCTTTTGCATCATACTTCTTTAACTGGTCCAATACAAAAGGAGTAGCTTCGGGATGTGGTCCATCATCAAAGGTCAGGTAAACGGAGTTACTGCTTGCTGGCATATTCCAGATACAGCTGCTGTATATGGCTTTTATTATGCCGGGTGTTTTGGTCAGATAGAACATGAAAGAGGCAACATTTTACATGATATGTATGCAATATACTCAATGTGAATGGCAACGGGACAGGATTAAAAAATTTTAATCTGCTGATGCTAATTGCTGGAAGCCAATTCCTAAAACCCTTAACTTTGTCTCCTATGAATCACAGGAAAGTTAGAGTGCGTTTTGCGCCCAGTCCTACTGGTGGCTTACACCTTGGTGGTGTGCGCACCGTTTTATTCAACTACTTATTTGCAAAACACCACAACGGTGATTTTGTACTTCGCATCGAAGATACTGACCAGACCCGCTTCGTTCCGGGCGCTGAAGATTATATCAATGAATGTCTCCGCTGGTGTGGTCTCCAGCCAGACGAAAGCCCTGGTGTAGGTGGCCCTTACGAACCATACCGCCAGAGCGAGCGTAAACCATTATACCGCGAATACGCGGATAAGCTGGTAGCATCCGGTCATGCCTACTACGCTTTCGATACCCCGGAAGAACTGGAAAGCATGAGAGAAAGGCTGAAAAGCCCTGAAAATCCTGCCCCTCAATACAATCACATCGTTCGTGAGCAAATGAAGAACTCTCTCAATATGCTCGACAGCGAAGTACAGGAATTGCTGGCACGTAACACGCCACACGTTATCCGTATCAAAATGCCGGAAAACGACAACCTGACCTTCACCGATATGATCAGAGGAGAAGTAACTTTCAATACCGGTCTGGTAGATGATAAAGTTTTGCTGAAAGCTGATGGTATGCCTACCTATCACCTCGCCGTGGTAGTAGATGATTACCTGATGAAAATATCCCACGCTTTCCGCGGAGAAGAATGGCTGCCTTCCGCTCCTGTTCATATCCTCCTCTGGAAATACCTGGGCTGGGAAAAAGATATGCCTGAATGGGCGCACCTCCCGCTGATCCTGAAACCAGATGGCAACGGTAAACTCAGCAAACGCGATGGCGATCGCCTCGGTTTCCCGGTATACGCCATGAACTGGACAGACCCTCGCACCAACGAGTTCACCAAAGGTTTCCGCGAACTCGGATTCCTGCCGGAAGCTTTCGTTAACATGCTGGCCATGATCGGCTGGAACGACGGTACTGAACAGGAAATCTTCTCCATGGAAGAACTTATTCAGAAATTCTCCCTGGACCGCGTACATAAAGCCGGTGCTAAATTCGACTTCGAGAAAGCCAAATGGTTCAACCATCAGTACATTCTCAAAGCAGATGAAGACCGCCTGGCAGAACTCCTGCAGCCTATGCTGGCAGAGCATGACATCCACGCCGATATCCGCTTCGTTTCTGATGTAGTTGCATTGGTGAAAGACCGTCTGCACTTACTTGCAGACTTCTACGAACATAGCTTCTTCTTCTTCGAACGTCCTAAATCATTGGATACAACGCCTGTTGTACCTAAATGGACCATCTATAAAGAGAAGTTTTTCAACACCTGGCTGAAAAATATCGATAAACTGCCTAAGTTCCCTGCGCCTATGGCCGCAGAACTGGAAGAGAGCTTCAAACAGCTGGCTGCTGAAATGGAACTCAAAATGGGCGATGTGCAGCTGCCTTTCCGTATCATGCTCACCGGTGGCAAATTCGGTCCTCCGGTATTCGATATCGCTGCTACGCTGGGTATCACAGAAACCCAGAAACGTATCGCTATCGGTATCGATACCTATCGTAAAGCATGGGACGAAACCCAGGCAAAATCCTAACCGTATAGTCTATACGAAGTATAAAAAGAAAAGCGCTCTCTACCTGGTAGAGAGCGCTTTTCTTTTATAGTAAGCTGATTATTTAGTTTTAGCTGTTTCTTTTACCCAGCTGTCTTTCAGCGTAACAGTTCTGTTGAACACGATCTTTTCAGGCGTGCTGTCCGGATCTACACTGAAATAACCCTTACGCATAAACTGGAACCTGTCGCCAGGTTTTGCCTGCAGCAGGCCTGGTTCTACGTAGGCGTTGGTAATTACCTGCAGCGAATCCTTGTTGATATAGGATTTGAAGTCGCCTTCTTCACTGTTAGGGTTTTCCACATTGAAAAGCCTGTCGTAAATACGCACTTCTGCTGTGGCAGCATGTGCAGCGCTTACCCAGTGAATGGTACCTTTTACGGTCAGGCCGCTGGTGTCGCCGCCGCTTTTGCTTTCCGGGAGATAGGTAGCATAGATGGTGGTGATATTACCATCAGCATCTTTCTCTACACTTTCCCCTTTGATGATATAAGCATTTTTCAGACGTACCATCATACCTGGTCCGAGGCGGAAGTACTTTTTAGGAGGGTTCTCCATAAAGTCCTCACGCTCGATATACAGGGTATTGCTGAAGTACAGCTTGCGGGTACCTGAATTCGGGTCTTCCGGATTGTTCTCTGCTTCCATTTCTTCTACCTGATCTGCAGGATAGTTGGTGATCACCAGCTTTACAGGATCAAGTACAGCCATGGCACGGTTGGCGGTTCTGTTCAGTTCTTCACGGATACAGAACTCGAGCAGGCTATATTCAATAATATTATCACGTTTCTGGATACCTACGCGCTCGCAGAGGCTGCGGATACTTGCCGGTGTATAGCCACGGCGGCGTAAACCACTGATAGTAGGCATACGCGGGTCGTCCCAGCCATTTACGATACCTTCTTCCACCAGTTGTTTCAGCTTACGCTTACTCATAACGGTGTAGTTCAGGTTCAGGCGGGCAAACTCGTACTGGTGGCTAGGGAAGATGTCCAGCTCCTTGATAAACCAGTCGTACAGCGGACGGTGAGGAATAAATTCCAGTGTACAAACGGAATGCGTGATATTTTCAATGCTGTCACTCTGGCCATGGGCGAAATCATACATCGGGTAGATGCACCATTTATCGCCGGTACGGTGGTGATGTGCATGTTTGATGCGGTACATCAGCGGATCACGCATATGCATGTTGGGAGCAGCCATATCTATTTTGGCCCGGAGGGTTTTTTCTCCGTCTTTGAATTCTCCTTTACGCATACGCTCGAACAGGTCCAGGTTTTCATCTACAGAACGGCTTCTGGCCGGACTATTGGTACCTGGCGTGGTAGGCGTACCTTTCATGGCAGCAATTTCTTCTGCAGTAGCATCTTCCACATATGCCAGCCCTTTTTTGATCAGCTCCACCGCATATTGGTACAGTTGCTCAAAATAATCGGAGGCATACAGCTCTTTCTCCCATTCAAATCCCAACCAGCGGATATCTGCTTTGATAGATTCCACATATTCCGTGTCCTCAGTTACCGGGTTGGTATCATCGAAACGGAGATTGGTTTTACCATTGTATTTCTGAGCCAGGCCGAAGTTCAGACATATCGACTTGGCATGACCTATATGCAGGTAGCCGTTGGGTTCTGGTGGAAAACGTGTAAGCACACGGCCTCCTGTGGCCCCACTGGCCAGATCTTCTTCTACTATTTGTTCTAAAAAATTGAGTGACCTTTCTTCGCTCATAAGAATATAAATGTGTCTGCAAATGTAAGGAATAGTGCTTAGCTTTCAGCTATTCATTATCCTGTTGGATATGGATAAGCCCAGCCTTCACATATTTCCCGGAATATATAATAATTAATTTTATTTTGATGTCCCCGGGAAGAAAAAATAGCATAGAAAAAACACGATTGACAGTCGCTCCCGGAAATTTTTTAAAAAATTATCTTGTAGCCGTAACTTTTTGATTTTCGGGTCGTCTTCTGATCAGATACATCATAATTATACTTAAATAAACCCGCCATTTATGACGACCAAATCGATACCTGTACTCCTGTTGCTGCTGCTGTTGGCCACTACCAGCACCTTTGCCCAGGAAAAAACTGATTCAACTGAAACCAGCACAACTAACGCAAACGATAGTACGATTACCAAAGAAAAAGGGCCACTCCTGAGTATCATATTTGGAAAATATCCTAAGTATCGTAAAGGAATTTACCGTACCAGTGGCGGGGATGTAGGTATCCTCTCCTTTGCCAATATGCAGAATAACGGAGAACATATGCGTAATATCCCGAGATTCTCCCTGTTTTTTAACGTAGGAACCAACTATAACAAGGACTTCGGTCGTCACTTCGGCATCTTCACCGGATTCAATATCAAGAACATCGGCTTGATTTCCAAGCCTTACGATAGCCTTAAATTGAAACAACGCGTCTATACCTTCGGTATTCCGCTGGGTTTCAAAGTCGGCGACCTTCACAGAGGTACCTTCTTCTTCTTTGCCGGTGCGGAAGCCGATCTGGCCTTCAACTACAAGGAAAAACAGTTCGTAAACGGTGATAAAGTCCACAAATTTAATGAGTGGTTCAGCGACCGTACCCCGCTGATTATGCCATCTTTCTTTGCCGGTATGCGCTTCGCCCCTTCTTTCGGCCTGAAAGTGCAGTACTACCCGCAGAATTTCTTCAATAAAGATTTTAAAGAAACAGATAAACTTTCCGGCAACGCCGTTTACCCATACAAAAACCTGGATGCCAAGCTGTTCTTCGTAACACTCAGCTACAATTTCAACAGCCATGTATACAGGTATGCACATAAAAAGACCAACTATGTACGCTTCAAAAGCGGCAACGCCAAAATGGAAGTAGAATACTAATACGAATGCCCTCACCCCAAAATAGACCAGCCGTAAATCCGGCTGGTTTTTTTATGCCTCCGCGGAAAATTTCTTAATATTGGATACACTAAAAATGTAGACGCATGTACCAGACAATCAGCACCAAACTGGAAGATAATACGCTCATTATTACCATCAACCGCCCGGATAAGATGAATGCCCTCAACCAGACCGTCATGACGGAACTGGCCCTGGCTATTGATGAAGTATATAGTAAAAAAGAAGTAAAGAGCGCCATCATCACCGGTTCCGGCGAGAAGGCTTTTGTTGCCGGTGCGGATATTTCAGAATTCCTTCAACTCACGCCTTCAGAAGGGGAAGAACTGGCATCCAAAGGTCATGTGGTCTTCCATCGTATAGAAAATTGCCCTAAACCAATAGTGGCCGCCGTGAATGGCTTCGCCCTGGGAGGCGGTTGTGAGCTGGCCATGGCCTGCCATTTCCGTATTGCCAGCGAAAATGCTAAGTTCGGACAGCCGGAAGTCAACCTGGGCCTCATTCCCGGTTATGGCGGTACCCAACGCCTCACCCAGCTGATCGGTAAAGGAAAAGCCGTTGAACTCATGCTGACAGGCGATATGATCGACGCCGCAAACGCCTTCCAATGGGGATTGGTGAATCATATCACCCCCCTGGCCGATCTTCTCCCTAAAGCTAAATCCCTGCTCGCTAAAATCCATACAAAAGCACCCCTGGCCGTTGCCAGGGTCATCAAATGCGTAAATGCTGCCATCGATAAAGAACAAAATGGCTTCGAACTGGAAATTGAAGAATTCGCGGCATGCTTTGCTACGCAAGACCTTAAAGAAGGCGCCAGCGCATTTGTGGAGAAAAGACAACCGAATTTCAAAGGGGAATAACCTGTAATTAGCTACTTTTGTAGCCTTAAAAGTTTACGCTATGGAATTCAGAATAGAGAAAGACACAATGGGCGAAGTGAAAGTGCCTGCTAATGCTTATTACGGCGCTCAGACACAGCGATCCATTGAAAATTTCAAGATCGCACAGGACATCAACAAGATGCCTAAAGAAATTATCAAAGCTTTTGCTTACCTGAAAAAAGCAGCAGCACTGACTAACTTCCAGGCTGGCGTATTGCCACAGGAAAAAAGCGACCTGATCGGCCGTGTATGTGATGAAATCCTGGAAGGTAAACTGGATAACGAATTCCCACTGGTAGTTTGGCAAACAGGCTCCGGTACCCAGTCTAACATGAACGTAAACGAAGTGGTAGCTTACCGCGGCCACGTAGTTCATGGCGGACAGCTGACTGATAAAGAGAAATTCCTCCATCCTAACGATGATGTGAATAAATCACAGTCTTCCAACGATACCTTCCCTACTGCCATGCACATCGCTGCATATAAAATTCTGGTGGAAACTACCATTCCAGGTATCAAAAAACTCCGCGATACCCTCGCCCAGAAAGCCGAAGCTTTCAAACATATCGTGAAAATCGGCCGTACCCACTTCATGGACGCTACCCCACTCACACTGGGTCAGGAAATCAGCGGCTATGTATCTCAGCTGGACCACGGTCTGAGAGCTATCAACAATACCCTGCCTCACCTCAGCGAACTCGCACTGGGTGGTACTGCCGTAGGTACTGGTATCAACACGCCTAAAGGCTACTCTGAAAACGTAGCTAAAAATATCGCTGACCTGACCGGTCTGCCTTTCATCACCGCTGAAAACAAATTCGAAGCCCTGGCTGCTCACGATGCTATCGTTGAAGCGCACGGCGCCCTGAAAACTGTTGCAGTAAGCCTGATGAAAATCGCGAACGACATCCGTATGCTCAGCTCTGGCCCTCGTGCCGGTATTGGCGAAATCCACATCCCGGACAACGAACCAGGTTCTTCTATCATGCCAGGTAAAGTAAATCCTACACAGTGTGAAGCGCTCACCATGATCGTTGCACAGGTACTGGGTAACGATGTTGCCATCAACATCGGCGGCGCTACCGGCCACTTCGAACTGAACGTGTTCAAACCGGTAATGATCTATAACTTCCTGCACTCTGCACGCCTGATCGGTGATGGTTGCGTAAGCTTCAACGATAAATGTGCGGAAGGTATCGAACCGATCGAAGCTAATATCAAAAAGCATGTGGAAAACTCGCTGATGCTGGTTACTGCGCTGAATACCAAAATTGGTTACTATAAAGCAGCTGAAATCGCACAGAAAGCACATAAAGAAGGTACTACACTAAAAGAAATGGCAGTGAAACTGGGTTATGTAACCCCTGCTGAATTCGACGAATGGGTAGTTCCTGCTCACATGGTGGGTGATATCAAATAAGAGATATTTTTATCTGTATACAAGGCGTCTCTACCCAGTAGAGGCGCCTTTCTTTTTGCTATCTTTAGTATAACTCAATACTAACGGAAATGAATGTACTTTTCTATAGCGCCCAGCCCTACGATATCGCATATTTCAACAAAGCCAATGCTGCCTTTAATTATAATCTCCGTTACCTCGAATACCCGCTCAACGCTGATAATACCGCACTTATCAAACCCGGAGAATCAGTCATCTGTGCCTTCGTCAACGACCACCTCGATGCCGGCATACTCCGTCAGCTAAAGGAAAAAGGCATTCAACTGATCGCTCTCCGCGCCGCCGGTTTTAATAACGTAGACCTGAAAGTAGCTGCAGAATTAAACCTGCCGGTAGTTAGGGTTCCGGCTTATTCCCCACATGCGGTAGCCGAACATGCCGTTGCTTTATTACTGGGACTGAATAGAAAAATATATAAAGCGTATAACCGTATCCGTGATAATAATTTCACCTTAAACGGACTCGAAGGATTTGACCTGTATGGTAAAACGGTTGGGGTGGTTGGTACAGGAAATATTGGCGCTATCTTCTGCAGAATTATGCTGGGCTTTGGTTGTAAGGTATTAGCCTATGATATGTTTAATAATAAAAGTCTGGAAGATGCCGGTGTAGAATATGTTTCCATGGAAACAATTTTGAAAGATGCAGATATTATTTCCCTGCATTGTCCGCTTACGCCGGAAACAAAACATCTCGTTAATGCATACACTATTTCACAGATGAAGCGTGGTGTATTCCTGTTAAACACCAGCCGCGGCGGATTGATAGACACAAAAGCTGTGGTGGAGGCGCTGAAGAACGGACATATCGGCGCATTGGCCATTGATGTGTACGAACAGGAAGAAAACCTGTTCTTTCATGATTTATCTGATGTCATCATCCAGGATGATGTATGGTCAAGGCTTATCACCTTCCCGAATGTAGTGATTACCTCTCATCAGGGCTTCTTCACCCGTGAAGCACTCACACAAATTGCTGAAACAACCTTGAATAATATTCAGCAATTTGAAAAAGGCCTGCCACTCACCAACCAGGTGAAGATATAAAATAATCCCGGCTGCATTGTCTATATATAAATTGGCCCCCCGCGCGTCAGCGCGGGGGGCCAATTTAAGAAAAGAATGTTGGCCGAAGGCCAACATTCCCTAAAAATTATTTCTTCTTAAACACATCATCAAATGTCAGCGTCACATAATACAATCCCTTAATCGTAGGCCCACCCACATACTGGAAATATGAAGTATTAAACAGGTTGGAAGCACCCACTTTAAAAGAAGTTTTGATCTTCGGAACACGATACGTAACCTGCGCATCAACGGTGCTGTAGGCAGGCACATTACCATTACCGAACAGGTTCTGCCAGTAGAATGCATCCTGCCAATGCCATACTACGTTAAAGCCAAAGTTTGGCAATACATTACGGTTACCAAAGCTGATATTGGTAAACCATTCCGGCGTGTTGAAACCCGGTACCAGTGCATCATCCTTGGTTTTATCCGTTACCAGCTTGTTGTAGTTGGCGTTGGCACTCACGGTGTAAGACTTGTAAATATCATAAGTCACCGCTACCGCAAATCCATAGTTGCTAACGGTGGATTTACTGTTGGTCCATACACGGTAACGATTCTGTAAACTCTTATCCAGCATCTGATTCAGCACAGACTGATCAGGGGTATTAACGTTGCCGCTGGTAGGTACTACTGCTTCTATCTGGCCGATGAAATGCTTGTAAGAACTATAATAACCATCTACGTCAACAAATAATTTGTTGTTGATCAATACTGCTTTATAGCCACCTTCGAAGGAATGAATCTCTTCAGGAACGATCGGATCAAGATTTGCCACTTTCAGGATGCCTGCATTCTTGGCGGCCGCCTGATCTTTGGTGACATGATCCGCATTGATGGTCTTATTTACCGCTACACCAAAGGCATCCACGGTGCTGGTAAGGAAGGAATTCTTGAAATAGCCAAGCCCCTGTTCTATGAACGCCAGACCACCTACACGCCTAACCTGCCCGTTATTCACAAAAGAATAGGCTTCAAATAATGATGGGAACCGGAAACCGTTCTGCCAGGAGAGGCGGAAATTATGTTTGTCTTTGATGCTGTAAACCGCAGCTATGCGTGGGTTCAGCTTACCTTCAAACTGCTGGTTTTTATCGTAGCGAAGGGAAGCTGTGATCTTCAGGGCATCGTTGAAGAAGGTTTTGGCTCCCTGCGCAAAACCGCCGGCTTTGCCGTACCAGATATGCTTACCGCCTGGCTGATTGCGTTTGTCTGCCGGCAGGGAAAAGTCTACGAAGTTATTACCGTCTGGAATGATTTCGTAGGTTCTGTAGTCGGCACCTACCAATACATCCATGAAATGCACGTATTTACGGAGGTTCCAGGTTCCTTCTGTATGATAGAAGCGGCTCATCTGCAATAATGCAGCACCACCTGTGGTGTTATTCGGATTTTTAGATGTTGGGTAGATGTCCCAGTCATTTACACTTTTGATTTTTGCCACCTGTGCATCAAAGGCTGCGGTACCTGGTGTCCATCTGCCGGCATCGGCTGCTGCGCGTGCAGCTGCGTGGGCGTCTACGAGACTGGCACCATTGGTAAGCGCGGTATTTAAGGCTTTGGTATAATCCGCAGTCCACACCTTGTCAGACTTAAATGATTTCTCAAGGTTGTCTGCCAGCGGGTTCATATTATAGCTATCGCCGGTATTTTCGATAGATACATAAGAGCGGAGGGTAAAGTCGGGATGTACCAGTTCGATTTTATGGTTTTGAACAGATACATTTTTCAGACCGATACGGTTACCACGCTGAAAGAAGCCATCCATCAGGCCATAGCGGTATGCGTAGGAAAGTTCTATTTTATGTGGCAGGCGGAAATTCAGACTACCATCTACTTTAGTATTTCTTACTTTATAATCTCCTACGAGATCTTTCTCCCAATAACCGGTACGGTGTACATTATACGCTCTGTTATCTTTATCGATGATCTGAATATTGGCGTTATCACCATATTTATTCCAGGCATCATTGGCGATGTTGTTAGGGCCGCTCAGTTCCGGAAAGTCGGGATTGGCTTTGCTTTGCGGGTTAAAGTCGTTATGACTGTCGGCATACCAGTCGGTGCCTTCCATATAGCTGAAGTTGATTTTCCAGGCAAACCAGGGAGCGTAGGACTGTGCATAACGTACAGCCGTTTCCGTAAGTGGTTTTGCACTGGCGCCTTTTTCACCGACGTGGTTAACAGCAAATTTCTGGTATACGCTGACGCCCTGGTATTCGAATGGATTTTTAGTGGTAAGGTTAGACATGCCATTGATCGCATTCATACCGTACAGGGCGGAAGATGCACCTGGCGTCACTTCCACGCTGGAGATATCCAGCTCCGTAGGGCCGATGGCGTTACCCAGTGGTACGCCGAGCGTAGCGGCCTGGTTATCCACACCATCTACCAGCTGCATGAAACGGAAGTTGTTGGGAACGTTGAAGCCACGGGTGTTGAACACCTTGAAGGTAAGTCCTGCTGTGGTCATCTGTACACCTTTCAGGTTGCCGAGGGCATCATAAAAGGTAGAAGAAGGTGTTTCCTTCAAAGCGCGGATATCCAGCTTTTCAATGGCTACCGGCGAACGTAACAGCTTCTCCTGCTGACGGGAGGCGGATACCACCACTTCATTTACCAGCAGCGACTGTGTGAATAACTGTATCGCCAGTTTGCTGTTGCTATTCTTTACCTCAAACTCCTGCGGCTGATACCCGATCAGGCGGATTACCAGTTTGTAGGGGAATTTAGCATTGTTGGTCAGGGAAAAATGACCGGTTGTATCTGTTGCAGTACCAAATGAAGTTCCTTTTATCTGTACAGAAGCACCAGGTAAGCCAGCGCCGTTGGCATCTACAATTTTCCCTTCGATGATATACGACCCGTTTAACTGGGCCTGTACGAAGGTTGGACTAAATACCAGCGCTATCAGCAGGTATTTAACCACTATAGGTAAAAACTTTTGCATAAAAATCAGTGCGTTATTAGATTATTGATTGAAAAAAGGGGTAAGGAAAGCCACTATCGGTTGTTAATCAACAACATCGAGAGAGGAGGATTATATTTGCCATTATTAAAACCATATAGTCTATAGAATTGGTAGACAAATGTAGGTCGGGAATTTTTTATTTCAAAGCAAAAGGCCGGAAATCTCTGAAAATTGCAGCAGGAAAGGGTTTTGTCAGGTAGAAATATCTGGTATTAAGATATTGATATATAAGAGATTCGGGTATAATTTAATCATCTGCAAAAAAAATACAGGCATCTGCCCGAAGGGCGAGAGGAAAAGCAAAATCTCTCTATAAAACACTAAACAGCAAAACGCAGGCCTTTGCTGCTTATGCAACTTATGCTGCTTTGCGAGCAAAATAACAGCGCCGAAGGCGCGCTTGCGAGCAACAGGCACAAAAAAACGGCAGCCAGATAGCTGCCGTTTAATAATATAAGATGATGAGCTTTTACGCTACATGATCATTTGCAATAGCGTTACTTGCAGGTTTTTTAGGATGCATATGTCTGCCAAAGAAACGTTTCTGGAACAGCAGAATAGCTACTACGCCTACGGATATCGCGGCATCAGCCACATTGAATACCGGACGGAAGAACACAAAGTAATCCCCGCCTTTGAATGGGATCCATTTAGGAAGATACCCTTCATACAATGGGAAATACAGCATATCTACCACGCGGCCATGAAGGAATTTGCCATAGCCACCGCCTGCGGGCAGGAACTGTGCTACTTCGTAACCAATACTATCATTGAAGATCAGGCCATAAAACATGCTGTCGATCAGGTTACCGGCTGCTCCAGCCAGAATTAAGGAACCGCAGATCAGCAAGCCAGTGCTGTATTTCTCTTTTACCAGCTTCTTCATGTAATAGAAACCTACTACTACAGCACCCAATCGGAACAAAGTCAGGAAAATCTTCCCAAAGTCGCCACCGAAGGAAAGTCCATATGCCATCCCTTCATTTTCAATGAAATGGATACGGAACCAGTTAGGGAATATAATATACTCCTGCTGCATGAACATGTGTGTCTTAATCCAGAATTTGAGCGACTGGTCAACGACCAAAATGAGTAAGACAATGATGATGACGTGACGATACTTCAAGTGATATTAAAATTTTATCAAAAATAATGGTTTATTTCAAAGTCGGAAACCCGTTCGGCACAAACTGTACCTGCAAGTTGCTTTATTCCTGGAAATATACCCTTTTGACGCGCTGTGAAATTCCTGTTAATATTTCGTAAGGTATAGTTTCCGCCCAATCTGCCAGCTGTTGTACCGGCAAATCCTGGCCAAATACAATGACTTCATCACCCTCTGCAACATCCGGTATATGGCTCACATCCAGCATACACATATCCATCGCCACAACACCTATTACCGGTGCCAGCTTGCCACGGATGAGCATGCTACCACGACTATTCCCCATTTTCCGGCTATAGCCATCGGCATAACCAATACGCACCGTTGCCGTTACTGCCGGCTGCTTAGCCTCCCATTTACGGCCGTAGCCAACGGTATCGCCTGCCTCCAGCTCTTTCAGCTGGGCAATCGTAGTTTTTAAGGTGCTTACATTCCTCAACTGATCTTGTACATCCCGGGTGCTATCAATACCGTACATGCCAATGCCCAGACGCACCATATCCAGTTGCAATTCCGGATGACGTGCAATGGCTGCACTGTTGCTGATATGGCGGATAACAGTATAGCCCAGCGCCTTCTGCAGATCATGGCTCATCTCAAAGAAGAGGCGGCCCTGGTGCTGCGTAAAGGCATCCTCCGCAGGATCTTCACTGGCAGCCAGGTGACTGAACACCGACTGCACTTTCAGCTGCTGACCTGCTGTCAGTACCTGAATGAGTTCAGGAATATCCTTTTTTACAAAGCCAAGTCGGTGCATACCGGTATCCAGCTTGATATGTACCGGAAAATCCGTTTTGCCCGCCGCATTCACTTCTTCCAGGAACTGCATCAGGATACCCATTGAATAGATCTCTGGTTCCAGGTTCCAGTGAAGAATGGCGTCGAAACTGGCCGGCTCAGGGTTCATTACCATGATTGGCATGGTAATTCCAGACCTGCGCAGTTCCACCCCCTCATCGGCATAGGCTACCGTCAGGTAATCCACCCCATGGAATTGCAATAAGTTAGCTATTTCAAAACTGCCGCTGCCATAACTGAATGCCTTTACCATAGCCATCAGCTTGGTATCCGCCTTCAGCAGCGACTGATAATACTTTACATTTTGTGCGATCGCACTCAGGTTGATTTCCAGAATCGTCTGATGTGCTTTCTGCTCCAGCAGCTTACCGATGCGCTCAAACTCAAATATCCGGGAACCCTTTACCAGTATGGTTTCGTACTGGAACTGGTCCGCGCTGAATTGCTGGATGAATTCATCTGTCGTATTGAAAAACTGGGATTTCAGTTCTTCTACCTGCTGAAAACTTTTTTTCTCTCTGCTGATATTCTTACCGATACCAATCAGTTTATTGATACCATTCTGCTTCAGCAGTCCGGCTACTTCCTCATACAAGGTGGCATCACTTTTTCCGCTCTGGAGGATATCGCTGAGGATAACAGTGCGGATCTGGTGTTGCTGCTGTTGCTGCAGGAAATCCAGCGCAATGGTCAGTGAACCGAGGTCCAGGTTGTAGCTGTCGTTGATAACAGAGCAGTTGTTGATGCCCTGTTTGAGCTCCAGTCGCATGGCGATGTTGCTCAGCAGGTCCATACGTTGCTGAATAACATCCTGTTCCTTACCCAGATACAGCATCAGCGCCCAGCAATGAATGGCGTTTTCCACAGAGCCTTCGTCTGTAAAAGGAATACGTATATTCAGGTGCTCCCCTTTATAGGTCGCTTCAATGGTGGTATGATGATCATGCTTATCGGTGCTTACGATACGCAGGTCTGCATCCGTTTTCCTGGACCAGGAAAACAGCTCAGGCCCTTCCTCTCCCATCTGGTTGTGGAAAGACAAAACGGCTTCATTGAGTACCAGGTAATCTTTGGAATAAATCAGAATATCGCTCTTCATAAAGAGGATCAGCTTCTCATTTATTTTCTGACGGATATTCAGAAACCCTTCACTATGTGCTTCTCCGATATTGGTGAAGATGCCTATGGTTGGGCGGATGATCTTTTCCAGGTTGACCATCTCTCCAGGCTGGGAGATGCCGGCTTCAAAGATCGCCAGCTGATGTTCGGGCTGCATCTGCCATACAGATAATGGTACCCCGATCTGTGAGTTATAACTTTTTGGGCTGCGAACGATGTTGTAATCCTTTTCCAGCAACTGGAAAAGCCATTCCTTCACAATGGTTTTACCATTACTTCCTGTAATCCCGATGACAGGGATATGAAATTGTGCCCGGTGCCAGGCCACTAATGCGTGTAATGCATGTAGTGTATCTTTCACCAGAATAAAGTTGGCTTTGGGATATTTCTCCAATGGTACAGCCTCACTGATAATAAAGTTGCTGACCCCTTTTTTGTACAATTCGTCAATGTACTGATGAGCATTACGCCTGGTGCTCACCAAAGGAATAAATATGGATGTTTCCGGAAATATCAGCTTACGGCTGTCCAATAAGATGTTATCAATTTCTGAAAATCCAGTCTCCTGCAACAACTCTCCTTTCAGGACTTTGTTGATACTCGCTGCGTTATACACGTTTTTATCAGTTTGAATAATCACTTGACGGCTACAAAAACGAATTTCGCAGCTGCCTTTTACTTCACTTGTCCTTTCGGTAATTCTTTCTTTTTATGGTAAAGGGAATAAAGAATAGAACCACCCAGACATACTACAATCACGATCAGTGATACGTATACTGGTATATGTATAAAATACTCTGCGAGCATTTTAAGGCCAATAAAAATTAATACAGTGGCAATGCCTTTAGGCAGATAGTCGAACTGATCTACCGCTCCTCTCAACAGGAAAAATAAAGACCTTAACCCAAGTACTGCAAAGATATTAGATGTAAACACTACCATCGGGTCCTGTGATATCGCAAATACTGCCGGTATAGAATCCAGTGCAAATACAATATCTGTAACCGCCAGCATTACTACTACCACAGATAAAGTAGTCAGGTAGGTTTTGTTATTTCTTTTGATCAGAAATTTCCCTTGCGGATCTTCTGTCGTCCAGCGCATGTACTTCTTTACGAATCGTAATGCAAAATTATCCTCCGGATTGAATTCATCATCATCCTTCGCGCTGAACATCTTCACACCCGTATATACCAGGAATACCCCGAAGATATAGAGAATCCACTCAAATTTATGAATCAGAACAACACCAAGACTAATAAATATTGCTCTGAATATAATTGCCATCAGGATACCTATCAGTAATACCCTGGCATAATTCTCTTCTTTAATTTTAAAAAATCCAAATATGAGAATGAATACAAAAATATTATCGATCGATAAAGACCACTCCATCAGGTAGGCACTCAGATAGCTGATTGCCGCCTCATGGCCATCTTCCAGCCACATAAAACCGAAAAACAGTAACGATAACCCTACCCAGAAACAAGTCTGAATCAGTGCCTTTTTGATTGTAACCTGCTCATTTTTCTTACTGAGTAACCCCAGGTCAAAGATCAATGCCACAATGATCACAATCCCGAAAATAACGTACGTCCACTGCGTGGGTGTCATAAGACAGTTGAATTATGTGAAAGGCAAAGATAATAAGTTAAGTGGGATCTATTCTGCGAACCTCCGCTGACGAATAAACAGGAAGACCATAGCGAACAGCAGGATTAATCCCACTGGTACTGCAAAACAGATAATCTGCCATTTGGTCTTTTCTTTCTTTACCTTTTCTGCATCCAGCAATCGTAAAGTGATTTCCTTATTACGACTTTCCATAATGTCTTGTCTGCCCGTCAGGTATTCCAGGCAGTTCAGCATGAACTCCTTATTGGCAAAGGCATAGCCAGGATTGTACTCATTGATACCCATCTGCAATGGCCCCTCTTTACGGGACACCGCATTAGCGATCAGATCCCCGTCACTCACAACGATCATCGCATTGGCGCTATCAGTTACCGACTTCACCGGTGTACGGGAAGCCTGCTCCAAAGGCCCGGCCACAGCAGGGTCTACGTGATTATGATATAGAGAAGTGAACTTTCCTTCCAGCAACACTGCTGCCGGAATAAAGGATTTACGGTATTCCCGTGTATTTGGCTGCACTTTCAGGCTCTCCCAGCTTATCTCTGCCGGTACACGCATTGTTTTACTGGTGCGTGAACTGGTCAGCAAAATCGTTTTCTTAATATCATCATTCCGGATGGTATCCAGTGAACTCGCAAAATGACTCAGCACTAAATCCATATTACGAACAATCGGATGCGCACCTGTCGGGGTCAGCAACGGAAACATCGGGAATGGCAAAGGCTGTATCTGTGGCCTGTTGCCAACATTGCCTACCACCAGGGGCACCGCATCACTTTGCAAATCCTGGATGATGTCCTGGTTGATGCGTACGCCATAACGGAATAAAATATCTTCCAGGTTCAAACCCTTGTCGAACGCGAGGAAGGACTCCTTTTTCTGCAGACTGTCCAGTGAGGCGTTGGTTTCATCAATAAACCACATCACCTTACCACCATTCATTACATACTGGTCGATTTTGAATTTATCAGCATCGCTGAAAGCATCTGACGGCTTGGCGAACAGTATCACATCAAAATCTTTTGGTATGTATGGAGTGGTCTGAAGCGTAAGGGTATCTAAATTATAATTGCTCTGTAAGGTGGTGAGTGCGTCATAGACTTCAGCGCCCAGGCTTTCGCCATGGCCCATCATATAACCGATGAGTGGTTTTTCGGACTCCATCAGTTTGCTGATAGCACTGGTAAACTGGTATTCCAGCAGGGATTCCGAGCTGTTCATGGTTTGCATGGGATCCTGTCCGCCCTGATTTTTCAGGAGGTTGACACCTGTTTTTTTGTCTTTGTAATGCAGCATGGCACCAGGAAAGATCAGTTTTTGCGCATAGCTGTCGTGTGCATCTTCCTGTACTTTAATATTAAAAGGCATGATACCTTGTGCGGTGAGTTCGCCCAGGAATTTCATGCGTGCGGTATCGCTGAGGCCTTCGCCTGGATTTACAAAGGTGAAGCGGATATTCTGTTTACCATATTCCCGGAATTCTTCCAGCAGCTCCTGTGTGGACTGCGCCAGCTGCTTAAAGGAGGCGGGATAGTCGCCTTTCAGGTACACTTCGATTTCCACCGGACTATCCAGTTTTTTTAACAGTTTGATAGTTTTGGAAGAGAGCGTATATCTTTTTTCTGCGGTGAGGTCCCAGCGGCCGTGGATATAGGCTGCTACTATGTTTACCCCGATAAGAACCAGTATAACACCTATTGCCCGCTGGAAATATTTTTTTCGTATAGTCGTTGCCATGAGATCCTTATCCGTTTTGCCAGAGTTTTCGTTGGAGAGATAGTTTAGTCAGATACAGCATCAGTCCGGTGATACTCAGGAAGTAGATCACGTCTCTGCTGTCGATCACGCCGCGGCTGATAGACACATAGTGGAATTTTATTCCTGCCATTTGCAGGTAAAAATCGGCGCCCCCGCTGAATGCCGGGATTTTGCTGATCGCATCAAACCCGTTGTAGAAAATGTAGCTGGTAAAAACTGCGATGAGGAAAGCCACCATGGCATTGCTTGTCAGGGAAGACGACCATACACCGATGGCGGTGAAGGTTGCTCCCAGCAGCAATAGCCCGATGTAGGAACCTATGATGCCGCCATTGTCGAGCAACAGCGGATTAACACTGAGCTGCCGGATGGCGAAATAGTAGATAATGGTAGGAAACAGGGAGATGGCCACGATGAGCAGGGAGCTGAAGAATTTACCCAGCACGATTTGCCAGCCGCCAAGCGGCTTGGTACTGAGTAATTCCATGGTGCCGGTTTTGAACTCATCGGCAAAGCTGCGCATCGTAATGGCAGGAATCAATAACAGATATAACAGTGGTGCGAGGTCGAAGAGCGGGTCCAGGTTTGCATAGCCGGTATCCAGCAGGCTGGTATCCGGGAATACAAACAGAAAAAGCCCGTTTGCCAGTAAAAACAGTATAATGGCTACATAGCCGGTTACGCCGCTGAAAAACTGGTTTATCTCTTTCTTAAAGATGGCTAGCATGAATAGTAATTAGTAAAGATGCAAATATATAGTTATTAGATATTGGTTATAACTGAATTATTATTGTGCAGATGACCGGAATTTTGTCCGGCAAAATAATAATGTCATAGGCTATTGGCCTTGTTTGTAGGCTTCCCAGGCCGGACTGATCTCCCGCATGGCTATTACTGCCCTGGTAATGGTATCGATGGTAAAATCGATTTCTTCCGGAGTAGTAAATCTGCCAACACCCATTCTGAGGGCATTTCTGGCGAGCATATCATCTATACCCATGGCTTTCAGCACGTAGCTGGGTTCCATGGATGCAGAAGTACAGGCCGACCCGGAACTGAGGGCGATTTTTTTAGCAAAGCCCATGATCAGTGTTTGTCCTTCGAGGTAGTTTAGGGAGATGTTTACCGTATGTGGTAACCTTGGAGCGCCGCCGCCGTTCAGCCTGGAGGCTTCCAGTTGCAGGAGGCCCAGCTCCAGCTTGTCGCGCAATACGGCCAGGCGGGGGCCTTCTGTACGCATTTCTTCTCCACATAATTCACATGCCTTCCCGAAACCTGCTATGCCTGGCACATTCAGGGTGCCTGAGCGCATACCCCTTTCATGACCGCCGCCGTCTATCTGGGCCGCCAGTCTTACCCTTGGCGACTTACGTCTCACATACAAAGCACCAACGCCTTTAGGACCATAAATCTTATGTGCGCTAAACATCATCAGGTCAATATCATCTTCCAGCACATTCACCGGGATCTTGCCTACTGCCTGTGTGGCGTCGCAGCAGTAAATTACGTTATGTTTTTTAGCAATCCGGCCAATTTCTTTCACCGGTTGGATGACGCCGGTTTCGTTATTGGCATACATGATGGCAATGAGGATGGTTTGCGGGGTGATGGCCGCCTCCAGTGCTTCGATAGAGATGAGGCCCTGCTCGTTAACCGGTAACCATGTTACCTGGGCACCTTTTTTTTCCAGGTGGCGACAGGTATCTACGACGGCTTTGTGCTCGGTAACACAGGTAATAATATGATTACCACTGCCGGCGTACATTTCATAAACCCCTTTGATGGCCAGATTAGCGGCCTCTGTAGCGCCGGAGGTGAAAACGATTTCCTGTTTTACGGCCCCGATCAGCTGTGCTACCTGCTCCCGGGCATAGTCAACAGCCTCTTCCGCCACCCATCCAAAGGGATGACTCCTGCTGGCTGCATTACCATATTGTGTGGTAAAGTACGGCAACATCGTTTCCAGTACCCTCGGATCTACAGCGGTAGTGGCATTATTATCCAGATATATCGGGAGTTTCAGCATTCAACAAAAATACGACCTTTCAAAAATAAGTTCCGGACTCAAGGTATGGATCTTACCGCTATTGAAGTATAGGAAAGCTATGGAGAAATGTAATGTCTGAAGAAGGAAGGAGTTAAATTCCCGGACAAAATCTTAAAAAAAGGGGCAGGGCAATTTGCTGATATGCTTTGTCCATCCTGAGAATAGGAAGAGTACCCGGGTTGCTATTTGGGAGGAGATTTGCTAAAATACTTATTTCAGATACCTTAAATATTTAAAAAATATTTAATTATAATTTTTTTTATTTTTTTTCCATTTTAGCAATCCAAAATATTTAAGGGCTCGTAAGTTATAATACAACCCCGCCAGAAAGGGCGATGTTAAAACCAAAAAAAATTTCAAAATAACTGAACAAAAGTATTTTCTACTACGTTATCTATATAAACACACAAAAACAATAACATAATCACATAAAAATATTGGAGCTTAAAATACAGCTCAGTCTGTTTAAGTTCTTAACGATTACTCTAAAGTTGGCATAGGTTATGAACACCTGCGGGTTTTTTAGCTTGCAGGTCTTTTTTTTTATCTAAAATGTAAAGGCCAACCGAATTTGTGGGATAGTTATGACGTTATACATTCTTATAAACGCTTTATTTTTTCTTTGAATTGTGCAGTGCATTATATTTTTACTTACATAATATATAAAGCGCAAACTAACTTTCTCATCTTAGTTATTTACAATTAGAAATAGAGCTTGACATAATCAAAAAACGGAAGCCGACTCTTATGAGCCGGCTTCTTTCGTATATATATTTCCGTAACCATAGTACGTAGTATCTCCATTTCAACTTTCTAATATGTAGATGCGTGCCACATCTACTTTGTAGCTGAATAATTTTATCGTAACTTATACTCATTGTTTGATTAATCTTTAAAAATACAGAAAATGAAAAACCAACATTTTACAATCTCCCGTGAGGCGATCAGACGGGCTAGCAGAATGGCGGGCCGCAAGCCGCATTATTTAGATGAATACAACGGAATCGTTACCATCAAATTGATGGAGAATGGGGTTGAAAGAGTTATAGAATATAGCTGGGAAGAAATTAATGAAGCCGCTGCTAAAGCTTTTGGAAAGTATGGAAAGAAATTATAATCATGTCTATGCTAAAATTATAGAAGGGAATGATATTATTGTTGGACCCATCGCCTATTCGATGTACAAAAAAAGTAAAATTGAATATATCGAAAAACAAAGGGAAAGTGGGAATGTCTTAACGGATATTGATTTAGTCCCATTCAATAATTTTTCTTCTTCTGATAGCGCATTAGATAGTTACAGAATTCAAGCTGAATCAATTGTTCAGGAGTTTATTAAATATATTCTTACTGAGGAGGTAAAGAATCAAAGAACACTGGCAATTCAAAATCAGGCTGAAATACTAAAGAATGTTATTAAACCATTTACTACTTCATTTGGTACTAACGTTTTAGCCGGTGTCATCGCTTCTTTCCTGTTTACGCTTATTCTCGCCATACTGTTGTTTATCAAAACCTTTGGTGATCTGAATATCAGCTTAAAATTTGAACAAAAGAACGCGCTGGAAAATACACAGCCACACAAATAATCTTTAACTTTTTTATCGTATAAAAAAAGTCATCTCTATTCAAAAGAGATGACTTTTTTTTGATGTAAACAAATGTCTTAATTGAAAATATATCTCACGCCAAACTGTCCTTGCCAGCGGCTGATAGTACCGGTATTATCTCTATAGGATGTTGTTACCGGAATTTCATTCTTCGCATCCAGGTAAGGGAACGAGAACGCAGGTGCAGCGGTCGTTTGACCGGTAGCCGGATCACGATATAATCCCTCGTATTTCAGGAAAGAACTAACATTGGAAATTTTATAGGTACCCCATCTTCTGTTCAGGAAATTACCCAGGTTGATAATATCGAAGGTAAGACGGATCGTATGTTTGGTTTTGTCTTTACCTGTGAATACAAAAATATCCTGTGTGATATTCAGGTCTGCACGTTTAAAGAATGGTAATACTACGCCATTACGTTCTGCATATTCTCCTCTGTGGCTGCTCAGGTAATTATCCTGCTTAATGAAGTTGTCCAGCTGGTTCCAGATTACGCCGCTGCTGCGTTTATCAGCATTGGTCGCCTGATTATAACCGGCATCCCCGTAACCTACCGGCACCAGTTTGATCTGGCTGGCATTGGCAGGAATAAAGATCAGGTCGTTGTTGCCGTTAGATCCATCGTTGTTAAGATCTCCGTTGTAAGTATAACTAACTACACCATTAGGCGCTGCTTCGAATACCATACCGAAAGAGGTGGCAAAATGCTTCGCCCAGGTAAAACGATAAGATGCAGTAGCAATAACACGATGCGGCAGATAGAAGTTGGAATATCCCAATACATCTGCATTAGGATCGCCGCTCACCGGACGATCGCGCCAGTTACTCTGTGCAATGCTTCCGCCATCGTTTACGCTACGTGCCTTGCTGTAAGTATAGGCTGCACTCAGCGACAGATGTTGTGTATTTTTCTGTAACTGTAATGTGATGAAATAGCTGTATCCTTTATTGGTATTCTTCATCAGAATGGCGTCGCTGATATTCGGATTGCTCAACGTATTTTTACCAGGACCATAAATCTGTGAAGACGCATAGCGGGTGCGGTGATCCGGTGTGCTATCCAGCACCAGGCCTGTTGCAGGCAGGTTCACGTTCTGGAAATATACTGCATTGATATCTTTGGAGTAGTTAGCTTCCAGTGTTGCATCGATGCCCAGCGGCAGCCTTCTGTCAACGGCCAGCGTGGCTTTCAGTACCTGTGGGTATTTGAAATTCTTATCGATGGCGGCTACGTTATATGCTGTGGATAACTGACCCGGGCCCGGACGGTATTTGTCGGCACTTGGATCAAAAGGATAAGGAATGGTAGTGGTGGAAGTAGCAGTATAGGTAAATGATCCGAACTGTACTCCATTGTTACCGGCCTGGTTGCTTAACCATACTGCCGGCGGAGGACCCGCAAATAACCCAATACCACCGCGGAGCTGCGTCTGATTGTCGTGGGTGATGTCCCAGTTAAAGCCTACACGCGGACTCAGTAACGGCGCTGTTTTAGGACGTTGGCCCACATCCAGTTTTGCACCATCCCTGAAGGTAAGTGTTGTCAGGGAATCGTTTCTGGTGAAGGTATTGCCAATTATGGGAACGTCTACACGTAAACCGTATGTCAGGGTGAAATATTTTGTAGCACTCCATTTATCCTGTACAAATAACCCTAATTCCAGGGAGTTGATTTTGGCAAATGGAAAGGAACCATCAGGTGTGCTGGCGTATGACAGCGCATAACGGGCCGTTGTCAATGCACCTGTTTTTGCGCTGGCATAAAAATCGCTCAGGGTATTATAACGATAGTTACCTACATAGTTTGGTGCAAAACCATTCACGAAAGTTTTGTAATAGTTCTGAGTGCCGATGGTGATTTCGTGTGCGCCGCGATAGAGATTGAAGATATCTGACAGCTGAAATACATTGGTGTTCAGCTTATTATTGTATGTAAAAGGCTCATAGCCAAAAGCGGTATAGCTGGCGCCCTGGCCATTCATGATATCTACCAGCGGGAACTGACCTGCAGAGAGAGAAGACCTGAAATCGCGCATGGCACTAAATCCTGCCTGTAACTTGTTGGAAGCATTATTACCGATACGGGTATTCAGCTCGGCAATAAGGATGTTGAAGTTATTGTTGATCCTGTAACCGCTTCCGCTGAAAGGCAGGCCTGTATTGCTTGGCTGACGGTTGCTGCCGGGAGCACCACTGTTACTGGCCGGAATATCTTTATAAGATTTCAGGTAGTTATACTTAAACGTAAATGTGTTACGGGAATTAACGTTCCAGTCAAGTTTTACCGTTACTTTATCACTGTATGTTTTATACGTATAACCCTGATAAGCACCTGGGTCATAGTTATATTTATCGATCAGGAATTTTCTCAGTGCATCCAGCGTATCGGCAACTGCCTGTGATACGTTGCCTCCTGCTACCTGACCAGGTTTGTTGGCTACCAGACTGGTTGCTGGTGCATCGATGCGCTCTGATTCGGCGCTTATGAAGAAGAATAATTTATTCTGAACTATTGCACCACCTACGTTAAAACCACGCAGGTTATAATTGAATGTAGGCTTGGGAACCGTGGCGGTACCTACTTTCAGACCTTGCAATCCCGGCGTTTGTACGTAGGTATACACGGTACCTTTAAAATCGTTGGTGCCACTTTTTGTAACGCTGTTGATGCCGGCGCCGGAGAAGCCTCCCTGGCGTACATCGAAAGGAGAAACATTCACCTGGATCTGTTCCAGTGCTTCGAGAGAGATAGGCTGAGAGCTGGTTTGAGAGCCAAGGGTGGGCTGTAAACCAAATGCGTTGTTGAAGTTGGCGCCATCAACGGTAATGTTGTTGAGCTGATTACTTCTGCCACCAATATTCAGACCGTTGGCAGATGGTGTTAACCTGGTGAAGTCCTGCATGGAACGGCTGATCGTAGGCAGGCGGTCCATTTGCGCACGGGTAATCACTTCCTGACTACCGGTACGGCTCTTGTTAAATACTTTGTTTTGTGCGCCGGCAGCTTTTACTACCACTTCACTTAATGCGCTGGTAGCCGCCTGCAGACTGATATCCACCTTATAGTCCTGGCCAAGGGACAGGAAGATGTTATCTTTCTTTTCGTCTTTAAATCCTACATACGTGACCGTTACTACATACGGACCACCTACGCGGAGGTTGGGTAAGTTAAAACGGCCATCTTTACGGGATAACGCAGTGTACTTAGTACCTGTTGGCTGATGTATCGCCACAATACTGGCTCCCGGAACCGGGTCTTTTGCACTGCTGACGATTCCGGAAATATCGGCAGTGGTCTCTTGGGCATAGAGCAAACGGGGCAACAGGAGTACGCAGCAGAGTATACTCCACAGAACATGGGAAAGTTTGGGATTCATTTAATTCAGATTTTGGTTAAAGGTCATGAACCTATGTTAATGCATAGATATATAAAAATTATGAAATCATTAACATTTGTTCTATGTGTTTTTAACCGGAATCTGCCTTTGTTTATGAGATAACACGCTCCATACCAGTGCTTCTGGAGCCTTTTACGAGGATGTAGGTATTGGTGAAATGCTGTTGTGCCAGCCAGTCCCTGGCCTCCAATGCATCATTTAAATAGATATATGGATGGTTTACTTTTTTGAAATCGCCACCTACTAAAACAACTGCGTCCCAGTGCTGGCGTTCCAGGAGTTCTACCAATGCTTTGTGTTCTTTAACGCTATCTTCTCCCAGCTCCATCATGGCGCCCAGCATCAGTACCTTTTTAGGGGCATCCAATCCGGCAAAGTTTTCCAGCGCTGCTTTCATACTCGATGGGTTCGCATTGTAAGCGTCCATAATGATGGTATTGCTATCCTGCTTCATTACCTGTGAGCGGTTGTTGGAAGGAACATACGCAGCAATGGCCGGTGCAATTTTCTGTTGTGGTACCTTAAAATGACTGGCAACGGCTACCGCAGCCATAACATTCGGGAAATTATAAGCGCCTACCAGTTGGGTCTGTATGAGTCCAACCTGGCTGTCGCCGGTAACTTGTACTTCCAGGAATGCTTTTTCAGCAAGGGGATTGCCGGTATAATCTGCTGCTTTGCGGCCATAGGTCACAATATGTGGGATACCTTTGCTCATCTCTTCCAGGTAATCATACTCATTGCATACGAACACGGTGCCATTATGTGCACGCAGGTAATCGTATAGCTCTCCTTTGGCTTTCTTTACGCCTTCCACACCGCCGAATCCTTCCAGGTGGGCCTTACCGATATTGGTAATGATACCATGCGTAGGCAGCGCTATTTTGCAATAGGCTTCAATTTCGTGCTGATGGTTGGCACCCATTTCAATAACGGCAATTTCTACATCAGACTTAATACTGAGGATCGTCAGCGGAACACCGATGTGATTATTCAGGTTGCCAACGGTGGCGTAGGTTTTATAGTTGGAAGATAAAGCGGCATTAACCAGTTCCTTAGTAGTAGTTTTACCATTGGTGCCTGTTATGGCGAGGAAAGGAATGCCCAGCTGCTGACGATGCTTCAGCGCCAGTTGCTGTAAGGCTTCCAGTGCATCATCCACCAGCATCATCTTATCGGTATTGGTAAAATATTTTTCTTCATCTACCACAGCAAAGGCTGCTCCTGCTTCAAGAGCTTTGGCTGCAAATTCATTCCCGTTGAAGTTGGCGCCTTTCAGCGAGAAATAGATATCGCCGGCTTTCAGTTTACGGGTGTCTGTTTGGATAGACGGGTATTGGAGGTAGATGTTATAGAGTTGATCAATATTCACAGTCAATGGTGTTTGTTACAAAGATAATTTTTTCTGCCAGAGACACAAGTTATACAGCTGATCCATAATCGTTATCAGACTGCTATGCTAAATCTTTAGGTCGCTATGAGAACTAAAAGCTGCTACCTTTGCAATATAAAATCAACTGTCATGAAACGCTTCCTGATGCTGGCCCTATGTATGGCATTAAGTATTATCGGATATTCTCAGGATATTGTTACTGCCAAAGGAGCCACGATCTCCTTTTACTCATCCGCACCCTTGGAGGATATTGAAGCCAAAAGTACCCAGGCTGTATCTGCTATAAACATCAAAACAAGAGCGATTAACTTCCAGGTACCTATTACTTCCTTTGAGTTTGAAGAAAGCCTGATGCAGGAGCACTTTAATTCGGAATATATGGAAAGTGGAAAATACCCTAATTCGGTGTTTAACGGGAAAATCACGGATAACGTCGACCTGAGTAAGGATGGTACCTATAATGTAACTGTAACCGGTACGCTTAATCTGCATGGGGTTAGTAAAGCCTATACCGTAAAAGCTACGATCGTAGCCCAGGGCGGTGCGCTCAAAGCTAACGCCAAATTCAATGTGCGACTGGCAGACCATAATATTAAGATCCCAACCATCATTGTAAAGAACATTGCGGAAGTAGTAGCTGTTACTGTCAATGGTACTTACATGGCAATGGGTAAATAGCTTTTCCCCAATTTCAATAATTCTGCTAGATTTACGTTAAGGAGATAGATACTGTGGAAAAAATAAAGGCAACGATCCGGGTAGACTCCCGGCTGGCCGCAGTGGCTGCAAAAAGGATGAAGTCTGAGCGCCTTGCAATGGTAGTAGGAACAACTATTCATTTACATGGTACCACCAGGGAAGAATTCCTGTCAGATATCCATTGGGTACGACATGAAGCCTGCCACCTGCATCAATACCGTGAATTCGGCACTTTTCGCTTCCTGTATTTTTATATTGTAGAATGGATCCGGAAAGGGTACTATAATAATCACTTTGAAGTGGCCGCCAGGGCTGCAGAACGGGATCCCGGTGTACTGCGGGACGTGGAAATTCTCTAAAAAATCGTTAAAGCAGGAAATTGGCCCGTATTTTTCCTTATTTTTACGTTAAAGGTTGTTATATGGTAAAGAAGGTAACAGAAGGAATCACAATCAGCGTGGAAACATTCTACCAACCGGATTATTCAAATCCTATTGGCAGCGAATTTATGTTCGCCTACCGTATTACTATTGAAAACAACAATACTTTCCCTATCAAGCTGCTCCGTCGCCACTGGTACATCATCGATTCCAATGGTAACCACCGCGAAGTGGAAGGTGAAGGCGTAGTAGGGGTACAACCATTACTGGCTCCCGGCGAAACTTATCAGTACGTCTCGGGATCGAACCTCCGCACCGAAATCGGCAAAATGTACGGCACCTACCAGATGGAAAACCAGCTGGATAAAAAGCTGTTCGACGTGAAGATTCCGGAATTCCAGATGATTGTACCATTTAAGCTGAACTAGTCTTATTTAACTTTATAAAAAAAGACAGGTCCGGCCATATGGTCGGACCTGTCCTTTTATTGACATATCATCTATTTCGGTCTGTATTTCGCCTCGTTAAAGATCTGCATCTGATCTTTGATTTCCATCAGTTGCTGCAAACTCAGCTCTGGGTGCTTATCCATGTATTTCTTCACAATCTGCCAGCCTACAAAATTACCAATCTTACCCGGTGAGCCTTCAGGCATACCCTGTGTAGCAGGGCCATCACCCATAAAATGGCTGATTTCCTGCCAGTCGGTATTATAAAGGAGGTTATTTTGTATGAAGAACTGCCAGATCATCTGCTCATTATCATAACACCAGCTTAGCTGTGCTTTCGTATATCCCAGCTTGATAGTATCCGCAGTGTTAGGTAATACTTTATCGAGGAAATACTGCTGACGGCCGGCATCGATCATCTGGGAAAGCAGGTGACCACCGTCGCGGCCAGCCGGGTACATTTGCTGCTCCAGCACCTGCATGCAGTTGGCGGTGATATATTCCGGTGAAAAACGACGGATCATATAATCAGGTAAGTCCTCGATCATATGATATGGCGGGAAATCTTCCCCCATATACATATCAAGGCCAATACCCAGGATGGTATCCATCGTTACCGCGCCATAATTGGCGATGCCGGATATGAAAGTAACCACCTGCGGTGTTCTGAATTTAGGAAAATAGTATTTGGTATATTGAAAGGCCTGTGTCAGCTCTTTTTTTACCGGCTCCAGATTGCCAAACTTCTGTTTTACAGCCACTTGCAGCTGACGGAAGTCCTTGTTGGTCAGAAACAGGTGCAATTGTTGCAGGATCTGCTGACTACTGTCCGAATAGGCGCCGAGGTTCATAATGTCGGTCATATATACCGGCAGAAACATCGGGTAGGCAGCGTGGAGCTGCTGCAGGCCTGGCTGAAGATGGTTCGTATCTAACGTAAATAACGCAGAATCAAACCTTTCCGGGCTAACGTTGACGGATATATTACTCACATCAGGAGCCCTGGGACCGGATTTACAGGCAGCAAATGCCAGAAAAGCCAGCAACAGCCAGCTAAAACGGGTGTGTATATTAGTGTAACTTTGCATCGCTCTTAAAAACTGAATAAAGGGTAAATTTATTATTTACCTTGTACTTAAAAAAAGACAATATCCTTAATATGAAGCGGATTTTATTGCTAATGATGATGTTGGGAGTAGTGAAAGGGACAATGGCACAGCACAATTATGACAACTTTGGAAAAAGAGTAAGATTGGGTTTTAATCTCGACCCGATGATCTCAATAATGAACCCACAGGAATCGGGCGTCTCGCGAACAGGCGCCAAAGCCGGACTGGGATTCGGTCTTATGGCCGACTTCAGCCTGAACCCGGAAGGGAATTATGCCATCGCCTCCGGTTTTAACGTGGTACTGGGCGGAAGCAAACTGAAATATGATGCCGGTAAAGGACTGAGCGACTATAAAGCTCTGCCTTCGGAATATAATTTTAAGCTGACTCATATCCAGATTCCCGTGGCTTTAAAGCTGAAAACCAATGAAAACGATATGGGAATGGCTTTCTGGGGACAATTCGGAACCTATTTCGCGTTCCCGGTTAGCGCCAGAACGGATGTAACCACCGCCACCCAGACTTTCGATAAGGTGAATATTCTCTCCGATATAAACAGAATCAATATCGGTATGTTAATAGGTGCAGGCGTAGACTACCGTTTGGGTGATAACCTGACCGGTTCTGTAGGTCTTATTTACCAGAACGGTTTCATCGACGTTACCCGTAACGCCAAATGGAATGATGGCAGAGTGAATTTAAATAGCTTTGCACTGCGATTAGGTGTTTATTTCTAAGCATCACTAATTTTGATTTTATGAAGATTATACTGGCACAACAGAATTATCATATAGGCAATTTCGAACTGAATACTGCTAAAATTATTGAAGGCATTGCTGCCGCTAAGGCGCAGGGCGCCGACCTGGTAGTGTTTTCTGAACTCTCTGTATGTGGATATCCTCCGCGTGACTTCCTCGAATTCGATGATTTTATCCGCCAGTGTTATGCTGCCATCGATACGATAAAGGCACATGCCACAGATATAGGCGTGCTGGTTGGTTGTCCGGCGCGTAACGAACAGGCGCAGGGTAAGCATCTGTTCAATGCTGCCTGGTTTCTGCACGAAGGGGAAGTAAAACAGGTTATCCACAAAACCTTACTCCCCACCTACGATGTATTTGATGAATACCGCTACTTTGAACCTTCCTTCGAATGGAATATTGTTCCGTTCAAAGGCAAAAGGCTGGCGGTTACCATCTGTGAAGATATCTGGAACCTCGGTGAGAACCTCCTCTACCGCATCTGCCCGATGGATAAACTCATGGAGCAGCAGCCGGACGTAATGATCAATCTGAGTGCGTCTCCTTTTGATTACGACCACGACGAAGACAGGAAAGAGATCATTCGTGCGAATGTGCTGAAATACCGCCTGCCGATGTTCTATTGCAATACTGTTGGCTCCCAGACAGAAATCGTATTTGACGGTGGTTCCCTGATCTTTGATGCGCAGGGTAATATTGTGAAAGAACTGCCTTACTTCGAAGAGGCCATGGGCGGCGCTGAGCTGGAACCCTTGCTGAGTAATGGTAAGCCAGTGGCTGATCAGCCGGTGTTTACGCCGCTGACAGAACTGGTTTTTGACCATAATATCGATCGTATCTATGATGCGCTGGTGTTGGGTATAAAAGATTATTTTAAGAAGATGGGCTTTACAAAGGCCATCCTCGGGTCTTCCGGTGGTATCGACAGCGCAGTGACCCTGGCCATCGCCTGCGACGCCCTGGGCAAGGAAAATGTACGTGCCGTACTGATGCCTTCCCCTTATTCTACGGAGCATTCCGTGGACGACGCTGTCGCGCTGTCCAAAAATCTGGATAATCCATACGATATCATTCGTATCAATAAAATTTATGAAACCTTCCTGGAAACCCTGGAGCCCTATTTCCAGGGGCTGCCTTTTAATGTGGCAGAGGAAAATACACAGTCTCGCATCAGGGGGAACCTGTTGATGGGATTATCTAATAAATTCGGGTATATCTTATTGAATACCAGCAATAAAAGTGAGTTATCCACAGGGTATGGCACTTTATATGGAGATATGGCTGGCGGATTGTCCGTTTTAGGGGATGTGTATAAAATGCAGGTGTATGCGTTGGCAAGATATATTAACAGAGATAAGGAAATTATCCCGGTAAATATTATTGAGAAAGCGCCTTCGGCAGAACTCAGGCCTGGTCAGAAAGATTCTGATAGTCTGCCTGATTACGCTGTACTCGACAAACTGCTGTATCAGTACATAGAGCGCCATCAGGGCCCTCGTGAGATTGTTGCACATGGCTTCGACTCAGCTTTGGTTTCGCGGACCTTAAAGATGGTCAACGCCAATGAATACAAGCGAAATCAGTTCTGTCCTATTATCCGGGTATCTTCAAAAGCCTTTGGCGTGGGTCGCAGGGTGCCGATAGTAGGAAAATATCTCATATAAGCCCAGGAAAGTTAGCCTGCTAATGGGCTAACAGCCAAAAGCTTTTATATTTGCTCAAATTTTTAATCTGTAATAATGTTACAAGTACCGTTTATACGTCAAAATAAAGAGTTAGTGCTGGAAAGACTGGCACTCAAGAATTTTAAAGAGATAAACCTGGTAGATGAAGTAATTGCGCTGGACGACAAGCGTAAAAAGCTGACCCTCGAATATGATGAAACCCAGGCACAGGTAAACAGTTTGTCCAAGGAAATTGGTAAACTGATGGCCACAGGCAATAAAGAGGCTGGTGAAGAGATGCGTGCGAAAGTAAATGCACTGAAAGAACGCCTGGCTCCTGTAAATGAAGAGCTGAACGCTACTGAAAAAGAATTGATCGATACATTGGTGAAACTGCCTAACCTGCCGGCAGCGCAGGTGCCAGCAGGTAAAACACCGGAAGATAACGTAGAGGTACGCCGCAACGGTAACATTCCTGAATTACATGAAGGAGCTGTTCCTCACTGGGACCTCGCAAAAAAATACGACCTGATCGATTTCGAATTGGGTAATAAGATCACCGGTAGCGGATTCCCTGTGTATAAAAACAAGGGTGCCCGTCTGCAACGCGCTATGATCCAGTATTTCCTGGATTATAACATCAATGCGGGTTACACTGAATATGCACCTCCTTACCTGGTTAATGAAGCCAGTGCCTTTGGTACCGGTCAGCTGCCAGACAAAGAAGGCCAGATGTACCACGCCACAGCAGATAATTTCTACCTGATCCCAACAGCAGAAGTTCCGGTTACCAACATTTACCGCGACGAGATCCTGAAAGATACCGATCTGCCTGTTCGGATGACTGCCTATACACCATGTTTCCGCCGTGAAGCCGGTTCTTATGGTAAAGATGTTCGTGGCCTGAACCGTGTTCACCAGTTTGATAAAGTGGAACTCGTTCAGATCGTTCATCCGGAGAAATCTTTTGAAGCCCTGGATGAAATGGTAGCCCATGTGGAAAGCCTGTTACAATCTTTACAGCTGCCTTATCGTATTCTCCGCCTTTGTGGTGGCGATATGAGCTTTACCTCTGCTATAACTTACGATTTTGAAGTATATAGCACTGCACAGCAGAAATGGCTGGAAGTGAGCTCTGTGAGCAACTTTGAAAGCTACCAGGCTAACCGTATGAAAATCCGTTTTAAGGAAGCCAACGGTAAGCCTCAGCTGACACATACATTAAATGGTAGTTCTTTGGCATTGCCACGTATCATGGCATGTATCCTGGAAAATAACCAGACTGCGGATGGTATCCATATTCCGGCTGTGCTGCAGGCATATTTTGGTGCGGGTAAAATCCAGTAATGATAAATTTCATAAATATTAGTAACTTGAGTGTGGTCAAATTAATCTGGTATTACACAAACTAATTTTATGAAAACACTACTCCAGTTAACAGTCATCGCTGTTGTTCTGTGGGGTTGCAGCAAAAGTTCAACACCATCAGACAGCGCAGCCAAGACGGAAGCTGCTTTCGCAAAATACCCGGATTCTGACGGTAAAACTGTCTTCCGCCAAAATTGCAACAAGTGCCACGGGTACAGATTGCCAGAAACCCGTACCGCAACACAGTGGCCTGGTATTATTGATAAAATGGCCAGAAAAGCCAAATTAACAGATGACCAGAAAGCGGCCGTACTGGACTTTGTAAAAACAAATGCTAAAGCATCATAATCAACTTTTTTAGTAAGGTTTAAAACAATCAGCGACCGGAAACGGTCGCTTTTTTTATTTTCGTTGCAATAATACCAACTTTGCCATGCGACACTTTTTACCCAACGGGGAAGAACTGGTAATACGTGAGGCAAGACTGAGAGACGCCGCAAATCTGCTCTCTAACTACCAACGCATGACCACCGAAACAGACTACCTTTTGCTGACACCACAGGAAGCATTGGAGCTGGACGCTGAATCTGAAGAAGCATTTATTAAAGCGCACATCGACAAACACCGGCAGCTATTGCTGGTGGCTACCGTAAATGACCGTATCATCGGCGCCGTTAATGTGGATAACACCGGCCATGATAAGCGGCCGCATATCGGGGAAATGGGCATTGGCGTGGCCAAAGCCTATCATGGTATGGGCGTAGGCCGCCGCCTGATGACGGCCATGCTACGCTGGGCCGAACAACACGAAGATATTTCCCTGCTGTACCTGCAGGTGGCTGCCGCCAACGAAAGAGCCATGCAGCTTTACAGGAACTTCGATTTCCACGAGTGCGGGCGCCTCCCCGATGGTATCCAGCTCCGTCCAGGCATTTACAGCGATCTCGTGACAATGTACAGACGTGTATAACTATTATTTCGACGCCTGATTTATTACCTTTAATCCTCAATCAGCTCAAGATGAGATACGACAGGCAAACAAGACTCGAAGGATTTGGACCCGCTAAACAACAATTGCTGCAACAGGCAGCCGTATTGGTAATTGGCGCCGGCGGACTGGGAGTGCCCGTGCTGCAATACCTGACAGCCATGGGCGTAGGCAGGATCGGCATCGTAGAACATGATACCGTGTCCATCACCAACCTGCAAAGACAGGTGCTTTATACCACCGCCGACCAGGGCAAGCCTAAAATTGCTCTGGCTGTGGGCCGCCTCAAACAACTGAACCCTGAAGTTACTTTTGATAGCTATGATACCTGGCTCACCACAGCTAATGCATTGTCTATCATAGAGAAATATGATGTGGTAGTAGATTGTACAGATAATTTCGGTACCCGATACCTGATCAACGACGCCTGTGTCATTGCCGGCAAACCGCTGGTATATGGGGCTATCTATAAATACGAAGGACAGGTAAGCGTTTTCAATTATGAAGATGGCGCCACCTACCGCTGTATTTTCCCTGAGGCGCCCGCGCCTGGCGAAATGCTTAACTGTAGCGAAATTGGGGTGTTAGGTGTGCTGCCTGGCATCATCGGCACCTATCAGGCCAACGAAGTCGTGAAAATCATTACCGGTATCGGTACTCCTTTAAAAAATCAATTAATGACGATAGATACGCTGCATAATACACAGCATATCTTCAATATAAAAGCTGTGGAAGAGAATAAAAAAATTGCTGCGTTACAACCAGATTATGCCCAGGACGTATGTGAGATTACCGGTGTACAATCTTTGTCTGTACAGCAACTGGAGGCCTGGAGAAATGCAGGTAAAGAATTTTTATTGTTAGATGTTCGTGAAGAAGATGAGTGGGAGATCTGTCATATAGATAATTCCCTGCTGATGCCGATGGGAACGGTGATACAATCTTTTCCGAAGATAACACTGAAAGGCCCCGTGGCGGTGCTTTGTCATCATGGGATGCGGAGCCGTGCGGTGGCGCAGCGCCTCACAGAAATGGGCGTTAAAAATGTATATAATGTGGAAGGTGGCATTCATGCCTGGGCCTGTGCAATAGATGATACTATGGCAACTTATTAATATTACAGCTGTGATCACAACCCTTTGTTTACTATTCTTCCTGGTAGCCCTCATGTACTCTGCTGCCGGCTTTGGAGGCGGCTCCAGTTACCTTGCTATTTTAGCCTTATGGGGCGTAGATTTCCAGCTGATGAAATCAACAGCGCTGTTGTGCAACATAGCTGTTGTAGTGGGCGGTGTTTATCATTTCTATAAGGAAGGCCATCTTCCTATGAAAAAAGCATTACAGATATCCCTGGTGAGTGTGCCGCTGGCCTTCCTGGGAAGCTGGCTGCCAATCAAGCAGTCTACCTTTTTCCTGGTATTGGGCATCGCACTTACATTGGCGGCGGTGCTGATGTGTATCCGTTTGTTTTTTGAACGTAAGCAAGAGATAGAAGAAGTAAAATCTCACAATAATACCGTCTACGGACTTATCGGTGGCGCCATCGGGCTGCTGTCGGGCATGACGGGTATTGGTGGCGGTATCTATCTGGCGCCAGTCCTGAAGTTGGGTAAGTACGATACTTCTAAAAATATCGCCGGTATCAGCAGCTTTTTTATCCTGGTAAACTCTATTTCAGGCATCTTCGGACAGATAGTAAAGAAGCAGGTTGTATTTAATATAGATTTCGTATTGCCGTTACTGATAGCTGTTATTTTAGGCGGGCAAATAGGCGCACGACTGAGTGCCAAAGTACTGAAACCTAAGTGGGTAGCGGGTGCTACAGCAGTGTTGATTTTGTATGCAGGTGTGAGGATGTTGATTAAATAGATAGCTGATGATAAAGTTTTTTAGAGACCTATTTAACAGAACGACAGAAAAAGAAGCCATAGCATTGCATGTTGCCGGCGCTACCGTACGCCATGCCTCTCCGTTTCAGACACTGGAATCTTATAAAAATGCAACTGAACCTTCCCGGGATTTTTTAAACAGATGGGGCGCCTTATGTATGGTGCTTCCAAATACACCAGCACAGATATTTCAGTCATTGGCTGATGATATAAGAGCTGTTGACAAGGAAATCTGTTTGCAGTTATTGGGACATTTTGATTGGCGCACGCGCACTGTTGGGGCTTATTTTGCCGCTGTAAAAGGTTATGACGATCTTATTGAGATCATCGGTGTACACCTGTTGAAGAGTGAAGTATGTTTTGCGGGAGAGACATATGCACATGTCCTATCTTATTTCAATACCCCTGCATCAGTAAAATATCTCGACAATTATCTTGAATATTATCTCCTCCAAACCAATCTCTATTTTGATCAGGTATCAGTAATGCATGCATTGGATTACCTGGATGGTATCAATAATACACAGTTTACTGTGCGGCATTTGCCTGCCTTCAATAGCCTGACGCGCAGTTGGGAGATGAAAACAACAGGTGCTTCTGACAGAAAGTTTATGAGTGATGTCGTGAAAACATTTAATGTATTAAGGGCGTTGGAATAGACAACCTTATCCTCCAATAATACTCATACTCTCTTTCTGATCCTGAATAAAATACTTCTCTGCTTCAAACCCATCAATAAAACGTGCATTGATAGCGGCCTTCAGGCCAGCACGAATATTAATATCCTCAAAATCCCTGGACCGCATCAGGTCTCTGACATTGAACATATGATTACCATACAAACAGGTTTTTATACTACCGGTAGCGGATATACGTAATCTGTTGCAGGTACCACAGAAAGTGCGGCTATACGCAGGTATGACGCCTATATTGCCATAGTAGCCGGGAATCTTGTAATTCATGGCAGTAGCGTTGGGCGCATCTTCGAGTTTAGTCAGTTCGTATTTTGATCTAACGGTATCGATTATACGCTTATAATTCCAGTTAATGCCGGAAAACTCATTCCCCTGGCCATTAAAGGGCATTTCTTCAATATATCTTACAGATATGGGCTGCAGACAGGTGAGCTCTGCAAAATCAATGATCTCATCTGTATTCACCTCTTCCATCACCACCATATTGATTTTTACCTGCATGTGGTGCGAAAGCATGGCATGGAGGCATTCCTGCACATCCTTGAATTTATTACGGCGGGTAATACGTTCGAATTTTGCGGCGTCAAGGGTATCCAGACTTAGATTCACCTTATTGATACCCAATGAGATAAGATCAGGAATGAATTTTTTTGTTAAGACGCCATTGGTAGTGATGGCCACTTCCTGGATGCCGGGAATATTTTTTAATCGCGCTATCAGCGAGATCAGATTAGGACGTAAAAATGGTTCTCCTCCGGTAATCCTTATTTTGGTAATACCATCAAAGCTGAGAATTTTTATCAGCCGGATAATTTCATCGTCAGTAAGTAGGGCTGTTGTCTGCTCAAATTTCATATTGGCAGGCATACAGTAAGTGCAGCGGAGGTTGCAGCGATCAGTCACTGAAAGCCTTACATAATCCACCATTCTGCCATGGGTATCCACAAGCATCGGCTAACAGTTTTTGCTGGCCATCGGGTTATCGAATGACTGGCTGTCATCTTCATCACGATCGGACAGGCATTTAAAATCTTTTTCTACAAGTATCGCGAGAGTGGAACCATCGGCATTGGGAATATCCAGGCTGAAGCCCACATCACCGGAGCTGATCCAAAGTTGCAGTTGTGGAATTGGAATAAGAAGATGTACACCGTCATGTTCCAGCTTGGCGATTGGTGCAGGAATATCTTTACCCCTGATCACAAAGTGCAGGGTACCAGTGCCGATATGTGTGATAGACTCAACTTTACTAACCGTTTCCAGCAGCTCCATATCGATTTTGTCAAGGCGGTACCTGATACTGTTTGCTCTGAGTCTTATCTTCATAAAATATGATTTTACCTCGTACTAAAATTACTACTTTATCAGCGCGATATCGTAGTTTTAACCAATAATTTTAACGTATATGGGCCTTTTGCTGTTCGGTGTGACCAAAGATATAACAGGCGTTTCACAGATGGAGCTCCCTTCGGGTATTCATTCTGTGGGTGAGCTGAAACAGCGGTTGTTGCAGGAATATCCCGGAATGGCGCGGCTCAACTCATTAATGATAGCGGTTAATAAAGAATATGCGGCTGATACACAGGTTATTAGCCCTGCTGATGAGATAGCAGTTATTCCACCTGTAAGCGGGGGCTGATCGCGGAAATTTCTACAATAATGGATGTATTAATCAAAATAGAGACCGAAATTACGATCCAGGAAGCATTGGATTTTATTCATTCTCCTGCCTGTGGCGGAGAAGTAGTTTTTACAGGTAAGGTTCGCAACGATACCAAAGGACGCGCTGTTACCAAACTCTTCTATGAAAGCTATAAGGAAATGGCCATTAAAGAAATGGAGAAAATTGCAATAGAAGTAGAAAACCAATGGCCTATACATAAAATCGCACTGTTACATGCCGTAGGTGATAAGTTGCCGGGAGATGTAGCCGTGGTTGTAGCCGTTTCTTCTGTACACAGGGGCGTAGCCTTCGACGCCTGTGAATATGCAATTGATACCCTCAAAGCCAAAGTTCCTATCTGGAAAAAAGAATTTTTTGCTGACGGAGAAGTTATCTGATCTTATTTAAAATTTCAGATTTCTCTGCTGGTGTATTCGCATTGAACTGCTCATCCGACCAGGGATTTTCCAATATTTTTATATCTGCAGATAATAATGTTTTGCGGGGACATTGCTTTTGTCCTTCGAGTGCATTGATTTTCAACTGTGCAAGGGCTGTCGGTTCCCATATGGCAATCAATGGCTCGGGTAGATGATTGAACGGGCTGATGAAGCTGGTAGCCGCTTTGTCGCTATCTCTCTCTGCTATTAATAACGCCAGACTATGCGCTGTCAGCAATGGCAGGTCGCAGGCCACCACCAGCCAGGCCGTTTCCGGTTGAAGAGCATGGGCGCTCAGTAGCCCCGCAGACGGTCCGCTGGCATCTACCGCATCAGGAATGAGATGTGGATAACTGCTGAAACCCGTGCCGGTATTGATCTGGTCGGGACGACACGAAATATATACTTCGGGTAGCTGTGTGGATAACAGCTGTACCATGTATTGCCACTGCGGCATGCCATAGTAATCGATACTGCTTTTATCTTCCTGCATACGCGTGCTGTAGCCACCACAGAGCAACAGGCCTTTCAGAGGCGCTTTATCGGCTGAAATCATTTTTTCCTCCTGTTTTACTGATCAGTTTTGTTTCCCGGATAATCATGTCATGAGTAAACGCCTTGCACATATCATAAACAGTGAGCGCGGCTACTGAAGCACCGGTCAGGGCTTCCATTTCTACGCCGGTTTTGCCGGTAGTTTTAACCGTACACCTGATAACGGCCTCCTCTCCTTCCAGACTGATTTTTACGTCACAACCATCTAGCAGCAAGGTATGACACAATGGTATCAGTTCCGGCGTTTTCTTGGCTGCCATAATACCGGCAATGATGGCCGTCTGAAATACGCCACCCTTGCGGGTACGGATATCTTCTCCCTGAAACTGTTCTATTACTACTGCAGGAAGATAAACCCTGCTTTCCGCAACAGCTACACGGGAAGTCAGGCTTTTTTCACTGACATCTACCATCGCTGGTTGCCCGGATTCATTGAGGTGTGTAAAACCGGTGTTTGATTGATTGGCCATAAAAGCATAAATTTAGAGCACTACTCCACCCACAAAAATAATACAAATGATGCTGACTGTCACTGAAGCCTATAATGCTGTACTGGAAACAGTACGCGATACCGGAACGGAAATGGTGCCGTTTACGCAGGCTACAGGCCGCATTCTGAGAGAACCTGTGCTGGCCGACAGACCTTTTCCTCCCTTTAACAGAGTGATGATGGACGGCATCGCCATCAGGTATGATTCCTATGCCCGTGGCCAGCGTGTATTCGTGGTGGAAGATGTGCAGGCTGCCGGCGCACCGCAGTTGCAGTTGTCTAATACTGCTAATTGCCTGGAAGTAATGACCGGCGCCGTATTGCCGGACCTGACAGATACCATTGTACAATATGAGCAGCTGGAAGGTTCTGAAAATGAGGGCTTTAAAAGATTTATTATAAAACATCCCGTAAAAAAGGGACAACATATCCACAGAGAAGGTAGTGATGTGAGCCAGGATGCCGTATTGATGGACAGCGGTACTGTATTAGGGCCCGCAGAAGCAGGTGTATTGGCTACTGTGGGCAAAACCACGGTAATGGTGAGCCAGCGACCGAAAGTAGTGGTGATTGCCACCGGAAATGAACTTGTGCCGGTAGATACCATTCCATTGCCACATCAGCTACGCATGTCTAATGTGTACAGTCTCAGTGCTTCTCTGGAACAAATGGGCATCACGGCTACGGTGGTGCACCTGGAAGATAATCCGGCCAGCATGGCAGAACAGCTGCAGCCACTGATCGCTGATACGGATGTATGGATCAGCTCCGGCGCCGTATCTGCCGGAAAATTTGACTACCTGCCGGAAGTATTGGAGCAGCTGGGCATGAAACAGGTATTTCATAAAGTGCAACAACGCCCGGGGAAACCCTTTCTGTTCGGCACTTTCCAGGAAGGTCCTGTGGTTTTTGCCTTGCCGGGAAATCCGGTTTCCGGCTTCATGTGTTTTTACCGCTACGTACAACCCTGGTTGTTAGCGGCAATGGGATGTGTACCCACTCCTCCCCAATATGCTGTATTGTCTTCCAAAGTGGTTTTTGAGCCTAACCTGGAGTATTATCTTCCTGTTAAATTGCATGCACAGCCACACGGAAAAATAATGGCAGTTCCACAACCCTACCAAGGCTCAGGAGACCTTGCCAGCTTGCTGCTGGCCGATGCGTTCATGGTACTGCCGGTAGGAGAATCTGTGTTCAAAAAAGGCGATTCCTTCCCAATATATAAATTCCGTTAAACCCGGAATCCTATTTGCTGTCATAGTGTAAATAATCAAAAACCTATGGCCTCACTCTCTCCGCAAATACAAATGCAACACCTGGCCTGGCGTGCAGGCTTTGGAGAGCCGCTTTCTGTAATCAACGACTGGTCGGATAAACGACTGAAAGTTGTTGTAAATCAAATACTCATTGGTAGAAGAAACAGGACTCCTGACGTAAATGTGATGAGCGATGCCGATATGCCTGATTTTAAAAAAATCAAAGGCATGACACCCGACGAGAAAAAGGCAGTACAGCAGAAAAATGTACAGGGAATCAAAGACCTGAACCTCTCCTGGATGAAGGAAATGGCCGGCAGTGAGCATCCGCTGCGCGAAAAAATGAGTCTCTTCTGGCATGGACACTTTGCCTGCCGTACGCAGGATGTATTATACAACCAGCAATTATTAGGTGTTATACGGGAGAATGCGCTCGGCAATTTTGGCGATCTGTTAACAGAAGTCTCTAAATCGCCGGCGATGTTGCAGTTTCTAAACAACCAACAAAATAGGAAACAGCATCCCAATGAAAATTTTGCGCGTGAGGTAATGGAACTCTTTACACTGGGCCGTGGAAATTACACGGAAACAGATGTGAAGGAAGCGGCAAGAGCCTTTACAGGATGGAGTTTTGACGAAACCGGAGAGTTTAAGTTCAGAGATAAGTTGCATGATGATGGTGATAAACATATTCTCGGAAAACATGGTAATTACAATGGCGATGATGTGTTGAAGATTTTATTGGACCAGCGGCAATGTGCAAAATTTATTACCACAAAAATCTATCGCTTTTTTGTAGATGATAATCCTGATGAAGTAAGAATTAATCAGCTGGCCGAGAGCTTTTACCACTCTGGTTATGAGATAAAATCACTGATGCGGGAGATATTTATGTCTGACTGGTTTTATGACCCGAAGTATGTGGGTAACAAAATAAAATCACCGGTGGAATTGTTGGTAGGTATTCGACGTGCGGTACCAATGACTTTTGATGAAGAGGCAACGATGCTGGTATTTCAGCGTATACTCGGACAGGTGCTGTTTTATCCGCCAAACGTAGCCGGATGGCCTGGCGGCAGGAACTGGATCGATAGCTCGAGCCTGATGTTCAGGTTACGTGTACCACAGATAATTTTCTATTCACAGGCATTGAATATACAACCCAAGGAAATTATGCCGGAGATGGGAGATGGTGGAAATTATAAGATGACGTTACAGATCAATGATTTTCTTAAAAAGCAATATTCGAAAAAGATTAACGCACATATAGATTGGGATCCTTACATTAAAGGTTTTGAGCAGGTGCCAAGAGAAGCGCTGGCAGATAGCATAGCCGGGTCTTTGCTGGTGGTGCCAGGTAATGCCAATAAGCAACTGTTGGAAAAATATGCAGATATGTCTAACAGGGAAGCCTATATTAAAACGGTATCCATCGATGTAATGAGTATGCCGGAATACCAGTTGTGTTAATCTGTTCTTCATCTCCCAAAAAAATAATTATGCATATAATAAACCGCAGACGATTTCTACAGGTAGGCTCACTGGCCTCAGCAGCGATGATGATGCCTAAGTTTCTGAAAGCACTGGAGCGTGGCGAATTGGTGCCTCCGGGCAATAAAGTGTTGGTGATTATTCAGTTATCCGGCGGAAATGATGGCCTGAATACGATTATACCTTACCGTAATGATATTTACTACAGGTCGCGGCCTGCATTGGGTATTAAGCGAACCGATGCTTTGTCGCTCACTGATAATCTGGGGATACATCCCGCGTTAAAGGGTTTTAAATCGTTGTACGACGATGGCGCCCTGGGTGTTCTGAATAATGTGGGCTATCCCAACCCTGACCGTTCGCACTTCCGTTCAATGGATATCTGGCATACGGCCAGTCAGTCTAACGAGATCTGGTCTGATGGCTGGATAGGACGTTACCTGGATGCGCAATGTAAGGGTTGTGATAAGCCTACACAAGCACTTGAAATTGATGATACGCTGAGCCTGGCGCTGAAGGGAGATAGTGCCAAAGGCCTTGCCCTGACGGATCCTACACGGTTATTCGGAACAAGTAATAATCCCTTCTTTAAAGATCTGCTGCAACATGGCGGCCACGATGATGAACATCATAATGTGGATTACCTGTATAAGACAATGAGCGAAACGATTTCGTCTGCGTCCTATATCCAGCAACAGTTTAAGACATATCAGTCTAAAGAAAGCTATCCTAATACGGAGCTGGGTAAGAACTTGCGAACGATCGCCAATCTGATTATGTCAGATATCAATACCAAAGTTTATTACGTGTCGCACGGCAGCTTTGATACGCATGTAAACCAGCAGCAACAGCAGGAACGGCTGTTTCAGCAGCTGAGTGATGCGGTGACTGTTTTTACCGGCGACCTGAAAAAGAACAACCGTTTTCAGGATGTGGTAGTGATGACGTTTTCTGAATTTGGTCGTAGGGTGAGTCAGAATGCCAGTGGTGGCACCGATCATGGAACTGCCAATAATATGTTCCTGATTGGCGGCGGTTTGCAGGAAAAGGGCGTACTGAACGACGGCCCTGACCTGATGAACCTGATGGATGGCGATTTACGGTATAACGTAGATTTCAAAAGCGTATATGCGACCCTGTTATCCAGGTGGTTAGGGGCAGATGATAAAGCGATTTTAAAAGCAGATTACCAGCATTTAAACTTTGTATAAAAGAAGAAACCCGGTCGCTGGACCGGGTTTCTTCTTTTATGGCAATGCTTAATTTAACGGTTTATTTCTGTACCCACCTTACGAGGGAGCGGAAGCTACCATCTCTAACGGTTCTTGTACCTGTACCACCTGTTGCATCGTTGAGTGTACCGCTGAAAGTACCTTCCACGTATAAGCTGTTGATCCTGCTGATGGTAATGGTGAAACCTGAGCTGGTAGGATCAGTAACGAGGGTCGACCCACTCTGGCTGAGGAGGTACATCGTCATGCTGTTACCGGTAGTATTGGTATAGTATACGCCCGGTACAAACGTTGGCTGATCGGTAGCCAGTTTGAAACTGATATTATCACCACTGTAAGTAGTAGCGAGAATTTCCATGGTCAGATAATCATTATTCGGATCCTCATCTACCAGGTTGGGAGTGTAAATCGTAGCCTGGGGCTTTTCAGCCAGATAGATCCTGTTATCCAGTTTCATGGAAACAAACTTTCTATCGGTTGCTTCATTCGGATTCGTTGTGCTTTTTTCACAGGACACGCCCAGCATAAGTATAGCGCCGAGCAGTGCGGATATCAAAATACGCATAGGTTTTCTTAATATATCTGATAAAATTAAGATATTATTTCGATCAATTTGTTATTTTCTCGCAATTCGGTACAGGTACCAACCCATAAACGCAAAGAATGCTGCTCCAAGTATAAAGTATCCACCTTCTCCCAAAGTTTTTGTGAAACCTTCCTGGAGATTTAGTTTGGCAAGGAATCCGGCAGTGCTGTCGAAACCAGCCATGATAGCGATGATAACACCAGCTACAGCACCTCCGGCCACTAATCCTGTAGCAAAAAGGTTTCCTTTACCTAATTCTTCTTCTTCCGGTGTAGTCTGAATATTATCTTTTTTCTTTTTGTAATCGACTGCACCACGGATAACACCACCGATAAAAATTGGAAGCGTGGTAGAAAGTGGCAGGTATGCTCCTACCGCAAATGATAAAGCATTAACCCCGCAGAGCTCAATAGTTATAGCCAGAAACACACCCACAAGTACAAATTGCCAATCTAAGTGACCATCAAGGATACCTTTATCCAATGTTGCCATTAATGTACCTTGAGGAGCTGGGAAATATATGCTGCCTATAGCATGGTCTTTTACGCCGTGCGCGATCATCTCTGCTGTAGGACGGTCCAGGAATTTAACGGTAAGACCGATAACGATGGAAGATACAATGGCGCCGATAAACAATGCCAGCTGCTGGTTCATAGGTGTGGCCCCTACGATATACCCGGATTTCAAATCCTGGGAAGTACCACCTGCATTCGCTGCTGCAATACAGATCATACTACCTACTACCAATGCCATCGGCTCATAAACTTTTCCAGTCCAGCCCACTGCGATGAAAACCAGGCAGGTACCCATCAGGGTGGCAATGGTCATACCGGAGATCGGGTTGTTGGAAGAACCGATCAGACCTACGATACGGCTGGAAACAGTTACGAAGAATGCACCAAAAATAACAACCAGTAATCCTACCAGTAATTTCTGTCCTACAGAACCACCAGGTAATTGTGGCAATAATGCCATGAGTACGATCAGTACCAGACTACCGATACCTACTACTTTGAGGCTCAGGTCTTTTTCCGTTCTTGGAACTTCGCCGGTAGTGCCGGCAGCACTGCTTTTCACAGCACCCAGACTACCTTTAAAAGTAGATATGATGGTAGGGATTGTTTTGAGTAAGGTGATGAAGCCACCCGCAGCTACGGCGCCGGCGCCTATCTGGCGAACGTACGCATAGTAAATCGCGGAGGCATAATCATTGAAGGTATGGGTAGCCGGGTCCCAGGTACCTTGTCCGCCCGGCGTTTGAAGATTGGCCAGGTAACCTAACTTAACGAGTTGGGTAGCAATCATGTCTGCAGGCAGTAAAGACGCCAGCAGGGGAATGAGTGCGAGCCACGACAGTACACCACCGGCTACCAGTACACCACCGATGCGTGGGCCGATGATATAACCCACACCCATATATTCCGGGGTGATATCTGCGCTGAGGTTGGCGGATGGGAAGAATTTATTCACCTGTCTGGTCATGTAGCCGGGAGTTTCCGCGATTACATGGAATATCTTTTGGAGTATCGCATAGGCAAAGGCGAAGCCGAGGCCCCAGAAGGCTGTTTTGGCAAAGTCGCCGCCTTTTTCGCCGGCAATGAGTACATCTGCGCAGGCGGTACCTTCAGGATAAGGGAGTGTTTCATGTTCCTTTACGATGAGGGAGCGGCGTAAAGGTATCATCATCAGGGTACCCAGGATACCACCGATAATGGCCAGGGTAAGGATGGTGATATAGTTAAAGAATTCAGTGCCGCCTCCGTCGCTGAGGAAAAGGAAGCCGGGAAGGGTGAACACAACACCTGCGGCAATGGATTCGCCGGCAGATCCGGTTGTCTGGATAATATTGTTTTCAAGGATCGTGGTGCCGAAAAACTTTCTGCCTAATGTAATGGCGATCACCGCGATGGGGATAGAGGCAGATACAGTGAGGCCGGCTTTCAGGGCCAGGTATACCGTAGCCGCACCGAAGATGACACCGAATACGCAACCGAGCAGTATTGACTTGAGTGTCAGCTCTTTCATGTTGGTACTGGCGGGAACAAAAGGTTTGAAGTTGTTGTCGGACATAATTTATAAGATCTGAATAAAAACAAATATAACGTACAAAATAAAAAGCCCCGCTGCAAGTAGCGGGGCTTTTTATTTTATACGTTATAATAACGCTTTTTAGCGGTAATATTATTATTTAACGCCGTGCATCCATCTTTTCAGGAATGGAGAAATCATGAAGAGCAGCACTGCAGCCACACCCGGGAGGATCACGAAGATCATGAAGAACTCGAACAGGTTATGGATGGTGAAGCCTACGAAGCTAGGGTAATGAGCCGCCAATTTCAATTTTTCCAGTGCAGCCAGCATATCCGGGGTAGCGGAAACGGTGCCGTCCAGGATACCTTTCAGATCTACGCCTGCTTTTGCAGCATCAGCATAGTTTTCCGGATTTGGAGGCAGTAATGCGCCCAGGGTACCTGCCAGTGCATAACCAGCGGCATTTGCCAGGAACCATACACCCATCAGCAGGGAGGAGAAACGGTGAGGTGCCAGTTTCGCTACCAGGGAAAGGCCGATTGGAGAAAGGCACAATTCACCGAGGGTATGGAACAGGTACATCACGATCAGCCAGATAACACCCAGTTTGGCATCGCCGAGGCCTTTTACCTGGAAGGCAATGATCAGGAAGCCGAGGGATAACAGGGCCAGACCTAATGCCTGTTTCACAGGAGAAATAGGCTCCATGTTACGTTTCTGCAATTTGATCCATAACCAGGAGAAAGGCAGTGCGAATATGATGATAAAGATGGAATTGGCGTTCTGGATAAAGCTAGGAGGCATATCCCATCCAAAGAGGCGACGGTCGGTCTGTTTGTCGGCAATGAATGTCAGGGAAGAACCAGCCTGCTCAAAACAAGCCCAGAAGAAGATCACGAAGAATGCCACGAAGTAGAGCACGAGGATTCTTTGTTTTTCAACGCGGGTGATAGATTTATCTGTCAGAATTAATATAGCCAGTGAGATACCTGTAGCGTAGATAAATGGATAAATCCATGATTTGATTGGATTTGGATCATTGGCTACGAAGTGGAATATCAGGAATAAGGCTGCCAGGAGGATACCACAGCCAGCGATGGCGCCTGAAGTAAATTTCGCTTTATCAGCTTCGCCCGTTGTGCTGGCAGCTGCGTTAAAGGTTGGTTTGGCGCCGATGGCTTTACCTTCCGGTGTAACCACGTACTTGTCTTTCAGGAAGTAGAACAGTACGGTACCGAGGAACATGGCCAGGCCGGCAGCGAGGAAGCCCCATTTGAAGGCGGCTACTACGCGGGTACCGTCGGTGAGTTTCACATCACCCAGGATAGGGCAGATGAGCATACCGAGGAATGCACCCATGTTGATACCCATGTAGAAGATGGTGAATGCGGCATCGAGGCGGCTGTCGTTCTTAGGGTACAGGCTACCTACCATGGAAGAAATGTTAGGTTTGAAGAAGCCATTACCGAAGATGATTACGAAGAGGGCCAGCCACATTACCAGGCGGGCGGTGTCTACACTGCCGGTGTATAAGGTAGCACTGAGTACCATGAGTAGTTGTCCGATACCCATTACAAAGCCACCTAATAAGATACAATTCCTGTTGCCGAGGTAGCGGTCAGAGATATAACCACCGAGCATTGGAGTAAGATAGCAGAGTCCGAGGAACCCGCCATAGGCATAAGATGATTCAGCTTCAGAGAATTGCAGTGCATTTACCAGAAAGAGGGTCAATAATGCCCTCATCCCATAAAAGTTGAACCTTTCCCACATTTCCGTGGCAAATAGCACTGAGAGGCCTTTCGGATGTCCCTTTTCTGAGACGATTTCCGGGCCCTGTGCGACAGCAGTTTGCGTCATAAATGGTCAGTTTTATTCAAGATTGTTTTAAGGTACTGTATAGCTTTAAACAGGCAATTTAAAGAAAATCATCTATCTCAGTAAAAAAATGGTAGAAAAGGACAATTTTTGCGCTTTTTTGAACTTTCTTTGCACTTTCTTTCGCATCTGTATTAATTCATTATGAACATACTCTTATTAGGAAGTGGTGGTCGGGAACATGCACTGGCCTTAAAAATGTCGCAAAGTCCGCTCTGCGGAAAACTGTTTATTGCTCCGGGAAATGCTGGTACTTCTCAATGTGGTACCAATGTGAACATGGGTGTAAGCGAATTTGACAAGATAAAATCATTCTGTCTGGAGAACGGAATTACCCTGGTGGTACCTGGTTCTGAAGAGGCACTGGTGAATGGTATCTATGACTTTTTCGTACAGGATGAGGCATTGAAGCATATTCCGGTGATGGGACCTTCCAAAGTAGGTGCCCAGCTGGAGGGAAGTAAGGCGTTTGCCAAGCTGTTCATGGAGCGTCAGGGTATTCCAACCGCAGCTTACAGAGAGTTCGACGAAAATAATTATGAAGAAGGGGTAGCTTACATTAAGGAGCATTCCTTACCAATTGTACTGAAGGCCGATGGTCTGGCAGCAGGTAAGGGTGTGGTGATTACCTCTAACCATGATGAGGCACTGGAAGAGTTTAGCCAGATGATTAAATCTGCTAAATTTGGTGATGCCAGTAAGAAGGTGGTGATAGAGCAGTTTCTGACGGGTATTGAGTTGTCTGTTTTTGTTATTACAGATGGTCATACTTATAAGATCCTGCCGGAGGCGAAAGATTACAAACGTATTGGTGAGGGAGATCTGGGGCTGAATACCGGTGGTATGGGGGCTGTATCTCCTGTTCCTTTTGCGGATGCGGCGTTTATGCAACTGGTGGAAGACAAGGTCATCCGTAAGACGATTGACGGACTTTCAAAAGAAGGAATTATTTATAAAGGATTTGTGTTTTTTGGCCTGATTAATGTAGGTGGAGAGCCGTTCGTGATAGAATATAACTGTCGGATGGGCGATCCGGAAACGGAGGTAGTAATGCCACGTTTACAAAACGATCTGTTGGAGCTTTTCGTAGCTGTAAACGAAGGAAAGCTTTCTTCGCAGACGATTTACACAGATCCGCGTGCAGCAGCTACTGTGATGCTGGTGTCTCAGGGGTATCCGGAGGCATATGAGAAGAATAAGGTGATTACAAATATTCCTGCTCCTACGCATGATCAGATCGTATTTCATGCAGGTACCCGCCATGATGGGGATAAAGTACTGACTAACGGCGGTCGTGTACTGGCAATTACCTCACTGGCAGATACGCTGGCCCTTGCACTGGTACACTCCGTTCAAACCGCCAACCAGATTGAGTTTGAAGGGAAAACATTCCGCAGGGATATAGGTTACGAGTTTATTTAACCAAATGTTTATACCGGCCTGGCCAGAAAGTAGATAGATTGCATGGGGCTTTGCCGCGGTTACTGCGGTTTTTTTGCATAAATTTACTTTTTGGTCATTTCAATTCTGTAACTTGTTAACTGTAAACAGTAAGGGGGACTGTTATTCTATCACAAAGCGGGACACGTAAGGCGTTATTTTTAGACTAGGAATTATTAAAACGGGATTAAATCCGTTGGATTGATCGGTACTTAAAGAGAGCAGTTACTATGCCGTTTATACAACAAATAAGATTTTTTAATATTTAGCCGTATTATTGCAGGAATATCCATTTTTTGCATCGTATATTCGTTGGAATTATTCATTTTTGCATTCTAATTTTTGACCGTATCAACAATGGGATTTTTTAATTTTTTAACGCAGGAAATCGCGATTGATTTAGGTACAGCTAACACGCTGATAATACATAATGACCAGGTGGTTGTGGACGAGCCTTCCATTGTAGCGATAGAACGGGCTAGCGGCAAAATTGTGGCGGTTGGTAAGAAAGCCATGATGATGCACGAAAAAACACACGAATATCTTCGTACTATACGTCCCCTGAAAGATGGCGTTATCGCGGACTTCAACGCCGCGGAGGGCATGATCAGGGAACTGATAAAAATGATCTACCCCAAGAAGCCTTTGTTTGCTCCCAGCTGGCGTATGGTAATATGCATCCCTTCCAGTATTACTGAAGTGGAAAAAAGAGCTGTACGTGACTCTGCCGAACAGGCCGGAGCGAAAGAAGTTTACCTCATTCATGAACCAATGGCTGCCGCACTGGGTATTGGCATTGACGTAGAAGAGCCTGTGGGTAACATGATTATCGATATTGGCGGTGGTACCACTGGTATCTCCGTTATTGCACTGGCAGGTATTGTCTGCGACCAGAGCATCCGTATCGCCGGTGATGAATTCACTGCCGATATCATGGAAGCACTCCGTCGCTACCACTCCCTGCTCATCGGTGAAAGAACCGCTGAACAAATCAAAATCCACATCGGGTCAGCCCTGAAAGAACTGGACAACCCACCTGATGACATCCCGGTAAATGGTCGTGACCTCGTTACCGGTATTCCTAAGCAAATCATGGTTTCCTACCAGGAAATCGCGGAAGCACTGGATAAATCCATCTTTAAAATTGAGGAAGCCATCCTGAAAGCGCTGGAAACAACGCCACCGGAACTGGCATCAGATATTTACCGCAGAGGACTTTACCTGACCGGCGGCGGTGCACTGCTGCGTGGTCTGGACAAACGCCTTGCCCAGAAAATCAAACTCCCTGTTCATGTAGCAGATGATCCGCTGCGTGCAGTAGTTAGAGGTACCGGCATCGCCCTCAAGCATGTTGGTAAGTATCCGTTCCTGATGCAATAAAACCTATTTTGAGATTTAGGGTAGCAGGGAACTGTTACCCTAAATCAACAAATCTCAAAATCCCAGCGCGCTTGTGCGAAATCTTATCATTTTCTTTAGGCGATATTTCAACTTCTTCTTATTTCTGCTGCTGGAAGTGATTTGTATTGTATTGGTATTTCAAAACAATAACCTGCAGCATACCGCCTACATTAACTCCGCCAACAATATTAGCGGTAAGCTCTACGACAAATACAACAATATACAGTACTACTTTCACCTGAAAGCTACCAACGACAGTCTCGTAGCAGAAAACATGCGCCTGCATAATGACCTCCGCAGCAGCTACGACAGCATGATCACCACCAACGGTGTCAGAATAGATACCCTTCGCAAATACAGCGATGACTCCGTCCGTAAAGTGATCAGCACCGAAATAAGACGCTTCAACTACTTCGAAGCCAAAGTAGTGAACAACTCATTGAATAAACCAATGAACTATATCACCATCCACCGTGGCTCCAAACAAGGTATACGCCCTAATATGGGTGTTATCAGCCCTAGTGGTGTGGTAGGGGTAGTAAGGTCTGTAAGTGATAACTACGCGGTTGTCCTCTCCCTGCTATCTAAATCCAATTCCGTTTCTATCTCCGCCCGTCTGGCACAAGGAAAAGAAATGGGCTCCGTACACTGGGACGGCGACGACCCGGAATATGCTACCCTCCGCGATATCCCGAAAAGTGCCAAAATGCACAAAGGTGATACCGTCGTAACCAGCGGATTCTCCGCATTATTCCCTGAAAATATCCCTATCGGTTATGTCGAAGGATATTCACAAGGGGATAAATCAAGCACCTCCCTCACCGTAAAACTGAGATTGGCGACCAATTTCTATAATCTCCAATATGTTTACGTGATCGAGAACCTGCTGAAAGATGAACAACAAAGTCTGGAAGATTCGACTTACAAGCTGATTAAATGAGTATACTGTTAAGAAATATTATCCGCTTTGTGCTCCTGTTACTGATACAGGTGTTTGTACTCAATAAAATATTGATTCACCAGCTCGTGAGTCCATACCTGTACATGCTCTTCATCCTGGTACTTCCCTTTAACCTGCCCCGCCCCGCTTTGATGGTGCTTGGCTTCTTAATGGGCATCTCCCTCGATATGTTCATGAACACCATGGGTGTACACGCTGCTGCCTGTGTTTTTATAGCTTATCTGCGCCCGTTTATTATAAATATACTGTCACCGCAGGGTGGGTTCGAAACAACCCAGAAAACCCCTTCCATGACCAGTATGGGCGTGTCCCAATTCATGATCTATGCAGCGATCCTGGTATTCCTGCACCATGCCGTCTACTTTACACTTGAAGTATTCAGCTTTGCAAACCCGTTATACCTGCTGCTTAAGATAATCCTGTCATCCGCAGCCAGTCTTTTCCTCATCCTTCTGTACGAAATGTTATTCTTTTCCAGAAAATAGCGGAAAGCGTAGGTTGCTGCGCGTGGGATCAATTGATAGTTTAAATTTGCAAATAATAAAAGCTGGTACGCTTAATTTCGCAAAGCTAAGCGCCCATAGCTAAAAGCTACAACTATAGCATGTCTGTTTTTAATCAGCCCAGGAGAAGAGTAATAATGTTGATTATTCTTGGCATGGTTTGCATCATCGTTGCCAGGTTGTTTTTCCTACAGATAGTAGAGAAAAAATATGCCAAGCTCGCCGATGCCAACGCCGTACTGAGAAAAGTCGTATACCCAAGCCGTGGTATCATCTATGATCGTAAAGGTCGTCCCGTTCTCAGCAACGACGTCCTCTACGACCTCGTCGTTACGCCCAAAAGCGTAAAAAATATCGATACTGCCTACCTCTGCCGTATCCTCAAAATCGATAAAGAGGAATTCAGAAAGAAAATTGCCGACTGTATCAAAAAGAATGGTGCAGTAAGGCAATCGGTATTCTCTTCCCTGCTCCCTGCTGAAATATACGGACAACTACAGGAAAGTATGTACAACTTCCAGCCAGGGTTTGAACTGATTCCAAGACAGATCCGCTCCTACCCTTATGGCGCCGCCGCCAATATCCTGGGATATATCGCGGAGATTTCCCCTACCATGTTAAAGGATTCCAACTACGCCTCCTATAACTCCGGTGATTATCTCGGTATGACAGGTCTGGAAAAAACATATGAAAGTGTCCTGATGGGACAGCGTGGTATTCAGTACCTCGTAAAAGATAACCTGAACAGACCACAGGGTGCCTACGAAAACGGAGAATTTGACAGTGCTGCCATCGCCGGAAAAAACCTGCGCCTCAGCCTCGATATAGAATTACAGGCCTTCGGTGAACAGCTGATGCATGGCAAAATAGGCAGCATCGTAGCCATAGACCCGCAGGATGGCGGTATATTAGCCATGGTGAGTGGTCCCAGCTTCGATCCAAACCTGCTGACAGGTTCCTTCAGAAGTGCCAACTTTAATAAACTCTATACAGATACCACCTTACCGCTGTTTAACCGTGCTATCCAGGCACAATATCCTCCCGGATCTACGTTTAAACCAATGATCGCGCTGGTGGGCCTCGATGAAGGCGTTATTACGCCTAGTACCGGTTATCCATGCTTTGGTGCCTATTACGGATGTAGCAGGCCCATCAAATGTGAACACCATGATCCAGGCCATGCTGCTAATCTGAGATTAGCCCTTTCCCACTCCTGTAACGCATACTTCTCCCATACCTACCGCCTTTGTGTGGATGCACCTAAATGGGGTGGTATACGGGTAGGCGGTATGCAGAAATGGGCGGATTATATGAATAGCTTCGGTTTCGGTCATAAAATCGGTGTAGACGTGCCTTCTGAAAGACCAGGCCGTATCCCTGACAAAAAATACTACGACGCCAAATATAAAGGCAGCTGGAATTCCTGTACATCTGTGTTCCTCGGTATCGGCCAGGGTGAGGTAGAAACAACACCGCTCCAGATGGCGAACGCCATGTGTATTGTCTCCAATAAAGGCGCATTCTATATTCCTCACTTCGTGAGAAGTATCGATAATGATGATACACACCTGCTGGATAAGTATAAACAACGTCACGTGGTGGCCCATATCTCTGATACCGCCTATAGCGCTGTAATCCACGGGATGACAGATGTGGTGGAAAGTGGTACCGGCCGTGTGGCACAAATCGATGGCATTACCATCGGTGGTAAAACAGGTACGGCAGAAAACTACGCCATCGTTGATGGTAAGCGCACCAAAATGCCTAACCACGCACAGTTCATCGCTTTTGCTCCGGCAGAAAATCCAAAGATCGCCATCTGTGTAGTTGTAGAACGTTCCGGCTTCGGTGCCAAATACGCAGCGCCTATCGCTTCCCTGATGATAGAAAAATACCTGAAAGATTCTATCGCTACCAAGCGTCAGCCGCTGCTGAAAACAGTAATGGAAACAGTTACTATTCCTGAAAACATGAGAAACAGGTCTAAACTGGATTCACTGAATGCTACCGTTATCAGAAAAAAACAATAACATTTTCCCATAAACGACAAACGAATTAACAGATAATGAACCGCGCGCAAACCAAATTGACCCAAGGGATAGACTGGCCTATAGTAGGCCTCTACCTGGCATTGGTGATCATAGGCCTGATGTCCATATTTGCTGCGGAATACCGGGGGGATGATAATATCTGGCAAAATATTATCCATCTCAATAAAAACTATTCCAGGCAGTTGATGTGGTTCGGTATTTCCATAATAATTGCATCGGTCATATGGCTGACGGATAGTAAGTTCTTTACGGCTACGGCCAACCTGGCTTATGCGGGCGGGATTTTATTACTGTTGTTGGTGTTGGGAATAGGTAAAGACGTTAAAGGATCGCACTCCTGGCTGGTAATAGGAGGTTTCCAGTTTCAGCCGGCAGAGCTCACTAAACTCTGTACAAACCTTGCGCTTGCCAAGTATTTATCGTCGCAGGAAACGGATTTTAATAAGTTACGATCCCGGCTTATCGCAGCAGCCATCGCCCTCGTACCTGCAGGTATCATTATTCTTCAGTCTGAAACAGGGCTGGCACTGGTGTACTTCTCCTTCTTCCTGGTAATGTACCGCGAAGGTTTGCCAGGGGTATTACTGGTGATCGCATTCTCCGGTATTGTGCTGGTATTGTCGGCACTATTGGTCGATAAGCAAATACTATTCATTATCTTCTCTGTTATAACCGCCCTGATCATCTACTTCAGCAGGCGGGAAATAAAACGAAAACGGTCCAGGCTGCTGGTGATACTCGGTGTCTATGCATTCTGCTCCCTCTTCGTAATGTTTATCGTACCATTTGCATTTACCAAAGTCCTGAAAGACTACCAGGTACGACGTATCGAGGTAATGCTGGGTAAAGAGAACGATCCGAAAGCTACATATAATACCCGTCAGAGTATGATCGCCATTGGCTCCGGAGGCTTCTGGGGTAAAGGCTATCTGAAAGGAACGCAAACCCGTTACGACTTCGTACCGGAACAAAGTACCGACTTTATCTTCTGTACCATCGGGGAAGACTTTGGCTTCTTCGGCAGTGTGATATTCCTGGCTATTTATGTGGCATTGCTCTTCCGGATCATACATGTGGCGGAACGACAGCGATCGACATTTACACGAGTCTATGCCTATGGGGTGGCTAGTATCATCTTCTTCCACCTCGCTATCAATATATCCATGACCATAGGGCTGGCGCCGGTAATCGGTATCCCGCTACCACTGGTAAGTTATGGCGGTAGCTCTTTGCTGGCCTTCACGATGCTGATATTCATTATGCTCCGACTGGATGCCGACAGGCAGATGGTATTGAGATAAGCTGATCAGTCCGAAACGGGGATTTGATATTTAGTATCTTTGCAAAATGGCACGTATTATTCCTCTTTCAGAAGGGTCTTTTACAGTAGACGGGACCAAGCTTTTCAAGCCTTTTAACCTGGCAACAGACAAAATGCAGGACAGACCGCAAGGTTCTCTGCTGGTAGAAATTCAACCATTCCTGGTCATCACAGACCGCGATTATATACTTTTTGATACCGGCCTCGGCTTTCGTAACGACGACGGGGTCTTACAGATTCATCAACACCTGATCGACAATGGCATCAACCCCATGGAGATTACCAAGGTGTTGATGAGCCATCTTCATAAAGACCACTCTGGTGGCGTATCAGCCGTGGATCCAGTTACCGGCGAGCGTACCCTGACTTTTCCCAATGCCACTTATTATGTGAATAATGAGGAGATGTTATATGCGATGGAGCATGCCGGTAAATCCTATCATTCAGAAGATATCATCCTGCTACAGCAGCGTGATAACGTCATCTTTACCTCCGGCAACGGTACTATCGACGGGTATATTCATTATGAATTATCCGGCGGCCATTGCCCTTACCACCAGGTATTCCTGGTAGATGACGGAGAAGATAAAGTTTTCTTTGGAGGAGATGAAGCACCACAGCTGTCGCAGATGAAGAACAGGTTTGTAGCCAAATACGACTACGATGGCAAACGCGCCATGGAACTGCGTCAGGAGTACCTGGAGCGTGGCAGACAGGAAGGCTGGAATTTCCTTTTCTACCATGATGTAAAAACGCCAACGACTACATTCGAATAAACAGATTTTCCCATTCCACCCATAAGGATGTACAGCAGGTATGATTCTTTTCATTTGAGTGGGCAGTCGCAGATAACCACGTGGCAGCACGAGGGGCGCGACTGGGCTGCCTGTGGCAGGTTTCCGCAGGCAGCCACACATGAATTATTTACCCCAGTCACTATTCTGAACCTGATCACCAGCGGTCGGAAACGCATGTACAATGGTGGCAGGGTCTTTTCACTGCAGCAGGGCGATGTTTTCCTGATACCTGCCGGCACCCTGATCAGTTCTGAAATACTCCGTACGAGTGAACCCTTCTCCAGTATCAATATCATTCTGCCTACCCATCTATTTCCACAAAAAAAGCGGACATCTGCCAATACCATATCAGCAGGTATGCTGGATTTACCGGTAACAGCAGACTGGCATTCCCTATCCGGGCAGCTGATGAAGGATTTCAATAGCAGTTCACCTGTCAGTGAGCCACAGGAACTGCTGGAGAAGATAGCGCATTTGATGTCGGCCCATCCTTATGTTACAGAGATGCTGGGGAATACCGCAGCGCATGACTGGCCGGTAGTCATGGAAAATCTGGGGATGGGTATACCTGAAACCCGGTCGCTGGAGCAGCTGGCACAGCTGGGGCATATGAGTGTGGCTACCTTGAAGCGGCGTTTCAAGGATATTTATGATAAAAGCCCGATGCAGTGGGTTTGGGAGATGCGTTTACAACGGGCGGCGTTGCTACTGCGTACCGCGGCGGTTCCTATCAACGAAATAGCCTATAGTACCGGGTTTTCGGACTTATCTCACTTCTATCACCAGTTTAAAAAATATTTCCGCATGACGCCGCTGCAATGGCGGGAAGCCATTTGATTTGAGCTTTTCAGCCAATAGCATAGCGGTGGTAATTTCTATCTTGCCGTTAAAAAAAGATGACTTCATTAACAGCAGTAGCAATGGCGTGGCTGGAAGCCTGGAATGCCCATGACATGGATGCGATTATGTCCCATTATGATGATGATATTGAATTTTATTCACCTGTAATTGTGCGTATCAACAATGATCCGGCCGGACGTATTAAGGGAAAGGCGGCGTTGCGTTCCTATTTTGAGCGTGCCTTGCAGGCCTATCCTGATTTACATTTTGAATTGTACCATGTGCTGGAAGGCATGAGTTCAGTGGTGTTGTACTATAAAAGTGTGAATAACAGTTTAAGTGCGGAACTGATGGTATTAAATGAGAAGGGGTTGGTGCAGCAGGTAAGGGCGCATTATAAAGCGATGTCCTGATAAAGATTTTCAGCAATAAAAATGGGCAGACGTTAGTAACGTCTGCCCATTTTTTATTGGAAAGAATGTTAGTGTCTGCCGGTTCGCATTTGTTGCTGGTTAAGGCGATTGATGCGTTGTTGTTGCTGGGCGTTGCTACTCAGCCGTGATATCACGAGGTGTCTGAATTCCTTTTCGCTGTTAAAGACCTGGCCGGCTTTTCGGGCGGGCAGTACGCGTTGGAATTCGGCGGTATATTTTGTTTTGATATCGAGGTAGCGTTTATCGAAGTTAAGGTCTTTGTCCATGCTGTTTCTGGCGACAGCATCAGCGTCGCTGGCATGGTCCATTTTGGCATCGATATTTTTATTCCTTGCTTTATCGGCGAGGAGCTGGTCAATTTCGCTTCTGTAATTATTGTAGACCGGCCAGAATTGTTGTGCCTCCTGTGGGGTGAGGTTTAATTTGCTGGCGAGGAATGCAACCTGTAGTGATTTAAGTTTCTCTGCATCATCTTCCTGCGCGAAGATATGGGGGGTAATGCTGATGAGCATTACAACAACTAGAAACCATATTTTCGAAAACTGTTTCATTGATTACTTATTAGGTAACTCATTAGATAGATCTGCTTCCTGAAGATATTTATCTAATGCGGATGTAGGTGATTGTTCGCCTGTCTGGGCGGCGTCATCCATTTTGTTGAGCTGGCCGGATTGGGCCACCTGTGCGAAGATGGATTCGTTGTCCAGCGGGTCTGCATGGTTTTGCAGGTAACTGACGATGGCTTCATCGCTGATGTTGGCCAGTTCCTGTTCGAAGTAGCTGGTATCGTGGTGATGCGCGCCGTTAAGGAAATGTAGTGCGCTGGTGCTGACAATTGCGGCGAGGCATGCAGCAGCAGCCCATTTCTTCCAGTTATTGCGTTTAGCAGGGCGATTAATGGGAATAACCGGGGTTGGCCGGGGTGTTACCTGTTCATCATTATGATTAATAAAATCTAGCTGATTAAAGTAATCGGTGGGAACGGAAAATGGCGATTTCCTGGGCATAGCAGCGAGGAAAGGAGACAATTCTTCCAGTTCTTCCTCTACGGATGATTCATTTTCATGATGTATCCGTTGAAGGATGATGGCGGGTAAGCTTTGAAAGTAGCCGTCAGGAGCAGTATATGGGTTAATGGAAGAGATATTGAGTGCATCGTACATGCGTAATCTGTCTGAAATAATTTCAGGCAGGTGCTCGAAATAGCCTTCCGGTGCCGTAAAGGGCAGGTTCTCAGGCCATTGGGCCAGAGGAGCTATTTGTTGCAGTTCATGTAATATGTCGTTTCCCCTTTTCATCTCGTTTTTTAGACAGCTACCGTTGCTAATGGTTTAATGATATTTTAATCTTTCTCTAAAAAAGTTTAAAACTTGATTAAAATACCTGATACACTGGGGCATATCAACCATTTTTAATAAATTCCTCTATTTTTTTCACCGCATGGTGATAAGAGGCTTTCAAAGCGCCTTCCGAGGTTTCCAACACCTTACTCATTTGCTCGTACGGCATTTCATCGTAATATCTCAGGTTAAATACAATTCTCTGTTTTTCAGGTAATTGTAAGATGGCCTTCTGTAGTTTCCATTCCAATTTATTGGGATCGAACTGCGTATCAGATTTTAATTTGTTAGCTAGTCCTGATTCCACATCGGAGAGGGATACTGAATGTTTTTTCTTCAACTGTTCAAGAAAGGTAAGGCATTCGTTGGTGGCGATTTTATACAGCCATGTATATAGCTGTGCATCTTCGCGGAATCCTTCCAGATTTTTCCAGACTTTAATGAATACATTCTGCAGCACATCGTTAGCGTCGTCGTGGTCAACAACGAGCCTTCGAACGTGCCAGTAGAGCCGTTCCTGGTATTTGCGTATGATGAGCGTAAAGCCTTTTTCCCGGGTATCCGCGTTGCGGTATAAGCCAAGTAATTCTTTATCGTCCTGTGTAACGGCCATAGGTTAAATGGTTCATGACAGGTTTATGTCTTCAATATAGATAAAAAAAAGATCAAATAGTTTAATAGGCTCAGCCAGACTTTCTTTTAGCGAATGTCCGGGGTTTTGGCCGAAGCCTCCGGCTTCAGTCAAAACCCCGTGAGATGTAGCCCCACCAGTGGTGGGGCCACATCTCACGGGAGAATAAATTAAAAAGGTCTCTACTTAGTAGAGACCTTTCCAATTTCTATCTATATAAAAATAGCATTATTTCTTTTTACGGGCAATAGCTTTTTCAGCTGCTGCAACGATATGAGCTGCATCGAGACCGTATTTGGTCAGCAGTTCCACAGGTTTACCTGATTCGCCGAAGGTATCGTTGGTACCAACGTATTCGATAGGAACAGGGATGTGGCGTGCTGCTACGTGTGCGATGCTGTCTCCCAGGCCGCCGAGTACGTTGTGTTCTTCTGCAGAAACAGCGCAACCGGTTTTGGTGAGGGATTTGATGATAGCTTCTTCGTCCAGTGGTTTGATAGTATGGATATTGATGATTTCCACGCTATAACCTTTTTCTTCCAGGATTTTACCGGCTTCGATGGCGATCCATACGAGGTGGCCACAAGCGAAGAGGGAGATATCGTTTCCTTCGTGGAGAATCTGTGCTTTTCCGAGTTCGAAGGTTTGATTTTCCGGGGTGAAGTTAGGCCATTTCGGACGACCGAAGCGGAGGTAAACAGGACCTTCGTGGTCAGCGATAGCGATGGTAGCAGCTTTGGTCTGGTTGAAGTCGCATGGAACGACCACAGCCATACCTGGCAGCATTTTCATCATACCAATATCTTCGAGGATCTGGTGGGTGGCACCATCTTCACCGAGGGTCAGACCAGCGTGGGAAGCACAGATCTTTACGTTTTTGTTGGAATAGGCAACAGACTGACGGATCTGGTCGTAAACACGGCCGGTAGAGAAGTTCGCGAAAGTGGTAGTATATGGAATTTTTCCACCGATAGTCATACCAGCGGCGATACCGATCATATTAGCTTCGGCGATACCAACCTGTACGAAACGTTCAGGAAATTCTTTAATAAAGGCATTGAGTTTCATGGAGCCGAGCAGGTCAGCTGTCAGGGCTACGACGTTAGGGTTTTTACGACCCAGTTCCAGAATCCCTTCACCGAATCCGGCGCGGGTTTCTTTCTCATTCATCGGTTGAATATCTTTTACCATTGCGGTTCTTTTAAAATTATGTCGTAAAAGTAAACAATTAGGTTGATGAGTTCTAATTACTCAGCACTTTATTGCGAAGGCTTACCTCCCACTGCCATGCGGTGCGCATGCAGTCTTCTATACCAATCTGAGGTAACCAGCCTAATTTTTCTTTTGCGCGGGTGTTGTTCGCGTAAATAGCGATTACATCCCCCGGACGACGTGGGCCCATGGCGTAATTGAGTTTTACACCGGAGATTTTTTCAAATGCTTTGATAGCCTCCAGTACGGTAACACCGTTACCAGTACCCAGGTTAAAGATTTCGCAATTGGTATTATTACGTTTTTCGATCAGGTATTGTAATGCTTTCGTGTGTGCGTTGGCGATATCCGTAACATGGATATAGTCGCGTACACAAGAACCGTCGCGGGTATCGTAATCTTCTCCGAACACCGTCATTTTCGGGATTTTTCCGATAGCTGTCTGGGTGATTACAGGTACCAGGTTATCCGGTTTGCCCAGTGGTAATTCACCGATCAGCCCTGATGGATGTGCACCAACCGGGTTGAAATACCGGAGGATAATAGACTGGGTATCATTTACATGACTATAGTCCTGTATGATTTGTTCGCCCATCTGTTTGGTACGTGCGTAAGGAGATTGAGCTTCGCCTAATGGTGTTTCTTCTACAACGGGCAATGCTTTGGTATTACCATAAACAGAGCAGGAAGAGGAGAATACCAGGTTAGGGATATTGAATTCCTTCACGCATTTCAGTACGTTGATGAGAGAGGTCAGGTTATTGTGGAAGTACAGTAAAGGATCAGCTACAGACTCAGGGACGGTTTTGAGAGCAGCGAAGTGGATAACCCCAACGATATCACGGTTTTCGTGGAATACAGCATGGGTATCTTCCAGGTTACAAAGGTCTACTTTGTAATTACGGACTTTTTTTCCGGTAATTTTTTCGATGCCGTCCAACAATTGTGTGGTACTTCTGATGTTGCTGTCTACGGAAACAACATCGAATCCATGATTAATAAGATCTACAATAGTATGGGCGCCAATATAGCCACAACCACCGGTAACAAGAACCTTCATGATAATTTCGATTTACGATTTTATTTTATATCAGATCATTTTTTGTTGGAGGACAGTTTCAAGGTATTGTCCATAACCGCTTTTCAGCAAAGGTTTGGCGAGTTGCTTCAGTTGAGCAGCATCAATAAATCCTTTACGGTAGGCAATTTCTTCGATACAGGCAATTTTTATGCCTTGTCGTTGTTCTATTACCTGAACAAACTGTGAAGCCTGCATCAGGGAGTCGAAGGTACCGGTATCCAGCCATGCGGTACCGCGGGGTAAGATAGAAACTTTTAATTTGCCGCGCTTCAAATATTCCTTATTCACATCTGTGATTTCATATTCACCGCGGGGGCTAGGTTCCAGGTTTTTAGCGATTTCCACTACTTCGTTATCATAGAAATAAAGTCCGGGAACAGCGTAGTTAGATTTAGGCTGGGTGGGTTTTTCTTCTATGGATACTACGTTCATCTGGTCGTCAAATTCAACCACGCCATATCTTTCTGGGTCGGATACCTGGTATGCATATACGATACCGCCATCAGGAGTTGCGTTGTTGGCGAGTTGTGTACCGAGGCCTGCGCCGTAGAAAATATTATCACCGAGAACGAGCGCAACATTATCTTTTCCAATAAACGATTCACCGATTACGAATGCCTGCGCGAGGCCGTTAGGCTGCGGTTGTTCTGCATAGCTAAGTTTCAGTCCAAGTTGGCTTCCATCACCAAACAGGCGTTGAAAAGCAGGAAGATCATGAGGAGTGGAGATAATCAAAATCTCTTTAATACCCGCCAGCATCAAGGTTGACAGCGGATAATAGATCATTGGTTTATCATAGACTGGCATTATCTGTTTGCTGATCGCGTATGTTATGGGGTGGAGTCGGGTGCCGGAACCGCCGGCCAGGATAATTCCTTTCATTGGTTTTGGATTGCTTTAGTAATCGTACAAAAATAGTAGTTTATAGGTAGAAATAAAGAGCACACGTTTGCGTGAATTATTTTTTAGAGAGATTAACAGATAATAAAGCAGGATTTGAAGGTCGGGGAAAATGCTGAAAGCTGGTTTCAGCAATATTTAATAGGGATAAAATAAAAAAACCGGAATCATAGATTCCGGTTTTGGCAATATTGTTATTATCAGATGATTAAATGAAGATGCTGGTGATCGCATACACCAGTGCTGCCAGGAGTCCGCTGATAGGAATGGTGAGTACCCATGCCCAGAGGAGACTAACGGTAACGCCCCATCTTACAGCGGAGAGGCGTTTTGTTGCGCCTACACCCATGATGGCACCGGTAATAACGTGTGTGGTACTGGCCGGGATACCGAGGTGTTCTGTAAAGAAGAGGGTGATGGCACCGGCACTTTCAGCAGCAACGCCTTCCAGCGGAGTTACTTTGGTGATACGGGTACCCATTGTTTTAACGATTTTCCAACCGCCGCTCATCGTACCGAGTGCGATGGCGCAGAAGCAGGCCAGTGGAATCCAGTCTGGCATGGCTTTGAGGTTAGGGATATAACCTGCAGAGACCATGGCTGCTGCGATGATACCCATTACTTTTTGTGCATCGTTACTACCGTGGCCAAGGCTCAGTGCCGCGCTGGATACCAGCTGCAGGCGTTTGAACCAGTTTTCCGCACGGAAAGGATTGGCGCGGCGGCAAACGTTTACAATGATAAGGGTAATAATAAATGACACCACCATACCAATGAGTGGCGCCAGTACGATGAAGTATACGATAGGTAATACTTTGTGGTAGTTGATCACATCCAGGGTACGGGCGCTGGTAACAGCGGCGCCGATGAAGCCTCCGATAAGGGTATGGGAGGAACTGGACGGGATACCCAGCCACCAGGTAAAGAGATTCCAGGTAATAGCAGCAATAAGGCCGCAGAGGATCACTTTAAGTGTAATGTATTGTTCAAAAACTGAGCTGGCAACAGAGTTGGCTACTTTAAATTCTCCAATTATGTATTTGGCAATAAAGAAGGCGGCAAAGTTGAACAAGGCGGCCCAAAGTACGGCCTGAAACGGCGTCAGTACTTTGGTCGATACTATCGTTGCGATAGAGTTGGCGGCATCATGAAAACCATTGATATAGTCGAAAATGAATGCCAGAATAATAATAACTACGAGTAATGTCATGGTGCTACCGTGATTATACGTTCAGGACAGGCAAAGTGACTCTGATTAAGAGTACTTAATGATAATGGTTTCGATTACGTTGGCGCAGTCTTCGCATTTGTCTGTAGCGATTTCCAGTGCCTGGTAAATTTCACGCATTTTGATCAGTTCAGCTGCGTTCTGTTCTGTTTCGAACAGATCAGCGATTGCCATGTCGTAGATGTCATCAGCATGGTTTTCCAGGCTGTTGATTTTTACACATGCATCGGTGATGATGCGCATGTTGGCCATGGTACGGAGCTCATGAATAGCTTTATGGAGTTCGAGCACACCGAGGTGAATGAGTTCAGCCAGTTTACGGATGCTGTCGTTGATATTATGAACTTTATAGATATCCATTCTTTTGGCAGAGCCATGGATATAATCGGCAACGTCGTCTAAAGTAGCAGCAAGGTAGTGGATGTCTTCACGGTCGAACGGGGTAATGAAGTTCTGACCTAATTCAACAAATATGCGGTGGGTGTAATCATCGTTTTTGTGCTCCAGACGTTCGATCAGGTGTACTTTATCCTTTCTGACAGAAAGGTCTGTAGTGGCAACCAGTTCGTTCAGGACCTGTGCCATTTCCACTAAATTGGAAGCTACATCTTCAAACAGAGAATAAAATACCCGGTCTTTCGGCATGAATAATTTAACAAAAGAATTGAAGCCTCCCATACGTTTGAGTTTAAAAATTTTGCCGCAAAAATAGTCCGCCTGACGCATTGGTTCGAATCCAAAGCAGGAATTAATAATTCCTTAACATTGGATTAATATAAAAGTAATATAGCGATTTTTCCTTTGTATTGAAAATTACACTCATAAAGCAAGCTGGGCAGCCACTTGTTCATACCTACAATTGATGTCAGAAAAGCGTTCATTAGAAATAGCAGTAATCTCCGATGTACACCTCGGAATATACGGCTGTCATGCAAAAGAGCTGATTCAGTACCTGGATAGCATAGATCCGAAGATCCTCGTGCTGAACGGGGATATCATCGATATCTGGCAGTTTAGCAAGCGCTATTTCCCTAAAGCACACACTAAAGTCATCCGCCGCATCCTGAAAATGATCGGAAAAGGAACCGAAGTGGTATACCTGACCGGTAACCATGATGAGGCTTTACGTAAATATTCAGGCTTTGAACTGAGTAATTTCCGTATCGATGACAAGTTATTCCTTGAAGTTGATGGCAAAAGACATTGGTTTTTCCATGGAGATGTATATGATATCACCATGAAAAACTCTAAATGGCTGGCCAAACTGGGCGGGAAGGGATATGATTTGCTGATTATTCTTAACCGACTGGTAAATAACACCTTAGAGCGCTTTGGGCGGGAAAAGATGTCTTTCTCCAAAAAAGTAAAACAAGGGGTAAAACAGGCGGTGAAATTTATTTCCGACTTTGAACAGACAGTGGCAGAGATCGCTGTTGATAAAAATATTGACGTGGTTTGCTGCGGACACATCCACCAGCCACTGATCAAAGAAATGCAGGTAGCCGGTAAAACGGTGACCTACCTGAACTCCGGCGACTGGGTAGAAAGCCTTACCGCGCTGGAATATGCCAACCACCAATGGACCTTATACCAACATCCCGTATCTAAATCTAAAGTAGTACTTCCGGAAGATGAAGATGATCTCCCCCTCGTATTTCCTACTCCCAATGATTTTGGTCTGCGCTGAGGTAATAAACCACCTTTTGTATTCGTTTATTTATTAATGTCTATTTCATTCATAATTTTCACATAAACATAACAGGTACTTAATATTAAATTAAAAGTAGCCAGCTAGCTTTGCTGAAAAATAAATTATTAAGTATCCGTATTGGACCATTTGGAATTGAAAGATCATACAGCAAAATGAAAGTACTGAAGTTACATCCACTAATGACCATTTCCCTCCTGCAGATGCAGATCCAACGTCTGCTGTCCTGTAACGTGACAGTATATATGCGTCATTCCCTTGCCAATGCATTCGATACACTGAAGGAAGCCGGATTTGATGAAGATTCACTGGTGGAATTCCCTATTGATGAAACTTTAAGTCTGAGAGAATTTGAAGAAGAAGTAGAAGAACGCTTCAATTTCACTTTAGAGTTATGTAATAAAGATAATAAGCCCTTTACCAATAAAAGTCAGCATATATACCAGATTGCCTCTCTTCAGCCTAAAAAAGAAGAAAGGAATTATCAGCTGGATATCTCACTGGATATGTTGATGAATAATAACAGGCAATCTCCCCAACAAAATATTTCTTTTTAATCTAAGCTAAACCGTAATTGTTTTATAAAGTCTGGTTGCAGCAGCAGCCGGACTTTTATATTTTACGGGACTATGAAACATCCTTTTCAGTGTATAGACTGGCGTGCTATTCCCTCTACCACCCATCCGGGCATTACTGGCACGGCATTATGGCAAACGCTCCAATTGCCTGGTTTACGCTTACGTATTGTAAATTATTCGCCTGGTTATCTTGCAGATCATTGGTGTAAGAAGGGACATATCGTCCATTGCCTGGAGGGTAGTTTTATCAGTGAGCTGGATAACGGGGAGCAGTTTGAGCTGCAGCAGGGAATGACATACGTTGTTTCGGACGAGTTGAGTAATCATCGTTCGAGTACGGAATCAGGAGTAAAGCTGTTGATTATAGATGGTGATTTTCTGCAATAAAAAATGGCAGCGGTTACCTGAACCACTGCCATTAGTTGATAATTATTTATATGACCGGGTTTATTTTCCCAGTTTGGCCATTTGTTTTTCCGGATTTTTCAGGAAGATTTCCTTGCAGGTATTAGAGCAGAAATGGATGGTATCGTTTTTATAAACAGTCCATTCGTGATAGCTGGTATCGTAAGGCATTTCACATACAGGATCAGGGAGTTTGTCTGACGCTGCTACAGGAGCTGCGGTTTCCTGTGTTTCGGTGCTTTTACTATCTGATTGTGCCGGTTTGGATTGTTGACCACAGGAGATGATAAACAATGCCGCTGCTACGAGAACATATTTCATATCTGTAATAATTTTTAGATGCTGAAGTTGCAAAGGTCGGTCATTTAAAGCGAAATCCCCCCGGTTTACACTGGGGGGATTTCGTTTTTATTCTCTTTTACAGCGCTGATATATTATTATTTATTACCAGATAACTACACGTTTATCTGCTGGCAAAGCCATTTTGGTAGAATCGGTACAGCTCCATGCCTGCTGGAATTCCACCAGGTGAGGCAGTGGGCCGAGGATACGATATCTTGCCGGAGAGTGAGGGTTGGTTTGTACCTGGTTGCGGAGTGCCGCATCGGTGATGGTTTCGTGCCAAACCTGTGCCCAGCCCAGGAAGAAGCGTTGCTGCCATGTAAATCCGTCGATAGGTTTAGGTTGTTCTTTACCTGCGAAGGATTTTTCCAGTGCGTGGTAGGCCAGTGTCAGACCACCCAGGTCAGCGATATTTTCACCGAGGGTAAGTTTACCGTTGATATTGAAGCCTGGTAAAGCCTGGATGCTGCTGAAGTAATCAGCGTAGCGGTTAGCCAGTTTATCAAAGTTAGCGCGGTCAGCTTTTGTCCACCAGTCTTTCAGGTTACCATCTGCATCGAACTGAGAACCCTGGTCATCGAAGCCGTGGGTAAATTCGTGTCCGATCACAGCGATGATACCGCCGTAGTTGATAGCGTCATCAGCGTTAGCGTTGTAGAAAGGAGGCTGGAGGATACCGGCAGGGAATACTACTTCATTATTTAATGGGTTGTAGTAAGCGTTTACGGTCTGCGGTGTCATCATCCACTCTGCTTTATCCACAGGTTTACCGATTTTAGCTACATCTTCTTTATGGTGGTACAGAATAGCAGATACGGTGTTTTCCACCAGTTTATCTTTCTGGATATCAATAGAAGAATAGTCTTTCCATTTATCAGGATAACCGATTTTGTAGGTAAAGGTGGCGAGTTTTTTATGTGCCATAGCTTTGGTAGAATCGCCCATCCAGGAGAGTTTGTCGATTCTTTCACCAAATACGGTACGTACGTTTTCGATCATCTCGGAAACTTTCTTTTTAGAAGTTTCAGGGAAGTATTTTTTAGCGAACAGTTTACCCAGTGGCATGCCGAGGGTATTGTCTGTAGAGCGGATAGAGCGTTCTACGCGAGGTTTCTGTTCTTTTTTACCGGTTAAAACGGTGCCGAAGAAGCGGAAGTTTTCATCATCCAGGCCTTTAGGCAGGTAACCAGCGAAGCGGGTCAGCAGTTGCCATTTGGAGTAAGTTTTCAGTACATCCAGCGGGGTAGCTTTCACGATGCCGTTGGCAGCGGTGAGGTATGCTTTGTTCTGAATGATGAGGGTATCAGCTTTGATATCCTGTTTCTGGGTGAAGGCATCCCAGTCGAAATCCGGTGCCAGTTTTTTGAGTTCGCCGTAGGCAGCACGGTTATAAGTTTTAACCGGATCGCGGAGTTCTACGTTAGAGAGCTGTGCTTTAGCCAGTTTGGTTTCGAAGTCGAGGATGGTTTTACCAGGGTTAGCTTCGGTGAAGCCTGCCAGGGTAAACATTTTATCGATATGTTTAACAAACTCGTCGCGAACGTTTTTGGTAGCGGAGTCTTGTCTTTCGTAATAGCTTTTTTCTCCCAGAGACAGACCATCCTGGCCCTGGTAGAGGATGTTCATTTTACTATCTTTTGCATCAGCGTCTACGCCAAAGCCAGTGAAAGTAGATATACCGATTCGCTGGAGGTCGCCGGTAACGCTGGCCCAGTCGGCAAGGGTTTTGACACCATTAATTTGATCAAGGTAAGGCTGTAAGGGAGTGATGCCTCGTTTTTCGATGGTAGCGGTATCCAGGAAAGAAGCGTAGTAATCAGCAATTTGTTGTTCTTCGGTACCTTTTTTCAGGTCTTTCTGGCTACTGATTTCGGCGATAATACCTTTCAGGCGGACTTCTTTATTTTCCTTATCGAGGATTCCGAAGGCGCCCCAGCGGCTTTCTGTAGAAGGAACCGGGTTGTGTTTTTTCCAGTTTCCATTAACGTAGTTGTCGAAGTCGTCGCAGGGTTTGAAGGTGCTGTCAATGTCTGCCATATTGAAGGCGGGAACCTTTGTGGTGTCGGCAGTGTTTTGAGAGGAGTTGCCGGAGTTACATGCTGAGAATGCAATTACCGCAGCCAGCATCGATAACTTTACCGAATTGGTTTTACTCATATTATAATCAGGTTTTAACTAAAGTTATATAAAAGGGATCATCTTACACAATCCCTATTGTATAAGCGGTAAACTTCGGTAAATCTTCCAGAAATACCTAAAAACCGGAAAATTCTGATTTATTAGGTAGGTTTGTAACTCGTAAAAATGGAAATCAATGACTTTTGAGTTTAGATTATACAGGATATTTACCGTTATAGCCTTATTTTTTGCAGGAATGCTGGCCTTTTCCTCTCTGGCAGCGCTATTAATGACTGGCTTGAATTTACAGTCATTAATATTACTGGCGGTAGTAGGATCCTGTATGGTGCACAGTATATTATCATTGTACCTGCAAAGGAGTATTATGTCGCCGGAGATACACCTGAAAGAAAGCACCCCATCCCGACTGCGGATTACGGGTATTGTCATGATCTCTTTCTCTGTGCTGATGATATTTCTCATTGTATCTTACCTGAATACTTCTCCTGTAGCCATACAAGAGGCCATGGAAAAGAGTAATATGCCTGCCGATCAGCGGGAGATGATTGCTTCCGGGGCTTTTAGCGGAATGGTTAAATTCTTCCTGTGTATCTGTATCTTGTTTCTGTTAACTGCGACGATGTCGTTCCGGTTTCTGAAAGTATATAAGGAACAGAACGACCACACTGATCATATTCATCCGGAAGATGATAACCTTATGTTATAAATGATACGTCATGGAAAAGCACGACATTAACACCCGTGAGGATATTGAAAGGCTGGTGAATACTTTTTATGAAGGTGCCAGGAAAGATGACGTGATCGGATATATTTTTAATGACATTGCTAAAGTAGACTGGCCGGTACATCTTCCTGTCATGTATGATTTCTGGGAGAGCCTGTTGCTGGAAGGCACCTATAAAGGCAATGCCATGCAGCCTCATTTCCGTATCAATAAACTGGTACCATTGGAGACGGTTCATTTTCAGCGCTGGCTGCAGTTGTTTGAAGGTACGGTCCATGAATTATTCAGCGGAGAAATTGCTGAACTGGCTATTACGAGGGCCAGGTCGATCAGTGAGATCATGAATTTCAAAATGAATTCCATCAATCATCCTGAACAGGATAAGACAAAAATTCCGCTCGTTAACCCGGGCAAACAAAAAGAATAGCTTATGCAACCACTGGCAGAGCGGCTACGGCCAGCTACATTAGATGAGCTGGTAGGGCAGGAACACCTGACAGGAAAAGATAGTATACTCCGTAAAGCCATCGAACAGGGAAGAATTCCATCTATGATTTTATGGGGGCCTCCCGGCGTCGGTAAAACGACCATCGCCAATATTATTGCGCATACCCTCAACGTACCGTTCTACACGCTGAGTGCGATTTCTGCAGGTGTCAAAGAAGTAAGAGAAGTAATTGAAATGGCCCGCCGCCAACAACATGCGGTGCTGTTTATAGATGAAATACATCGGTTTAATAAATCGCAGCAGGATGCTTTGCTGGGTGCCGTAGAAAAAGGGATTATCACCCTGATAGGTGCCACCACAGAGAACCCGTCTTTTGAAGTAAATGCGGCGGTATTGTCGAGGAGCCAGGTATACGTGCTGAAACCGCTAGGCCCCGAGCAACTGATGCAGTTGCTGAAACAGGCCATGGAAAAAGATAAATGGCTGCAATCGAAAAATATCGAGTTAAAGGAAACAACTGCTTTATTTAATATTTCCGGCGGTGATGCCCGTAAACTCCTGAACCTGTTTGAGCTGGTAGCCGGAACTATCCAAACAGATCCTATCGTCATCACAGATGCGCAGGTAATGGATATTGCGCAGCAGCGGGTAGCCATCTACGATAAAAGTGGTGAGCAGCATTATGATATTATCTCAGCATTTATAAAATCTATTCGCGGGAGTGATCCTAATGCTGCCGTATATTACCTGGCGCGTATGATCGACGGCGGAGAAGATGTGAAATTTATTGCCAGAAGATTGGTGATTCTTGCTTCTGAAGATATTGGAAATGCCAATCCCAATGCATTGTTGCTGGCAACAAATTGTTTCCAGGCAGTTAACCTGATAGGGTATCCGGAGTCGAGAATTATTCTCTCACAGTGCGTGACTTATCTGGCTTCTTCAGCGAAAAGTAATGCTGCATATATGGCCATTAATTCAGCTCAGTCTATAGTAGCTAAAACCGGTGATCTGCCGGTGCCCATGCATATCAGGAACGCACCTACGAAACTGATGAAAGAAATGGGCTATAATAAAGGCTATCAGTATGCACATGATTATGAAAATAATTTTGTGTCACAGGAATTTCTGCCTGATGCCATCAAAGGGACGAAGTTTTATGATCCGGGGAAAAATCCGAGGGAAGATGAGTTGAGGAGATATCTGAAGCAGTTGTGGAAAGATAAGTACAATTACTAGTTTTCCCGCAAAGCCAGTGAAGGAAGGCCTTTGGGTTTCCTGCGGCGGAGTAGTAAAGACCTGTGTTTTGTTAAAAAAAGACGTGCCATACGGCACGTCTTTTTTTAATCTCTGTTCTTATCAAGAATAGTAAAATCGCAGGAAATCCGTTCTCCGTTTTCATCTACCAATGTAATAGTATGTTTGCCGGCTTTAGGCCGGAGTGCCATCTGATGGAATTCGACGGTAGTGCCCAGGAAATCATTGTCCAGTGTCCAGAAGATTTTGGCGGACGTATTCCGGTGCGTGGCTGTAAAGATAGCCTGACCGGCGTTTCCGTCGATTTCTACGGGAACGAATATGCGTGCATTAGGGCGTGGGTATATCAGTTCCATCGGTGCCTTTTCCTGTCCTAATGATGCCAGACAATCCGGCTTATAGGGAGGCAGTGCCTCATAATAGTTTTTACTTCTGTAATAATATTCCTGTGAAGGCGGCAGTATAAACCATGATTTATGTTGCATGTATTGCGGCGATTCGCAGGCTTCAGTTACGCGGTATTTCCCGGTTCTATCGAGGTGGACCAGCTGATGGTATGGGCAAACGCCGGCACGGATACCTGCCATGGGTACCAGTATGGAATCTTTTTCCTCGCAGAGTTCAGTAGCGCGGTAGCCACTTTTCCGGCATACTTCCACTTTTTTCATCAGATGGATGGGTTCTTCAAACCAGCCGTTGGTACGTAGCTGACGGAATACATCGAAGAGAATCGGTGCGGCGGTCTGGACTCCTATCAATCCTGGTCTGCCTTCTCCATCAGCATTTCCTACCCACACTCCTACTACAAATTGCGGTGTTACACCGATCGCCCATCCGTCTCTGAAGCCGAAGCTGGTGCCTGTTTTCCAGGCAATGCGCTGAGTAGAGGAGAATTGCTGCCATAGCAATTCTTCGCCAGGTCGCATGACTTCTGTCATGGCTTCAAAGGTCCACCAGATGGAGGCAGCGTCCAGTGGAGTGTTTTTACTCAGGCCGTGTTCTGAAGGTTGTACCGCGTCTTTTTTATAGTTAGGTGGATGGATATCATCCATATCATATTTTCCATTGTATTGTTGTACATGCAATAGCAAACGGGCCATACTGGCATACATCCCGCACATTTCCCAGAGTGTTGTTTCACCTCCGCCGAGGATCATGGATAAGCCGTAATGGTCGGAGGGCTTATTGAGTGTGGTGATTCCCATCTGTTTCAGTAACGTATGGAAACGTTCGTAGCGGTATATCTGGAGCATGCGAACGGCAGGGATATTGAGGGATCTTGCCAGTGCGCGGGAGGCCGGAACAGCGCCATCATAGCCCAGGTCGAAGTTTTGCGGTGAATAGCCGGCAATTTGCGTTGGAATATCTGGTATCAGCGTATGCGGGAGGATAAGCCCATCATGCAGCATGGCGGCGTATAGTACGGGCTTCAGTGTACTTCCCGGAGACCTTCTGGCCTGGATAATATCCACATGACTTTCCAGTTCGGAATCAGCGGGATTGTAGATATTTCCTACGTATGCGAGGGTGTTGCCTGTTTCCACATCGAGTACCAGCACAGCAGCGTTGTTAATGCCGTTGGCTCTATAAGTGGCGTGGTACCTGGTGGTGATGTCCGTTACATTGCGTTGCAGCGAGGCATCAAGTGTGCTTTGTATGCGTGTTTCGCCGGATTGTTTTTGCTGCTGATAGTCGCTTCTGAAGCGGTCGAGCAGGTGCGGCGCATATTGCGGCAGCGCAAGCGGCTGATCTGGTAATGGTTCCAGCTTAGCCAGTTCGTAAGTGGTTTTATCGATTGTTTTATTTTGCCAGAGTTTTTGCAGCAACTGATTACGTTTAGTCATTAACGTTTGTCTGTTGCGACCGGGGTGTACTAATGCCGGACTATTGGGTAATACGGCGAGAGCGGCCATTTCCCCCCAGGATAATTGTTCGGCTTTTCGGCCGTAATAGCGCCAGGAGGCGGCTTCGAGGCCAACAACGTTTCCCCCGAAAGGTGCATTGGCGGCGTATAAGGCGATGATTTTCTTTTTAGAGGCAGCGAATTCCAGTCTGGTAGCAAGTACTGCTTCGATGCATTTTTGCCAGATAGTACGTGGTTTATTTCTTGCGATACGTATCACCTGCATGGTTAGTGTACTGCCACCGCTGACTACTTTATGTCCGCTGAAGTTTTGTTTTACTGCGCGGGCCATAGCGATGGGATCTACGCCCCAGTGGTATCGGAAGCGTTTATCTTCGTAGGCGATAATACATTTAGCGAATTTATCAGGTACGTGTTCGCTGTAGGGGAAGCGCCATTGTCCGTCTGTGGCGATGGTAGCGTTCAGTAAGTCGCCGTTGCTATCTTCCAGTACAAAAGAAGTAGGACTGGTAAACAGTTGTCGTGGCAGGCAGCAATAATAGGCAATGAGGATGATGGTGCCGGCGATGAGCCACCACTTTCTTTTTTTACTCCACTTTTTAATTTGTTCCAGGGTCATGTGACTACAATGATAGTACATTTTGTGATCTGTTCATTATCATGTTTTGTAAGATGGTGATTGAATGAAATGAACAGTGCTGGTAATGTTTATTGTACTACATTTGACTTAATAGATTCCGCCACGCTACCCATTCAGATCAGCGTCCCACGGCGGAACATTTTTTTTTAATCACTTCCCATAATTCTCTCTCCAGATTTTTTCTCAGCAGATAATTGTAAAAATGATTTCATGTTGATATCAGCAGATTCATGCTGCGTATTTGTGTGTTGTTTTTAGCCTGTATTTCTCATAAAGGATTTTATAAGTGATCTGTTCATTATCAGGTTTTTTGATGAAATCCCTGAATGAAAATGAACAGGGTTTGTATTGTCTAACGCTATAAATTGCATGCAATGATTTGATGCATCATCATTGTTTGAATGAATTTTTTTTATAACCTTGAAAAATATTTTATGATTAAATCAGATTTATTGTTTTGCTATTATATAGATGGGTAGCGGGTTGCGTCAGGTATCGCAGATTTTATATGATAACGATTTTGTTAAATTGTATTATCATTTTGTTTGTCATCCTGTCATTCTAATAATTCATTTTTAATCTGAAAAATAATTTGGTGAGAATTGTTATTTTTTATGAAAATGAATTTGGCTGGTAAAATATTTTAAGTTAATTTTGAATTGACAGATCTCGCCACGCTACCCATTCAGATCAGCGTCCCACGGCGAGACATTTTTTTATATGATCTCCTCATATAATAAGCCCGCAACAACCATATCTGAACAAATTATTCTCCTTAAGCGTCGTGGTCTTCTAATAGAGAATGTAACTTTAGCAGAAGAGTATTTGACCCACGTAGGTTTTTTCAGATTAGCCGATTTCTGGCAAGTATTACAACGTGATACAACGAATAATATTTTCATTAAGGGAACTAAATTCAATTCTGTAGTAGAGCTATATAATTTTGATAGGGGGTTAAGATTATTGTTACTCGATGCTATTGAACGAATAGAGATTTCTTTACGTGCGAGTATTACAGACACAATGTCTTTGGCCTATGGAGGGCAATGGTATAGTGATCCAAGGAATGCTGAAGATGTAGACCGATTTAATGATAATATGGATTTTATTAAATCGGAATTGGAACGAAACACTGAGGAATTTTTAACAATTCATACCAGACGATACGGAACAGCGGAATATCCACCCGCTTGGAAAATTGTACAGGTACTAAGTTTTGGTACTCTTTCCAAACTGTACAGAAATATTGCCAGGAAATTGCCAGAGAAAAAAATAATAGCTATAAAATTCGGCTTGCCAACATATGTTTGGTTAGATAATTGGCTTATGGTAGTCTCTGCATTGAGAAATCATTGTGCTCATCATAACCGTTTATGTTACCGTTGGTTTGTTTTTATTCCCAAAGAATTAACTAAGGCCAATAATTACTGGATAAAGAAATATCCTGAAGGATTGGGTAAACGTTACTTATATACTCAGTTATGTACAGTGAAATACTTGCTTGATCGTTGTGGATATAATGATTTTAGCGAACGGCTAAAGTACTTAATTGAAAAATCTCCAAATGTTCCATTACAAAAAATGGGCTTCCTTCCCGGCTGGGAAAACGAAGACCTGTGGAAATAATACAGCTCATATTAAAATCACATAACAAATAAGGCCGTCTCTACTCACTAGAGACGGCCTTGCTATTTAACGTTATCTTTCTCCTACTTCGTCACTTCTACCCATTTACCCGGCGCAAATGCATGAATGGTATTATCATACATTGCTTCTGTAGTAGTTGCCGGCAGATAGAACCTTCCCAGGTAAGCTGCATTCAGCAATACATTATAAGTACGGGTTTTATTTTCTTCAATATTGAAGTAGGTATAAACTCTGTCGTCACGTATATCCATAAACGTAGCCGGTGAAGAGTGATTTGCGCTGTCATTGCCCATCAGGCGGGTATTCAGGATCTCCCATCCGGAAGGGAATATCTGTGAAAGCGCCATTTGTTCATAGTAGCCGCGTTTGCCCGGATTACGGATGGTTACTGATGCAACGAAGTCCTCCCCTTGTTTCAGTTTGGTAGGATCAATTGCATGTCCTTCCCTGGTGAGGTACTGCACTTTCATGTCGAGTATATCAGGGTTGTTGGTAGCCACCGGTTCCTGGCCTGCTTCCGGTTGTCCACGAAGGATGACACGGATATACAGCAGGTTGTTGCCGTTGTTATTGATCGTGATGTTACCTGCAGTATTTGCTGTCAAAGGAATCTGTGAAACAAAGGAGCTACTGTTTACCGTACCTTTTGTACCGTTGATGGTATAGCTGAAGTTCATCTTGCTGCTTCCTTTATTAACACCACAATATTTGGCAATTGCTATCAGTGAGTAAGCCGTTGTTTGCGTGCTGTACCAAGCGTTATCTTGCGCGAGGTTGGCTGCAATCTCTTTCACCAGTGCAGTGGCTCTGGTATTCTGACCTAATACTGCCTCTGTTTCCAGGATCATTGCCTTATCCCTCAGATCGGAACCAAACGTTCCTCCCAGCTGGTTATAAGCTTTTACTTCAGTGCCCAGGTTTTGTGTGAGACTGTTAGCGACTTCTGGCTGACCAGCCAGTTTGTAGGCTGCTGCCAGCCGCCATTTTGCAGGTACAGAAAGGTATTTGAATTCTTTCAGTCTGTTCATGGCGCCCAGCTCAGGCACTTTTGCCAATGCCAGCAGGTATAAACGATATGCCTGTGTAAGATCCGCACCATAGAAATTGGTGGAATTCGGCGACCATGTATTGGCTTTGTTTTTCTGGTATTTCTTCCAGCCATCCAGTAAGCCTGCAGGAATGGAATAACCACGCGACTGTGCTTCTACGAGGAAATGTCCGCCGTAGTTGGTGCCCCATTCGTCCGACTTAGGCTCTCCCGGCCAATAAGCGAAGCCGCCATCGGAGGTCTGGAAGGAGCGCAGTTTATTGATACCTGCTTTCACATTTCGATCTATCTCAGCCACCTGGCTGTCTTTCAGGTCCATCAGCTGGTTTAATACCAGTTGCGGGAACACACCGGAAGTGGTTTGTTCGATACAGCCATGTGGATAACCTATCAGCCATTCCAGGCGTTTGCCCAGGTTGAGACTAGGAATAGTGCTTACTTCCAGTACGCCGGTATTGGTGCCGGCCATGCCTACAGGGGCATAGCTGCTGCTCCATCCTTTCACGGCTTCCAGCGTGTATTCGCTAACGTTAGTGACGTACGGGTTCGGATTGCGTACCTGTAATTCGACGTTATCTTCAGCCACTTCGCGGCCACTGTTGGCGGTTACTTTGATTTTCGCAACGCCTGTCTGTGGTTTCACTTTCACATCGAAGTATACGATCTGTTCACCAGGAACAGGGAAGTTGACAGTTTTTGTACGATCACCAACAATTTCCAGCAGCGGGCTGGTACTCAGGGTCACGGTAGCGCTGCGAACGCTTGGCTCCAGGCCGAATACGGTTACCGGCAGCTGCATTGTTTCAGAAGGGCCTAATACACGAGGTGCGGAGGTAAGCAGCATCAAAGGTTTCTTCACGGAAACCACTTTGTCTGCCTGCCCGTAGGCGCCGTCTTGTCCGGCTACTACCATGGCTTTAACGGAACCGATATATGGTGGCAGTTTGAAATTATGTGTCTGTTTCTGACCGGATTTCAGGTAGAATGGCCCCATGAATTTAACAACAGGCTTAAAGCGGTTTGCTTTGGCTGCGCCGGCATTTCTGTTGAGGCCTTCGTCACCACCGATGCTGAGGATGCGGTCCATGTCTACGCCCCATGCGCCGATCACAAAGTCGAAGAGATCCCATGTTTTTACGCCCAGCGCTTCGCGTGCATAGAAAGAGCTGTGTGGATCAGGTGTTTTAAACCTGGTCAGGTCCAATAAGCCTTCATCAACAATGGCCACGGTATAGGTCATCGCTTTACCACTGGCTTCACTTACGGTGATGCTGGCGTCGGATTCCGGTTTCAGCTTATCAGGCATGCTGATCACTGGTTTCAGGATGGTTTCAGGATCTTCCACGATGATAGGAATAGTACCGTACATGCGTATTGGAAGGTCGTTGATCGTTTGTGCGTGCGGTTGCAGCAGACTAACGTTCACGTATATATTAGGCGCCATATTTTTGGCTGCCTTGAATTTATAGGTAGTCTGCCCTTTTTTGGTGGTGATCCAGGAGGTCTGCAATACTTTACTGCCTGATTCAATGCTGATGAGGCCACGGCCACCTTCACTGCTTGGAATGGTGAGGGTGATATCTTCACCTGTTTTGTAGGTGGTTTTATCGGAGGTAAATACCAGCATGGAAGCTTCTGCAGGGTTTTCTTTCTGCACGCGCTCTGCCCATCCCGGATAATCGATATACACCGCTTTACCGGCTGTGTGGCCACTCTGGAGGTCTTTCACACGGATGAGGTAACGGCCCCATTCAGGTGAATTGACGCGAAGTGCCCATTTACCTTTACCATTCTGTAGGGTAACGGTTTCTTTGGATATCAGCTGGTTATAGCTATCCTGTGTGAAGTTGGAGTAATCGTCGTTGTCACCACCATCCCACCACCATCTCCAGCGGATTTTATATAGTTCTACCTGTACCTGCCTGCTACCACCGACATAATTTCCTTTATCATCAACATCTACCAGGTCTACCATATGTGGCTGATCTGTCAGCAACATGCCGGTCATTCTATCGCCTTGCGGGATACGTAACCCTGCATAGGAGGTGTATGGATTGTATGGCAGTGAGAAATTATCGATGCTGAAATCGCCGCCCGGCTCAAATACCTTCACTTCGAAGTTGGCTTTCAGCTGGCCAGGGGCCGGCTTACCCAACTGAATGTTGGCATTGACAGGTGCAGTGCCATTATCGCTGAGGGCTCCCTCGAAGATGGTTTTATCTTCCGCTTCAAATTTGGTAACAGGATCGTCGAAGCTGAAGTCGTTAAAGCCTTTGAAGCTTGTTTTCTGTTGCGACAACGATACATCCACTTTAGCTTTGAGGTGTTGTGCTGTAGCGCCAAACAGCCACATTGCGGATAAGGTACCTTGTGTACCGGCCTTGGATAAGGAGTTGCCCGGACCGAAATCCATTTTTATTTTCAGGCGGTTAGGCTTTACGGTTTCTACGCGTACATTTTTGGTAAAGGTGGCGCCACCTACTTTTACTTTTGCCAGCCAGCTACCGGTGATATCATCTGCCTGGGTAGCAGTCGCGAAGCTATAGAAGCCATTCAGACTGCTGTTGGAATTGATACGTTTGTAGAGCTGTCCTTTAGGGTTATAGAGCTCCATGGTTACCGGCATGTCTGCTGGTAATTTCTTCTCTTTATCTTCCAGGATAAATGTCAGATAAATACTATCTCCCGGACGCCATACGCCACGTTCTCCATACAGGAACCCTTTAATACCCTGTTGTACTTCCTCGCCCTGTACATCAAAACGACTCAGCGGTAAGGAACTTCCATCATCTAATTTGAGGTAGCCGCGTTCGGTGCCTTTCTTCGCTACGAGCAGGTATGGCTTGCGTTTCAGGTCGAAAGTAGCCAGGCCATCGCCATCACTCTTGGTTTTGAAGATCACCTGGTTCTGGTAGTCCAGCAGTTCCAGCTCTACGGCCATTAAAGGCTTGGTATCGCGGATATCGGTAACGGCAACGAGCATACTATTGTCGTTACCGCGTTTTGCGGTCAGGCCGATATTGGAAGAAATGACGTTACGGGATACCCATCTGTCCCTGTTATAGTAGGAGCTTGTACAAGGATCGTCTTTCTCGTTCCAGTTGAAGCCCATCGGGTAATAGTTGTCATATCTCTTCCAGAAATCATCATCCTCATCAATTTTCTCCCCATAGTAATCATTGTCATCGTCTGAAAAATCTTCTTCTCCGGTGCTGCCAGTATTGGGTACTGCTTCTTTCTCCACTTTGCAGGACGACAGCGCATAGGCTCTTCTGAAGCCAATGGTGATGCGATAGATTGCCCCTGGTTCTGTGCGGATCAGCTGGTCCAGGTCCAGGAAGAACCGGTTCTTTTTATGAAGATTGAGTGACTTGTCGTTATCAAGGCGAATGGTTTTTTCTACCACGGGTTTTCCTACGCGACGAATTTCTTCCGAACCGTTGAGGTCGTTTCTTTGCAGGTATTGCGGGATATTATTTTCATAAATTTTGATGATGGTAACATCTACTGCTTTCAGATTTACCGCTTCAAAAGGCATGACCATTTTGTTGCTTTCCGGCAGTATCACACCTTTTCCAGGAATTTCCACAGAAGGAAGTGTGTTCTCAAAATTGACATTCGATGTATATGTCTTACCTAGTTTTCTATCTACAATATTCAGAATACCCTCGTTAATCACCACACTGTAATTACCTTCCAGTCTGTTCGGTGCATACACTTTTACCTCACTGCCGTCGATGCTGTAACGGAGGTCGGACTGGCCACTGATGCTGATCAGGCCTTCCAGCGACTGCGCCATGCTGATAGGATCGGAGAACTGTACCAGCAGGTGTTGTTCCGGATCGGATTCAGCTTTGACGTCCAGTACTTTGAAATCGCCGATGGCAGGAACTTCGATTTCCTGTTTGCCGTCGTTGCTAATATTCAGTGGCGCTCCGGACCATTGCAATGTTAGGGTGTTGGCCGAATTTCCCTGTTGGATATTAGCTACAGTAAATCTGGAAAGATGTTCTACCGGGCTATGCTGCCAGGTGATGGGCAGTGATTTTCCCTGATAGTTAGCAGTCATAATCTTCTCTATGGACTGCGGTTGTTCAGCGTCAGCGGTATTGATCACACCGGTGAAAACCATTTTGTCCATGGAGTTCTGATCGGCAGATTTAAGGCCGTTCAGGTCTACGGTAAATGAAGGCTGGATGACTTTGAAATCAAAATCAAATGTTTTGAGTTCTGTAGGTACATCCATCACTTTGCCCAGCTTGAACGAGGCTTTGTATTGTTTGCCCGGTTGCAGGTTTTCATCTGGCCGGAACTCAATAGTAGTGGCATCTACCCAGTACGTTTTCCCTTTTATGGAAGGGGAAAAGTCGAATACCTGCTTGTCCAGCGGCTCGTTTTGTGTATGTGTTACGTTGGCCTGTCCGGCGAGATGTACGCGGATAGCGCTTTGTTTTGAAATGATACCGGCCGTATAGGCTTCGATATATTTATCAAATTTCGCTGTGTCCTGTTTAGTAGTATGACAACTGCTAAACATCCACAACACTGCTACACAAAATAAGGATGCCAGAACAGCATAACGTATTTTTGGGAACATTAGGAAAGTATTATGGTGATTAACTTTATTGGGCACGAATATAAGATTATATTACTTGCCCCTTACTTAGCCGGATGAATTTATTCACTGCTGCCGGCAATTCTTCTTCGTAGTGCGTAACATATACCATCGTTACCGGCATGTGTTCACACAGTTGCTCTATGACCTGTTTGAAGTGTAATTTCTGTTGAGCATCAAGGCCTTGACATGGTTCATCAAATATCAGTAGTGGCGGGTTTTTTACCAGCGCACGGGCCAGTAGCGTCAGGCGTTGTGAGCTTTCAGGTATCTGCTTGAAAGGTTGGTTTGCAAACTGACTGATTCCCAGTATATCCATCCACGTTAGTGCGATGTTGCGTTGCTCTTCAGTAGCGGGTTTTGTGCTGCCGATGATATCTGAAAAGCCGGAGCAGACTACTTGCAGACAATGCTCTCTCGCACCAAAATACTGATGTAACTCAGGGCTTACGAAGCCTATTTTTTTCTTGATATCCCAGATACTTTCTCCGCTACCTCTTCTTCTATCGAACAGCCATAATTTATTCGCATATGCCTGTGGGTTATCACCATTAACCAGGCTGAGTAAGGTTGATTTTCCTGCACCGTTATGGCCCAGGAGTGCCCATTTCTCGTTTTGTCTGACTGTCCAGTTGATATCTTTCAGAATAACGTTTTCGCCATATTTGATGTTGATATTTTCCATGCGGATAATATCTTCAAAAACAAATTCTTGTCTGTTGGCCACCAGTGCGGCAATTTTTCCTGCCTCCAGTTTGGGTAATTCCGGCTTTACTTCCTGTGCTACCGGCAACCGGAGGTATTCTTCGCGGGTATATCTTCCTGTAATCTTACCATTATCCAATGTAAGCACGTGGGTAATATGTTCCGGTATTTCCTGCGGAGATGTGGATAACAGCACGGTGGTACCAGTGGCAATGATTTCATTTACCATGGCGGTGAAATCTTTGCGTGTTTGCACATCCAGTCCGATGTAGGGATTATCCAGCATCAGCAACTGTGGCTGTTTCAGCAAAGCCGCTGCGATCATTACCCTGCGGGTTTCGCCGTTGGAGAGCTTGATCAGGCGTTTGGCCAGCAATGGGCCTATTTTCAATGGTTCCAGCAGGGCGGGAATATCCGTAATGCCCAGGTGTTCCTGAACGGTAGGCGAATTGTCGGCGTCCATGCTGTTAAAGCGCTGCTGGTAATAGAAATCGGTCGTTGTGTTGGAATTATTTTTAAAGGTATGATGATGACCTACATAGGCTATCAGGTTACGATAATTGAAATAGGGATCAGTGACCGTGTTATGCTGACGCCAGTTATCGTAAAAATAATAATGGATGCTGCCATTGATGATATTAAACTTACCAAGTATGGTGTTTAAGAGGGCTGTTTTCCCGGAACCACTGGGGCCGGTGATGGCCCATTGTTCGTTGGGTTGTATTTCCCAGGAGAGGCCGTCGAAGAGCGTTTTGTCTAAGAATCTTACTGTTATATGTTCCAGAGAGAGGAACGGGTTAATGCTGGTTCCCATATTTGCACTGTTGTTTAGTGATTAGTCTGGCTGGTAAAATTAGCAGGAATATTGAAAGCCTTCTATTATTTTTATGGCAAAGAAAATTGCTTATGAAGAAAAGAATTATCCTGCCGCTTTTATTGGGGGCAGGGATGTGTGTAGATGCGCAGCAGATTGTGCAGCGAGATCCGGTGATAGCCGGTATGGTAGCGGAAGTACGGGCAGATAGCCTGGAAAGCTACATTCATCGGCTGGTAAGTTTTGGCACACGTAGTACGCTGAGTTCCACCACCGACAAGAAAAAGGGCATTGGTGCCGCCAGGAACTGGGTCCTGGAGCAATTCAAATCCAATATTCCTGCATCCGGAGGCCGTTTATCCGTAGCACTGGACACCATCACACTGCCGGCTGATGGCAAGCGTATTGATGTGCCGGTAAATCTTGGCAATGTAATGGCTACTTTACGCGGTACTGATCCGCAGGATAAAAGAGTGTATGTGGTAACCGGTCATCTGGATAGCCGCGCCACCGACGTTATGGACCGTACCATTGATGCACCCGGCGCCAATGATGATGGCAGCGGTGTGGCTGCACTGATTGAAATGGTGCGCGTAATGAGCCGTCATCCCTACCCCGCTACGATCGTTTTTGTAGCTGTTAGCGGTGAAGAACAAGGTTTGCAGGGTTCTGACCATCTGGCAGACAGGGCTTCAAAAGAAAACTGGCAGGTGGACGCCATGCTTAATAACGATATGATCGGGCAGAACTCTTCCAGTGAAACAGATCTCCACGACAATACCCGCGTACGTGTATTCTCTGAAGGTATTCCTGCAACAGCAGATGAAAAGCAACTGGCTTTCATCAGGCAGGTAGGAATGGAGAACGACGGAAATGCCCGCCAGCTGGCACGTTACATCAAGGAAACCGGCGAAAGATATGTGGATAACCTGGATGTAATGCTGATCTACCGGAACGACCGCTTCCTGAGAGGCGGGGACCATACGCCGTTCGTGAAACGTGGTATGACAGCAGTCCGTATCACAGATATGTACGAAAACTATGACCATCAACACCAGACTATCCGTAAGGAAAAAGGGGTGCAATATGGTGATCTGCCTGAGTTCATGGATTTTGAATACCTGCGTAAAAATACAGCGCTGAACCTCTCTGTACTGGCGAGTCTGGCCACAGCGCCTTCCAAACCGCAGGACGTAAAACTGGATGTGAAGCAGCTGACCAACTACAGTCGTTTATACTGGACAGCTCCGCAGAATGGCAAACCGAAAGGATATTACGTAATGATGCGCGAAACCAGCAGCCCTGTGTGGCAGAAGAAATTCTTCACTACAGCCACTGAGCTGACGATCCCATATTCTAAGGATAACTACCTGTTTGGTGTACAGGCCGTAGGAGAAAATAGCGCAGAAAGTCAGGCCGTATTCCCTGGTATTGGCAGGTAAATATTAAATTAGCAAAAAACAGGTTTATGCGTTGGGAGACAAAGAAATTTGAAGAATTAAGTACTACAGAACTCTATGCGATACTGCATCTGCGCAGCGAGATTTTTGTAGTAGAACAGAATTGCCCTTATCAGGATTTGGATTATTCAGACCAGAAGGCATTGCATTTGATGGGTTATGATGAAGAGGGCCGCCTGGCTGCGTATACACGCTTATTTGATAAAGGTATAAAGTTTAAAGAGGCTTCTATCGGCAGGGTTGTTACCGCTGCTTTTGCCCGTGGTAAAGGCGCCGGCAGGTCGCTGATGGAAGAATCAATTCATCAGGTATATAAACATTTTGGTACACAGCCTATACGGATCGGGGCACAGCAATACCTGGAGAAATTCTATGGTAGCCTGGGTTTCACAACAGTAAGTGATATGTACCTGGAAGATAATATCCCGCATGTGGAAATGCTGAAGTAAAAGTAAAAGGGTCTCTACTAAGTAGAGACCCTTTTGTTATTTTTTAGGTATTTTCTTTTTATCTACCGGAGGATGATAATGTTCTCTGATTTTGTAGAGCGGGAAAACATATGATATCGTGTATTGCATGTCGAATACAGCGGTTTTATTGCCGCTACCGAAGCCTGGAATGGCTAATGGTGTGAAATTGTCTGTTTTGACTGAATTTAAAAGAATTCTTTCTCTCAGGTTCCAGCCCAGGTAGAAGTTTTTCAGGACTTCTGTTTTTAATCCCACTACAAACTCAATCCAATGTGCATTGGCATTTGTTTTAGGATATTTGCCAGACAACTGATCACCCCAGTAAGGAGAGTGAATGGTGTAGGTCGGCACTTCGTAGTTAAAGTGTGAAAACCCATAACGGAGGCCACCAAAGAACATATTACCTTCTTTCGGGAACTGTCTTTTCAGAAAGTTATAATCAAATCCCAGCGTTGCGTACATCCCGTTGCCTTTATAGGTATAGTTGGAGTCGGTGTGGGGCGTATTGCCGAAGCCGCCTTCCAGGGCTATATACCAGCGGGTGTTTACGCGAAGATCTGCCACTACAGTGTATTCCTGGCGGTAAGGATAATAGATATTATTGACAATACGGCTAAGGTCTACGCCTATACGCAGTCCGCCGGGAATAAGCCAGGAACTGTCTTTAGGCGGAACCACCACTGGTTTAACAGTGCTGACATGCGTGGTATCTGTCGGCTTTGCAGGCGGGATCACTGGCTTTTGTTGCGCCATCAATCCCAGGCTGCAAAGGCAGCTACTCATTAAAATAATAAAGATTAACGTGCGTGTCATTGCTGTTTGTTACTGACTTTTGAAGAATTTGAACTGAGTCTATTAAATTACGTGTAGCAAATACCGTATCCAGGTTATAAATCGTGCCGAACCCACATCCGGCGGATATGAATTTAGGCTGACGTTTATAGATGAAGGTGACAGTATCAGCTTGTAATAATGAATCTGCGCGCAGGTAAAACTGACTGGTGTCTGATACCGGCGACAGGTTAAAGTAGGCGTTATTGGTGGCTGCGTTATTGAGTAGGGTATCCCTGTTCAGTGCCAGTGTGGTAACTGCTCTGAAGGTGGTATCCCATACGAAGCCACTGCTATCTCTCACAAAAACAACGTGCACATTGGCCGTCATCGTTTGGTCGCAAACTTTGGTTTCGTCTTCACAGGCGATGAATCCGAATAGTAACGCGCCGGCTATAAAAAGTCTAAAAATGTTCTTCATGCTGAAATTTGCGTTGGCAATATATTAAATTCCCAGCTCCTTTTTCAGAAAACGCGCTGTATGGCTGTCTTTACAGGTGCTCACCTGTTCAGGGGTGCCTGTGCAGAGGATAGTACCTCCACCGGCGCCGCCTTCCGGCCCCAGGTCTACGATGTAGTCAGCCATCTTGATAACATCGAGGTTATGTTCGATGACCAGCACGGTATTTCCTCTGTCGACGAGTTTATTCAGTACTGTCAGCAATAGCTGTATATCCTGGAAATGCAGACCAGTGGTTGGTTCGTCGAGGATATAAATGGTTTTGCCGGTATCTTTTTTAGATAATTCCGTTGCCAGTTTAACACGCTGGGCCTCGCCTCCGGAGAGGGTTACGGCTGATTGTCCGAGGGTGATATACCCCAGGCCTACGTCCTGCAGTGTTTTAATTTTACGGTGTATCCATGGCACTGCCTGGAAGAACTCTACGGCTTCATCTACCGTCATGTCCAGGACATCGGAGATAGATTTTCCTTTGTAGCGGATTTCCAGTGTTTCGCGGTTATAACGGCGACCATTACACTTTTCGCAGTGTACATACACATCCGGAAGGAAGTTCATTTCGATCACGCGCATACCACCGCCTTCACAAACATCACAGCGGCCTGTTTTCACGTTGAAGGAGAAACGGCCGGCATTGTAGCCACGAATTTTTGCTTCAGGTACCTGTGCAAACAGGGTACGTATATCCGTAAAGAACCCGCAATAGGTGGCAGGGTTACTTCTTGGAGTACGGCCAATCGGCGACTGGTCTATTTCAATTACCTTATCGATATTTTCCAATCCTTTGATGCTCTTATATGGCATAGGTACCTGTTTGGAATCATATGCATGTTTAGAGAGGATCGGATATAAAGTTTCGTTGATGAGGGTGGATTTACCACTACCTGATACGCCGGTTACGCAGATGAAAGTTCCCAGCGGAAATTTCACGCTGACATTTTTCAGGTTGTTACCGGTGGCGCCTTTCAGTTCGAGGAAGTTACCGTTGCCTTTACGTCTTTCCGGGATGGGAGATGCTGTTTTTCCGTTGAGATAACCAGCAGTTGGCGTGTTGAGTTTCAGTATTTCCTTCGGCGTGCCGGAGGCGATGATCTGACCGCCGTGTACACCGGCGCCAGGGCCGATATCCACCAGGTGATCGGCATGGAGCATAATGTCTTTATCGTGTTCTACCACGATAACGGTGTTGCCCATATCTTTCAGGTTGCGGAGGGCATCGATCAGTTGCATGTTGTCGCGCTGATGCAGGCCGATACTGGGCTCATCCAGGATATAGGTGATGCCCATCAGCTGGGAGCCGATCTGTGTGGCCAGCCTGATACGCTGCGATTCGCCACCACTGAGCGTTCTGGTAGCCCTGTTCAGGGTGAGGTAACTTAAACCTACATTGAGCAGGAACCCCAGTCGTTCGCGGATTTCTTTCAGGATATCTTTCGCGATGACATTCTGTTTATTTTCCAGTCTGTCTTCGATATTGGTAAACCATTGCTGGAGCTTGTCCAGGTCCATGTTGCCGAGTTCAGAGATATTGCGTTCATCTACTTTGAAGTAGAGACTTTCTTTTCTGAGTCGGGTGCCGTTACATTCCGGGCAGGTATTGAGGTGCATGAAACCTTCTGCCCAGCTACGTACGTGGTCGGAAGCCGTGTCATTAAAGAAGCGGCGTACGGTATTCACGACGCCTTCGAAGTCGACGGAGTATTTCGTTACATCTTCTGTAGCGGCCGCCTCGAAGTCGACATTTTCATCGAGTTTTCCGTTTTCATCACCGAAGAGGAGCAGGTTGAGTGCTTTCTGCGGGATATCGGAAATAGGCCCCGTCATGGAGAATTTATATTTTTTCGCGAGTTTTTCTACCTGTTTGAAGGTATAGGTATCGCGGGCTTCGCCGAGTGGTTTGAGGCCGCCATCATTGAGGGAAACGCTGTAATCGGGGATTACTTCGTCCATACTGATCTGGTAGATGGAGCCCAGGCCTTTACAGCGCGGGCAGGCGCCATAAGGAGAGTTGAAGGAGAAGGTATTCGGAGAAGGTTCTTCATAAGAGATCCCGGTATCTTCACACATCAGTTGTTTACTGTACTGGCTTACTTTACCGCTGTCGTGGTCCTGAACAAACAGCAGGCCTTTACCCATGGTGAGCGCCTTCTGGAGGCTCTGGCTGATACGGGTGCGGGCATCTTCTGTTACCTGGATACGATCGATCACGAGTTCAATATCATGGATCTTGTAGCGGTCTACCTGCATTCTTTCTTTCAGGTCGAGGATTTCGCCGTCTACGCGGACTTTGAGATAACCCTGTTTGCGTACCTGTTCGAACAGTTCACGGTAGTGCCCTTTACGCCCGCGGATGAGGGGGGCGAGTATCACCAGTTTTTTCTTGTTATAATTTTTAAAGAGATGATCGATGATTTCTTCTTCCGAAAACCTGGTCATCCGTTTATTGGTATTGTAGGAATAAGCTACACCAACACGGGCGTACAGTAACCGGAGGAAGTCATATATCTCCGTGATGGTACCTACGGTAGATCGTGGGTTTTTGTTGGTAGTTTTTTGTTCGATGGAGATGACCGGTGAAAGCCCGGTAATTTTATCCACATTGGGTCTTTCCATGTCGCCGATGAACTGGCGGGCATATGCGGAGAAGCTTTCCATGTAACGGCGCTGACCTTCAGCGTAGATGGTATCGAACGCCAGTGATGATTTTCCGCTGCCGCTGATGCCGGTGATCACCACCAGTTTGTTCTTTGGCAACTGCAGGTCCAGATTTTTCAGATTGTGTTCCCTTGCGCCAAATACGGCGATATGGTCATCTGAATGTCCCTGGGGTGCTAAAGCAGCGGTTACATTCTCTTTTTTCTTTGCCATAATAGTCGAGGTGTCCACAAAGTGCATTCCCTGCTTGAATTTATAGTTTCCAGGTTAGCAGCATCTTTAAGAAGCAGGCGAATGGTGGACGGGAATTAAAGTACTAAGCTACGTCATTTTGCGCAAAGAAAGAGGGGCACAAAAAGGGCCTGCCGAAAAATTCGGCAGGCCGGATAAAATATTTTGGGCTAACCTTTAATCAGGCGTAAGTGTCATCGAAATCATCCTGATTAAGTGGGTGTATCAGATTACCATTACAAAGTTAGGACGGCGAAAAATGTCGTAAAACAGTGATTTCACCCTTATTTTTTGAATTTTTAACGGTGAAACCATCAAAAGGCCGTCGTTTTAGCAGAGACAGCCTTAAGGGCATTTTTAGCGGTTACTGTGGAAAAGCGACCCACTTCAGGCTGTATATGTTGCCGTTACAGGTATAGCTGGTGAGTTTTTTACCATAGTCGATGACGTGGTTGGTGTATGTATAGGCAGCGCTACTTCCACCAGCTTGATCATAGTTGATCCCGATGATTCGATGTTTAGGATTATAGGGAAGAATACCACTGTATTGCATTATTCTGACAGGCCATTCGTCCGGTTGATTTACTTCATCATAATATGCATGCAGTGTTTCAGTGGTATCTGCGGCGGCCGACGTAACTTCCGGCGTCAGATAATGAACTGTAAGACCATTGTTCGTTCTGAGAAATAGGTCGTAATCGGAATGTTGCCAGAATAACATTATGTTGGGAACGCCATCAATGGTACGATTGATTTCAGAGAGAGTGTGATTCGTTTCATTATAGGTGATATGTCCTGTTTGCAGGCTATTTCCCCAGGGGGTGCTGGTGTGCAGGCAGGTATAATCAGAAGGGCGGCCAATGCTGTCCAGGCGTACGGTCAGTGTGGTATCTTCTGTTAACTCATCATAGAAATATACATAATTCGCATTGTAGTAAACCTGGAAATTGTGTGTGCCATAGGGATTGCCGAAGTTGCCGTTTAAATCCATGGCAGTAAGTTTTCCGCTGCTGTCGTAGGAATTTATTACGCCGGGTGCACCAGGAGTTCCACCATATGTGAAGGTGAGTTCCGATAGTTTCCATATGGTGTCTGGAGTGGAGTTGCTGAGTGCGAGGGTCTTTGCTTTCGGGATAGGTTGCAGGGTGTTGTTGTCGCGACGGCAGCTGACGAAGATGAGTAAAAGGGCGGCTATAACAGACAGGCGTCTGCTATGGCAGCTAAATCGTTGGTACATAGTTAGATAATTAGAGGTTAAGAAATATTTACTATGTAAAAGTAGCGTAGTGGGTAGGGAGATAAAGAGTGGTTTTTCGGGTATATATACACGAAAAAAAGCTGGTCTCTACTCAGTAGAGACCAGCTTTAATATTAGTAAGCGTTATAGATTACGCTTTGTATTTTTTGAAAACGCAGATAGCGTTGTGGCCACCGAAACCGAAGGTATTACTCATGGCAACGTTTACTTCACGTTCCTGTGCTTTACCGAGGGTCAGGTTGAGGTTTGTAGGGATACCTTCACCTAATACGGTAGTATTGATGGTTGGAGGTATGATATTTTCCTGAGTCGCTTTGATACAGGCGATGGCTTCGATAGCGCCGGCAGCACCGAGGAGGTGACCGGTCATGGATTTGGTGGCACTGATATTTACTTTTTCAGCGTGTTCGCCAAATGCAGTTACGATAGCTTTCAGTTCGGAGATATCACCTACAGGCGTAGAAGTGGTGTGGGAGTTGATATAATCAACATCGGTGGTACTGATACCAGCATCTTCCAGTGCCTGTTCCATACCCAGTCTAGCGCCGAGGCCTTCAGGGTGGGTAGCGGTCAGGTGGTAGGCGTCGCATGTCATTGCACCGCCGATCATTTCACCGTAGATGGTAGCACCTCTGGCAATTGCGTGTTCGTATTCTTCCAGGATGATGGCACCAGCGCCTTCTCCCATTACGAAACCATCGCGATCAGTGTCGAAAGGACGGGATGCGGTGGTAGGATCTTCGTTGCGGGTAGATAATGCTTTCAGTGCGTTAAATCCGGCGATACCGGCACGTGTTACAGGGGCTTCAGAGCCACCGGTAACAATTGCATTGGCTTTACCAAGGCGGATATAATTGAATGCATCCACCAGCGCGCTGCTGGATGAAGCACAAGCAGAAACAGTACAGAAATTAATACCCATGAAACCATATTTCATGGCAATCTGGCCGGCAGCGATGTCGGATATCAGTTTCGGAATGAAGAAAGGATTGAATTTAGGTACAAAGTTAGCTGCGGCAAATTCAACGATCTGCTCTTCGAAGGTCAGCATACCACCGTTACCTGAAGCCCAGATAACGCCTATTTTAGTTTTGTCAATGCCTTCTTTGTCGAGGCCTGCATCGAGAACCGCTTCCTGTGCAGCCGCCATAGCGTACTGAGTGAAGTTGTCCATTTTGCGGGCTTCTTTTTTCTCCATGTATTTTTCCACATCAAAATTTTTCACTTCACAGGCAAATTTTGTTTTGAACTCTGTGGTGTCAAATTTAGTGATAGGACCGGCGCCACTAACGCCCGCTTTCAAGTTGCTCCAAAAAGTATTTACATCATTCCCGATAGGTGTTAATGCCCCCAAGCCGGTGATCACAACCCTTTTCAGTGTAACAGTACGCATATTTTTTACTTTATATAAAAAAAGTTAGAGCGCAAATTTAGTCACTTATTGTTATGAATAATCATAAACATAAAGATATTCTGATATAATATCTCAGTAAACCCCTAAAAATCAGCCGGGGCAAAGGATTTTACTCCCCGGCCCCGGCCAATAAAACTAATTATTTTTTAATCTGTCTGGTCTGATTGCCTCATGCAGCGGCCAAAGCCGGCTGCGGAACGACGGTAATCCTTCCCGTCCGGGCCTTCAGAAAAGCAGCAATTTCTTCGTCAGTACCGAATTTATCGCCAATGTTTACAAAATGCCTGGCCAGCAGATCGTAGCGCTTCATCATCAGCCAAAGCCACACGTGCAGGAAATGTATCCCATCAAACACAATCGCATCATTGGTAATATATCTGTCTATCGTCTTTTTAAAATATACGGGATGATCTGTCCAGTGCATGTTGGGCTTGTCGTGGTGACTGATATGATATCCGTCGTTCCAGCATTTATGATTGTATTTGGTATTGATACAGGTAATACTGTTTTTATAGGCATTGTCAGGATCGCCTGCGCAGATAAAGGCATGCTGTGCCCAGTTACCCACCATCATAATGATCCTGGAAATAATGAAAGGCAATATAAATACTACAAATGTTGCCGGAAAGTTAATAAAGGAAAGTCCTACACAGGTGGCGATAAACAAAAACTCTCCTCTGACTGATCGCATCAGCAGGCGTTTTCTCTTCTTTCTGACAAAGTAGGTACATAAGTGATACACGCCTGCAAAGAAAAAGCTTCCCAGGTAATGCATGAAGCCACGGAATGAATCGCGCTCGTACGACATGGTAGAGCTTTCGTCCTCCGGCATATTGTTTTCCGGGTGGTGCATGCCTATATGGTGACTATAGTAGGTTTCGGGAGTTTGTCCGAACAACGGACCTATTACCCACGGAAGGTAATGGTTCATGAGCTGGAACTTCCTTTCAAAGAAGACACGGTGACTGGTACAGTGCAGCATCAGCCCAAAGGGGCCTTTGAATGTTACATTGTTAAAGAATTGATAAAGTACAGCTGCCGTCCACCATATCCAGTTATTAAGGCCTGGTATATACAGCAGGATGGCCAGCGGCCATAAGGTGAAGGTAATCTTCAAAGTAAGGTATACAAACGGAAGATCACGTTCATCCCGGATAAAACGTTTGAAAAATCTGTCTGTTGCTGATTCAGCAGCAGGTTGTACGTATATCGGATCGGTAAGTTGGCCAAGTTGTTTCATGAAAAATCAGTGTAAAATTGGCTACAGTGCTATCTGCCTCCAGGTGATCAATTTCGCGTCGTCGTGAATTATAACGGTATAATTCCTTTGATATTATCCTCTATGATATTTATATAGTGGGAAGATAAGCATTTTCACATGGTCTGACACTATTTTCGTAATTTCCGCCCCCGGAAATCTACGGGTACTGGAAGTCGGTATGTTAACTGGCTGATTTTCAGTGCTGAACTGTCCAAAAAAAATCTCCGAAATGAAGAGACTTACGCTCAAGGATGTAGCCAGAATGGCTGGCGTAGCCCCTAGTACGGTATCATTTGTATTGAATGGAAAAGCCAAGCAGATGCGTATCCGTGATGAAGTGGCCCAAAAAATCATGGGTGTCGTTAATCAATCCGGATACGAACCCCATCGTGTGGCCGTGAACCTGCGTACCGGTCAGTCCAAAACATTAGGGTTGATCGTGGAAAGCATCTCTGGCAGCTTCTTTGCCAGTCTGGCGCGTACCATTGAGTCTGAAGCCGAAAAATTAGGTTATAACGTGGTGTATTGCAGCACCGAAAATAATGCAGAGAAAGGTGGAGAGCTGATCCGCATGTTGGGCCGGCAGATGGTAGATGGCTACCTCATCACACCCGCTCCCGGCATGGAAAGTGATATCCGCAGATTAGTACAAATGCACAAGCCAGTAGTACTGATGGATAGCTATTTCCCGAATATCCGCGCCCCTTATGTACTGATAGATAATTTTCACGGCGTACAGCTGGGCATGAACCACCTGTTTAGCAAAGGATACAAAAAAATCGGATATGTTACCGTTGATGTATCCCTGGTGCAGCTGGCAGAACGCCAGCGCAGCTACATCGCAGCACTTAAGAAAGAAGAAATCCCTTTCCGTAAAAAACGGGTGCTGGAGCTGAGTTACCACGACAGCCGCGAACAATCCCTGCAGCAGCTGGAGAAATTCATCCGCGAAAACCGCGATCTGGATGCTATCTTCTTTGCTACCAACTACCTGGGTATCCTGGGGCTGGAAGCCATCGGCCGGCTGAAACTCAATATGCCCAAGCAAATGGGGGTGCTCTGCTTCGATGATCACGATATCTTCAGGTTATACCCTCCCGGCATCACCGTGATAGAACAGCCTATCGAGGGTATCGCTAAAACCGCCATCACGCTGCTGATGCAGCAGCTCAACAAGCAGCAGGGCAGCCTCAAACAGGCACAGGTAGCCCTGCCAGGCAAACTCATTGAAAGGGGCTCCGTATGAGCCCCCGATGCCACTCAAAAAAAATAACACCTTCTTGTAGGTACATCTGAAAAAAATTAAATACTTTTATTAATCAGGCTTAGTGAGAGATAGTAAAGATTCGCCATGAATCTTTTTTTAAAATACCTGTGCTAAATCGATTTTGTTAAAGTTTTCCATAGATAAATAGATATGAAAAAAGTTGGATTGCTAGTAGCAGCTTTATTGGTCATGAATGGCGTCAGAAGCCAGACAGTTGATAAAGTAACAGACCCGGCAGACTGGGTAAACACGCTGATGGGCTCAGACTCAAAAGTTAGTTTATCTAACGGTAACACCTACCCTGCCATTGCATTACCATGGGGTATGAACTTCTGGATGCCGCAGACAGGTAAAATGGGCGATGGATGGGGATATCAATATACTGCCGACAAAATCCGCGGGTTTAAACAAACACACCAGCCGTCTCCATGGATCAACGACTATGGCCAGTTTGCCATTATGCCCGTAACAGGAACCATGAAGTTTGACCAGAACAAACGCGCCAGCTGGTTCTCCCATAAAACAGAAATTGCAAAACCATATTATTATAGTGTATATCTGGCAGATGCAGATGTAACCACAGAGATCACTCCCACTGAAAGAGCCGCTCAGCTGAGGTTTACCTATCCAGCCACTGACAGCGCCTTCCTGGTGGTAGATGCCTTCGATAAAGGTTCCTACATCAAAATCATCCCGGAAGAAAAGAAAATCATCGGCTATACCACCAAGAACAGTGGCGGCGTGCCGGCGAATTTCAAAAACTATTTCGTCATCTACTTTGACAAACCTTTTACTACCAGCACCATCTGGAACGATAGCGTTACCGTAGCAGACGTAAAAGAATTACAATCCAATCATGCCGGCGCCGTTGTTGGTTTTAAAACAACAAAAGGTGAAAAGGTTACCATCAGAACAGCATCTTCTTTTATCTCCTTTGATCAGGCAGAACTGAACCTGAAAAATGAAGTGGGCAACGACAACTTCGACGTAACAAAAAGTAAAGCCAAAGCCGTATGGAATAAAGAACTGGGCCGCCTCGCGGTTTCCGGTGGCACGCCTGAACAAGTGCGTACCTTCTACTCTTCCTTGTACCGTGTATTGCTGTTCCCGCGCAAGTTTTATGAGCTGAACGCTAAAAATGAAGTGGTACACTATAGTCCTTATAATGGCGAGGTATTACCTGGCTATATGTTTACTGATAATGGCTTCTGGGATACTTTCAGAGCGGTACATCCTTTCTTTACACTGATGTATCCGAGTCTGACCAGCCATATCATGGAAGGACTTGCCAACGCCTACAAGGAAAGCGGCTGGCTGCCTGAGTGGGCAAGCCCTGGTCACCGTGACTGTATGATCGGTTCCAACTCTGCTTCTCTTATCGCTGATGCCTATGTAAAAGGTATTCGCGGATATGATATCAACACATTATACCAGGCTATTCTGAAAAATACGGAAAACGAAGGCCCGCTGGAGTCTGTAGGTCGTAAAGGGGTGAAATATTACAACACTTTAGGTTACGTGCCTTATGATGTTAAGATCAATGAAAACACTGCCCGTACGCTGGAATATGCATATGACGACTTCACCATTCTGCAGCTGGCAAAAGCGTTGAATCGTCCAAAGGCAGAACTGGAGCGATTTACAAAGCGTTCACAGAACTTCCGCAACGTATTTGATCCGGAAACAAAGCTGATGCGTGGCCGTAACCAGGATGGCAAATTCCAGACACCTTTTAATCCGTTTAAATGGGGAGATGCATTTACGGAAGGTAATGCCTGGCATTATACCTGGTCTGTATTCCATGATATCAATGCGTTATCCACATTGATGGGTGGCAAAGAATCTTTTGTGAAAATGCTGGACTCAGTATTTACGATGCCACCTGTGTTTGACGATAGCTATTATGGTACTACCATTCACGAAATCCGTGAAATGCAGATCATGAATATGGGACAGTACGCACATGGCAACCAGCCTATTCAGCATATGATCTACCTGTATAATTATGCAGGTCAGCCGTGGAAAACCCAGTACTGGGTACGCCAGGTAATGGAGAAACTGTATAAAGCCACGCCTGATGGTTATTGCGGTGATGAGGATAACGGACAGACTTCTGCCTGGTATGTATTCTCTGCAATGGGCTTCTATCCTGTTTGTCCGGGTACACCGCAGTATGTACTTGGTACGCCACTTTTTGCCAAACTCACTATGACACTGGAAGATGGTAAAGTAATGGAAATTGACGCGCCGCATAACAGCGAAAAAAATCTCTATGTGCAAAAGGCTGAACTGAACGGTGCCGCATATACGAAAAACTGGATCGGTCATGCTGATCTTCAGAAAGGCGGTAAGCTGATTTTCGAAATGGGTAACGAGCCACAGAAAGCCAGAGGCACTAATCCGGCGGATTATCCATATTCTTATTCAACAGCAAATAAGTAAACATTGAATATATAATTTTCGAACTATTTCATTGTTCACTGTAAATACTTCATCCCGATTCTTCGGGATGTCTTTTTTTTAAGCGATTTAACTATCAACCATGAAGAAGATATTAATACCTGTTTTTCTACTTTCGGTGATACATACTTACGCACAGGAAAATGTGTTACAGTATGTAAAACCTATCACCGGGACGCAGCGCATGGGTCACACCTATCCCGGCGCCACTGTACCTTTCGGGGCGGTGCAGCTAAGTCCGGAAACGGATACCATTCCATATGAAATGAATGGTAAATACAATCCGGATGTATATAAATATTGCGCTGGCTATCAGTATGAGGATAAAACTATTGTGGGCTTCTCCCATACACATTTCAGTGGTACAGGTCATTCCGATCTGGGAGATATCCTGATTATGCCTGCTGTAGGTAAACTGCAATTAAATCCGGGTACGGCAGATCACCCTGAAAGTGGCTACCGTTCACCGTTTTCGCATAGCAATGAAGTGTCGGCACCGGGTTACTACAAAGTGAAACTGGACCGGCCTGATGTTACCGCAGAAATGACCGCTACCAACCGTGTTGGTTTTCATAAATATACTTTCAATGCCGGCGGCCCTGCACATATCATTCTTGATATGATGTACAACATCTACAATTATGAAAATAAGAATGTATGGACGTATATCCGTGTTGAAAATGACTCGCTGATCACAGGTTTCAGACAAACTAACGGTTGGGCACGTACGAGAACGGTATACTTTGCGATTGCTTTCTCCAAACCATTTAAGAGCTATGGTCAGCGTAATTATGCCAGTGATGTGTACCGTGGCTTCTGGCGCAAGTTTGATCAGACACATAACTTTCCTGAAATGGCAGGAAAGCAGATCCGTGCTTATTTCGACTTTGACGCTAAACCGGGCGATAATGTGGAATTGAAAGTAGCATTATCTCCGGTAAGTACTGCAGGTGCTTTGAAAAACTTACAGGAAGAAGCGCCAGGATGGGACTTTGCAGCGGTAAAGCAGTCTGCAGAAGCGCTCTGGACAAAAGAGCTGAATAAAATACATATCGAATCTTCCAGTAAAGAAGAAAAAGAGAATTTTTATACTGCGATGTACCATGCCTTCATCAACCCAACTACCTATATGGATGTTGATGGGAACTACCGCGGGCTGGACATGAATGTTCATAACACAAACGGTTATACGAATTATACTACGTTTTCTCTCTGGGATACCTACAGGGCATTACATCCATTCTTTAATGTGATACAACCTACGCGTAATGCGGATATGGTACGTTCCATGCTCTCGCATTATGAACAGAGTGCACAGCATATGCTGCCGGTATGGGCGCATTATGCCAATGAAAACTGGTGTATGATCGGCTATCATAGCGTGTCCGTTATTGCTGATGCGATCATGAAAGGGAATGCACCTTTCGATGCAAACAAGGCATTGGACGCCTGCGTAACGACCGCCAGACACCGTTCCTACGATGGCTTGGGTTACTATATCGATAAGGGCTACATCCCTGAAGATAAAGAAGGCTCTTCTGTGTCGAAAGTATTGGAATATGCCTACGACGACTGGTGTATCGCGCAGGTGGCTAAAAAGCTGGGCAGGCAGGATATCTACGACGAATTCATCCAACGTTCTCAAAACTATAAAAATGTCTATGATCGTAGTACAGGATTTATGCGTCCGCGCCTGAGCGACGGCAGCTTCAAAAAAGATTTTGATCCCCTGCAAACGCACGATCAGGGCTTCATTGAAGGGAATGCCTGGAACTATAGCTTATACGTTCCTCAGTATCCGGCTGATATGATCACCATGATGGGCGGTAAAAAGGCCTTTGCACGTCATCTGGATTCACTGTTTACCATGGAGCTGCCGGATAAATATTTTGCAGAAACAGAAGATATTACCAGAGATGGTATTATCGGGAATTATGTTCATGGAAATGAGCCGTCCCACCATGTGGTATATCTTTATAACCATACCGACCAACCCTGGAAAACGCAGGACAGGGTACGCATGATATTGAAGAAGATGTACCATCCGGGTCCTGATGGATTAGGTGGTAATGATGATTGCGGGCAGATGAGCGCCTGGTATATATTTTCTTCTTTAGGTTTTTATCCGATGTGTCCGGGTTCCGACCAGTATGAACTGGGAAGTCCTGCGGTGGATAAAGCCACGCTGCAACTGGAAAATGGAAAGACCTTTGTAGTAGAGGCGAAAAATCAGAACGACAAAAATGTATATGTACAGCAGGTATTGCTGAATGGTAAGCCGTGGAAACAGCTGACTATTTCACATGCTGATATTATGAATGGTGGTACATTGACGTTTGTGATGGGGAATAAACCGAAGGACTATACGAAGTAACCGACTCAATAATATTAAATGAAAGAGGCGTCTTTAAGACGCCTCTTTCATTTATTAAAGATATACCTACAGCAATAATATGTGAGTAAATAGCTTACCATCATTAATATCGCCCTGTGTAATGGTATAAGGCTGACTGTTTTTGTTGAGAAGACCAAGTAGGGCTTCTACATAAATAACATCTCCTGCGTCTGCTTGTATCGCTGCCATAACACTCAAACCATGTTCAGCTACAATATGTACCTCTGCCGGAGTTGTTGTTCCTTTTGTTTGATTAACAACATTGCAGGTTATGCCGGGTAATTGTAGTCCCACCACTGTCATGGTGACATATACAAGTAGGGTCCTTGTGCGTTTTGCGGCAGTTGGTGCAGTGGTTTTAACCGCGGCTGACGCGGGCATTGTTGCACTGGCAATGATGCAAACAGCGAGGAACATAGCAATAGATAGATTTTTCATACTAGTTTTTTTAGATGAAATGATAAGAATTGACGTTATAGTAATTCAGTTTAAAGTTTAATTACAGGTAACAGCACAAGAATGTCCTTCTGTCCCCGAACTATATCTGCCTGTGTGACAGTGTACGGTCCAAATTCGTCGAACCACAGAAATAAGGCCTTACGGTTTAGTGTGAGCTGGTCGCCAACAGAAACCTCTACATTGTCCGCGTATCCGGTTATTATACCTAATACAGACCGGTCACTATTACCGTCATACTGATGGCCAGTAGTTTGGTTAATGATAAAAATACTACCTGCATTGGGGTCAGTGGCCAGGGCGCCGAGAGGAATGGTGTAGGTGACTTTAATAGTAAATGTAACTCTTTTGGTTACCGGAGTTTTAGCAGTGTGCGTTTCGCTGGCCGCATTACTGGTTGCATTAAAAAGAAGGCAACTAATGAATAATGATAAAAGAAATAGCTGTTTCATAAAAGGTAAGTTGTTTAATGAAGAAATCAAGATATTTCCATGTTTCGTAATGTGAGAAGTGCTAGGAAAGATGAGTTTAGCGTAATTAACAGTACATGTTGTAATTGGTTCGGTGTCCAAATTAAATGAGGTTACTGATATATGGCGGCAGTAAAAAATAAAACGGCGCCTCTACAAGTAGAGACGCCGTTTGTTATAATGTTAAATTATTATTATCGCAATGAAATCGATGTAATACCAATTGGAGGCTGCTTGGCAGGATCAATTGGTTTGAATGCAAACTTCAGTGTGTGTTTTTTGCCATCCGTTACCGGAGGGAGTTTCACAGATGATGCATTCGGCTTCATTGGTACAGCACCCGGACCGATCTGCATGGTGCCGATCTGGTTGCCATCCAGGAAGGCCGTTACATCAAAGCCTGCATCTACCGCAGCATTGGTCATGTAGTTGATGTCAACGCCTGAAACGCTGGTCAGGTCGAGGTTGCCGTATTCAACTGCACTGCCGGCCACTCCCGGGATGAGGAATTTCATGCCATTCATTTCGAAGGCAGAAACGCCGTCAGCTTTGGTGTATGCGCTGGCTGCAATGCGTGGGTTGTAGAGTGCTACGCTTGCTGTGCCTGTCATAGGTTTGATGCCTACTGCACCTTTATCGGTGTAAGAAGCAGAGAGATATAATACCCCATCATCTTTGATGTCGCCTTTCAGGCTTGGGTTCAGACTACCAGTTGCCGGCAGCGAAGGAATTTTCGCAGTAGCACCACCGATGGAATAAATGTATTCTACCAGTTGTTTCGCTTCTATCATAGACAGGCCAGGGTGGGCAGACATAGCGGTTTCGCCCCATACGCCACCACCACCATTGATGATTTTATGCGCCAGTTTTTCCGGTGCAGCAGGATCTGCCTTGTATTTATCTGCTACCTGTTTGAAAGATGGTCCGATAGACTTCTCATCAGGTTTATGACAGGTTTTACAGTCAGATATCTCCATGATATTTTTACCGGCAATGGCGCCGGTGATAATCTGGTGGCCTTGTGGCGCAGCAGCTTTATCATTACCCTGGATGTAATCTGCTTTTACGAAGAGGTCTGTCAGGTCAGTGATAACACCACCATTAGGCGCATCTTCATGGTCTGTTACTGAAACCGCATATTGTACCTGTTTTCCAGGGAAGTAGAACATCTTATTACCAGTGATGTCAATTTTTACAACAGGCGCTTCATTACCTGCGTATACAGGTATTTCGCGGCTGCGTGTTTTAGCACCATTGGCATCTATAACCTCAACGGCTATACTATATTCACCTGCAGTGGTGAAAGTATAATCTACCGTAGGTTCTGTGGTTTCTTTCTTGTTACCATTACCGAAATACCAGAGATAAGTCAGCTTGTCGCCATCAGGATCTTTACTGCCTTTTGCAGAGAGTTTCACGGTAAATGGCAGACTGCCGTTCAGTTTATCTACTTCTAAATCAGCTACAGGCGCACGGTTGCCGCCATTGAAATCTATGCGGGATAATCCGGCGTCTACGTTTTTACTGAACCAGCCATTGCCATATTCCAGTACATATAAACGTCCGTCAGGACCCATTTCCATGTCGATAGGCGCATTCAGCTTGATATGTGGCATGAAACGCTCCATCTTGGAATAGTTGTAATCCTTATCCAGGGTTACGGCCATGATCCAACCACGGATCCAGTCGTAGATAAACAGTTTGTTGTTATAGTAATCCGGGAAACGAGTTTCCTTAGGATAATATTCAGAGTGGTATACCGGGCCAGCTTCTGCGTTACGGCCACCAGAGCCTACCAGCGGGAATTCATCTGATTTACCATAAGGGTACCAGATCATTGCCGGCACAGGAGGAGGTAATTCTCTCAGACCTGTATTGTTCCTGGATGTATTAACAGGTTTTTTAGGATCGTACCAGTTGCCGCTCTTACCGGTTTCATAGTCGAACTCACGATAAGGCTTATTATTGGCGATGAACATCGGATAACCGTAGTAGCCGGCTTTCTTTGCCTGGTTTACTTCATCATAGCCACGAGGGCCGCGCAATGAATCATCTGCATTGGCATCCGGGCCTACTTCTCCCCAATACACAAAACCTGTTTTCTGGTCTACAGAAATACGATATGGGTTACGTGTACCCATGGCGAAAATTTCAGGTCTTGTTTTAGGCGTTCCTTTAGGGAAGAGGTTTCCTTCAGGAATGGTGTAGCTACCATCTGCTTCTACTTTTATACGGAGAATTTTACCGCGTAGGTCGTTGGTATTGGAAGATGTGCGACGACCGTCATATTGCAGGTGTCCGGGTCTGTCGTCTGTAGGGCCGAAAGACTTGGTGGTAAATTGCTGGTTAGGCTCATCGAATGGCGTAGTATTATCACCAGTAGAGAGGTACAGCAGTTTATCCGGGCCGAAGGCAATAGAACCGCCGGTATGGCAGCAGATATTACGTTGAGAATAGAATTGCAGAATTTGCTTTTCAGAAGCCATATCCAGTTTATCATTCTCAAATTTGAAGCGGGAAAGCCTGTTTACAGAAGTATCTGCCGGAGAATACATCACATAGATGTAGTGATTGGTTTTGAAATCAGGGTCTGCAGCGAGACCGAGGAAACCTTCTTCCGCATTTACATTGGGCACTTCTGCTTTGAAATAAACTTTCAGGAAACCAACCTGGGTAAGGGTTTTGTCGGCTGACTTATAGAGCATCAGTTCACCGCGGCGTTGTGCCACGAGGATATCCAGGTTAGGGAGTATCGTCATTTCCGTTGGTTCGAAGAACTGGCCGGAAGTGAGTACGTTTTTAGTGAAGCGGTCTTCAGCAGGCACACGTTCAGTAGTGGCTTTGCTGTAGTCCAGCACCTGGTTGTCGCCGATAGCATAGGTCAGACCTGCTTTCAGCTGGTTGAGGAAGTTTTCTTCCTTGTAAGATTCTTCGGTATGTCCCATGCCGGTATAGAAGGCACGGCCTCCATCGTAATCGTGGTACCAGGCGATAGGATGATTATTATTCATCGTACCACCTTTATAGGTAGTTTCATCCAGTTTGATGAGCACCTTAACAGTGGTATCGTAGTTTTTGAAATTATACCATTCGTCGGTATGATTGAATGATGGCGGGAGTTTGAAAGGCTCGAAGAATTTCTGGTTGACAACATCCAGTTTTGCTTCGTGTACGCCTTCGGGGTGATTGGCAAATTGTGCGCCTACCAGGTGATTGTACCATCCCCAGCCGTATTCAGTGTCGGTGCCGGCATGTACGCCAACGAAGCCGCCACCGGCCTGGATATATCTTTCAAAATCTGCTTCCTGGTAGTTGTTGAGTACATCGCCGGTAGTATTCAGGAATACTACAGCGGAATACTGCGCGAGGGTATCCTCATTGAATTTGGAGGCATCTTCAGTAGTATCTACGCTGATATTCAGGTCTGTGGCAAGTTTCTGCTGAAAAGCGGCAATACCTGCCGGAATAGCAGCATGGCGGAAGCCCATTGTTTTTGTGAATACAAGTATCCTTGGCTTTCCTTCTCTTTTTTTACTGCAACTGGCAAAGGTAGTCACTAGCGCTACCAGCAGGAGCAGTCTGGAAATAGGTTTCATGATGGGAGAAAATAAATTCGTTAACAATTATTTTGATTTGATGTTGGCTGCGTATTGAATGCCACCGAGCAGATGTTGCAGGTAGGCAGGATCATCATACGACTCTTTAGTATGACCTAATTCGGTGTAGAAAGCGCGTCCGCCTTCGAAATCGTGGTACCATGCCATCGGGTGGTTATCACCATTTTTACCACCTTCGTAGGTAGATTCATCGATTTTGATCAGTACGTGGATATCAGGATTGATATCTTTAAAATTGTACCATTCGTCTTTGCGTGACCAGTTATCAGGGAGATGTTTGGTAGCGATATTTGATTTATCGACTACGTGGAGCGTAGCAACCTGTTGTTTAGGGTGGCTGGTGAAGTAAGCACCTGCCAGTTTGCCGTACCATGGCCAGTCGTATTCCGTATCGGTAGCAGCGTGTATACCCATATATCCGCCTCCTTTGTGAATATATTTAGTGAAGGCTTCCTGTTGGGCGCTGTCGAGTACGTCGCCGGTGGTACTGCTGAAAATTACGGCATCGTATTTTTTCAGGTTTTCGTAGGTGAAAACGGAAGCATCTTCCGTGGTGTCCACGGCGAAGTTGTTTTCCTGCCCGAGCTTCATGATGGCTGCTTTGGCAACAGGGATACAATCATGACGGAAACCTTTGGTTTTGGAAAATACGAGTACGCGGTATTTGTGTTTTGCACTGACAGAGATGGCTGTCACCAGTAATAAAAAGGCGAGGAACGTGGTGAATTTTTTCATCTTACTAGATGCTATGGTTTGATCCTGGATAATAAAAAAAGGCATTAAGCATAAAGCTGCTGAGACAATAGAACATGTGTAGCCGGCTTTATGCTTGATGCCTCGATAATAAAAGACTGGAAACAGCTTACAGGGCGCGGATTTTGATATCGCGGTAAGCTACTTCGTTGCCATGGTCCTGTAGAGCGATATGGCCTTTCTGATATTTGCCGAATCCTTTCCAGGTTTTGAATTTACTGTTAGCAACCAGGGCATCCCATTCAGGAGTGCCTACGGTGGTTTGAACGGTGGTGACACCATTCAGTTTGAGGGTCAGGTGACCGTCTTTCTTGATAATCTCAGCGGTATTCCACTCTCCTACAGGCTTTACAGCTTTGCTGGAAGATTTAACAAGATCATACAGATCGCCAGCATTGTGCTTGATGATTTTCCCGTCAGGGTGTCTGTCATCGTCCAATACCTGCATTTCAGGACCTGTTTCGTAGGTGTTTTTGAATTCAGGGGATTCATGTACGCCGAATATGATTCCGCTGTTGCCACCTTCGGATATTTTCCATTGGATGCTCAGTGCATAGTTTTCATATTCCTCATTGGTCACCAGGTCTCCACCGGGAGCGCCGTTCTTTTTGGCGTTCTGGTCGAGTACGAGGGCCCCATCTTCCACTTTCCATGCAGGACTGGCAGCATCTTTTTGGTAAGTATGCCATCCGGTTGTTGTTTTGCCGTCGAACAGGAGTTTCCAGCCTGCTTTTTTCTCTTTAGCAGTGAGGGTATTCGGTGTTTGAGCAAAAGCTGATGTGCAAACGAGTGCTGCGAGGGCAGCAGCCATAACTACTTTTTTCATGCTGGCATTTTGTTATGATGAAAAATCAGACTATTTCAAAGAAAGGATGTATTTCACCATTTCCTTAGCATCATCTTTAGATACGTTGGTGTGCGGCAGCATAGCTACTTCGCCCCAGTTACCGGATCCACCTTTAATGATTTTATCTGCGAGTTTATCCACATTTTCGTCGGTGTTTGGGTATTTACCGGCGATATCTTTAAATGAAGGTCCAACTACTTTGATTTCTTCCTTATGACAGGTTTTACAATCTGACTGTGCCATCAGTTCCTGACCTTTGGTCATTGGCTTATCGGCATTAGGTGATACCATAGAGTTGTCTGCTGCATGTTCCGTTTCGCTGCCCGCCTGTTTCTCTGCAGAGTTGCTACCACCTCCGCATGCTGCGAAGAATAAAGCACTCAATACAAACGGAGCCAGATATCTCTTTTTCATTTTCTGTTAATTGATTTTTAGTTTGCTTTATATTATCAGATTCCCAATATTCTCTTATTGAAAGCGTCGTCAGTGGCGGCGCCTGCAAAATCATCGAAAGCTTTTTCTGTTACGCGGATGATGTGATCTTTGATGAAAGGAGCGCCTTCTTTTGCGCCATCTTCCGGATGTTTCATGCAGCATTCCCATTCCATTACAGCCCAGCCGGCGTAGTCGTACTGTGTTAATTTGCTGAAAACAGATTTGAAGTCTACCTGTCCGTCGCCGAGGGAGCGGAATCTTCCCGGACGATCTATCCAGGACTGATAACCGCCGTAAACACCGGAACGGCCGGTAGGATTGAATTCCGCGTCTTTTACGTGGAAAGCTTTAATTCTTTCGTGATAAATGTCGATATATTCCAGGTAGTTCAGGCATTGTAATACCAGGTGACTCGGATCGTAGAGCAGGCAGGCGCGTTTGTGGTTGCCGGTAGCTTCCAGGAAACGCTCGTAGCTGGCGCCATCATGCAGGTCTTCACCTGGATGGATTTCGTAGCATACGTCCACACCATATTCTTCAAATTCGTTGAGGATAGGCATCCAGCGTTTTGCCAGTTCGGCAAAGCCGGCTTCTACCAGTCCTGCAGGGCGTTGTGGCCATGGGTACATGGCTGGCGCCCAGAGCAGTGCACCGCTGAAGGTAGCATGTGCATCCAGTCCGAAGTTACGGCTGGCTTTGGCAGCATATTTCAGCTGGTTAACGGCCCATTCCGTACGTGCGTTGATGTTATTGTGATATTGCGCAGGCGCAAACTGGTCAAACATTTCAGAGAAAGCAGGATTTACTGCTACCAGTTGTCCCTGCAGGTGTGTGCTCAGTTCTGTGATTTCCAGCCCGGCTTCATTCACGATACCTTTGATTTCATCTGCATAGGTTTTGCTTTCCGCAGCTTTTTGCAGATCGATCAGGCGACCATCCCAGCTAGGGATCTGTACACCTTTGAAACCGATGGAAGCGGCCCACTCACAGATGCTTTTCAGACTGTTGAAGGGGGCTGCATCGCCCATAAACTGGGCAAGAAAAATACCAGGTCCTTTTATTGTTCTCATAATACCTTTCCGTTTAACCTGTGATTAAATTTCGAAGTTAGTCCATTTAACTTCGCTCTGTGAAGATTTAACAACATTATCAATAAACGCCATACCGCGGATACCTTCTTCTACACCAGGGAAATCCAGTGATTCAGCAGATGGTTGAACGCCGTCGATTTTAGCGGATAATGTCTGTGCGAAATTACGGTACAGGTTACCGAATGCTTCCAGGTATCCTTCAGGGTGGCCGCCTGGTGTGCGGGTATTATGTGTCATGTAGGAAGACTGGAAGCTATATCCGTTTCCTGCACGATAGATTTCTGTTGGTTTGTCCAGCCATTTTACCAGCAGGGTGTTTGGCTCATGCTGTGCCCATTCGAGGCCGCCTTTTTCGCCATACACGCGGATTTTCAGCGCATTTTCTTCGCCGGCAGCTACCTGTGATGCCATCAGCACACCGGAAGCACCATTGTCGAAGCGCAGTAATACGCCACCATCATCATCCAGTGCACGGCCAGGAACCACGATGTTCAGGTCTGCACAAAGTTTTTCCAGTTTAGCACCGGTAATATATTCAGCCAGGTTAAATGCATGTGTACCGATATCGCCCATAGCGCCGGCTTTACCGGAACGTTTAGGGTCTGTTCTCCATGCTGCCTGTGCGTTACCTTCTCTTTCGCTGAGTTTAGACAGCCAGCCTTGCGGATATTCCACCCATACTTTACGGATTTTTCCGAGGTCACCGTTTTTCACCATCTGACGTGCCTGTTTTACCATCGGGTAGCCAGTATAGGTGTGGGTGAGCAGTAAGGAAAGACCGGTTTCTTCCACTTTTGCTTTCAGCTGTTTGGCTTCTTCCAGGGAAATGGTGATAGGTTTTTCGATTACCACGTTGAAACCTTTGTCCAGCGCCATCATAGCAGGTTCAAAGTGTGCAAAGTTTGGCGTAACGATCGTAACGAAGTCCAGTCGTTTATCTGCCGGCATGGCAGCTTCTTTTTCCAGCATTGTTTTGAAATCGGTGTAGGTACGTTCCGGGTCCAGGAAAAGCATTTTTCCGGAATCCACAGCGATCTCAGGATTTACACTGAGTGCGCCTGCAACGAGTTCTATAAGACCGTCCATGTTGGCGGCGATACGGTGGATAGCACCGATGAAGGCATCTTTTCCGCCTCCGATCATTCCCATTCTGAGCTTGCGTGTCATATATTCAAATCAGCTTTTTATTTTAATAATTTATGCTACAGCTTCAGCAGCTGCTACGTGTGCGATTTCAGGTTTTTTGCGGTTACGCATGTAGAAATACAGTAAGGTAAAGGCAACGATCAGGATAATAGGAATTACCAGGGTGGTATTCAATATTTCCGGACCGGCAACACCTTGTGCTTTTGCGAATTCCGCTGCTTCAGGACTGCCTGCTGCTGCGGTACGGTAAGCATCCAGGGATGCGCCTGCAGGCAGCTGACGTGCAATGATGCTGTCATAAACACCACCCATGAAGATAGTATAGATAGATACGGCAAACATACCTGCACCACCTACCAGGTTCATACCGAGTGCGCCTGTTTTAGGAAGATTTTCAGATACAAATCCGATCATGCAAGGCCAGAAATAAGTTACGCCCATACCGAAAATAAAGGCGGCCAGGAAAATCATATTGCCGGAAACATGGCCGAGCATATATAAACCAAGCGCAGAAAGAATGGCTGAAATCAGCAATACGCCTGTTGGTGACATACGATGTACCACCGGGCCGGCAAAAGCTCTTCCAAATGTTTGTACGCCGGCAGTCATCGCCAGGATCAGGATGGAGTTTTCTGTTACGTTTTTTAGCAGGATTTCTATCCATTGACCAGTAAACAGTTCTGTAATGGCTGTTCCGAACATCAGGATGAAAATAACAGCGAACAGTGGAGTGAACACCGCTCTGTACATATCTTTAGTGCTGATACCAGCGGCAACGCGCTCAGTAACCGGCATATCCAGCTGGAGGAAAAGGTAGCCGTAAAGCAGGGTAGGGATAATCATGGAACCCACCTGGATCTGCCATCCGAGACCTATTTTGCTCATGAAAAATACCAGCAATGCACCTACTACAATACCACCAGGGAACCAGAGGTGAAAGTGGTTTAATTTCGTTGTCTTGTTGTCAGGGAAAATAGTAGCTACCAGCGGATTACATGCCGCTTCCACTGTACCGTTGGCCATTCCTATGAACAGCGTGGAAATAAAGAGGGTAGAAAAACCGGTGGCAAATATTGTCAGCAGAATACCGGCAAGGTGCAGGATAAAAGCAGCCAGCAACAGGCGTTTCATACCGATGATATCTACCACAAAACCCCCAATAACAACTGCCAGCGGGAATCCCCAGAATGCTGTACTGGCAATGACCCCCAGCTGTGAAGCGCTAAGATCAAATTTCGCTCCCAGCTCGCCCAGAATACCGGCACGGATGCCAAAGGACAGAGAGGTTACTAACAGTGCCATACAACTGGCTACAAATAATTTGTTTGGCTGAATCGCCTTTGCCATAAACGTGGAGTTTTGTGAATTTTAGAAACTTGTAATAAAACGACTAAATTTATAAAAAGTATTCACACTTTTTCGCCTTTTTATGGATGAATGGCTTTTTTAAGAAAAAATTTACATAGTCCCGGCTGGGACTAAATGACCAGATGATATATATGTATTTTAAATAATATTTGTGATGAGTGCCGGCTTTAATACCGAGCAGACTTTAATCGGCCTGAAAAATCGTGATAAGTCTGTATTTACCAATGTTTATCAATTGTTATATCCACAATTATTCGTAGCTGCCGCCAACCTGGTTGGTAAAGAGCAGGCCGAAGAAATTGTGCAGGACGTATTTTTGTCTGTCTGGGAAAAAGAAATTCAGCTGGAACACCCGGCAGCCTTAAAAAGCTACCTGTACAAAGCTGTGGTAAACCGCGCTATTAACCATCTCAGGAAAGAATCTTCCCACAAAACACACCACGATAATATCACGAGATTACAGGACGAATCTTACCTCTGTACATTTATAGAAGAACAGGAACTACAGGAACGTATCTTTTACGCTATCGAGCGCCTTCCCAAAAAATGCCGGGAAATTTTTAAACTAAATCGTTATTCCGGACTGAAAAATCAGGAAATTGCGACAAAACTTGGGATTTCTGTCAAAACGGTAGAGAATCAGATGACAATCGCACTCCGGCAGCTGAAGGAAGAGCTGTTGGACAAAGTTGCAACCTCACCTTCACCGGCAGCAAGAAATCTCATCCTGTTACTGATAGGCATATAGTATAATATTTAATGTGTTGTTAACGCCCGCCAAAAAAATCTCGTAAAAAAAATAAAATTTTTTGGGGGTTCGTGATGGCTGATTTGTCTCAGCATTACAACGCCGTTCGTGAAGATGAAAAAACCAACCATTGATTATGGGTTTCTGTTGCGCTGTTTGCAGTCGCCAGAGGACGTAGCATTACAACAATCATTAAAAACCTGGTTACAGGAACCGGAGCATGCCATTATTTGGAAAGAGCTGTCGGAGATCTGGGCACAGGCGCCAGCAGCGGCTGCCTGGGAAGGCATCGACGCTCCTGCGGCTGCCAAAAGATTTGAAAGTCGCCTCTCCGCACTGGAGGGGGATGATCAGGTACCTGTACGCCGCCTGTACTGGAAGTATTGGACCGCCGCCGCTTCCGTAGCCGCATTAATTACCTGCTACTGGCTCTGGAAAGACCAACCAACAGCCAAACAACAGTGGCTCACCAAAACGACGCAAAGGAATATTGATTCCCTGCTCCTTCCCGACCATTCTAAAATTTATCTCAATCACTACGCCGTTATCCACTACCCTGCTTCTTTTGAAGCTTCAGGGAGCAGGGAAGTGGAGCTGGAATCAGGAGAGGCATTCTTTGATGTTGCCCATGATCCGCAGCATCCGTTTATCGTCAACAGCGGAACAGCTGCTGTAAGGGTACTCGGTACCTCTTTCAATATGAAAATTAACGGGCGCCATATTCTTGTAGCAGTAAATACCGGTAAGGTTTCACTCGAACGACGCAGCGATATGCACGGCGTCATTCTGTCTGCCGGCAATCAGGGACAATTCGATCTGCAATCGCAGGAAACTAACGCCCTGCCCGATGATCCAAACTCCATCGCATGGAGAACACATCGCCTGACTTTCAGAAATACACCAATGCCGGAAGTGTGTAAAATATTATCAGCCTATTATCATGTCAATATTCTTCCGGGAAGCCTGGTTAATAAAAAACTGACGGTAAGGTTTGACGACAACAACCTGGAAGAAGTGTTGGGTATTATCACAACAACATATCTGTGTAAGGCGGAAAAAAAGAACGACACTATCTATTTCAAATAACGTACTGACATTTCTATTTTCTAATTATCAACTAAAATCAGCCAGAAGCTAAAAATGCTTATGCCATGAAAAAAATCTACCTGACTTTTAAAGGTTGGTTTGGGCGCAGTGTAGCCTGCAGTCTACTGATGACGACGCTGGCATTGCCTGCCGGAGCACAAAATCTATTTCAAAGGATTAGCGTAAATGTCCGAAACCAGTCCATTTCCAACGTATTATACGAGATCGAGCGTCAGACCAACCTCAACTTCGTTTATGACGGCGATATTGCCAGCCGTCAGGAACCTGTCAGCATCACTGCAAAAAATATGGCTGTACAGGAAGTATTAAAAGATGTTTTTAAAAATGATTTTACTTACACTGTTATCGGTGATAAAGTAATTGTCAGAAATGCTGAAACACACGCCGCTAAAGTACAGCAGGAAAAAACGTATTCCTTCACCGGTCGTGTTGTGCTGAATGACCGCACAGGTGAAAATACCCAGGCTCCCGGTGTTACCATTCAGGTCAAAGGCACTAACAAAGGAACACAGACAGATCCTTCCGGTAAGTTTACCATTACCGTTAAGGAAGATGATATACTCGTGTTTCGCTATGTTGGGTATAAACCGCTGGAATACGCGGTGGGAGGCCGTAAATCTGCTAACATCACGCTTAATGAAGATGTTAGTAAAATCAAGGAAGTAGTAGTAAACGGTATCTTCGAAAGGAGTAAAGAAAGTTTTTCAGGTAGTGTTTCCAACTACACCGCCCGTGAACTGAAACAGATAGGTAACCAGAATATCATCCAGAGCCTTCGTTCACTGGACCCTGCCTTTACCGTATTTGAAAATAACCTCACTGGCTCCAATCCTAACGTACTGCCTAACCTGGAGATACGTGGAAAGACAAGCGTGATAGGGATGAAGGAAACATTCGGTACTGATCCGAATCAACCATTGTTTATCCTCGATGGTTTTGAAGCAGACCTTCGGACTGTCGTAGATCTGGATATGAACCGCGTAGAAAGTGTTACCATTCTGAAAGATGCTGCATCTACCGCTATTTATGGTTCCAAAGCAGCAAATGGCGTAGTGGTGATAGAAACAAAAAAACCTAAACCAGGGCAGCTACGTGTGAACTATGTCACCGACAACTCCGTCACTGTACCGGACCTCAGGGATTACAACCTGATGAATGCCTCAGAAAAACTGGCATTTGAGTATGCAGTGGGTAAGTATAAGCAGTATCTCACTGAAACAGAGTACGGACAACGACTGGATAGTGTTTATAACGCGCATCTCCGTAATGTTGCACAAGGTGTAAATACTTACTGGCTGAGCGAACCACTGCAAACAGGAATAACCACCGGTCATTCCCTGTATATAGAAGGTGGGGATAATGATATGCGCTACTCCGCGGGTGTCAACTACAAAAAGATATCCGGTGTAATGAAAGGTTCCGGAAGAGATCAGGGAGGTGGAAACCTGAAACTGATGTACCGCAAGAAAAAATTCATGTTCAGCAATAACCTGTCTGTCAGTTTCTATACCGCGGATGAATCACCATATGGCTCTTTTTCCAGCTTTGCTTATGCCAACCCTTATTATAAGAAGCGTAACGATGATGGTTCTGTGTCACCTTTTCTGGAAATCTACTATGATGCAAACGATAAACTGGATACCGTTGTAAATCCATTGTATAACGCAACGCTGAACAGTAGGAACAGGACCAAAGACCTGCAGCTTATCAACAACTTTATGTCTGAATGGAGCGTGACCAAAGACTGGCGCGTTCGTGCACGCCTTGGTCTTACAAAAGACGACAATAATACAGAGGTATTCTCCCCATCCCGGAATACGGACTTTTATTTTAAGCCGATAAAAGAACGTGGTTATTATCAGAAAGTATCCAATAATACCTTCGGTTATGATGGAGAGTTAACGGTTACCTTTGGTAAAATCATTGCCAACAAACATCAGCTGAATGCTGTTGGTGGCTGGAATTTCCAGAGCAGACTACAAACCCGTGAAGGATATGAGAGCAGCGGATTCCCTGATGATATGGATTCTCCCGGATTTGCTGCAGCTTACAAATTAAATGGCAGGCCGATCACGGCAGAATCAACCAAACGTAATACCAGCTTCTATTTTAATGGAGGTTATGTATATGACAGACGTTATGTACTGGAGGCGAATTATCGTAAAGATGGTGCTTCTATCTATGGCTTAGACAGATTGTTTACCAACTCATGGTCAGTCGGGGCTTCGTGGAATATTCATAACGAAGCATTTATGGAGCAATACCGTAATGTATCCATGCTGAAGTTAAGAGCTTCTGTAGGTACTCCCGGTAACCAGAATTTCCCCTCCTACCAGACCTATACACTCTATACCTACAACCTCGGTTTAAGTAATGAATTTGGTACGGGCGTTAATATCAATTCCTTTGGAAATCCCTTCCTGAAATGGCAAAAGACATTAGATAAGAACATTGGGCTGGACCTGGTAATGCTAAACAACAGAATCAAGTTTAACGGCGATTACTATAACCGTGAAACAGATCCGCTGGTGGCTGTCTTTAATGTGCCTGTATCTACCGGAACTACCACTACCAGTATGAACCTGGGTAAGCAGGTAGGCAACGGTTATAATTTCCAGCTGGCTGTTTCTCCGATTATGCGTACCGCTGAAAGAGTGGTATGGACAATTAATTTCTCTGCCAAACACGAAAATGCCCGCTATGAAGGTATGGGTACTGCACTGGCAGGTATGAATAAAGAAAATCAGGGCCTGAATACCACCCGTTACTATGATGGGGGAAGTCCTACCGCTATCTGGGGCGTACGTTCTGCCGGTATTGATCCTGGTACAGGTAATGAGATTTTTATTAAGAAAGATGGAACACACACCTTCACCTATGACTCCAAAGACGAGGTAGTATTGGGTGACACCCGTCCGAAACTCGATGGTATCATCGGGACGAATTTCTTCTATAAAGGCATTACCCTGGGTGTTTACCTGAGGTATCGTTACGGCGGAGATGCATTTAATGAAGCCGTTTATGATAAGGTAGATAATATCAGCTATGAAAATGTAGGCAAAAATGCCGACCGTCGTGCATATTACGACAGATGGCTGTATCCAGGCGACGTGGCTAAATACAGGAAAATCACTATGACCGCAGATAAAAATGCCCTCATCGCCAATACTTCCAAAATGACTTCACGCTTTGTTCAGAGAGAAAATACCCTCGCTGGTGAATCCATTAATATGGGCTATGATTTTCCCATACAGATGATTCGTAAATACGGCCTGACCAGTCTTCGCCTGAACGCATATACGAATGATATTTTCCGTTTTTCAACGATTAGGAACGAACGGGGCCTGGACTATCCTTTTGCCAATACAGTGGCCTTTTCTATTAACGTAGGCTTTTAATTGTTTAAAAGAATAATGATGAAACGATTAACTATATACGCTATCATATTATTTGCTGTAACAGCTTTTACCTCCTGTAAAAAATACCTCGATGTGAAGCCAAGAGACCAGGTAATTGCCGATGACCTGTTTTCCACAGAAGCTGGCTTTATGAAGGCATTGAATGGGGTATACCTGGACATGACGCAGGCCAGCACTTATGGTGGCGCCATGACAATGGAAATGGTAGAAGTGCTTGGCCAGCGCTATTCTCTGAGTGATGAGAGCCCGTATTATCAGCTGGGGCTATATAACTATACGGATGACAAGGTGAAAGATAAATTCGGAGAAGTTTGGGCTGCTATGTACAAACATATTGCAGCAGTGAATAAAGCCCTTTCCCAGCTGGAAGTTCGTAAAGAGGTAGGTACAGCGGAACACCGCAGATGGATTAAAGGAGAATTACTTGGATTACGCGCATACCTGCACTTCGATATATTGAGGCTTTATGGCCCGGTGTATGGTACGGACAGCCTCTCTGCAAGAATTCCATATTACGATAAATTCACTGACAAGTATTTACCTTTTCTTCCCGCTAATGAAGTGGCGAAGCATGTATTAAATGACCTGGATAGTGCAGAAGTTTTATTGCAGGATGATCCGGTTATTACAGAAGGCAGAACCTGGTCCAATTCAGTCATTGACAATCCTACCTGGCATTTCCGCCAGTTCAGATTGAACGTATATGCAGTACAGGCGCTCAAGGCGAGAGTATATCTCTATACTAAAGCCAAAGCAGCGGCCTATCAGTATGCAAAGAAAGTAATAACGACAGCCGGACCGAAATTTCCTTTTGTCGATCCACGAAATGTCTCTGGTCCGAACCCTGATCGCCTCTTTGCTTCTGAGTTGTTGTTCGCTTTGCAGGATATCAATATGGATGCTAAATTTCAAAAGTATTTCTCTCCATCTAACAAGGATGCAAACATTCTTGCTGCTGCTCCCGCCAACCTGGGAAATGAATATGAGAGGAATGACAATGATCCCCGATATACTGCAAACTGGGTAACTCCGGCTGGTGGCGTAAAAATCTACAGATGCTTTTATAAATATGCGGATATCAGTGAGCCGACAAAATATTCCTTTGTCTATCATCTGCCTATGATCCGTATTTCAGAAATGTATTTGATTGCAGCAGAATGTGAATCAGATAAAGCAACCGCACTCGGATATCTGAATGCAGTCAGGAAAGCACGTAAAGTATTCGATGCACCAGCTACAGCTACTGTGGCTACCGAATTGATGAAAGAGTTTAAAAGAGAATTTTATGGAGAAGGGCAATGCTTCTTTTATTATAAAAGGTTAGGTTCTACCCCCATCACAAAAGGCGATGGAAGCGGCACTACAGTGAGAATGTCTGCAACACAGTACGTTTTACCGATTCCGGAAAATGAAATTTTGTACAGAAATTAATACGCTTGCCATGAAAAAAATTATCACAGGATTATTTATAATTATAGCAGGATGTCTTTTTGTAATCTCCTGCAAAAGGGAAGATATTCCCGCATATAACAGTACCAACGATGTGTATTTCTCTATTACAAGTAATAGTATCCCAAAAGATACAAGCTTTGTAACATTTGCCTATACACCTTTCACTACAGATACCACTGTAAACTTCCTGATCCGGGTTACCGGACCTGCAAGTAAACAGGACCGTGCGTTTAATCTGCAAATAGCGGATACCGTCGGTAATCCGGCCAAACGAGGCATTCATTATGATATGCCTTCATCATTGGTGATGCCGGCAGGCAAACTTTCGGTGTATATACCCATCCGTTTTTACAAAACAAAAGAGATGGCTACACAAACATATGTACTCGACATGCATCTTTTGCCGAATGAAAATTTTACGACTAGTCTGAAAGCCGCTGTGGTTGATAAGGCACAAGGCATTACAAAAAATGTATTGCGTCATGTAATCACCATTGATGATAGATTAGCGCAACCAGCTGGTTGGGCAGATATTTACTTTGGAAAATACTCCAAAGAAAAAATTCTGCTGATTGGGTCTGCCGTTCCTTATGATATTAAAGCTTTTGCAACTGCGAATAACGCCTATCTTCCTGTACCTACCTGTACTTATCTGAGTTCCTTTATGATGCGCTATTTCAAAGATCATGCGGCGGTAGGTGATACTATCCGCGAAGCAGATGGTACTGTTATGACGATGGGCCCTGCCGCATCTATCTGATTTATCTAACCAGAAAACATGAAAATGAAAAATATATTTTTCCCTTTAATGGCATGTGTACTGATGGTATTTACCGGCTGTTATAAAGACAAGGGTAATTACAGTTATCATCCCATCAATGAAGTCACTGAAATAAGCAATATCGATGAAGGGTATGTTATGCTGTATGGCAATACCCTCAGTATTAAACCAGCAGTCAGGATGAGTATCGACAGCAATGCGAATCTTGCTGATACCAACAAGTTTGGCTACCAATGGATTTCCTACAAATACAACGTAGCTGTAGGCGATACTATACGAACAGTATTTGCTACCACGCCTACGCTGGAGTGGGCCGCTAATCTGAAGCCTGATACCTACACCTGTTTTTTCAAGATCACAGACAAGTCTACAGGGTTAAGCCAGCAGAAACGGTTCATGCTCAAAATTACCACCATGATTACCAATGGCCTCCTGATCCTCAATGATGTGAATGGAAAAGCCAGACTGGATATGTTATCTTATCTGCTGACCAGGGATACATTGATAGATGATGTACTGAAATTTACAGTAGCAGGAATGCCGGAAATTACCAATCCTAAGGCCCTGCGCAGGTATTCTACGCTCACCGGTGATATGACCTATATTCTGGGAGATAAGGCGGCGTATAAAGTAGATAATCTTTACATGAAGTGGAAAAGCACCTATAGCCTGCCATATGATTTTGTAAATGCCGGTGATATAACCACTGCTGAGGCGATGGCATCTAATGAAAGCAGCCTTAATTTCTGTATAAGCGGAGGGAATGTGTATTTCAACTTCGCTCCAATGGGGGTACCGGCTTTTGCGTTGCCTGTCAACAGGATGAAGGGCGCCACCGGTATGTTTCGTGCAGCCCCGTTCGTGGCGATGGGAACAGGTATGATAGGTGTATTGTATAATGATGATGAAAAGCGCTTCGTGGCTTTCAATCCTTATGCCAGATCCAGTGAGTCGTCGGATCTTCCGGATAATTTTACTACTGGTCTGGACCTGATCTGGATGGGAGACAGCCGCTTTCTCAACGGGCAGAGTTCCGCTGTCGTAGGTGACCGTAAGAAAGGGATCTATAAACTTTACAAGTTTGGACCAGACTATGGTGCTGTCAGGTATGATGGGGTTTACGATATTTCCGGTTACCCTGAAATCGGCAATGCCACTTCTTTTGCGATCAGCAATACATATGGATTTCTTTTTTATGCAGCTGGTGGCAAGCTGTATGAGGCAGATGCTGCTACTGGTCTGGCCAGGTTAATGGTGGACCTTGGTAATGAGAAGATTACCAGCTTATATATTCCGAACTTCTATAATTTCAGCGGGCCTTTAGCTGATCTGGAAAATTGCGTAATGGTAGCCTCCTATAATCCGGCTAAAGCTGCCGGCAGCAATGGTACTATTCGTCAGTACTGGATAGAAAGCCGGCTGGATCCGCTGATATTGGTACGAACCATTGAAGGAGTGGGTAAAGTAGTAGAAATGTTGTATAAGAAATAATTATTATATAAAGATAGCTATAACTAGTCCCTGTTTTTGATATTAAAAGGCTGGTCTCTCAGGAAGAGGCCAGCCTTTTTGCTTTTTTATGGGCATTTTGACAGCCCTGCCGATGCTGATTTGCAGTGTAATAGGCAAAATCCGTCAATTTGGCCTGATTGCAAATTGTATTTTGTTAAAAATCATTTCTTCCGTATTATGCCGTTATTTCATCCCGGAAATCCCCGAATTTATTACTAATTTTACAGGCCTTGAAAAGCAGCAATATAGACTGACACGTTGTCAGCTGCCGCCTTCCAAGCATAATATTTGAGTAACATCAATCCCTATCTGTCCAACTAACTTAACCGGATTTCCTACTGAAAGGGACTGGTTACGGAAAAATGAAAACTGATGATGGATTTACTTCCGACTCAGCCACGATAGGTAAGTTACATTTGAAATTGAAATCGTAATTCGTAATTAAACATTCTATATGTTAGGTTTTTTAACAAAGCTGTTTGGAGGGAATAAGTCTGACAGAGATATCAAGTCTATCGCTCCAATAGTGAAGCAGATCAATGAGGAGTATGAGAAACTGCAATCCCTGCCTATTGACGACCTGCGTCATAAAACCCAGGATTTCCGCGCCCGTATCAAGGAACACCTTGCTGTTATTGATAAGGATATAACAGAAAAACAGGAAACTGCGGACAATTCAGAGGATGTTACCATAAAAGATGCTATTTATCAAGAAATAGACGTACTGAAAAAAGACCGTGACAAGCAACTGGAAGTAATTCTCCAGGAACTGTTACCGGAAGCTTTTGCAGTTGTCAAAGAAACTGCCCGTCGCCTGGCAAATAATACTACCATTACCTCTAACGCTACCGCGTTAGACCGTCAGCTGGCTGTTACCAAAGACTATGTTACCATCGAAGGTGACAAGGCTATCTGGAAAAACACCTGGACTGCCGCAGGCAACCAGGTTACCTGGAACATGATACACTATGATGTACAGCTCATCGGTGGTATCGTATTACACCAGGGTAAAATCTCCGAAATGGCTACCGGTGAGGGTAAAACACTGGTATCTACCCTTCCTGCCTACCTCAACGCACTCGCCGGACAAGGTGTTCACATCGTAACCGTGAATAACTACCTCGCCCTGCGTGACTCTGAGTGGAACGGCCCTCTCTTCGAATTCCTCGGTATTACCGTTGACTGTATCGATGTTCACCAACCGAACACCGCTGCCCGTCGTCAGGCTTACCTGGCTGATATCACCTATGGTACCAATAACGAGTATGGTTTCGACTATCTCCGTGATAACATGGTGCACAGCCCTGAGGAAATGGTACAACGCAAACATCACTTCGCTATGGTCGATGAGGTGGATAGCGTATTGATCGATGATGCCCGTACACCGCTGATCATTTCCGGTCCGGTATACCGTGGTGAAGAACAGGAATACCATGTACTGCAGCCGCGTATCGCTCACCTGTTTGAATTACAGAGAAGAGAAGTAAATAAATACCTGCTGGAAGCTAAAAAGCTGATCGCAGAAGGTAAAGATGATCCTAAAACCGGTGGCCTTGCACTGATGCGCGCCTGGAGAGGTTTACCTAAAAGTAGCGCCCTGATCAAGTTCCTCAGCGAACCAGGTATGAAAGTATTACTGCAGAAAGCAGAAAACTACTACCTGGCAGATCAGCAACGCGAAATGCCTAAAGTAGACGCCGGCCTATACTTCGCTATCGAAGAAAAAAATAACAGCGTAGACCTGACTGATAAAGGTATCGCTGAAATTACCGGCTCCGGTGAAGATGAACACTTCTTCATCCTCCCTGACGTTGGTTCTGAACTGGCTGAAATCGAAAAACTGGATGTTCCTGCTGAAGAAAAACTCCAGCGTAAAGATACCCTGCTGCAGGAATTTGCAGCTAAATCTGACCGTATCCACTCCGCTCAGCAATTGCTGAAAGCATATACCCTCTTCGAAAAAGATGTGGAATATGTGGTAATGGATGGTAAAGTAAAAATCGTAGACGAACAGACAGGTCGTATCCTTGATGGTCGTCGTTACTCTGATGGTCTGCACCAGGCGATCGAAGCAAAGGAAAATGTGAAAGTAGAAGCTGCTACACAAACCTTCGCAACCATCACCTTACAGAACTACTTCCGTATGTACCACAAACTTGGTGGTATGACCGGTACCGCTACTACGGAAGCGGGTGAGTTCTGGGAAATCTACAAACTGGATGTAATCACCATCCCTACTAACCTGCCTATCTCCCGTAATGACGCTGAAGATCTGGTTTACAAAACCAAGAGAGATAAATATAAAGCAGTTATCGAAGAAGTAAAGAAACTGCAGGCTGCGGGTCGTCCGGTACTGGTAGGTACTACCTCTGTAGAGGTGTCCGAATTGCTGGGCAAAATGCTCACCTTCGAAAAAGTACCTCACAACGTATTGAACGCGAAACAGCACGCCCGTGAAGCACAGGTTGTTGCTGAAGCTGGTTTGGCCGGCGCTGTGACCATCGCTACCAACATGGCGGGTCGTGGTACGGATATCAAACTCGGACCTGGCGTGAAAGAAGCAGGTGGTCTGGCCATCATCGGTACAGAAAGACACGAAAGCCGTCGTGTAGACAGACAGCTGCGTGGTCGTGCCGGTCGTCAGGGAGATCCGGGATCTTCCCAGTTCTTCGTTTCCCTGGAAGATGACCTGATGCGTATGTTCGGTTCCGATCGTATCGCTGGTCTGATGGACCGTATGGGTTACAAAGAAGGCGAAGTAATCCAGCACAGCATGATTACCCGTTCCATCGAAAGAGCACAGAAAAAAGTAGAAGAAAATAACTTCGGTATCCGTAAACGTTTGCTCGAATACGATGACGTAATGAACAAACAACGTACGGTTATCTACAGCAAACGTAACCACGCACTGTTTGGCGAACGTCTGGCGATCGATATCGATAACGCATTCTATGACGTAGCTGAAAACCTGGTAAATACCCACAGAGAAAGCGGCGATTATGAAGCTTTCAAAATGGATGCCATCATGAACTTCTCTATTGATACTGAAATCACTAAAGAAGAGCTGGCACGTACCGATATCAATGCACTGGCTACCAAACTGTATCACGAAGGTAAAGCTAACTATAACCGTAAAGTAGCAGCGATCGCTGAACACTTTGAAGGTATCTCCACCCGTATCATGGCGGACCATCCTAACCAATACGGTTCAATCGGTATTCCATTTACCGATGGCCGCAGACGTATGGAGATCTATCCTGATCTGCACAAAACTGCAGAAACCCATGGTCATGAAGTGATGAATACCCTCGAACGTACCATCACCCTGCACCTCATCGATGATGCATGGAAAGAGCACCTGCGTGCAATGGATGACCTGAAACAATCTGTACAAAGTGCAGTTTACGAACAGAAAGATCCGTTGCTGATCTATAAATTTGAAGCGTTCAACCTCTTCAAGGAAATGGATGGTGAAACCAGCCGCGATATCGTAGCCTTCCTCACCAAAGCCATGATCTTCATGGAAAATGAAGGTCAGCAGCCAATGCCGGAAGCAGCACGCCAGGAAGAAAGAACAGATATGAGCAAAATGCGCGCAACGCATGAGGATATGTCTGCTCAAAACAGCTACCAGGGCGCTACAGCTGAATACGCACAGGAAGTAGAAGAAGAAAAAACCGAACCAGTACGCGTAGGTCCTAAAGTAGGTCGTAACGACCCTTGCCCTTGCGGAAGCGGTAAAAAATTCAAACAATGTCATGGTCGTGACCTGTAATCAGGTGATAACCGTTAAATAATCAGGGGGCCGGCTTACAAAGCCGGTCCCTTTTTGTTTTGCAGCCTTATAATGCCCTTAAAAGATAACCCGGTGCTGCCTCCTTTGCCCGGGGAAAAGAAAAAGATTGTTTAATTTCGCCCAATAATATAATCTGATGGAAATTAACCGCTATATAGATCATACTATATTGAAACCTACGACCACACTGGAAGATATCAAAAACCTGTGTCTGGAATGCGTAGAGTATGACTTCGCTGCTGCCTGTGTACCGCCGCTGTACGTAAAAATTGCTAAACAGTTTCTGGGAAATACCAATACCAAAGTAGCCACCGTAATCGGCTTCCCTTTTGGTTATTCGGCTATTGAAGCCAAAGTAGCTGAGACGGTACTGGCTATTGTTGATGAGGCTGATGAACTGGACGTGGTCATCAATATCTCCGCCATAAAAAATAATGACTGGGAATACCTGGAAAAAGAGATCGCTAACCTGATGTACATCATCCGGGAGAAGAAAAAGGTGATCAAGGTAATTATTGAGAGCGGGATACTGACAGACGAGGAAATTGTGAAGTGTTGCCAGCTGTATGCAAAGTACGGCGTGGATTTTGTTAAAACCTCCACCGGTTATGCTGAAAAAGGGGCTACCTTACATGCTGTGAAGCTGATGAGAGCCAACCTGCCTGCTGAAATCCAGATTAAAGCTTCCGGCGGTATCCGTACCTTCGCATTTGCAAAGGAACTGATCGAAGCCGGCGCTACCAGGATTGGCGCCAGTGCCAGCGTTTCCATTGTGAAAGAGGCTAAGGCCTGATTGCTCATGACCAATTAAAAAACTATGCATAAATTTCTCCTCCTGATTTGCTGTCTGTTTGCAGGCACCTGTGTTATGGCCCAGGATAATGCTACCGCCAGTAATGGTTCCGTAAAGGTGATCAAGGATAGTCGTGTTGATGCGCTGGTTAAAAAGCAGATTTATATCAACTCTCTGGCCATCCGTAACCAATCGGGCTTCAGAGTGCAGGTCATCTCCACCAACAAACGTGCAGATGCCAACGAAGCCAAACAACGTGTGATGCAATTATACCCTGACCTCCGCACCTACATGGAGTTTCAGGCCCCTTATTTCAAAGTGCGCGTGGGTGATTATAAAACCCGCGAGGAAGCAGGTGAATTGCGCGATAAACTCTCCAGCCTTTTTTCTGGCGGCGTGTTTGTAGTGCCTTCCACCATCAATGTGTCACTGGATAAAGAACTATCTAATGAAGAATCTAATTAAGGAGCTGGCAAAAGCCTATGCTCCGGAGTTTATCGGGATCAGGGAACATCTGCATGCCCACCCGGAACTGTCATTCCAGGAATATGAAACCTCAAAGTTTATACAAGCGAAGCTGACAGAATTTGGCGTTCCTTTTAAAGCCGGTGTGGCCGGTACCGGTATTGTAGCCCTGATAGAAGGAAAAAATCCTGCATCAAGAGTGATAGCGCTGCGCGCAGATATCGATGCTTTACCCATTACAGAAGCTAACAAGGTTCCCTACAAATCGCAGAACGAAGGCGTCATGCATGCCTGTGGCCACGATGTACACACTACCTGTGTGCTCGGCGCCACCAAAATTCTGAATGAAATAAAAGATCAGTTCGAAGGAACTATCAAAATATTATTCCAGCCGGGTGAAGAGAAGCATCCTGGCGGCGCCAGCATCATGATTGAAGAAGGCGCACTGGAAAACCCACGTCCCGACGCTATCCTGGGTATGCACGTACAGCCTACCATGGAAGCCGGCAACCTGGGTTTCAGAGCAGGTCAGTACATGGCCAGCGCTGATGAGATCTACATCACCGTTAAAGGCAAAGGTGGCCATGCCGCTTTACCTCAGCTGACAGCAGATACCATCCTCATCGCTTCCAATATTGTTGTTAGTCTGCAACAGATCATCTCCCGAAATAATAATCCTTTCTCTCCGTCTGTACTGAGCATCTGTGCCTTCAATGGTGGTTTTACGACAAACGTAATACCCAGCGAAGTGAAGCTGATGGGTACTTTCAGGGCGATGGACGAAGTATGGCGCTTCAAAGCACATGACCTGATCCGTAAACAGGCTAAAGGTATCGCAGAAGCAATGGGCGCTGAAATCGACATCGATATTCTTGTTGGATACCCAACGCTTTACAACAATGAAGCGGTAACTGCACAGGCACGCAGTCTGGCAGAAGAGTTTATCGGTAAAGAAGATGTACTGGATACAGAGATAAGAATGGGCGCAGAAGATTTTGCCTTCTATTCACAGATCATTCCGGCCTGCTTCTTCCGGCTCGGAACAGGTAATGCCGCCAAAGGCATTAACTCCGGCGTACATACCGCTACTTTCGATATCGACGCTAAAGCGATTGAAATCGGAATGGGGACTATGGCGTACCTGGCGACACAGTTTAAGAAATAAAATAAACATATTTTTTGGAGGGGAGTTTCTCCACGCCGAAGGCGTGGAGAAACTCCCCTCCGGTTTTATGAAGATGCCTCCGGCATCTTCATAAAACCGGAGGAAAAATAACAGTGGGCGGAGAGCACCTCCGGGAAATAAAAAATGCCGATGGATATCGGCATTTTATTACTAAGGAAAATGTTGTTATGAGAGAGTGCTGATGAAAATCAGCCTTTCTTTTTTATTGCTTGTAAAACTGATAAGTATAATTTATTCTAACACTAAAAGAATCTTTATTTAATCTCTGTCAGCATCTTAAGACTTCTACCCTGCAAATCCAGTCTATCCAGACTATCAACACTAATCTTATGCTTGTCGAAAGAGACATCATCCAGTTGCAGTTCACTACCTTTTTTCAGTGTAATATCAACTGAACTGATATGTGCGTCGTTCCGAATCTCGAGGTAGTTGTTTTCATTCCCTGCAATCACCAGATTTTTGATATTATTCTGATTGAAAATATTGCCGCAATGCGCTGATGTGGCGATTGTCAGGTGATCGATATTCAGGTCATTCAGCTCTATGCTGGCGTATGAACTCCTGATTTCCTGTACATCCGGTGTTTTTAATGTTATGTGGTGTTCATTATCCAGCCAGAGGTACAATGTATCGCCTGATTGCTGATATTTCGGCGTGTATCCCCAGCATTCGATAGATGGTTTGGTATCCGATACAAGGTTCATATAAGAATCCTGAAACTGATAGTTGCCGCCTTTACCTTCGATTTCCTTGTGAAATTTCTCCGCCTTTTCATTAAAGACGAGCAACACTTTAAAAGGTTGCACGGAAATCTGATTTATTTTTTGTTCGGGTTGATTTTCCCGGCCTTTCATTTTTTTGCTCCAGTTATCTACCCATTCCTGGTTGGTTTTGCCATTTTTAAAGCTGGCCCAGATGGTGATATCAGAGAGGAGCAATAGAAAGATTAGTACTCCGAAGAAGCCAAAAATGAGTTTGGTACTAGTTTTCATGGCCGTTGAGTTTAGTTTGTTTAAACTGCTCGAAATAGGGTTTCAGGTCGTCCAGGGAGATGCCCAGCAGATACAGGCTTTGGAGGAACTGAGGTAACTCGTTATTGATGAAAGCTTCTTTTTTAGTATCCATAATTTTTTGGATTGCGTGGTCTTTAATAAAATAACCTACACCTCTTTTGTTGTAGATGATGTCCTGTTGCTGTAGTAATTCGCAGGTGCGCATTACTGTGTTGGGATTAACTTCCAGGTCGATGGCCAGTTCACGGATGGACGGAATTCGTTCTTCGGGCAGCCACTTTCCTAACAGGATCTGTTCGTTTATGTAATCGGCAATCTGTATGTAGATCGCCTGTGTATCTTTGAATTCCATAGTTTTAATTATTGAACCTCTTTGTCTTTAATCCTGAAATATGCCAGTACCCATAAGGCCGGGATGATGCAATATTGGCTGACGAACAGGAGGGTTCTGCCCAGCCATTCAGGGACAAAAGTGGTGGTCATTGAATGATAGATGTCTGCTGGTTTGTTGGTAAACACTGCTGCGAAAGGCACGGCAGAAAACCATTCTACCAGGTGGCCTCCGAAGAAAATATTAATGAAAAGGACATTCACCAGCCATAATGTGAACAAGAATACGCAGAAGCTGAAGAATATCTTAGGGAAACTGAATCTGTAGAATATCGTAGCCCCGAAGAAGAAAATTGCCTGCATACCCAGTGCCATAGGGATTATTGCCCTAATACCAAATGGTCCGCTGAAGACAGTTGGTATATCATGAATAATTTTCCCTTCCCTGAAATTGGTGATAACGTATTCAAATACGTTGAATCCTATATATACTGCCAGGTTCAGCACGATGGTAACCGTTAGTATGGTGAGGATGAACCTGGTGAGCACCTTCTCCAGGATGGAGGCGGGGATCATAAAGAAATCGATCCGCTGTTCCTGTTGTCCGAGCTGGATAAAACTTCTGGAAGTTACCAGGGCGGTGAAGAAAAGTGTCAGCATCACATAGAACGGCGCCATACGCGATGTGTGAATACCCTGATCGTTCATACTCCAGCGGAAGGAGAACAGGAATCCGGCCAGGCAGGCACCGGCCAGCATAGCACCTGTTACGAGCAGGTACATTTTATAGTTGTCCAGTATATCCTTACGGAGATAAAGTCCGAATCTTTTAAGAGAGAATGTGTTGTTGGGATGCATAATTGGTTAGTTAAAGATTTCCTCAATACTTTGACGGTTACTGAGTACTGCGTTGAAAAGCAGTTCCATATCTACTTTGCTGTGTTCCTGTGTGACATTGCGCATGACAACGGCATGGCCTCTCAGGTTGCTGTCGGCATACAGTACAGGCATCGACTTATCCAGTTGTGGCAGCAGTTTGAAGCTCAGCTTATCAGTTACGGTTTCTACTTCCTGGCGGAAGATGATGCGATGGTTGTCGATGATAACGATGCTGTCGATCAGGTTGTCGAGATCACGTACCTGGTGGGTGGAGATGACCACACATTTCTCTTCGGAAAGACAACCGGCGATGAGCTTACGGAAGATACTTTTAGAAGGGATGTCGAGGCCGTTGGTTGGTTCGTCCATAATGAGGACGCGGGAATTGGTAGCCAGGGCAAAGCTGATGAGGAATTTCTTTTTTTGTCCGTAGGACATTTCCGTCAGCTTCTGGTTTTGGGGGATATCAAACTCTTTCAGATAGGTAAAGAAAGCCTTTTCATCAAAGCGTGGATAAAAAACAGCCCTGGTGGTGAGGAACATGTTAATGCTCACTTTAGGGAGGTAGAATTCTTCCGGCACCAGGAATATTTCTTCGAGGAGTGCGGGCTGGCGTTTGTGTGCATCAAAGCCGAGGATTTCTACTTTACCGCCGGTAGGGAATAAGAGGCCGGCCATTTGTTTGAGCAAGGTTGATTTGCCAGCTCCATTTTTACCTAATAACCCGTATATATGACCGGGTTCCAGCTGGAGGTTCAGTCCGTCAAATAACGGCCTGCCGGGCTTATAGCTGAATTTTAGGGATTGAATGTTAATCATAGCTTTAGAATGTGTGTGGTTTAGTGTACTAGTTAAATAGTACACTATAAAAGTACAAATAGATTTGAATTCGCAAAATTTTTTTTTGCAGATGATAAGTTCGGGTTTAAGGGTATTTTATTGTCTGCCGAAGGCACGTCCATCCGCAAAAGGGTAGCAAATGCGGGCAAAAAAAATCCCGCCGGTCATCTGCCAGCGGGATCTAAAAAAATATATTATTACTGCTTATCCCAGTTCAGGATACAGTGCAAACTGTTGCATAAAGCCATTCACTTCACCACGGATTTTAGTGATAAGCGCTTCGTTATCAGCATCCATGAGGATTTGATCTACCCAGTCAACGATTTGTTCCATATGACCTTCTTTCAGACCACGGCTGGTGATGGCAGGAACACCCATACGGATACCAGAGGTAACGAATGCAGATTTATCATCGTAAGGAACCATGTTTTTGTTGGTAGTGATATCTGCTTTTACCAGTGTTTGTTCTGCTTTTTTACCAGAGATATTTTTATTACGCAGGTCGATCAGCATCAGGTGGTTATCAGTACCGCCGGAAACGATCTCATAGCCGCGGCTTACGAAGCTCTTAGCCATTGCCTGTGCGTTTTTGATGATCTGGTTAGCGTAAACAGTATAGTCGTCGGAGAGAATTTCGAAGAAAGAAACTGCTTTTGCAGCGATTACGTGCTCAAGCGGACCACCCTGGATACCTGGGAATACAGCGAGATCAAGGAGGGAGCTCATCATGCGGGTTTCACCTTTTGGTGTTTTCAGACCGAATGGATTTTCGAAATCTTTACCCATCATGATCATACCACCACGAGGACCACGGAGGGTTTTGTGGGTAGTAGTTGTAACGAAGTGGCAATGTTCAAATGGAGAGTTGAGTAAGCCTTTCGCGATCAGACCCGCAGGGTGTGCGATATCTGCCATTACGAAAGCACCCACCTGGTCAGCGATCTCGCGGATACGCTTGTAATCCCAGTCGCGGCTATACGCAGAAGCACCACAGATGATTACTTTTGGTTTCTCACGGTTGGCAACTTCTTCCATTTTATCGTATTCAACGAGGCCGGTTTCTTTGTTTACACCATAGAAATGAGGCTCATATAATTTACCGGAAAAGTTAACGGCAGAACCGTGTGTCAGGTGACCGCCCATGCTCAGATCCAGGCCCAGGATTTTATCACCAGGGTTCAGGATAGCCAGCAATACCGCCGCATTCGCCTGTGCACCGGAGTGAGGCTGTACGTTGGCGTACTCAATACCGAAAATCTGTTTTGCCCTGTCGATAGCTAATTGTTCGCTCAAATCCACGACTTCACAACCGCCGTAATATCTTCTGCCTGGGTACCCTTCGGCATATTTGTTTGTCATCACATTACCCATTGCCTGCATTACCTGTAAGCTGGTGAAGTTCTCTGAAGCGATCAACTCGATGCCATGACGCTGACGTTCCAGTTCCTGGCGGATGATATCAAATATTTGCTGGTCTCTTTGCATGATGCCTTAAAATTTGACGCAAAGTTAGAATAAAGGTTAATCAATTGCAATTGCTGACACGATTTTACAGGAAGCTGCCATCTTTATCATAACAGCAAGCTTATACATATAATTTTTACTATATTTCTTCAGGCATCTGACCATGTCTAAAATTATCCTATTTTCGCCCCATCATGAAGGCAATAATACCAGTGGCCGGAGCAGGCACTAAACTCCGACCACATACATATACCCAACCCAAAGCTTTAATTCCACTTGCAGGTCGTACAATACTTAGTATTATAGTTGATCAGCTCGTAGATGCAGGTATCAGCGAATTCGTTTTCGTTGTGGGATACCTGGGCGAAAAAATCCAGCATTATGTAGAGGATAAATATCCTAACCTCACCTGTCACTTCGTTCAGCAAAACAGCAGAGAAGGGACCGGACATGCTATTTTGCTCACCAGGGAAGTTGTAGGAAATGATGAAATCCTCATTGTTTTAGGAGATACTATCTGTGAATGTGATTTTAAAGAGGTCATCGCCTCTCCGCATTCTATGCTGGGACTCAAAAAAGTGGATGACCCGCGCAACTTCGGTGTAGCTGAACTGGATGAACATGGCGTGATCACCAGGGTAGTGGAAAAGCCACAGATACCTAAGTCAAATCTGGCGCTGGTAGGACTCTACAAAATCAAAGAATCAGCATCGCTGTACGAATGCCTGCAAACAAACCTCGACAATAAAGTCAAATCGCATGATGAATTTCAGCTCACCGATGCGCTGGAATGCATGATCCAGAAAGGGGTTCGCTTTAATGGCTTTAAAGTAAACAACTGGTTCGATTGTGGCCGCAAGGATACATTGCTGGAAACAAATGCCATTCTTCTTAAAAAATATAAACTCGCCAATAACCCGGTATTACCTTATGAAAATACCATTATCATACCGCCGGTAAGCATTGGGGAAGGTTGTAATATCAAAAACTCCATCATCGGTCCTAACGTGGCTATCGGTGATAATACGGTCGTAAATTATTCGATCGTGAAAGATTCTATTATCGGATCTTTCTCCAACCTCTACGAAGTAGTACTGAAATCTTCCTTAATAGGCAGTGATGCCAATATACGCGGACTTAGCCAGAGCCTGAATATCGGTGATAATACCGAGATAGACCTGGGCTGATAATTGGCCAACATATTTCTCGCTATGAACAGGATTAATACATTATTTAATATACAATATCCTATCATTCAGGCTGGCATGATATGGGCTAGTGGCTGGCGTTTAGCCAGCGCCGTTAGTAATGCCGGCGGATTGGGGATTATTGGAGCAGGTTCTATGTACCCGGATGTTTTACGTGACCATATACATAAGTGCAAACAGGCTACAGACAAGCCTTTTGGCGTAAATCTGCCATTGTTGTATCCTGATATAGACCAGCTGATAAATATTATCCTGGAAGAGAAAGTACCGATTGTATTTACTTCTGCCGGTAACCCCAAAACATGGACAGGTACACTGAAAGCGGCCGGCGTTACGGTAGTACATGTAGTATCCAGTTCACTGTTTGCAGAGAAAAGCGAAGCCGCCGGCGTGGATGCCGTAGTAGCAGAGGGTTTCGAAGCTGGCGGACATAACGGGCGTGAAGAAACAACCACCATGGTATTGATACCTGCTGTAGCAGCCAAGGTGAAAATACCGGTAATTGCAGCTGGAGGTATCGGCACCGGACAGGCCATGGTAGCAGCTTTTGCACTGGGCGCTGAAGGTATACAGGTAGGTACCCGCTTCGTTGCTACACCGGAAGCATCTTCCCATATCAATTTTAAAAATGCAGTAGTGGATGCCAGAGAAGGCGACACCATGGTGAGCCTGAAAAAACTGACACCGGTTCGATTGATCAAAAATCATTTTTATGATCTCGTAAAAGCTGCAGAAGATGAAGGCGCCGATGTAGAAAAGCTGAAAGTTCTGCTAGGTCGCGCCCGCGCTAAAACAGGCATGTTCGAAGGAAATCTCTCCGAAGGAGAACTGGAAATAGGCCAGGTAAGCGCCCTTGTAAAAGAAATAAAACCTGCCGCCGAAATAGTGAAGGAAATCTGGGATGACTTTGAAAGCGGCAGAAAAAAAATAGCTATGCTGGAGTTCTGAGTGTAACACCCAGCACTCCAGCGATATATATTATACTTTACTGAAAATCCATTTGCTCGCTTCTTTCAGCGTAACTTTCTTACCATACATCAGAATGCCGGTACGGTAAATTCTTCCAGACATCCACGTAGTGAAGAGAAATCCGGCAATCAGTAAGGCCATAGACAATACCAGCTGCCAGATAGGCACCGTGCCGGGAACACCTGCCGGAAGACGCGCCATCATAATCATTGGTGAACTGAAAGGAATAATACTTGCCCATACAGCCACCGGACTTGTAGGATCAGAAACCGCCCGCATCATAATCACAATGCTGATAATAATCGGCATGGTAACAGGCAGGGAAAGCTGCTGTGCATCCTGCGGATCTTCATTTACCACACTGCCAACCGCGGCAAACAGCGAAGAATAGAATAAATATCCTCCGAAGAAATAGAAGATAAAGCAACCGATGAGTAATGTCCAGTTGACAGAACCCATCACGTAAGTCATTTTCTTCATTGCTTCCTGCATTTCAGGGTTGGAAGCCTGGCCGCCGGCCATCTGCGCCGACTCCGGAGAGATAAAGGCAGGCAGCAGCAGCGTCATAAAAAATATTAATATGCCCCAGATGAAGAACTGTACCAGTCCTACAGCGGCAATACCGATGATTTTTCCCATCATTAACTGGAACGGGCGTACGCTGGAGATCATCACTTCCGCGATGCGGTTTACCTTCTCTTCCATTACACCGCGCATTACCGTTGTGCCAAAGATCAGGAGCATGACGTAAATGATTAAGCCGCTGGCGTAGCCAATCACGAAAGAAACGGCAGAGCTACTGCTTTTCTCATTTTTGGTATTTCTAAAATCGACCGTAACATTGGCGCGGATCTCATCCAGTTTGTTTTTATCGATGCCATTGAGTTCCATACGCTTTTTTTCGATGGCAGCATTGAGATTGCCGGTAATGGACGATTCCACCGCCAGGTTGGCCTGTGCGTTGCTGTAGTATTCAAAGCCGGATGGGCGGTTGATATCTATCTGTGGAATAAACAGGATGCCTGCGTAACCCATCTTTTCGTAGTTCTGCTTCAACGAATCCAGGTTGGTACCTGCAAGAAATTTGTAATAAGTATTTTTAGAATCGTTGAACTGGCCGGTAAAGTAGCCACTGTTGTCGATGACGGCAATGCGCTTATCAGAAGCGGATTTGCCGGCAATTAATGCAGGGATGATCATCATGGCAGCAATTGCCAGTGGCACCAGCAATGTAACTACCAGGAAAGATTTCTTTTTTACTCTGGTCATGAATTCATGACGTATGATCAGGGATATTTTGTTCATGGTTATGCTTGTTGGAGTAACGCTTCAGGAGTGGAGGTTTTTTGTACCTGTGAGATAAATACTTCATTGATAGTAGGTAATATCTCTTCGAAGAAAGTAACAGGGATATCCTGCCTGATAAAGTGCAGCAGAATATCGTTAGTACTGCTATCCTCGTTCAGTTTTACGGTAAAGGCATTTTCATGTGTTTCCACGATGGTGAAGTGCCAGGTGGCCATCTGTGCGGCATTGGGCATAACACCCACCCCTATACGGAAAAGGCCCTGTTTGAAGTCTTGCCTGATTTGTTTTACGCTGCCATCCAGGATTTTATGTCCTTTATTTACCAGCATGATATGGTCACAGATTTCTTCAACCTGTTCCATGCGGTGTGTGGAGAAGATGATGGTGGTACCTTTTTCGGCCAGATGAAACATTTCATCCTTGATGATATTGGAATTGATAGGATCCAGTCCGGAGAAGGGTTCATCAAGTATAAGCAATTGTGGTTCATGTAGTACAGTGGCAATAAACTGTACTTTTTGTTGCATGCCTTTACTTAATTCCTCTACTTTTTTGTGGGCCCATTTCTGCAGTTCGAATTTATCGAGCCAGTAGTTGACGCGTGACTGGGCTGTTTTTTTGTCGAGGCCTTTCAGCTGGGCGAGGTAGAGGATCTGGTCAGCTACCGGTTTCTTTTTATAGAGACCTCTTTCTTCGGGCATATAGCCAATGCTTTGCATATCGTCGTTGGCGACGAATGGGCGGCCATCGAAGAGGATATTTCCGGAATCGGGATAGAAGATTCCGGTGATCATGCGCAGCAGGGTTGTTTTACCTGCGCCGTTGGGGCCTAACAGGCCGAAAATGCTACCCTTTGAGATGGAGAAGCTGATATCATCAACAGCTTTATGGGTGGCATAGTACTTTTTCAGGTGTTGTACTTCCAGGAGGTTCATGATGAAAATTAATCATAAATCATGAGATTCCCTTGGGCGGCAAATGAAAAAATTACTTTGATAATTTGGCGTTGATAACGTTGGCGATACGTTCGCCGTCCATGGCTGCGGATACGATTCCGCCGGCATAACCGGCGCCTTCACCGCATGGGTAGAGGCCTTTTACCTGTGGGTGTTCCAGGGTATCGTTATCTCTTGGTATGCGAACAGGTGAAGAGGTGCGGGATTCAGTAGCTACGAGGATGGCTTCGGAGGTGTAGTATCCGGTCATTTTTTTACCGAATGCTTTGAAAGCCTCTGCCAGTCGGGTATGTACTACGGCGGGCAGTACTTCCCGGAGGTCGGTACTTTTTACGCCTGGTACATAGCTGCAATTGGGTAGTGTGGCGGAAACGCGGCCTTTGATGAAGTCGGTCATACGTTGTGCCGGCGCTACAAATTTACCGCCGCCTGCATTGTAGGCGTTTATTTCCACTTCGCGCTGGTAGTACATGGCAGCGAGCTGGCCGTGTTCGGCGAATGGCTGGAAGTCAGCCGCTTCGATACTAACCACCATACCGGAATTGGCGTATGGGTTATTACGTTTAGAGGGTGACCATCCGTTTACCACGAGTTCGCCGGGTTCTGTGGATGCCGGGGCGATGATACCGCCGGGGCACATACAGAAGGAGAATACGCCGCGGCCCTGTACCTGTTCAACCAGGCTATAGCTGGCTGGGGGGAGGAATTCGCCACGGACAGCACAATGGTATTGGGCGCTGTCTATCAGTTCCTGCGGATGTTCTACGCGAACCCCGAGTGCGAAAGGTTTTGCTTCCAGGAGGATACCCTGGTTATTGAGCATGATGAAGATATCGCGGGCGGAGTGTCCGGTGGCGAGGATAAGGTCTTCGCCGTCGAAATGTGCGCCGCTGGCGGTTTTAACGCCTGTGATGGCTCCATCCTGGATATTGATATGAGTAATACGTTGTTCGAAGTGTACTTCTCCACCGCTGGCGATGATTTGTTCGCGCATGGCGGTGATGATGTGTGGTAATTTGTTGGTTCCGATGTGTGGATGGGCATCTATGCCGATATTTTCATCTGCGCCGAAGTGGATGAATATATTGAGTATACGGTTAATATCACCTCTTTTATTGGAGCGTGTATATAGTTTACCGTCGGAATAGGTACCGGCTCCGCCTTCGCCGAAGCAGTAGTTGGAGTCGGGATGAACGACACCGGTTTTATTGAGCGCTGCGAGGTCGCGTCTGCGGGCTCTTACATCTTTTCCTCTTTCGAGGATGATGGGTTTGATGCCGAGTTCTATGAGGCGTAATGCTGCGAAGAGGCCTGCAGGGCCGGCTCCGGCGATCAATACTTTGGGAGCGCGTGCGGGGAGGTCTTTATAGACTGGTTCGTTGGAAGCGCGTTTATGAAAGGGTTCATTGATAAATACCTGGAGGGTAAGTATAAAGTATACCTGTCTGGAACGTGCGTCTATGGACCGTTTGAGGAGGTTGTAGCCGGTAATTGCCTTAGGGGCTACGTTGAGGGCAGCTGCTGCGGCCCTGAGAATGAATGCACTGGCTGAGGCTTCAGCTGGCAGGAGTTTTACAGATACTTGCTGGATCATGTTGTTAGGTAGTTATCCTAAAGAAAAAATTACGGATTTGCGGAGAGCGGTACTTTCGTTGATAAGGTACCGTTAGATTCTCTGCAAATCCGTAAGATATAAGAATGTGATCTGGTTAGAACGGAAGGTCGTCGCTGCTGTCACCGCTTGCAGGCATCTGCGGAGCGTTGTAGTTAGGCATTGGATCAGCGCCTGGAGCGGCAGCTGCCATTACGGATTCCATACGCCATGCGTCGAGGTTGGTAATGTAGTTTACTTTACCATCTTTTTCCCAGCGGGTACCTTTGATATTGAAATAAACTTTAACATTTTCACCCTCATTGAACCGGTCAACGATACCAGTGCGATCTTGTACAGCCTGGAATTTGATATAGTTATTGATAATACGGCCATTGATATCATCAGATTTTTCTATAACGAACTCTCTGGTTTTAAAAGTTTCGCTACGTTGAACCGTGTTATACTTCACCACCAGCTTTCCGGTAATTTCAAAACTCATAGATAATTATTTTAAATTCAGAAGGGTCAAAGATAGGGATTTCGCAGTAGTGCGTGCAAATATTTTTTATTGAAAACAGGCGCGCGTGATAATAAATAAATAGTTCCTTATAAACTAGCCCTAAAGGGATTTTTTTTAATGGAGATACTAACATAGTTTTGCACCCTCGCGAAAAAAATTGTGAATATCTGCAAGTTTATCAAGCGCTAAATTTTTGGGGCTTTATCTGTACGATGTTATTTTATCACGAATGCAATACTATTTGTGATAAATGAGTCAATGATTTCGTAAAGCTGTTGCAAATCAATTGGGTTTAAAGCAGTAAAAAAATTCGGTATGTCAATGCTGTAAAGCAATAGTGACGGGCAAACAGCGAATGTTTGCACACTGTAGTCAGGACAATATAAACAAGGGTAGATAAATTTTTTTTTTCAACATTTTCTACAGATATTCGTCCTCCTGTCTGAACATTTTTCGACATCCTGCGTTGAGGAATAGCGAATTCGAGAACATCCTTAATTAAGAAACAAACTAATTTTTTTTATCTCAATGAATAAAACTTGCGAACAAGTTTGGGAAAGGTGTCTTAATATAATTAGGGATATTGTGGAGTGGCAGCCTTTTAAGACATGGTTTGAGCCAATTAAACCCATTAAACTTGAAAACAATGTTTTAACCATCCAGGTCCCCAGCCAATTCTTTTACGAGTATTTAGAGGAGCATTACGTGGGATTGTTAGGAAAAACCATCAAAAGAGAATTAGGTAAAGAAGCCAGGTTGGAATACCGCATTGTAGTAGAGAACGGTACGCCACACCAGAATCCAAGAACTGTAAACATGCCTACGCAGTTTACTAAACCTCAGAAAGACAATGAAGTTGATTTCCCGTTAACGATCCAGAATCCGGTTAAGAATCCGTTTGTAATACCGGGGATTAAGCGTGTCCAGATTGACTCACAGCTGAATCCAAATTATACATTTGATTCTTATATAGAAGGTGACTGTAACAGAGTAGCTCGCCGTGCTGGTAAAACTGTAGCTGAAAAGCCCGGTGGTACCTCGTTTAACCCGCTTGTTATCTATGGCGGTGTTGGACTCGGCAAAACACATCTTGCACAGGCAATTGGTAATGAGGTGAAAAGAATTCACCCAAACAAAGCTGTATTGTATGTAAGTGCGGAGAAATTTATCAATCAATTCATTGATCATAGTAAGAATAATATTATCAATGATTTTATTCACTTCTATCAGCTGATCGATGTGCTGATCGTTGATGATATTCAGTTCTTCGCCCGCGCAGAAAAAACACAGGATGCGTTTTTTGCCATCTTCAACCATTTGCATCAGTCAGGAAAACAACTGATACTTACTTCTGATAAAGCACCCAAAGATCTTGACGGTGTACAGGAACGCCTGTTAAGCCGCTTCCGCTGGGGACTTAGCGCAGATATCCAAATCCCTGATTTCGAAACCAGAATGGAAATTCTGGAAATGAAAATGAGAAATGACGGACTGGAAATGCCGAAAGAAGTAGTGAAGTATGTAGCATACAATATCCAGACGAATGTACGCGAACTCGAAGGTGCACTCATCTCCCTCCTCGCCCAGTCATCTCTCAACAGAAAAGAGATTGACCTGGAGCTGGCGAAGCGTGTGCTGAAATCCTTCGTAAAAACTTCTTCCAAAGAAATTACCATCGAAAGCATTCAGAAAATGGTTTGTGAATATTTCGATGTACCATACGATAAACTGCTGCAGAAGACCCGTAAACGTGAGATCGTGCAGGCACGCCAGATTACCATGTACCTGGCTAAATCCTTCACCAAAAACTCTTTAAAGACAATTGGTGAGCATTTCGGAGGTAGAGATCATACTACTGTGATCCACTCCTGTCAGACAGTGAAAGATTTAATGGATACCGATAATAATTTCCGCGACAGCGTTATTGAACTACAACAGAAAGTTCAGCTGGCGGCAATGTAACGACCCCCCTGTAACCTATTTGTAACATGCCCTCTACGTTGTAGAGGGCATGTTTTTTTTACCCGAGCGCCTTCGGCGCGTTCTTTTTCCCGTCTCTACTTAGTAGAAACAGTATAAGGGGCAAAGCAGCAAAGGCCTGTGTTTTGTTGTTTGTAAGGATGGTGTTTTGTTGTTTCAGGAAGAATGGGCTTTGATTTTAATGTTTAAAAAGATGTCTGCCACGATTTTATTTTCTGTTAGATCAGGCGAAAAATACCCGGTTTACTCGTTTTTGAACCTGTTTTCTAAAAAAAATTGAAAAAAATTTCGTGTAGCCGTGGACGAAGTGCATTGTCTGTAATGTAATGTGGTAAAGGGTTTTGGATAAATTGGCGTTAGCTTTGGAAAACTATTTTCAAAAAAAGTTCGAAAAAACTGTAAATATTTTTTGTGCATTTAAAATATTTCCTATTTTTGCAACCCCTTCACACACAAAGCGAAGGGAAACAAAAGAAAGGTGAGGTGCCTGAGTGGCCGAAAGGAACGGTTTGCTAAACCGTCGTACGGGTTAAACTGTACCGAGGGTTCGAATCCCTCCCTCACCGCGAATCCAAGTCGGGATTCTTTCGGGGTGTAGCGTAGCCCGGTATCGCGCCACATTTGGGATGTGGAGGTCGTAGGTTCGAATCCTGCCACCCCGACGGAAACAAAAGCCTTATAGTGTAAAAACTATAAGGCTTTTTTGTTTGTAATCCCTTTCAGATTAATAACCCTATTCTCTATTTTTATTTTCATACCATCAATAATCCCACATATGAACACCTATCCCAATATCCAATGGGTAGTACAACAAAACCTGACCACTCCTGATCATCTCCGGCAAATCCAGGCTGCATGCAATACCCTGCGTATTCCCGTCATAACGGTAATGGTTATACCATTTACTGATACCCTGCCGGATTTTGAAAAACAACATAACTCCATCATCTACGGTTCCACTACTTTTCATGCACTGGCAGCAAAAGATCCCTTACTCAAAAAGGGTGTGTTCTATGATGCCGACAAATTTTCAATGGCCAATTACCTCGAAGTATGGAAAGAACATATGCTGAATTACGGCGCAGTAACTACCACCTTCTATGACCTCATCACACAATCATCTTACCCCAATGATAAACTACTATTTATCCGGCCTGATGGTGATGATAAATCATTTGCCGGCGAAGTAAAACGCTTTGATGAAATAGCCGCCTGGTATAAACAGGTCATACAGGCCGGAAATTTCGATTTAAATGAGCATACGCCCATCATAGCAGGAGAACCGTATAATATTGCGAAAGAATGGCGCTTATGGATCGTAAAAGGGAAAGTAGTGGCGGCAAGTCAATACCGCGAATTTTTTAAATTAAAAAAGGCTGCTGGCTGTCCGGATGATGTCATCGCCTTTGCAGAAGCCAGATGTAAGGAATATACACCGCACGATGTATTTGTGATGGATGTATGCCTGTGCAGTGAGCAGCTGTTTATCGTAGAATGTGGCACTATGAATGCTGCCGGCTTTTACGAAGGAAATGTATTTGACATAGTAAAGGCTGTATCAGAATATGTTGTTGCCACTTGCAGTTAATCCCAATCTTATGTACTGAAAGAAATAGCCCTTTTAGCTTTTAACAAATTGTCAGGGCTTTTTTCTATTCTTCTTTATTGCTGCTTCTTTTGTTATAATTAACACCACTACCGCCGGAGGCCGGCATGATATAATGTTGGGGGAGTCCTCTGGATTAAAAATCTGAAATGAATCAATTGCATTAGGTTCGATTTGAATTTGTTCTGTTTCTTCATAAGCATAACCATCAATAACAAAAAGAATACGCTCCTTTCTATTATAATTTTTGGGTAGGAAGGTTTTAATATTCGCTAATTGTGGGGCATGTTTACATGTAACATATCTCTTTATAAAAACAGTATCCTTTGTTGATCTTCGCTTAATCTTCTCTTCCTTAATATTTTCCGGATCAAGATAAATTCCTGTTCCTGTATAAGTACCATCGATATAGGTTTGGGTGACTGTGGTCTTATGCCGCTTCTTTTGCTGCGCCCCGGCAGCATGCAGGCAGCATAGACATAATAGTATAAATATTATACTTCTCATAGTTAATGAAAGATAGTATATCCTTTCACGTTATAACTGTTTTTCTTTAAAATACTTATCTAGATGCATTCCTAACTTTCGCACATATTTCTGAGCATATTCTGGAGTTTTTATTAAGAAATCATTACCATATCATTACTATTACATTATTTGATATGAATGGCTTAGAGAGCGTATTTTATTTTTATTTCTTTGCCCGAAAATCAATCAAAAATGTCTCTGAGGCCCTTACTAGTCCTAGGTCTGCTAAGTACTACCCAGATTGCTTTTAGTCAACAGGTTAGCCATAATATCAAAGGTACTGTTACTGACAATCAATCTAAAGAACAACTCATCGGTGCGGTGGTAAGTATTCCTGAACTGAAGCGAAATACTGTAGCAAAACTCGACGGTACGTTTAGTCTTGACCGTATTCCTGCAGGTACTTATCATATTCGTTGTTCCTACATGGGTTATGTAGCTGTTGATACGGTGGTTACAGTGAATGGAAATCTTACGGTAAACCTCCCGCTGAAAAGCACGGTCGCTACTTTAGGCGATGTAGTAGTAGTGGGCAAATCGAACGGGGTTACTTCAGAGTCAGAAGCAGCTGCCAAAGCATCTGAAAAGAACGCCTTCAACGTTGTAAATATCATCTCCGCAAAAGCAATTCAACTCTCCCCCGACATTACTGTTGCAAACGTTATGCAGCGTGTGTCTGGTGTGACAATCGAGCGCTCCAGCAACGGAGATGGCCGTTATGCCGTTATCAGGGGTATGGACCAGCGTTATAATAACACGTTGATCAATGGTATTAAAATCCCTAGTCCGGATAATAAAAGCCGTTTCGTACCACTGGATATCTTCCCTGCTGAACTGGTAGAAAGAATTGAGGTAAATAAAACGCTTACGCCTAACATGGAAGGCGATGCAGTTGGCGGTACCGTAAACATGGTGATGAAGAATGCACCTGAAAAATTGTACGTCAATGCCAGTGCTGCTACTGGTTTCAGCCAGAACGTCCTGGAAAATGGTTTTGATTATTACCCGGTAAGTGCTATCAGAAAATCTTCTCCTTACCAGCAAAATGGCCCTGGCTACATTGCTACGCCTGCTGATTTTACACGCGATAACCTCAATTATACACATAAGTCTGCCCCTGCAAATGCAATGGGTACCTTGTCTGTGGGCAACAGGTTCTTCAACAACCGCCTGGGTATAATGTTAGGCGGATCTTACCAGAATATCTATAAAGCTTATAACAGCATCTTCATTCCCGCTACATTCCAGGAAGGTGGTGAACTGTATATTAAACATGCCTATCAGCGCGATTATTCCTCTCACCTGACCCGTACAGGTGTAAATGCCAAAATTGATTTTAATATCAATCCTAAGCATAAAATCAGCCTTTACAGCGTAATGGCCGACCTGAAGGATGCGCAGGCCCGACTTACTACCGACTCCCTCATGCCTTACCCTCGTACCAAACCAGGTACCGGACAGGTCTGGCAGTTTGGAAGATCAAAATACCAGCATCAGAATATCTTCAGCAATAGCTTGCAGGGTAATCACACCATTGTGGACAACAGGTTGAAACTGGACTGGTCTGCGGTGTATTCCAAAGCCACCAGCGAGATTCCTGACTGGGCAGAATATGAGTATGATGGTGGATTTTATACCGATCCATCTACTCCTAACGATCCTCCTTACAAACACCCGGATGTAACGCAGAACATGCACCGCACCTGGTGGAAAAACTCCGACAGAGACCTCGCAGGTTACCTGAACCTACACTATACCAACAAAGCCTGGAACATTCCTTACACCGTTACCGCTGGTGGCATGTACAGAGATAAACACCGGGATAACAAATACGATAACTACGAACTGCGTCCGGTGCCCAACACAGACGGCTCCAAGCAACTGTGGACAGATATCTATCATTTCAACTGGACGGTTTTCAACCCTAAAGGATCGCCGGGTGAAGCCAACAACTACAGGGCCAATGAGCGTATCACCGCCGGTTTCCTCATGCTGAAATTCAAAGTCAGTAACCTGGAAACAGTTGCGGGCGTACGTGCAGAGAATACAGACCAGGATTTTGATACAGACGTTCCCGTTACACAGGCAGCTAAGTCTGGTACTATCAGCTACATGGATGTGCTGCCAAGTGTGAACTTTAAGTATGAGCTGAATAAGCAATCAAACCTCCGCCTGTCGTACTATGCAGCCATCAGCAGGCCATCATTCTTTGAAGTGGTTCCTTACAACTATAGCGGAGATGAATTTGATGAAGCTGGTAACCCTAACCTGTTACATACTACCAGCAATAACATCGATATACGCTATGAGCTTTTCCCGCGATCTAATGAGCAGTTGCTGGTAGGTGCTTTCTATAAATCGATTCAGAACCCTATTGAGTATGGTTTCGAATTTACCGGTACTTCCAACAATACCGCGTATATGCCGCTGAACTTTGGTAATGCTACCAATTACGGTTTTGAGCTGGTATATGAAAAGTATATAGGCAATTTCGGTATCAGGGCTAACTATACCTACATCCATTCTCAGATTACCGCTACCAAGCGTACTTCTGTGAGAAAAGACGGTGTCCTTCAACAGGTTTATTTAAATGAAACCCGCCCGCTGCAAGGCCAGGCAGACCATATTGCCAATGCCGCATTGCTGTATAAGAACGGAAAACTCGGACTGGATATGCAGCTGGCATGGCAATATACCGGCAAACGTATCGCGCTGGTATCTCCATACTATGGATTTGACTACTGGCAGAAACCTATGAATATTTTTGACTTCTCTGCTGAAAAGCGCTTCGCCAGACACTTTGCAGTGTTCGCAAAAGTACAGAACCTGCTAAATGCCCGACCAGAGATGTACATCAATAAAACAACTATTAACGATGTGGCGGTTCCATTCCAGGACCCATCTTCTGGTAAAACCCTTGCCCAACGTGATCAGTACGGACAAAATTATATACTCGGACTAAGATTCATCCTTAACAAGTAATCAACCTTCACGCTAAAATTTCAATAAAGAATTAGTTATGATGAAACATTCTTTACAGATCGCTTTGATTGGTTTCATTTCGGTCGCTATGTTTTCCTGTAAGAAAAACGAAAATACCAACATCTCCAAGCCACTGACAGTAGTAGGTGAGCCTATCTCTGACACCGTGCTGCCAAAGAAAGATGCCAGTGGTAATGCTATTCCCCTGAAAGGAACCATGCTGGCCGGTAAAACCTATCATATCACTGCTGATGTAACCATCAACGCCGGTGATACCCTGTACCTGCAACCTGGTGTGAAAGTACTGATCGAAGCAGATGGTAAAAGCCCTGAAACCAGCCCTGCTTTCTACGTAAAAGGTTCCCTGGTAAGTGCTGGTACCAAAGAAGCACAGAACTGGTTTACTGTTAAAGAAACCACCAATACACCGCTGTCCAACGCCAGCTATAAAGATGACGCAACCAATGACCCTGCTTACGCTGGTTACTGGGGTGGTTTCCAATGCGGCCCTGACGCAGACCTGCTGTTGCTCCGCTGGACACACGTAGAATACACCGGTGGTGCATGGGGTAGCAATGCTGCTGATTTCGGAGCTAAACCTGGTGATGCACGGGCCACTGTTTACATGAACCGTAAATCAGGTTTCTCTAAACTGATCCTGGAAGATTCCTGGTTCTTCGGTAGTAAAGATGACTGTATCGGTAAATGTGAAAATACCTATGTAAGCATTATGAGAAATACCTTCAATAAACTGGGTGGTACCGGTGGTGAAGGTGTTAACCTGAAAAGCCATGTATTTGGTGATGTTGCCTATAACTTCTGCTACGGTATCGCTACCAATGGTCTGAAAACCGCTTCTACTGACGGTGTTAACACTATTGTGAACATCTACAATAATACCCTGGTTAACTGTGGTTTCAGACAAACTAAAGCTACCCGTAACGGTTCTATCAATACTGAAACTAACTCAGGTGGTTATATCTACAATAACATCGTTGTTAACTGTAAATCTGGTCTGAGAATTTCCTGGCAGTCAGAAAAAGGTAAACCTAGCGATACCCTGAATACTTCTTATGGTAACAGCCTGACCTGTATTGGTCGTGGTAAACCAATGGGCGGTGCGGAGCAATATATGATCTTCATCGAACCTAAACAGTATACTATCAAACAGCCTACTGACATCAACGGATATCTTAACGGTCCTACACTGGCTAACGGTACCAACGATGGTAGCAACAATTCCAACGACTCCCTGAAATACGATCCAATGTTCAAAAACTACGATGTTGCGGTGAACAGTTTAAATACTGCTTACAGAAACGCCGTAATCCCTACCGGTGCTGATTTCCACCTGAAAAGTGGTTCTCCTGCAATTGGTGTAGGTGTATGGAAAGGTGGTAGCGGCGCTACTGCTATTCCTTCGAAAGCTACTGCTCCACTGCTGATGCAATATGGTTTCCCTACAACTGTACTGTCTATGCAGACTGGTGAGTTCGCTCCAAATGTAACTGCGCCAAATAAAGACCTGGGTGCATTCCCTACAGATGGCAGCGGTAACCAGCACGTATATTAATCTTTTAAAAATCTATCGGGGGCTGACATGCACAACCTGTTCTGAGAAACAGGCTGTTTGTCAGCCCTTTTAATTTTAGTTATATGAAGAGATCTGCATTGGTATATTGTTGTTTTGGCGCCTGGATCATCTTCAGTGCATGTGCTAAAAAGTCGGATGACCAGTCCACGGTAACACCTCCTGTAGACCCTCCTGCAGCGCAGGATACTACCCCTAAGGCTAAATATGATATCACCCTGCTGGCTTCGTCCAACGCATTTCTGACCACACCTGAAGTACATGCAATGGCACGTCAGGACTATAACGAATTGTCAGGTATTGCTGCCAGCCAGTTGAATAAAGGAATTTTATATGTGCATGATGATTATAACGGTAACAGAACCGTTGTGATTACCAATGCCAACGGTGATGACCTGGGGCAGATTATCCTGGATAATGTCAGCACGCGCAATATGGAAGATATAGCAGTAGGCCCTGGTCCGGTGGCGGGCAAGACATACATCTATGTGGGAGATATCGGGGATAATAACGCAGCAAGAACTTCTGTTGCAGTATATAGATTCGAAGAACCCATTATTAATAACGCTGACGCCACTACGAAAATACATATAACGGCGGTGGATAAACTGGAATTTGTATATCCGAAAACCGCGGTGAATGCGGAGACGTTATTGGTAGATCCGCTTACAAAAGATATTTATATCGCCACTAAACAAAGCACGAAAAGTATTCTCTATAAAGCGCCGTACCCGCAATCTTCCACGGGGCCTAACCCTTTATTTTCTGTACTAACTACAAATTTTGATCTGCTGACATCCGGAGATATTTCCCCGGATGGAACGGAAATTATGTTAAGAAGTAAAGGGCAGATCTGGTACTGGAAACGTGGTGCCACGCAGACGGTTGTGCAAGCCTTACTGGTGGCGCCGGAAACGGTACCTTATGCTGGTAATGAGCATCAGGGTGAAGGTGTTGGTTTCGCTGCCGATGGTAGCGGTTATTATACCGATACGGAGGTGCGCGATTATCCGGGAGCTATTTCCAATATCTCTTTTTACAAAAGAAAATAAATCTACATAACCGCTATTATAACCTATAACAGATGAAAAAAAGTATCTGCAAAGCCTTTTACCTGGCTCCACTCGTAGCATTATTGTTTACTGCCTGTAAGAAAGACGATAACAAGCAGGAAGATCAGTCGCCAGTACAATTCATTTTTACTTCGGATGCACACTATGGTATTGTCAGGGCAGCATTCCAGGGAAAAACTAACGTTGATGCACATACGGTTAATGCTGCTATGATTGCAAAAATCAATGGTATGCCGGACCTGACGCTTCCTGCGGATGATGGCCTCAATGCCAGCCAGAAAATCGGCAGCATTGACTATCTCTTTGAAGGTGGTGATATTGCGAACCGCATGGAAGTATCTGCTGCCGTACAAACCGGCGCTGCTTCCTGGGAGCAGTTCAAAACAGACTACCTGCAAAACCTGTCCATTAAAGGCAAAAACGGCCAGAAAGCAGAAGTGCTGATGGTGCCTGGTAACCACGATGTATCCAATAGTATTGGTTATTATGCAGTTATGTCGCCAGTTACCGATGCTTCCTCTATGGCAAACATCTATAACCTGATGTTCAAAACTTCTACCAAAACTGCGGCTAATTTCAATCCTAAAACAGACAGGATCAACTATTCAAGAGATATTGCCGGCGTTCACTTCTGTTTTATTCAGATGTGGCCCGACAGCAGTGTGAGAGTCTGGATGGAGAGTGACCTGAAAGCAGTGGCGGAAACCACGCCCGTGGTGATTGTAGCACATGATCAGCCAGCGGTTGTATCAAACCATTTTACCAACCCTAACGGCGATCATGGTATTAACAACACCGATAAGTTTGATAATGTATTGGATGAGATGTTTAAATCTGGTAAAACCGCGAGTGTTGCTGATGTTATCGAGCAACGTGGATTTGTGGCATTCCTGAAAAAACATACAAATATCAAGGCTTATTTGCATGGTCATGCACATGAAAGTAAATTCTATACTTATGCTGGCCCCGACAATGATGTAGCGTTGCCAACCGTGGGTGCCGACAGTCCAATGAAGGGTGTTGTGTCAGGTGCTGACGAGACGAAACTGACTTATCATTTCGGTGTATTGGACCCAAAAACCAAAACGATGACTATTCGTGAGGTGTATTGGAATCCTGAGCCTGCTAACCCGGCTGCTGCTATTAAATGGGGTAATAAGATTACCATTAGTCTGAAATAATTACTGGAGGAGATGAAAGCGAGGCCACCCGTAATGGGTGGCTTTTTGCGTTATAGCCAAAAAGAAGACTATTCAAATGACCGGAAGGGGTTTGCCAGCCGGTCGTTTGAATAGTCTTCATAACAGGGGCTAACAAGATATCGTAGCATTTTCGACAGATAGTTTAAACGCTTAGATATAGCAGATAATTAAGGTGAAATTAGGCAGAATGCGGGGGCTGGGAAAATGTAAATGGGGATCGGTATAACTTTTTTCCTAAGTGGTCATTTTTAGGGTGTAAGTGAATGATAGCGGCTATAGGTGGCGCTTTTCGGCCGGCCGGAATGGCTACAAGATAAGTATCCGGAGATTTTGCTGATAAAATTTTTTTTCGACCCAACCTTTTGAAAAAGTACGCCCGTTTACTTTAATATAAATATGATTCTATGAGATATTTACCGTTATATTTTTTGGGAGTAGTACTGGCTTTTTGCAGTATAGTAGGGTGCTCAAAGGAAGCCAGCCTGGATTCAAAACAGTCGCTGTACTCGGCTAAGACAGCGCTGCTGGATTCAGCTGGCCATCCTGTGGATACGTCACATCATTATCCGGGAGATTCTACGCATCATCCTGGTGATACTATTATTCATCATCCCGGCGATACTACTATTCATTATCCCGGCGATACAGTTATTATTCATCCTGGCGATACTATACCAGGTGGAGGTGTTTGTTGCAGGGATACTACGTACTATCCTCCGAAAGATACTGTTCGCCCGGGTAGAGATACTGTCGTACGGTATTAAAATGTTTTTGGTGATTTTTTTCGAAAGAAAAACAGTTGTTTCAGGTTTTGCCTGAGGCAACTTTTTCTGTTTGATATAACCCATACACTTGTGTGTATATTGTAACGGTAGCATAAACAATTGGAAGACATACATCAGTTGATAAGAGATTGTTTGGCCAACGACAGGCTTGGGCAGGAGAAACTTTACAAGAAGTTTTATCCTGTGTTCTATCTATTGTGCAGGAAATTTTTCAATAATGATGAGGAGGCGATGGAAGTATTGAATGATGGTATGTTGCAGGTATTTACACAACTGCATCGGTATGCCGCGGAGAAGGGGGAATTCATTAACTGGGCATATACCGTGATCAGGAATGTGGCGCTGGATAAAGTCAGAAGAAAGAAAATGCCGGTATATGGGGAGATAGAAGAGGATACTGTTGTTACAGAGAATAACATTTTAAGTAAGCTCAATGGAGCAGATATCTATAAACTGCTGGATGCCCTTCCAGCGATGACAAGAGCTGTTTGTACGCTATTTTACCTGGAAGGGTTTTCAATAAAGGAAGCAGCAGAACAATTACAGATGAGCCAGGGAACGGTTAAGTGGCACCTGAGTGAAACCCGGAGCAAATTAAAACCAATATTGGAGCAGTACTACCTAAATATTTGATACCAACCCGTGAGTGAAAGGATTAAAAATACCGGCCCATTGGATGAAGGAACGCCGCCTATTCCGATTCCGCCTGCTGAAGAAGGTTGGAGGCAGATGGCTGCGCGCCTGGATGTTGTTATGCCGGTAACTGGCGCTATAGACGCCGCTGCAGCTGTCAAAGGGGCCGTTGTGAAATCAGGTGGTATTACTTTGGGCAAACTCGTCATAGGAATAGCAGCAGTAACCACCCTCTGCGTGACAGGCATCATTTACATTACACTGCTGTTGCACCCTGCCACCAACAATACGAAACCTATTGCTCCAAATGCAAATCAGGATATTGTAGAAAAGCGTCAGGCCCTGGCCGATGTGACGGTTGATAATCCGGATAAACTGCAGCCTGATTCACATGCTGTTGCAGAAAACCCTCCGCAAAAGCCATTAGCTGACGAAAAAACGGCTGTAAGTCATTCGGAGGATTATGTTGTGCCTGGCGTTAAAACAGCCGCTAAAACGCCTGAAAATCACCAAAATCAAAATACTGCAACACCTTCTCCACCGATACAGGTTCGCAGCGGGCAGTCACTTGCCATTATACCAGCGACCAACAGGCTTTCAGAAAGAAACAGGCATACAAAGGCAAATGGTAAGAAAGACGCCTCACCGCAGGAATCGGTAAATGAAGCGGAGAATGATCAGCAGGCATCTGTCAGAAAAACACAAGACACACTCTGGCAAAAAGAACCTAAGGCAAATCTGCCGCAGGGTAATGACCTGCCATCCGTTGCCAGGCAGGATAACGGGCAGCTGCTATCAACAACCGGTGTCACCGATATGCCTGCAAAAAATCCAATCACCTCCAATGTAGCATCTGCCAGTCAGGGAGCCCTGGCACCGGCAACAGCAGCCAATATCCGGGACCTGCTAACACCAGTAGCTACCAATAGGCCATATGAACACAAATTATTGCAGGCCCCCGAAGAAGTAATAAACCGTTTATTTAGTTCCCGGCCGCCTCGGAAAGGTAGTGGTATGGCCTGGGAGCTGTTGCTTCAATGGAACCTGCCATTGCCTGCCGGTGATAACTGGCTCAAAGGAGCTGCCGGGAAAACCCAGGCATATACCGTGTTAATCCCCGGACTAAGACTCCAGTACGGTCGCCCGGAGGCAGCTGTCAGTCTGGACCTGAATGTTGTGGCTACCCAGGCGTATAACAGCGCGGGCTATAAGCTGACCTCCTCTTCCCTGCCGGATTCCGGTGTTTTGCGGAAAAATGAAAGCTTCATTCTCCTGAAATCCTATGGCTATAGCGCCACACTTGCCTACCAGCACAGGATTTATAACAAATGGTACGGGGCCGCCGGTATCCAGGCATTCTATGCCAGAGAAGGCGCGATCGACTATACCCAACGATACGATTCTTCCAACCTGTTGATAAAAAATAGTCGCTATGGCGATAAAACAGCTATCTGGGAACATGTGGGCCGATGGCACTGGGGTATCTCCGCAGAAGGGTTTTACAACCACGACAGGTGGCAGGTAGGTGGAAGGGTACAAATCCCCGTTCTGATGAAAACAGACTCCCTCACCAGTAACATAAAAGCACGCATGCAGGCCGAAATACTGCTAAGGTTCAAAATTTATAAGAAAAAATAATTGCTGTTTGCAAGATGTTGTGTTTTGGCTGTAATGTAATGTAGTAAAAGGTTTAGTGGTGTTAGTTGAACTGGTTTCTGCATAAGTTTTTGATGCTCAGCAGTATTTTTTTTAAAATTTTTTAAAGAAGATTTGGAAAAGTGACAAACTTATCGCTACCTTTGCATCCCGCAATTGAAGGAATACACACTGAGATTGCGACCGGATAAAAAGTTTCGGGGTGTAGCGTAGCCCGGTATCGCGCCACATTTGGGATGTGGAGGTCGTAGGTTCGAATCCTGCCACCCCGACGGAAAATAGAAAACCCGCTCGTAGAGCGGGTTTTCTATTTTTAAATATTTTCCTTCTTGATTTTGCTATTGATTTTAAAGTATTTAAGGTTCGAATCATGCTGGACCTATTGTATAGGAACATACAATTAGTTATTCAATTCCTATAGCCACATTTCTTTTTGCTTTATCTATCTTTTCCAAATCTGCTTTTGTAAGATTTGCCGGTGCTAAATCAATATCTACCTTACCTATACTTCCTCTAAAAGTGAATGGTGCGCTGTAATCTCCAACAGGAGAGCCCAAATCTTCTCCAACATCAAATGTTTCGTCAGCAGAAAAACGTCCGAACACTGTTTTATCCACTCTTCCTTGACCAATCTTCTTATTATTAAGATACAATGTAACCGTACCACCTTTTCCAACACCCCCACCTTCATAGTTGAACTCCATTTTTACGATGCATGGCCCCGGCGGCAAAATTTGCGTTGACGTAACTATATAATGTGTATTGCTGAAATAGTTGTAGTCGTAAATAAGTTTTCCACCTTTTACATATAATGCATAACCAGCTACAGTGCCACCTGCAGCAACGATTACACCATCCCCGGTCTTATTAAGGCTTGCTGTGATAGTATGGGATTTGTTCTTAATATTCGGTGATGAGTTTTCGGCAACTCGGACTGTTCCTGGATAGTAAGTAAACTTAGTAACCCCTTCTATCAGGCTAGGCCTTAATGTTGGGTCCGCACGTTCAATAAACCTATCATCGAGAGGAAGTACATTGTATTTTTTAGCCTCTACCCAAAACATATCCTGCAACTCCTTTAGTTTCTGTGGATTTTGACTGGCTAAGTTATTAGATTCACTAAAGTCATGATCCAGGTCGTACAGCTCCCAGACATCTTTGTCAAAGGAATAGCTGCCCTGATTTTCCCATGGTAATCTTCCATGCCGGCAGGTTGCAATCCAGCCATCATTGTATAATGCCCTATTACCGAACATTTCGAAGTATTGGGTTTTTCGTGGGCTGGTGGCACCTGCGTCTTTAAATGTGTATACCATACTTACACCTTCTATAGGCTTTTGTTTTACACCATTCACTTCTTCTGGTTGTTGGATATGCGCTACATCCAGGATTGTAGGTACAATATCAATAACATGATGAAACTGTGAACGCACACCACCTACATCAGTGATGTGTCCTGGCCATGATATCACCAATGGGTTACGTGTTCCTCCCAGATGTGAGGCGATCTGTTTTCCCCATTGAAAGGGAGTGTTCATTGCCCAGGCCCAGCCCACAGGAATGTGGTTATAACTCTTAGGGCCACCTATTTCATCAAGATGCTTTAAAACAGTTGCGGGATCTTCCTGCAAACCATTTAATCCAAGCATTTCGTTAAACAGACCATTTAAACTTCCTTCCATGGAAGAACCATTATCTCCGATTTCACAGATTACCAATGTATTTTCAAGTTGCCCGATATTTTGCAGTGCATCCAGAATTTTGCCGATTTCATAATCTGTTTGTGCGGTATAAGCAGCAAAAGCTTCCATCAGTCTTTCGGCAATTTTCTTTTGGTCAGCACTCAAACTGGACCATGCAGGAATTTCTTTAGGTCTGGAAGTAAGTTTAGTATCACTTGGGATTACACCAAGTTTCAATTGACGTTGATAGGCTTCTTCTCTATATTTATCCCATCCCTGGCTGAATTTGCCTTTATATTTGTCCATCCATTCCTTTGGTACATGATGTGGCGCATGCGTAGCACCAGGCGAATAGTACATAAAGAATGGCCTGTCTCTGGTCACGGATTTTTGTTGATATATATACTTTATAGTTTCATCGGCGAGATTATCATTCAAGGTATATGATGATTCTTTTCCTTTAGGGACTTCCATTTCTACAGGTGAATTATCCCTGTATACTGCAGGTTGCCATTGATTACACTCTCCACCAATGAACCCATAAAAGTGATCAAAGCCTTGTAAAGTAGGCCATCGATCATATGGCCCTGAAATGCTGGTTTCCCAATCTGGTACATTATGATTTTTTCCTACCCAAAAGGTGCTATAGCCATTTTGTCTTAATATTTCAGAAACCATTGCACAACTTTTGGGTATTTGGCCGCTATAGCCAGGGTAGGCATCCCCAAGCTCAGTAATTACGCCAGTACCTGC